>NZ_CP067124.1:630000-1336250 GCF_028553725.1 Paracoccus alcaliphilus
ATCAGCAATGCCAGCGGAATCAGCCCCAGCAGCCAGACCAGCCAGACGGGTATCCGCCGCAGCCAGCGGTTCAGCCACGCCGCCATCAATAATCTTTCGCCAGATCCATCCCGGCATAGAGCTGCGCCACCTGATCGCCATAGCCGTTGAACATCAGCGTCTCCTGCCGTCCGCCGAACAGGCCCGCGCCGATCCGCCGCTCGGTTGCTTGCGACCAGCGCGGATGGTCCACCTGCGGATTCACATTGGCATAGAATCCGTATTCGCGCGGTTGCATACGCTGCCAGGTCGAGGCCGGTTGCTGGTCGGTCAGGATGATGCGGACAATCGACTTGATGGATTTGAAGCCATATTTCCACGGCACCACCAGCCGGATCGGCGCGCCGTTCTGGTTGGGCAGCACTTCGTCATAAAGACCCGTCGCCAGAATCGTCAGCGGATGGGTGGCCTCGTCCAGCCGCAACCCCTCGATATAGGGCCATGTCAGCAGCGGATAACGCTGGCCGTGCATCTCTTCGGGGCGCAGCAGGGTGCGGAACTCGACGTATTTCGCGCCGGACTGCACGCCCACGCGATCCAGCACCGAGGCCAGCGTCACCCCGATCCAGGGAATCACCATCGACCAGCCCTCGACGCAGCGCAGACGATAGATGCGCTGTTCCAGCGCGTTGTCGGGGGCCAGATCCTCGACACCATACTGGCCGGGGCGGTCCACCATGCCCCCGATCTCGACCGACCAGGGATCGGTGGTCAGCGCGCCCGCGTGACGGGCCGGGTCCTCTTTGCCGGTGCCGAATTCATAAAAATTGTTATAGTTGGTGATCTGCTCCAGCGTGTTCGGTTTCTCATCGGTGGAAAGTTGCGACGGCCTGCCGGTCAGCGCCCATGCGGGCGCGGATGCCAGCGCAGCGCCAGCCGCGATAAAGCTGCGACGGTTCAGGTAATCGGCGCGTGGTGTCACGTCGGACCAGTTCAGTTTCATCGCCACACCCCGGATTGCTGCCGCATCGCCAGAAAGACCATGCCAGAGGTTACGCCGCAAAACCCGCCCGCGTCACAATCGCGATGCCGGTTTCACGCAATCCTGATCGAAAGAGGGTTATCCGGCGCTGATTTCAGCCAGAAAGGCCGCGCCGAACCGTTCCATCCGCGCGGAATCAAGGTGTCGCGACAGGGCGGCGGGATCGGCGGGCCGGGTCTCGGCGATGCGTTTGATCTGCCCGGTCGAACAGGACAGCGGCTTTTCGGTGCCGTCCTCGCCCCGCATCAGCCGGTTCTGGGCCTCGACCAGCCGGTCGAACAGCGCACCTTCGGGCCGCCCCGCCAGCTTGCGCCGCATCGGGTGCATGTCGGACACCTCGCCCGCGATCACCTCAAGGAAGGCGCGACCATAGCTGTCCAGTTTTTTCGCGCCGACGCCGTTGATCTGCGCCATTTCGTCCAGATCGCGGGGGCGGCGCTCGGCCATCTCGATCAGGGTGCGGTCGGGAAAGATGACATAGGCGGGCACGCGCGCCGCCTCGGCCAGCGCGCGGCGTTTGGCCTTCAGCGCCGACAGCAGTGGCTCGTCCTCTTCCGAGACCTGCGTGCGCAGGACCACGGCGGGCTTTTCGCGCTGCGTCACATCATGGCGCAGCGTCACCGGCTGATCGCCGCGCAGCACCGGATGGGCGGCCTCGGTCAGATGCAGCGCGCCGTGGCGGGCGGGGTCGGGGCGGCACAGGTCGCGGCCCATCATCTGCCGGAAGATCGCCTGCCACTGGCCCTTGCCGTATTCGCGGCCGACGCCGAAGGTCGGCAGGCGGTCATGGCCGCGCTCGCGCACCTTTTCGGTCTGGTTGCCGGTCAGGATGTCGATCAGATGGCCCGCGCCGAACCATTCGCCGGTCCGCACTATCGCCGACAGCGCCTTGCGCACCGCCTGCGTGGCATCGAACAGACGCGGCGGACTGGCGCAGAGATCGCAATTCCCGCAATCGCCCTCCAGCGTTTCGCCGAAATAGCCCAGCAACTGACGGCGGCGGCAGCCTGTGGCCTCGGCCAGTCCCAGCAGCGCGTTCAGCCGGCCGTGATCGGCGGCCTTGCGGGCGTCCTCGGCCAGCCCCTCGTCGATCTGGGTGCGGCGCAGGCGGATATCGTCGGGACCATAAAGCGCCAGCGCCTCGGCCGGGTCGCCGTCGCGCCCGGCGCGGCCGATTTCCTGATAATAGCCCTCGATCGACTTGGGCAGGTCGGAATGCATCACCCAGCGGATGTCCGGCTTGTCGATACCCATGCCGAAGGCGATGGTGGCGACGACGATCAGCCCGTCCTCGCGCTGGAAACGGGTTTCCACTGCGCGACGATGCAGCGCCTCCATACCGCCGTGATAGGCGACGGCGGCGTGACCCGCCTGTTCCAGCGCTGCCGCCAGGGTCTCGGTCCGGGCGCGGCTGGCGCAATAGACGATACCGGACTGGCCGCGCCGCGCTGCGGCAAAGTTCAAAAGCTGCTTGCGCGGGCTGTCCTTGGGCTGGAAGGCCAGCCGGATATTGGGTCGGTCGAAACCGCGCAGGAAGGTCGTGGGGTCCTGCCCGTCGAACAGGCGGGTGACGATCTCGGCCCGGGTCTCGGCATCGGCGGTGGCGGTAAAGGCCGATAGCGGCACGTCCAGTGCGCGTTTCAGATCGCCGATGCGCAGATAGTCGGGGCGGAAGTCATGGCCCCACTGGCTGACGCAATGCGCCTCGTCCACGGCGATCGCCGTCACGCCAGAGCGGCGCAGCAGGTTCACCGTCCCGCCCGCAGCCAGCCGTTCCGGCGCCATATAAAGCAGCTTCAGCCCGCCGCGCGACAGCGCCTCGAACACCGCATCGGTTTCATCCTGCGTATTGCCCGAGGTCAGCGCCCCCGCCGCCACCCCGGCCTCGGTCAGGGCGCGGACCTGGTCGCGCATCAGCGCGATCAGCGGCGAAATGACGACCGTCAGCCCCTCGCGCATCAGCGCGGGCAGCTGGAAGCACAGCGACTTGCCGCCGCCGGTGGGCATGATCGCCAGCACGTCCCGGCCTTCGGCCACGGCCTCGACAATCTCGCCCTGACCGGGGCGGAAACCGTCGAACCCCCAGACCTGCCGCAGCAGATCGCCCGCTGTTGGCCGGTCCAGCATCACATGCCGTAAAAGAAGCCTGCGTTATTCGCCAGCGCGCGCTGCAGGATGATGATGATGATGAACAGAACCAGCGGCGCCAGATCCAGCCCGCCGGTATTGGGCAGGATATTGCGGATCGGGCCGTAAAGCGGTTCCAGCAGCCGGTTCAGCCCGTCCCACAGCTGCGCGATCAGTGGCTGACGCAGGTTCAGCACCTGAAAATTGATCAGCCACGACATGATGATGTGGACGATCATGATGAACCACAGCACCTGAAGGATCAGTTGCAATGCCTGATAAAGCGTTACCATCGTGCCCTCTTTGTCGCTTTCCCGCACTGTATGGCCGCGCCGGGGGCCGGGCGCAACCCGGTTGCCGCCGCGTCGGTGGTTGACCTTGCCCATCCGCCGCGCCAAGCCGGTCTGATCCGCGCCAAACTGCCAGAAGGGACGCCGATGTATCCGCTGCTGCGCTTCGTCAAGGAAATGATCAAGTTCCGCAATGCCCCGCGCCTCGGGCCGCTGGAGGCGCATGTCTCGACCCATATCTGCTGGCCCTGGGATCTGGACCCGTGGATCGAGCTGAACAACGGCCGCACCCTGACGCTTTATGATCTGGGCCGCATTCCGATGGCGCAGCGCGTGGGGCTGGTGCCGATCCTGCGGCAGCGGGGCTGGGGCATCACCGTGGCCGGAAACTCGACCCGCTATCGCCGCCGCATCCGCATGTTCGACCGTTTCTCGATGGTGTCGCGGATGGTCGGCTGGGATCACCGCTTCTTCTATATGGAGCAAAGCATGTGGCGGCGCGGCGAGTGCTGCAACCAGATGCTGCTGCGTTCGGCGGTGACATCCCCGGCGGGCATCGTCGATCCGGGTCAGGTGCTGGCCGCGCTGGGGCACAGCCCCGACAGCCCCGCCCTGCCCGGCTGGGTCGCCGCATGGATCGAGGCGGATGCGCAGCGGACATGGCCCCCCGAATTACCCCTTGAAGCAAAAGCACTCTTGTCAGCCTGACCGCAGCCTGCCTTATTGCGCCAAGCGACAGGAAGGGGCAGGCATGGACCGCAAGAGGATCTGGGGCTGGTGGTTCTTCGACTGGGCCAGCCAACCCTATCATACATTGCTGCTGACCTTCGTCTTCTCGATCTATTTCGCCGAGGTCGCACAACGCCATTTCATCGCCATGGGCGACAGCATCACGCTGGCGGGCGCGAAGGCGCAGACGCTGTGGGGTTACGGGCTGGCGATCAGCGGCGCGGTGATCGCCATGCTGGCGCCGATCCTTGGCGCCATCGCCGATACGTCGGGGCGGCGGATGCCGTGGATCTGGCTGTTCTCGGGGCTTTACGTCATCGGCGCGGCAGGGCTGTGGTATCTGATGCCCAACCAGCCGGCGCTGATCCAGGCGGTGACGCTGTTCGGCATCGGCCTGATCGGGGTCGAGTTCGCGACCATCTTCACCAATGCCCTGCTGCCCGGACTGGCGCCGCGCGATGAGATCGGCCGCCTGTCGGGCTCGGGCTATGCCTTCGGCTATCTGGGCGGCGTGATCGCGCTGGCGCTGATGCTGGCGCTGTTTCAGGAAACCCCGTCAGGCAGGACGCTGGCCGGGCTGGAGCCGCTGTTCGGGCTGAACCCTGAACTGCGCGAGGGCACCCGCTTTGTCGGTCCCTTCGTGGCGATCTGGTATGTGATCTTCATGGTGCCGTTCTTTCTGTGGGTGCGCGAACCGCGCGGCCCGCGCCAGCCGATCCGGCTGGGCGTGGCGATGCGCGACCTGTGGGCGCTGATCCGCAGCCTGCGCAACCGCCGCAGCCTGGCGATGTGGCTGCTGTCCTCGATGCTGTCGCGGGACGCGCTGAATGCGCTTTACGGCTTTGGCGGGGTCTATGCGGGCACGGTGCTGGGCTGGCCGGTGTTTCTGGCCGGGGTCTTCGGCGTCGTCAGCGCGGTGGCGGCGACCTTCGTCAGCTGGCTGGGCGGTCGCGCCGATCGCCTCTGGGGGCCGAAACCCGTCATCATCCTGTGCAGCCTGATGCTGATCGTGGTCTGTACCATCATCATCGGCATGGACCGCAACACGATCTTCGGCGTCACCGCGCCCGCGCAGCCGATGCTGGCAGGGCTGCGCCTGCCGGACCTGATCTTTTTCGGCTGCGGCATGCTGATCGGCGGCGCGGGCGGCGCGTTGCAGGCCGCCAGCCGCACGATGATGGTGCGCCACACGACCGAGGAGCGCGCGACCGAGGGCTTTGGCCTCTATGCGCTGTCGGGCAAGGCGACGGCGTTTCTGGCGCCGTTTTCCATCGCCCTCGTGACCGATCTGGTCGGAAATCAGCGCATCGGCTTCTCTCCTGTGATCGTGATGTTCCTTCTGGCGCTGGTCTTGCTAGTCTGGGTCAAACCGGAGGGAGAGACAGAACAGTGATCCGCAAAATTCTGACGACGGCGGCCCTGATGCTGGGGCTGGCCGCACCGGCGGCGGCAGATCCGCTGGCCAAGGATGTGTTCGGCGGCTTTCGCGCCGCGTCGCAGGGGCCGGCGGTGTCGATCGGCTTTTACTCGCAGGGTTGCGGGCAGGGCTTCGTGCAACTGCCCGAATCCGGGCCAAGCTGGCAGGCGATGCGCCTGTCGCGCAACCGCAACTGGGGCCACCCGCAGATGATCGAGTTCCTGATCGGCCTGTCGCGCGCGGCGCAGCAGGCGGGCTGGCCGGGGCTGTACATCGGCGATATCAGCCAGCCGCGCGGCGGGCCGATGACCTCCGGCCATGCCAGCCACCAGTTGGGGCTGGACGCCGATATCTGGATGCTGCCGCCATCCTCGCTGAACCTGTCGCCGCAGCAGCGCGAGAACCTGTCCTCGGTCTCGGTCACCAATCAGGCGGGCACGCAACTGTCGAACCACTGGACGCCGGGGCATATGTCGATCATGCGTGCCGCCGCCCGCGATCCGCGCGTGGAACGCATTCTGGTCGATCCCGTCGCCAAGGTCGCCATGTGCCAGATGGAGACCGGCGACCGGCGCTGGCTGAACAAGGTGCGCCCGATCAACGCCCACAACTATCACTTCCATGTCCGGCTGGCCTGCCCGCAAGGCTCGATCTGCCGGGTGCAGGACCCGCCCCCGCCGGGCGACGGCTGCGAAGAGGCGCGCGAATGGATCCGCAACCGGATCGATCCCAGCCGCGTCAAACCCGTGCCGCCCGATCCCAATTACCGCCACCCCCGCACCTATCGGATGAGCGAATTGCCCGCACAATGCCAAACTGTCGCCTCGGCACCCTGATCGCGACGGCGACCATCATTCTGCTGACGGCCGGCGCCCCTGCGCCGGCCGCTGTGCTGGAACATGTCGGAACCTTCGTCTGGCGCGAAAAGGTCAGCCATTTCGGCGGCTTTTCCGGCATCGAGATCAGCGAGGACGGCCACGGCTTTCACGCCCTGTCCGACCGGGCGCAACTGTTCTGGGGCAGCATCGACCGCGACGCGGAAGGCCGCATCCGGGGCATGAACATCGCCGGTCGCGCGCATCTGAAGGACAGCGCCGGGGTGCCGCTGAAGCCCGGCTTTCAGGGCGACAGCGAAGGCATCGCCATCGGCGCCGACGGCACCATCTGGATCAGCTTCGAGGGGCTGAACCGCATCGCCGGCTATGCCGACCCGGATGCCGCCGCCACCCGCCTGCCCCGCCCGCCGCGCCTGCCGGAACTGAAGGTCAATCTTGGCTTCGAATCACTGGCGATCCTGCCCGACGGCACGCTGATGACCATGCCGGAACTTTCGCTGTCGCCCGACGATCCCTTCCCGGTGCTGCATTTCCGCGATGACGAATGGAGCCAGCCCTATACGATCCGCCGCGACGGAGAATGGCGCCCGGTCGGGTCCGATTACGGCCCGGACGGCTGGTTCTATCTGCTCGAGCGCGGCTTTCACGGCATCCTCGGCTTTTCCTCGCGCGTGCGGCGGATGCAGCTGACCGAAACCGGCCCGATAAACGAGGAAATCCTGCTGGAGACCCGGCCGCTGCAATATGACAATCTGGAGGGCATTTCCGCATGGCATGACGGTCACGGCGTGCGGCTGACGATGATCTCGGACGACAATTTCCTGTTCGTCCAGCGCACCGAACTGGTCGAATACCGCGTGATCGAACAGGACCCGACCGAGACCGCCGCATCAGCGCCGATCAAGCCGCAAGATTGACAAGGACGGCAGGCGCGGCGTATGGGCCGCGCTGTCCCGCCTTGCGGGGCCGAGTTCTTCCGCCACCTTGTAAAACGGAAATCGCGTCCATGACCCGCTATCTGCCCGGCGTCCTCGCCATGGCCATCATCGTGGTGGCCTCGAACATCCTTGTGCAATTCGTGGTCGGCAACTGGCTGACCTGGGGGGCGTTCACCTATCCGCTGGCCTTTCTGGTGACCGAGGTGATGAACCGCGTCTATGGCCCCGCCGCCGCGCGCCGCGTGGTCTTCGCGGGTTTCATCGCCGGTGTGCTGTGTTCGGTGATCGCCGCCGGGCTGGACAAGACCACCCTGCGCATCGCCATCGGCTCTGGCGCGGCCTTCCTTTGCGCCCAACTGACCGATATCGTGGTCTTCAACACCCTGCGCGACCGCAAATGGTGGGTCGCGCCGCTGACATCGTCGATGATCGGGTCCTGCGTCGATACGGCGCTGTTCTTTACCATCGCCTTTGCCGCCGCCCTGCCCGCAGACGGCAATACCGGCTGGGCGAACGAGCAGGTGGCGCTGCTGGGCGCGGGTCCGGTCACGTCGCTGTGGATATCGTTGGCAATTGCCGATTGGCTGGTCAAGATGTTGCTGGCAATACTGACTCTTGTGCCATTTCGCATCATCGTCCGCAATTTGTTGCGAGGTCGGCAAGAAATCTGATTGACAGAAAAACAATCTGTGTCACGGTTGCCCTTACAACGGCAACTTATTGAAAGGAGGTGGTCCAGTGTCGAGAGTGATATTGGAGAGAGGTGTCGGAACAGTCAGGGGGGCCGTGGCCTGAGGGCAGCCCCAAGGGTCGTAAACCCTGATTGGGACCGGACGGATCTTATTCCATCCCTAACCGGACCATCTCCGTAGATCTCGCGGGCCGTCTGATCTGGACGGCCCGTTTCTGTTGCGGCCCCGGTTGTCGCCGGGCCACATCGGTCACTCGGCATGGGGCGGAACGTCGCCCGGCCTTGTCCCGGCCCGGCAAATGGGGGACTAGGGGGCCATACCACCCATGATCCTCAGAGAAACGCCGATGACCACCCAGACAACCCGCCACGGCGCGGCATGGAACCTGCAAGGCGCCGCGTTCATGGTGCTGGCAATGGCCGCTTTCGCCGTCGAGGATACGCTGCTGAAACAGGCGGCGACCTCATTGCCGATCTCGCAGGTGCTGATCAGCTTTGGCCTGCTTGGCGTGATCGTCTTTGCCGTCTGGGCCGTCCTGTCGGACGAAACCCCGCTGAGCCGCGACATGCTGCGCCCCGCGATGATCCTGCGGTCGCTGTCGGAGGTCACCGGGCGGCTGTTCTTCATGCTGGCCATCGCGCTGACGCCGCTGTCCACCGCCTCGGCGATCCTTCAGGCGACGCCGCTGGTGGTCATGGTGGGCGCGGTCTTCGTCTTTGGCGAAACCATCGGGCCGCGCCGCTGGCTTGCGGTGATGGCGGGTTTTCTGGGCGTGCTGATGGTCTTGCGTCCGGGGACCGAGGGTTTCGGGCCGCTATCGCTGCTGGCCGTCATCGGGATGCTGGGCTTTGCCGGGCGCGATCTGGCGACGCGGGCCGCCCCCGCCAGCCTGTCCTTCCGCCAGTTGGGCGTGCTGGGCTTTTCGATGCTGATCGTCGCGGGCCTGATCGCCATGCCCTTTGGTCCGGCGCCGGTCATGCCCTCGGCCGCGACTTGGGCGGGGCTGGTGGCGGCGGCGGTGGCGGGGATCGGGGCCTATACCTCGCTGACTATCGCCATGCGCACCGGAGAGGTCGGCGCGGTCACACCCTTCCGCTATACAAGGCTGGTCTTTGCGATGATCGCCGGTGTGCTGGTTTTCGGGGAAAGCCCGGATATGTGGACGATCATCGGCTCGACCATCATCATCCTGTCGGGAATCACGGCGCTGCGGCTGTCGCGGCGCGGGGCCGCGACAGCCGGCTAGGGTTCAAAGCCGCTCGATGGCCAGCGCGATGCCCTGACCGCCGCCGATGCACATGGTGATAAGCCCGCGCCGTCCACCGCTGCGTTCCAGTTCCGCCAGTGCCTTGACGGTCAGGATCGCCCCGGTCGCGCCGACCGGGTGACCCAGCGCGATGGCGCCGCCATTGGGGTTCACGCGGGCCGGGTCCAGCCCCAGCGCCTTGTTCACCGCCAGCGCCTGCGCGGCAAAGGCCTCGTTCGATTCGATCACGTCGAAATCGCCCGCCGTCAGCCCGGTTTTCGCCAGCAGCGCCTGAACCGCCGGGATCGGGCCGATGCCCATCACCTCGGGGCGCACGCCTGCCACGGCATAGCCCAGAATCCGCGCCCGGGGCGTCAGACCCGCCTGCCCCGCCGCATTCGCCCGTGCCAGAACCAGCGCCGCAGCGCCGTCATTGATGCCGCTGGCATTGCCCGCCGTGACAGAGCCGCCCTTCTGGAATACCGCCTTCAGACCGGCCAGCTTGTCCAGACTGGTCTCTTTCGGGTGCTCGTCCACCTCAAATGCCACGACGCCCTTGCGGGTCTTGATCTGAACCGGGGTGATCTGATCCTGGAAATACCCCGCCGCAATCGCCGCCGCCGCCCGGCGCTGAGATTCCAGCGCGAATTCGTCCTGCGCCTGACGGCTGATGTCATGTTCCGCCGCGACGTTTTCGGCGGTGACGCCCATATGGCCGGTGCCCATCGGGCAGGTCAGCGCGCCGGTCATCATGTCCAGCATCACCTGATCGCCCATCTTGGCCCCGAACCGGGCCGAGGGCACCGCATAGGGCGCGCGGCTCATGCTTTCGGCGCCGCCCGCGATGGCGAAATCCGCATCGCCCAACAGCAGCGCCTGCATCGCGGACACCACCGCCTGCGCGCCCGATCCGCACAGCCGGTTCACGTTCATGGCGGGTGTGGTGTCGGGGATGCCCGCCTGCAACATGGCCACGCGGCTGAGGTACATGTCGCGAGGCTCGGTGTTGATGACATGTCCGAACACCACCTGCCCGACCCGGTCCGGCGCAAGCGATGCCCGATCCAGCGCGGCGCGGATCACCGTTTCGGCCAGATCGATCGGCGGGACCGAGGACAGGCTGCCCCCGAAGCCGCCGATCGCCGTGCGCGCACCCGACAGGATCACGATTTCTTCTGCTGACATCTTGTCCTCCGTCAATGTTGCGCAAAGCTTAGCCCAGAAGAGACCGGTCGCAACGCAGAAAACCGCATCCTGCCGCTGCGTCTTTGGACTTGCACGATTGGCGGCGCGGGCCGATACATATGCCATGCAGCAGGACAGCACGGACGAAACCAAAATCAAACTTCGGCTGGAATATGCCGCGCCGCTGGTGCTGGGCCCCGGCAAGGCCGACCTGCTGGAGCGGATCGACCGGCTTGGCTCGATCTCGGCCGCAGGGCGAGAGATGGGCATGAGCTATAAGCGCGCTTGGTCACTGGTCGAGGAAATGAACACCGCCTTTGCCCGGCCGGTCGTGGACAGCAGCCGTGGCGGATCGGGCGGCGGCGGTGCGGTGCTGACCGATCAGGGGCGCAGGATGCTGGAACATTACCGCGCGCTGGAAGACGTGCTGCGACGGCAGGGCGCCGATCATCTGGCCGCGCTGACCGCCATGCTGCGCGACTGACCCGCCGCCATGCCACACGACAGAGAGCCTATGCCCGACACGCCCCAGATCAGCGATCTGTTCATCATCGGCGGCGGCATCAATGGCTGCGGCATCGCCCGCGACGCGGCGGGGCGCGGTTTGTCGGTCACGCTGGCCGAAATGGGCGATCTGGCGCAGGCGACCAGTTCGGCCTCGACCAAGCTGTTCCACGGCGGGCTGCGCTATCTGGAATATCTGGAAATCCGGCTGGTGCGCGAGGCGCTGCGCGAACGCGAGGTGCTGCTGCGCGCCATGCCGCATATCAGCCGGCCGATGCGTTTCGTGCTGCCGCTGGACCCCGGCATGACCTTCGAAAGCGACACCCCGGTCAGCAAGGCGCTGGCGCTGTTGATGCCGTGGAAAAAGGGCCACCGGCCCAATCTGCTGATCCGGGCGGGGCTTTTTCTTTACGACCATCTGGGCGGGCGGAAGATCCTGCCGGGCACGACCTCGCTGTCGCTGAAGGGCACGCCCGAGGGCGCGCCGTTGCAGGACCGGCTGCAAAAGGCCTATGAATACAGCGATTGCTGGGTGGATGATGCGCGACTGGTGGCGCTGAACGCCCGCGACGCCGCACAGCACGGCGCCCGCATCATGGTCGGCGCGCAGGTGGCCGAGGCCCGGCGCGACGATGGGCTGTGGCGGATCACGCTGAGCGACGGGCGCGTCTTCCGGTCCCGCGCGCTGGTCAATGCGGGCGGGCCGTGGGTCGGGCAGATCATCCGCGACGTGGCGCATCTGCCGCTGTCGGAATCGGTGCGGCTGGTGCGCGGCAGCCATATCGTCGTGCCGCGCCTGTTCGACCACGAAAAAGCCTATTTCTTTCAGGGCCATGATGGTCGGATCATCTTTGCCATCCCCTATCAGGACGATTTCACCCTGATCGGCACCACCGACCGCGATCATCACGGCAGCCCGCTGGACGCCGAATGCACCCCTGAAGAGCAGGATTATCTTTGCGCCTTCGCCTCGGAATATTTCGCGCAGCCGGTGACGCGGGATCAGATCGCCTGGACCTATTCCGGGGTGCGCCCGCTTTATGACGACGGGGCGAAAACAGCGACGGCGGCGACGCGCGACTATGTTCTGTCATTGCAGGCCGATGGCCCGCCCTGCCTGAACGTCTTTGGCGGCAAGATCACCACCTATCGCCGGCTTGCCGAGCATGCGCTGGAAAAGCTGGTGCCGTATTTTCCGCAGGCCACTCCTGCATGGACAGCGGGCGCATCCCTGCCCGGCGGCGATTTCCCGGTCGATGGCGTGGCGGCGCTGATCGGGAAATTACTGCATGATTACCCGTTTCTGGACCATAAATGGGCCGGGCGGCTGGTGCGCGCCTATGGCACCGATGCGGCGCTGATCCTGTCGGGGGCGGGCAGCGCCGCCGATCTGGGCCGCGATTTCGGCGCCACCCTGACCGAGGCCGAGCTGCGCTGGCTGATGACCCATGAATTCGCCCGCCATGCCGGGGACGTCGTCTGGCGGCGCAGCAAGCTGGGCCTGCGCCTGTCGCCCGACCAGATCACCGCCATCGGGGATTACATGAGCCGAAACCCGGCCTGAACATCGAACGGAGGGAAGCCAATGACGATTCTGGCAATGGATCAGGGAACCACATCGTCCCGCGCATTGATCTTCAGCCCCGATCTGACGGTTCTGGCCAGCGCGCAGCAGGAATTTCCGCAGCATTTCCCGCAATCCGGCTGGGTGGAAAACGACCCCGACGATATCTGGACCACATCCGCCGCCACCGCCCGCGCCGCCATCGAGCGTGCGGGAAACCCGCGGATCGAGGCCATCGGCATCACCAATCAGCGCGAAACCACGCTGATCTGGGACCGCAAGACCGGCAAGCCGATCCATAACGCCATCGTCTGGCAGGACCGCCGCACCGCCGCGCTTTGCGCCCGGTTGAAGCAGGAAGGCCACGAGGATCTGGTCAGCGCCACCACCGGGCTGCTGCTGGACCCCTATTTCAGCGCCACCAAGATCGCCTGGCTGCTGGAAAACGTCGAGGGTGGGCGCGAACGGGCGCAGGCGGGCGATCTGGCCTTCGGCACCGTGGACACATTCCTGATCTGGAAGCTGACCGGCGGGCGGGCGCATGTGACCGACGCCACCAATGCCGCGCGCACGATGCTGTACGACATCCGCAAGGGCGACTGGTCCGACGAAATGCTGGAACTGTTCGGCGTGCCCCGCGCGCTGCTGCCCGAGGTCCGCGACAGCGCCGACGATTTCGGCATGACCCGCGCCGACCTGTTCGGGCGAGAGATCCCGATTCTGGGCGTGGCGGGCGATCAGCAGGCGGCGACGGTCGGGCAGGCCTGCTTTCAGCCCGGCATGCTGAAATCGACCTACGGCACCGGCTGTTTCGCGCTGCTGAATACCGGCGATCAGGCCATCCGCTCGGACCACCGGCTGCTGACGACCATCGCCTATCGGCTGGATGGCCGGACGACCTATGCGCTGGAAGGCTCGATCTTTGTCGCGGGCGCGGTGGTGCAATGGCTGCGCGACGGGTTGCAACTGATCCGGCATGCCAGGGACACGCAGGCCCTGTCGGCGCAGGCGGATGCCAGCCAGAACATCATCATCGTGCCCGCGTTCACCGGGCTGGGCGCGCCCTATTGGGCGCCCGATGCGCGCGGGGCGGTCTTTGGCCTGACCCGCAATACCGGCCCCGCCGAACTGGCCCGCGCCGCGCTGGAAAGCGTCGGCTTCCAGACCCGCGACCTGCTGGAGGCCATGCGCGCCGACTGGCCCGATGCGGGCGATGCGGTGCTGCGCGTCGATGGCGGCATGACTGCCAGCGAACCGGCGATGCAGTTTCTGGCCGACATCATCGGCGCGCCTGTGGACCGGCCCAAGAACAGCGAGACCACGGCGCAGGGCGCGGCCTGGCTGGCGGGTTATCGCGCAGGCATCTGCCCCGGCCCGCAGGAATATGCCCGCGACTGGCAGCTTGACCGTCGATTCCAGCCCGATCTGGACGCCACCACCCGCGATCAGCGTTATTCCGCTTGGAAACGCGCCGTTCAGGCAGTCCTTTCGGTGTGATCCAAGGCTTTGTGATTTTATCCTGCGGCGTTTTTCCCTATGATTGCTGAAAAACGACAAGAGGGCAGGATGAACAGGTTTCTGAAACTGGCGATCGTGGCGCTGGTCGCATCCTGCGGTGGCGGCAACTATTCGGCCCCCCGCAATCTTGAAAACGCCTGCGCCATCGTGGCCGAGCGACCGGCCTATCTGCGGGCGATGAAACGGACCGAGGCGCGCTGGGGCGTGCCGGTGCATGTCCAGATGGCAACCATCCATCAGGAATCCAAATTCATCGGCGATGCGCGCACGCCGCATCAATATGCGCTGGGGGTGATTCCAATCGGACGCCAAAGCAGCGCCTATGGCTATTCCCAGGCGCTGGACGGCACGTGGGAGGAATATATGCGCGAAACCGGCAACCGCCGGGCCAAGCGCAACGACATCGCCGACGCGACCGATTTCATGGGCTGGTACATGCACGGATCGTCGCAGCGGCTGGGCATATCGAAATGGGACGCGCCGTCGCAATATCTGGCCTATCACGAGGGGCGCAGCGGCTTTGCCCGCGGCACCTATCGCAACAAGGCCTGGCTGATGCGCGTCGCCGCCGAGGTCGGGCAGCGATCCAACCTCTACCGCTCGCAACTGGTGGCCTGCCGCCGCGCCTGATCCGCCCTTGCCTTCGTTCCCGCGCTGCGGCGATATGATCGCAGCGGATAGCAAGGACGGGGACAGGATGAAAGACGACGAACAGCTGCGCAAACTGGTCGAGAGCCAGCCCGAATACGCCCATCACATCGGCGCGCGGCCAATCTCGGCCACGCCCGAGCGGGTGGAATTCGAGATGGAGGTCACGCCCCTGCTGTCCAACCGCAACGGTGTGTTGCATGGCGGCGCGATCATGGGTCTGGCCGACAATGCAGGCGGCACCGGCACCCATCTGCACCTGCCCGAAGGCAAGGCGACCACGACGCTGGAAAGCAAGACGAACTTCCTGCGCCCGGTGCGACTGGGCGATACGGCGCGGGCGGTCGCGGTGCCGCTGCATCTGGGCCGCACCACCCAGATCTGGCAGACGACCATCACCCGAGGCGACGGCAAGATCGCGGCGATCGTCACCCAGACCCAGATGATCATTGACTGGACCGACTGACTGCGGCCCCATGTCTGAAGACCCCGTATCGAGGGAAAGGGGAAAGACGATGTATGTTGTGATCGGCACGTCGAACAGCCGCGCCCTGCGGGTGCTGTGGCTGTTGGAGGAATTGGGCCTGCCCTTCCAGCACGTTGCCGCCACACCCCGCAGCGAAGGCGTCGTCACCTTCAACCCGACGGGCAAGGTGCCGGTGCTGATCGACGACGGCACCCCGATCACCGATTCGACGGCGATCCTGACCTATCTGGCCGACCGTCATGGCGACCTGACCCATCCGGCGGGAACGCTTGACCGGGCGCGTCAGGACAGCCTGACCCAGTTCCTGCTGGACGAATTCGACGCGGCGCTGTGGCTGGCGGCGCGGCACAGCTTTCTGCTGCCCGAGGAAATGCGGCTGTCGGCGATCAAGAACACCCTGCGCTGGGAATTCGAGCGCAGCCAGAAGGTGCTGGTCCATCGGCTGGCGGAAGGCGAATTCCTGATGGGCGACCGCATGACCGTGCCCGACATCATCCTGACACATTGTCTGGTCTGGGCGCTGACGGCGAAATTCCCGATCACCGAAAGCAGGCTGACCGATTATCTGGAACGGATGAAAGCGCGGCCCGCCTATCAGCGCGCCGCCGCAAGATAGCCCTCAGACCCAGACCCCGGGCCGCAGCACATGACGCATGATCCGATCATGCCGCAGCCCTGTCCCCGCCGCGCCTTCGTCGCTGCCGTCCTCGGGCGCCTGCATCTCGTCACGCCGCGCCTGCCCGTCGATATAGCTGTTCACGGCCTTGCCGACACGATCCACCAGCCCATCCAGCCGCTGTCGCATATCCGGCGTGAAATGCGTGATCGTATGTGCCATCGGAAACCCTTTCGCTTGTCCGAGTGGTTTCCCCCCGTCCTTCTTTTCTAGCCGAATCAGCGTCATGCCGCAATGCAGCGAAAGTCGTAGCCGCTAGCCCCGCAACCTCTCCAGCGCCGCCGCCCCGGCGATCCGCCCAGTGGCCAGACAGCCGGTCAGAAGATAGCCGCCGGTGGGCGCCTCCCAGTCCAGCATCTCGCCCGCGACAAAGGTGCCGGGCAGCGCCGTCAACTCCAACCCCGGCCCGATCCCGCTCCAGCAGATGCCGCCCGCCGAGGATATCGCCCGCTCCAGCCCCATCGGCCCGGCATGGTCCAACGGCAAGGCAGCCGCCCGCCGCGCCCAGCCATCCGGATCGCCGGGCCAGGGCCGCCCCCATTCCAGCAGCAGCGCCACCTTGACCGGATCGCCCAGAACCTTCCGCAGCCAGTTGCCCAGCGACAACCTGCCACGCGGCCTCGCAAACCGCCCGGCCAGCGCCCCATGATCCAGATCCGGCGCCAGATCCACGACCGCCGGGGCCCCATCCCGGATGGCGGCGGCAACTTCGTAAATCGCTCCGCCCTCGATCCCGCAACGCCCGATCACCCATTCGCCGCGCGTGACCAGATCGCCCGCGCGGATCCGGGTCCCCTTGACGGCCCTGCCGAAATGACGCGCCATCCGTTCCGACCACGCCACCCTGAATCCCATATTGGCAGGCCGGAAATCCACTACGGGCACCCCTGCCTCACGCAATACCGGCACCCAGGCGGCATCCGAACCCAGCCGGGGCCAGCTTGCCCCCCCCAGCGCCAGAACCGCGACGCCGGGCCGCACATGCCGCACCCCCTGCGCCGTCTCGAACCGAAACCCCTGCTCCAGCCCGACCCAGCGCCAGCGGGTCCGCAACTCGACCCCCTGCCCACGCAACCGCGCCAGCCAAGCCCGCAACAGGGGCGATGCCTTCATCCCCACCGGAAACACCCGCCCGGTCGAGCCGGTAAACAACCCGATCCCCAGCCCCCGCGCCCAGTCCATCACCTGTTCCGGACCAAATGCCCCATCTTTGGTGCAGAAATATCCTCGGGGGTGCGGGGGCAGACAGCCCCCGCTGCCAAGGCTGAACCGCAGCGCAAACATCTCCAAAGGCTCGGCCTTGGTCAGGTTCAACCCTGACTTGCCCGCCATCAGAAACTTCCGCGCGGGCGTCGGCATCGCCTCGGCCAGCAGAACCGATGCGCCGCCCTGCGACAGGACCTCGGCCGCCATCAGCCCGGCAGGCCCCGCGCCGATGACCAGCGCATCGGGCGTCAGCGTCATCGCCTGCCTTTCGGCATCATCGCCAGCCGCAGCAGCACCCGCTCGACCAGTGCCATGGCCGGGGCCGAGGTCGAACTGCGCAGCGCCAGATCCGTATCCAGCAACTGCCGCAGCGCGTCCTCCAGCGGCCCCATCCCCCAGCTCTGCGCCTGCCGGGCCATGCGGTCGCGGCGCGGCCCGAAGACCGGAGGCCGCATCCGCGACAACCCCGCCCCCGGCCCGCCCGGATCGCAGGCGGCCAGATGCAGCGCCCGGAAATGACGCAGCGCGGCGATGCACAGACTGACCGGAGTAATGCCCTGCCCCTCGATTCGCCGCATCAGCTGGCCGAACTCGTCCGCGCGCCCCTCGGCCACCACATGCAGCACTTCGTCGATATCGGCCTCGATGGTTGCGGGCGCCATCAGCGCCACCTCGCCCGGAGTCAGCGGCGTCGCATCGCCATGCTTATACAGGCCGATCTTCTCGATCACCTGCCGCAGATCGCCCGGCGTCAGCGCGCGGGCCAGATCACCCAGATCGCGCATCGCATCGCGGGGCACATCGCGCAACCCGGCCTCTTCCAGCCAGCGGCCGATTTCCTCGGCCCCCGGCGGATCGTCATAGATCGGCGCGACCACCGCATCGCGATGATTTTCGAACAACTTGCGCAGGGCCGAGGATTTCGACAATCCGCCCGCCGTGACCACGATCACCGCATCGCCCGGCTGCCAGGCGCCGATCGCCGCGCCGACCCCATCGGCACCCGCATCGGGCGTATCTTCGGCCAGAACGACGCGCTGACCGGGAAAGAATCCGACCGCCTTGACCGCATCCATCAGTTGCGCGGGGTCCTTTTTCAACCCGGCCCCCGCCAGCCGCGTCAGGCGCATTTCCTCTTCGGCGCCGGGACCGACAAGGGCTGCAACCGCCTCGGCACGTTTCAGCGATACCCGCATCGCATCCTGACCATAGATCAGCAGGGCCGGTCGTGACGGGTCGGGACGCGCCAGATAGCGCGCGATTTCCCCGCCCTTCAGTATCATTGCGGCAACTTGTCCGAGGCCGCGAGCAACCGCGTGACCACCTGATCGGCCAGCATATGGGCCAGCCGCTGCCGGGCATCGGCCTCGGCGGTCAGGGTCGCGATGGTGGTCTCGGTGGTCGAATAGGACGTGAATCCGCTGACCCGCCCCTGCACCAGCACCACCCCCGCAGCGTCCCGCAGCGCGAAATCGGCGGTGCCGTTCAGCGAATATCGCGTGGTGACCTCTTCCGGCGTGATGGCCTGCGACACGACGCCGATGCTCAGCCGGTATTCCAGCTGCAATGCGCCATCCGCCTCGGGGCCCAGCCGTTCGGCCAGACGGCGATTGAAGGCGAAATCCTCGAATGTCTCGGGGTCCTGCGGGCGGATGCGGCCGAACAGCCGCCTGCCCGCCCCATCCGGCCCGTAAACCGGGGTCAGCCCGCAGGCCGCAACCGCCAGCAGCCCCAGCAGGGCCGCGCGGCGGGTGATGCCCTCAGGCGACCACATTGACGATCCGCCCCGGCACCACGATCAGCTTTTTCGGCGCCGCGCCCTCAAGGAACCGCTGCACCGTTTCATCGGCCAGCACCAGCGCCTCGATCTGATCCTTGGGCATGTCTTTGGGCACCGAGATCTCGGCCCGGCGCTTGCCGTTGATCTGGATCGGCAGGGTCACCGTGTCATCCTCCAGCATCGCCGGGTCGGCCTTGGGCCAGGGCGCATCGACGACCATGCCCTGACCGCCGGCCATGGTCCAGACATCCTCGGCCAGATGCGGCACCATCGGCCCCATCAGCTGCGCCATGATCCGCAGCACGGCCCGGCGCGATTCGCCCCCGGCCTTTGATTTGCCGACGGCATTGGCCAGCTCATAGACCTTCGCCACCGCCTTGTTGAAGGCGAAACCCTCGATGGATTTCGTCACATCGGCAATGGCGCGATGGGCGGCGCGGCTCAGATCGGGATCGTCCTCTCCCTCGGCCGTCTCATCCGCCAGCCGCCATACGCGGGCCAGAAACTTGTGCGCGGCCTCGGCCCCGGCAGCGGTCCATTCCACATCGCGCTCGGGCGGGCTGTCGGACAGCATGAACCAGCGCGCGGTATCGGCCCCGAAGCCCGTCACGATATCGACCGGATCGACCACATTCTTCTTGGATTTCGACATCTTGGCCGAGGGGATGACCTGCACCGCCGTACCATCGGCCAGTTTGCCGTCCGTCACATCCTCGGGCAGGTGATAGACCGGACGCCCCCGATCATCGCGGGTCATATAGATCTCATGCGTGACCATGCCCTGCGTGAACAGCGCATCGAACGGCTCTTTCGCCGCCTCGGGCAGATGCCCGGTCTTGACCATCGCCCGGGCAAAGAACCGCGAATAGAGCAGATGCAGAATCGCATGTTCGATACCGCCGATATACTGGTCCACATTCATCCAGTAATCGGCATCGGCCCGATCCGTCGGCGTATCCGCGCGGGGCGAGGTAAAGCGCGCGTAATACCATGAACTGTCCACGAAAGTGTCCATGGTATCGGTCTCGCGCCGGGCCGCATTGCCGCATTTCGGGCAGGTCGCCTGCCGCCATGTCGGGTGCCGGTCCAGCGGATTGCCCGGAATGTCGAAACTCACATCCTGCGGCAGCAGCACCGGCAGGTTTTCCTTCGCCTCGGGCACCGTGCCGCAGGCGTCGCAATGCACCACCGGGATCGGACAACCCCAGTAACGCTGCCGGGAAATACCCCAGTCGCGCAGACGGTATTTGGTCACACCCTTGCCCCAGCCACCGGCCTCGGCATGGGCGATGGCGGCACTGACCGCCGCATCGCCGGTCTGATCCGTATCGCCCGCGAAACCGCGCACATAGGTCACGACCTCGGATTTCAGCGGCGTGAACGGCGCATCCGCCACCAGCGCATCGGCGGCCACCTGATCCATGCCCGGCTGACCAAAACTTGCCCGGATCGCCAGCCCGTATCTGGTGGCGAATTCGTGGTCGCGTTCATCATGCGCCGGGCTGCCGAAGATCGCGCCGGTACCGTAATCCATCAGCACGAAATTCGCGATCCAGATCGGCAGTTCCCATTCCGCGTCCAGCGGGTGCCGCACCTTCAGCCCGGTATCGAAACCCAGCTTCGGCGCCGTCTCGATCGCCTCTTCGGTGGTGCCGATCCTGCGACATTCCTCGACGAAAGCCGCGACCTCGGGATCGGCGGCGGCCAGCCGCCCGACCAGCGGATGATCCGGCGACAGCGCGACAAAGCTGGCCCCCAGCAGCGTATCGGGCCGCGTCGTGTAAACCTCGATCTCGGGGAAATCCGGCAGATCCACCGTCTCGAACCGGAACTGCAGCCCGCGCGACTTGCCGATCCAGTTCGACTGCATCAGCCGCACCTTCTCCGGCCAGCCCTTCAGCCCATCCAGCGCCGCCAGCAACTCCTCGGAATAGTCCGAGATGCGAAAGAACCACTGCGTCAGCTCGCGCCGCTCCACCGCCGCGCCGGACCGCCAGCCCTTGCCGTCAATCACCTGCTCATTGGCCAGCACGGTCATATCGACCGGATCCCAGTTCACCTGCGCCGATTTGCGGGTGATCAGCCCGGCCTCCAGCATGTCCAGAAACAGCGCCTGCTGCCGGGCCACATATTCATCGTCGCAGGTGGCGAATTCGCGGCTCCAGTCGATGGACAGCCCCAGCGGCTTCAGCTGCTCGCGCATGGTGGCGATATTGCCATAGGTCCAGTCACGCGGATGGCCGCCCTGCTCCATCGCGGCATTCTCGGCCGGCATGCCAAAGGCGTCCCAGCCCATCGGATGCAGCACCGAAAACCCCTGCGCGCGTTTGAACCGCGCCACCACATCGCCCATGGTATAGTTGCGCACATGGCCCATATGGATGCGCCCGGAAGGATAGGGGAACATCTCCAGCACATAATATTTCGGCCGCTCGTCGCGCGTGGCGGTAAAGCTGGCGGCATCGGCCCAGGCCTGTTGCCAACGGGGCTCAAGGCTGGAGGGATCATAAGGCATGTCGGACCCTTGGCGTCATTCGTCGCCACCGGGTTTATACGGCGGCGACTGAAGGGTCCAGTGGCCCGCAACCGGACCTTCCGCCTGCCTCATCTCTGGTGCGCAAATATCCTCGGGGGTGAGGCCGCCTGCGGCCGAGGGGGCGGACAGCCCCCTTCACACAGCACCAGACCTTACAACCGGCCGTCCCGGATGCGCAATTGACGCGCGCGCGTCAGAATCGCATCCTCGACCGCGCGCACCGTGCCGGGCTCGACCGCGCCGCCGCCCGGCCCCTGCAAGGACAGCTTCAGGCTGCGCGCATCCAGCGCCGGGTCGGCCACGCGGATCGTCGCGCGATAGGACCGTCCCCCGCCCGGAGGCGTGCCATAGCCGGTCACGATCACGCCGGTGAACGGATCGACCGACTGGATCGGCAGGAAATCCAGCACTTCCAGACTGGCATTCCACAGATACTTGTTCACGCCGACCGAGGTATGCGGGCTCTCGTTGCTGCGGACCAGATCCCAGATCGTGCGGCTGTCGGGGTCGTACCGGTCCGATGCGTCCGAAGAGCCGCCGCGGCTGCCGCCACCGCCACATGCGGCAAGCGCGGCGCAGAAGGCCGTTGCGGTGATCAGCTTCGCGGCGCGTGCGGTGTTCATTCCAGCCCCCGGATAATGTCGCGTCAGCCGCAGCTTTAACGCGGATTGCCCCGCCGCCACAAGCGCCTTGGCGCATCCCCGCCGGTGCCGCACCGCTGTCCCGGCGGCAAGCCGCAACCATTGGTCAATTAAATGTGTGGCCCATGTGCATCACAGAAATGGCTAAAGAAATCAGGCAGGCAGTGATTCCGTTGCATCATGGGGTCGAAAGGGCGAAATACCTGAATATACCCAAAGCGGCGATCCGTTCTGGGCATGAGAGAGAGACAAGAGGGAAAACGACCATGAAAAAGGCTCTTTTCGCCACGACCGCCCTGGTGCTGTCGGCCGGCGTCGCCGCCGCTGACGTGACCATCTCGGGCTATGGCCGCACCGGTGTGATCTATTACGAAGACGGTGTTCAGACCGGCGGTTTCAACAATTCGCAGGTCATTTCGCGTCTGCGGATGAACATCGACGCCGCGACCTCGACCGATCAGGGCGTTGACTTCGGTGCCCGCTTCCGTCTGCAGTGGGACCAGAACAACGGTTCGCGCGGCGATGGCGGCACGACCAACGCCGGCAAACTCTACGTGACCAGCCAAGGCCTGACCGTCGAGGTCGGTAACGTCGATACCGCGATGGACACCAACGGCCTGATCTACGCGACCGAGCTTGGCGCATTCGACCGTTCGGTCGGCGGCAACGCCCTCGGTGGGTTCTTCGCCTACGAATCGTCGAAATACGGCAACGTCAACCGCGTCGGCGTTCGCGCTCTCTATGAGATCGACAACCTGACCGTTCAGGCGTCCTATGTCGACCCGGATCAAACCGGCGCGCTCGAAGCGTTCCACAAGGAAGAGATCAGCTTCTCGGTTGACTACGTCTGGAACGATGTTCTGGAACTGTCGGCTGCCGCCTCGCTGAACGCTGCTGGCTATGACGATCACGACGTTTACTTCGTCGGCGCCCGTTATGCGATCACCGAGCAAGCTCGCATCGGTCTGAACTACATCGACAACGGCGACGTGGGTTCGATCCCGGGCATCGTCGGCCCGAACACGGTCAGCGACTTCGGCAAGACCATCGCCCTGTATGGTGACTACACCCTGCTGGACGGCCTGACCAACATCGAAGCCTATATCGCCAACAACGATGGCGACTGGACGCAGAAAGAAACCGACAACGCGTTCGGTATCGGCGTCAACTACGATCTGGGTGGTGCCCGTCTGGGTGCTTCGCTCCAGCGCGACTATCAAGAGCGCGTGACCGCCGACATGGGCGTCCGCTTCAACTTCTGATCCCCGGATCATTGGTTAAGGACAGAGCGGGCCTTGCGCCCGCTCTTTTCTTTTTGTTTGGTCGCGACATGGGACTGGAACAGATCAAAACCCGCATCACCGCCGCCGAGACCGCCGCAGGCAGGCAGCCCGGACAGGTCCGCCTGATCGCCGTCAGCAAGGTGCAGCCGCCCGACCGGGTCGAATCCGTGCTCGATGCCGGGCAGCGCGTCTTTGGCGAAAACTATGTGCAGGAAGCGCAGGGCAAATGGCCCGCATGGCGCGACCGCTTCAACGGGGTCGAGCTGCACATGATCGGCCCGCTGCAATCGAACAAGGCGAAACAGGCGGTGCAGCTGTTCGACGCGATCCATACGCTGGATCGCATGTCTCTGGCCCGGAAGCTGGCCCAGCAGATCGCCGAGCAGGGCCGCAGTCCCGATCTGTTCATTCAGGTCAATACCGGGGACGAGCCGCAGAAGGCCGGGGTTCTGGCCGATGAGCTGCCGGGCTTTCTGGCATCCTGTCGCGATCTGGGGCTGGACCCGCAGGGGCTGATGTGCATCCCGCCCGAAGCCGATGACCCGGTGCCGCATTTCCGCCTGCTGCGCCGTCTGGCGCAGGAAAACGGCCTGCCCAACCTCTCGATGGGGATGAGCGCCGATTTCGAATCCGCCATCGCCGAGGGCGCGACCCATATCCGCGTGGGTTCCGCCATTTTCGGCGCCCGCGATTACGGCTGATCGACGATGATCCGGGTGCCGGGCCGCGCCCGCCGCGCGATCCAGATCAGGTCGCGGCGGGCGAAGGCGATGCAACCCTCGGTCCCGTAACCCGGCCTGCGCCATTGATGCAGAAAGATGGCCGAGCCGCGCCCCGGCTCCGCATCCGGCCAGTTCCAGTCCGTCGTCAGGATCAGGTCATAAAGCGGGTCGGCCCGCCGCAACCGCTCGTGACTGGCCGCCAGCGGCGCGCGGGCATGGTGGTTATAGGCTGGATGGCCCGGCGCATCGCACCACAGGTCGTCCGGCCCGATGGCCCGCGCCCATGCCGCGGGACGCGCCAGCCGGTCGGGCCGATACCACAGCCCGGTCACCCGCCAGACACCCGCCGGGGTGGCGCCGTCGCCCTCGCGCTTGGTGGCGGTGATGCCGGTCTTGCCGATGCTGCACGGAAACCGGCGGCCAAGAAACAACAGCCCCGTCGGCGTCAGCCGCATCCCCGCCAAAGCCCGCATTCCGCCACCTTTCCCCTGCCGCCCTTGCCACCTTATCGCATGTCCGCCGCCCGGTCGCAGCCGTGAAAACACCGCATTGCCTTTGCCGCGCGCGCGTGCATGATCGCGGCCATGACTGCGCCAACAAGAACCGATGTGGATGTCCTGATCGCGGGGGGCGGGCTGAATGGCCCGACGCTGGCGCTGGCGCTGGCCGGGGCGGGGCTGAGTGTCGCCGTCGCCGATGCGCGACCCGCCGATGACCGTGCGGCCAGGGATTTCGACGGCCGCGCCTATGCGCTGGCGCTGGCCTCGACCCGGCTGCTGAGGGCCCTTGGCCTGTGGGACGAACTGGCCCCGCTAAGCCAGCCGATCCTTCAGGTAAAGGCATCGCAGGGCCGCGCGGGCGATGGCGCCGGGCCGTTCTTTCTGCATTTCGACAGCGCCGAGATCGAGGAAGGCCCGGTCGGCTGGATGCTGGAGGATCGTTTCCTTTATGGTGCGCTGCTGGCGGCGATGCAGGACCGGGTGCGGCATCTGCCGGGCATCGCGGTGACCGGGCAGGAACCCGGCGCGGCAGGCATCACCGCCACCCTGTCGGATGGCAGCCAGATCACCGCGCGGGTGCTGATCGGCGCGGATGGGCGCGGATCGGGCGTGGCGGAACGTGCCGGGATCGTGCGGCGCGGCTGGGATTACGGGCAGACCGCGCTGGTCGCCTCGGTCGATCACGATCTGCCGCATGACGGCATCGCGCATCAGTATTTCATGGCGACGGGTCCGCTGGCGATCCTGCCGCTGCCCGGCAATCGCAGCAATATCGTCTGGTCGGAAACCCATGCCAATGCCCGCGCCATCGCGGCGCTGGATGACGACGGTTTCCTCGACGTGCTGCGCCCGCGTTTCGGGGATTTTATGGGCGCAATCCAGCTTGCCGGGCCGCGCTTTTCCTATCCGCTGTCGCTGAGCCTTGCGGAACGCTATGCCGCGCCGCGTGTCGCGCTGGTGGGCGACGCCTCCCACGGTGTGCATCCGATCGCCGGTCAGGGGCTGAATCTGGGGCTGCGCGACGTGGCCGCGCTGGCCGAGGTTCTGACCGATGCCAGCCGCCGGGGCGAGGATATCGGCGCCATCGACGTGCTGCAACGCTATCAGACATGGCGGCGCTTTGACGCGACTAGTCTTGCGCTGGGGATGGATACGGTGAACCGGCTGTTTGCCAGCGACAACGCGCTGATCTCGGCGGGCCGGGGTCTGGGCATGGGGCTGGTCTCGGCCATCGCGCCGCTGCGCCGCCGCTTCATGCGGCAGGCGGCGGGGCTGTCGCTTGATCCGATGCCCCGATTGCTGAGCGGGCAGCCTCTGTGACCGCCGGTCCGGTGCTTTAACGCGGGGATTTGACGAAGGCGCGGGGCGATTTGCCCTCGGCCAGACAGCCAAGGAAGGTCGCGGCGGTATCCATCGCCTCGCGGATGGTCACATCCATGTCCAGATAGCGATAGGTCCCCAGCCGCCCGACAAAGGTCACGCCCTCGGTCGCCTCGGCCAGCAGGATGTAATCCTCCAGAAGCGCCTTTTCCTGCACCAGACGGATCGGATAATAGGGGATATCCTCGGGGCCTGCCTCGCGGCTGAATTCGCGGTAACAGACGCTGGATTCGTGGCTTTCCCAGGGGCTGAAATGCTTGTGCTCGGTGATGCGGGTATAGGGCACCTCGCGGTCGCCGTAATTCATCACCGCACAGCCCTGATAATCGCCGTCATAGGTGAAACGCTGAAAATCCAGCGTGCGATAGCCCAGCCGCCCCAGGCGGTAGTCAAAGAACCCGTCCAGCGGACCCGACCAGAAAACGTGATCCACGCCGTCGCGCATCTGCGGATCGAAGGGCGTGTTCAGTTCGACAGTGATGCCAGGATGATCCAGAATCCCCGCGATCATCGCGGTATAGCCGTCGCGCGGCATCCCCTGAAAGCGGTGAAAGAAGTAATTGTCGTCATAGTTGAAGCGCACCGGCAGCCGCTTCAGGATCGAGGCTGGCAGATCGCGCGGCGAGCAGCCCCACTGCTTTTCGGTATAGCCCTTGAAGAACGCCTCGTAGAGATCGCGGCCAACGAAACGCAGCGCCTGCTCTTCGAAGCTTTGCGGGTCGGTGATGCTGTGATCTGCCTGTTCGGCGATGAAATCGCGGGCCTCGTCGGGGCGCATGGTCTTGCCGAAGAACTGGTTGATGGTCAGCAGGTTGATCGGCAACGAATAAACCGCACCCTGCGCCGTGGTCTTGACCCGGTTCTGGAAGGGCAGGAATTCGGCAAAGCTGTTGACATAGGCCCAGACGTCCTCGTCATCGGTGTGGAAGATATGCGGGCCATAGACATGCATCATCACGCCGGTTTCATCGTCGCGGCGGGTATGGCAGTTGCCGCCGATATGATCGCGCGCGTCGATGATGCGGCATTCGTGCCCCGCCTCGGCCAGCTTGCGTCCGATCACCGCGCCGGACAGACCGGCCCCCACCAAGAGAAACTTCATCAACACCCGCCCGCTGTTCCGGGCCCGGTCAGGCCGGACCCCCATCGCCGCCGGACCCTAGCCCCAGCCCTGCCCTCTGCACAAGGTGATGCGCGAAAAGAACACGTCCGCTAGCTGTTTTCGGCATATTCGCGCAACTCGGCATGGCTGCGATCCAGCCGCCCCGCCAGCCCGTCGCGGATCGCCAGCCGCAGCAGGCGCCGGAACATGGCCGCATCCGGGCCGTAATCGCGCGCCTTGCGGTGCCATTTCACCAGCAGCACCGGCACCAGCGGCCAGAACCACGGCCCCGCCGCGACGCGATAGGCGATCAGCGCGTTGCGATACATGAAATAGACCTTCCACAGTGGCCGCAGCACCACCCCGCTGGCGCCCTGCCGGGCCTCGGTGTCATGCTCGAAGCGGATGCCGGGGGCAAAGCCGATCCGCAGCCCCTTGCGCCGCATGTTCAGCGTATAAAGCTGATCGTCGCCATAGATGAACAGCCGCTCGTCCGGCATGCCCACAGCCGTCAGCGCGTGGCGCGACAGAAACAGCCCGACGAAAGAGGACATATCGACCTCGACCACCGGCGCATCGGGGCGATAGGCGGCATCGGCCAGATGAAAACCGCGCCGCCCCTTGCCGACAAGCGTGTGCAGGAATTCCCTGACCCGCCAGAAGGGGTTGCGATAGGGGCGGTTCATTTCGCAGATCTCGCCTGCGGGCGTGAATACCGCCGCGCCGATGGCGTCCCAGCCGGTCTTGTCCATCTTGCGAAATGCGGCAATGGCACCGGGCGCGGGGCGACCGTCATCATCCATCACCAGCAGCCAATCGGGATCGAGCCCCTGCACCACCTCGGCCAGCGCATGGGCAAACCCACCCGCCCCGCCCCGATTGGTGTCGCTGCGGCGAAAGGACAGCCGCGGCCCCGCCTGCCCGGCCAACCAGTCGCCGGTCCCGTCCTCCGAGGCATTGTCATAGACGAAGATATGATCCACCGGCTCGGCCAGCAGCCGCGCAACAGTGACCTGCAACTGGCTCAGGCGATTATGCGTGACGACGACGGCTGCGATCATGGTCTGCCTTTCCGTTTCGCGGGTGCGTGGCTTGTGCCCCTTGCGACATCCGGCAGCCTCGATAACGGTTTTTGAACGGCCAGGGTTCTGGGCGGCATCGCGCCTCAGGCCCCTTCGGCATGGGGCGGCAGTTGCCACGGGCGCAGATCGGCCTCCAGCCATGTGCCGTGGGCGGCGTTGGGAAAGACGATCCAGTCCTCGCCAAAGCGGCCGGCATGGTCGGCGGCCAGCCGGTGCTGATCGTCCAGCGTCTGGCCAGCGAAAGCCCCGTCGAAATCATGCAGCGTATCGCCCAATTGCAGCACGATGCGAAAGCGGTTGGCGATGGCGGCGCGGCGTTCGGCCTTGGGCGGGCCAAACAGCATCACCTGATCGGCCACCACCTGCGGCAGCCCCAGCCGCGACAGCGTGGCGATGGTGGCAAACTTGTTCTCGTCGAAACGATCCGAGACATAGAAAACCGTCACGTCCAGACTGTCGGCCAGCGCAAAGAAATCCGCGGCCCCCGGGATCAGGGCGGGTTCGCCCTCGCGCTCCCACCGTTTCCAATGGGTGAAGTCGGTGAAATCATGGCCCTCGGTCATCACATGGGCCATGATCGCGGTATTGTCGAGGATGGTTTCGTCGATATCCGACACCACCGCCAGCCCAGCCCCGCCGCCATTGGCCCGCACCGCCTCGCGCAGCCGCAGCGTCGCCAGCGCATAGCATTGACGCTGCAACGCCCCCACCTCGGCCGAGCGTTGCTGATATCGGATCGCGACCGCATGTTCATACGGATTGCGGTTGTTCTGGTCGGTCATGGAATTTCCCCTTCGCGCGGGCTGCAAACTAGGGCCCGCGCGGGGCAAGGTCAAACGCGATGGATCACCATTCCTCGATGACGGTTTCGGCATCCCATGCGGTCAGCGGCGCATCGGACCAGTCGCCATAGCTGGCATTGGGAAAGACGATCCATTCGGTGCCCCATTTCGCGGCCTCTTCGGCGACGGTTGCCTTCTGATCCTCCAGCGGAGTCTTGCGGAAACGGCCATCGAAATCATGCAGCGTGTCTCCCAGCAACAGGATGATCTGATGGTCCGCGCTGACGATCTCTCGCCGTTCAACCTTGGGCGGCCCCAGCAGCAGGACGGTGTCCGCGCTGACCTGCGGCAGGCCCAGATCGGCCAGCGTCGCCAGCGTGTGGTCCTTCTGCTCGTCCGCGCGGTCCGAGACATAGCGGATCGCCACCCCCAGACTGTCGGCGTGGTTCAGAAACTCTTTCGCGCCGGGGATCAGCACGGGCTGGCCATCGCGTTCCCACGGAAGCCAGGTGTCCCATGCGTCATAGATGTGGCAATTGGCCAGATCGCGCGCCAGCAGGGCGGTATTGTCGATCACCGTTTCATCAAGATCGGTAACGATGGCCAGTTTCGACGGATCGTCGGCTGCGGCAACGGCGGCATCCAGTCTTTCGGTGGCGATGTTATAGGCCTGCAATTGCAGCGCCCGGATCTCAGCCGATTGCTGCTGGAAACGCAGGCCCATGGTGAACTCGGCCACCGGGCAGGCATCCCCGGACGCGGCGTCCTGGGCAAAGGCGGCAGGCGCGGCCAGCGTGGCGGCCAGAAGGCAGGTGGCAAGGTGACGGGTCATTGGCGGGCTCCCTGTTTTTGGTCAGGCCCTATTGATCACGCCAATGTCATCCGCCGCAAGCCAAACCGCGTTCAGGCCGCAGCGGGCAGGCGCGAGGGCTGTTCACGCACCGGCAGATGGATCAGCGCGCTGAACGCGCCGACGCCGACGCCGACCCACCAGACCATCATGTAATCGCCCTGACTGTCATAGAGGCTGCCGCCCAGCCAGACGCCCAGAAACGACCCGATCTGATGGGACAGGAACACGAAGCCATACAGCGTGCCCATATAGCGCAGCCCATAGATATAGGCGATCAGCCCAGAGGTCAGCGGCACCGTCGCCAGCCACAGCGCCCCCATCACCAATGAGAACAGGATCACCGTTCCGGGCGTGATCGGCGTCAGGATGAAGGCCGCGGAAACAAGTGTGCGCAGCGTATAGATCCCGGCCAGCAGGTATTTCTTGGTGTAACGCTTGCCCAGCCAGCCCGCCATGATCGAACCGGCGATATTGGCCAGCCCGATCAGCGAAATGGCGATGGCCCCCAGCGCCGATGTCGTCGTGATCCCCAGCGCGGCCAGCATGCCGCCGGGATCTATCGGGCCACACATCTCGGTAATCATGGCGGGGAAATGGGCGGTGATGAAGCCCAGCTGATAACCGCAAGAGAAGAAGCCCACGAAGATCATCAGGAAAGACGGGTCGCGGAAGGCGCGCGACAGCACGCTGCCCATGCTTTCCTCAAGCTCGGTCCGGCTGGCGGGTTTGCCGCTGCCCAGCATCGGCAGAAAGATCAGACAGGACAGAACCACCACGCCAAAAATGATGAACACCGATTGCCAGCTGTAGAACGCCAGCAATATCTCGGCAAAGGGCGCGCCAAAGACCTGCCCTGCCGATCCCGCCGCAGTGGCGATCCCCAGCGCAAGGCTGCGGTTTTCGTCGCTGGCCGCGCGACCGACGACGGCCAGAATGACGCCAAAGCCGGTGCCGGCGATGCCGAAGCCGACCATCACCTCCAGCAGCTGCATCGTGGCGGGGGTGGTGGCGAAGGCGGTCAGGATCAGGCCGGCGGAATACAGCGCCGCACCCAGAATGATCGCCCAACGGTCACCCCAACGCTCGGCCAGGGCGCCGAAGATCGGCTGGCCGATGCCCCAGGCCAGGTTCTGAATCGCGATCGCCATGCTGAATTCGACCCGGGGCCATGAGAACTCATCGGCAATCGGGATCTGAAAGACGCCGAAACTGGCCCGCAGGGCAAAGTTGATCAGCAGGATCAAACAGCCGCCGACAAGGACCGGCGTGAAAAGTCTGGCTTGGGACGACATGGGAAACCTGCGCGGGCTGATCAGTCCACGCAGGCTTGCCAAGTCCGGGACCCAAGATCAAGCCCGGTTCGGTTGATCCGTTCCATCAACGCGGCTGATGGGACGCCGCGCAAGCGTCAATCCGCGCGATCAATTACGGCGCCCGATCTCGTTGGTGATCGAGAAACGCGACGCGGGCATCGAGCCGACCTTCTGCAGGTCGCCCAGAATGACCGTGGTCTTCTGACCGCTGTCATCGGTGATGACCCATTGGCGCAGCTCGGTCGGGCCGGGGGTGAACACCATCTGGATATTGCCATATTCAGGATGTTTCGGGTCCTGCGCGGTGACCACGGTGGCGTTTTCGGTTTCCGTATGGCCGGTGACCATATTGGCCTGCCCCAGATTCACATTCGCCGCCAGAATGATTGACAGCGGCGTTTGCGACAGCGGATATTGCTGCGGCCCGCCCGAGGATTTGCCGTCGAAGATCGCCACATTTCCGCCCGAGGCCAGCACCAGCGTATTGTCATTGGCATATTCGAACCGCACCCGGCCCGGACGATGGATATACAGCGTCCCGGTCGAGACGGTGCCATCCGGATTCACCTGCGTAAAGGCCGAGGTCACAGTGCCGAGGCTGTTGAGATAGCGGGATATTTCGTTCAGCGGAATACGCTCGGCCAGCGCCGGAAAGGCAAGGCCGAGGCAAAGAACGAAGGCGGCGGCGGGCGCAAGGGCGAAAGAGCGAATGTTCATGGTCCGGATCATAATCCTTTCGTCGCATCATGCACATCACAAGACGCAGATCGGTTTGCCGGTTAACGCTCTCGGTGAAGTGAATGTTCCGGGCGGCGCGTCGGCCGCCCGGCAGGGGATGGGTCAGGCCAGACGCTCGGCATGCCACATGACGTGGTCGCCCATGAAGGACTGCACGAAGAAATAGCTGTGGTCATAGCCCGGCTGCATGCGGAACTGGCCGGGCTGGCGACGCTCCATCATGGCATGGGCCAGCGCCTCGGGTTTCAGCAGGTCCAGAAACTGGTCGCTGCTGCCCTGATCGATCAGGATTTCGCCGGGATAGCCGCGCTCGCGCATCAGCAGGGTCGAATCATGCGCCTTCCATGCCTCGCGGTCATCGCCCAGATAGGCGCCCAGCTGCTTGCGCCCCCAGTCCGATTCGGTCGGGTTGGCAATGGGCGAAAAGGCCGAGACCGACCGGTAACGCTCGGGGTGGGTCATGGCGATGGTCAGCGCGCCGTGACCGCCCATCGAATGACCGGAGATGCCCATCGCCTCGCGGTCGATGGCGAAATTGTCGCTGACCAGTTCGGGCAGTTCGTGAACGATATATTGCCACATCTGGTAATGCGGCTTCCACGGATCCTGCGTGGCGTTGACATAGAAGCCCGCGCCCTTGCCCAGATCATAAGCCTCGTCATCGGCGACATCGTCGCCGCGCGGCGAAGTATCGGGAAAGATGATCGCCAGCCCGGTTTCGGCGCACCATTCCTGCGCGGCGGCCTTGGTCATGGCGTTTTCATGGGTGCAGGTCAGACCCGACAGATACCACAGCACCGGCACCCGGCCATGCTGCGCGGCCTCGGGCAGGTAAACGGCGAAGGTCATGTCGGTCCCGGTCGCCTGCGACTTGTGGCGATAGACGCCTTGCGTGCCACCGAAGCTGCGATTTTCGGAAATGGTTTCAAAGCTCTGGGTCATTGGGATTCTCCCTTGGTCAGATCGGCAAACATGAACGGCACGCGGATGGGGCCGGTCGTCGGGGCGATCAAAGGCGGCGGGCAGGCCAGCGGCAATGGCTAATCCGGCTTTCTGCCACAAATGGACGGCATCGCCGCCCCTGGTGACGGCGATGGCGGTGAATGGCCGGGGCTGCGGGGCGAAGGATCACCCCGCCCGCCCTTACTTCAGTTCATCCGCGGAACGGATGACCTTGCCCAGCAGGCCGTAATCCAGCGCCTCTTGCGTGTTCAGCCAGAAATCGCGCTGGGTGTCCTTCTCGATCCGCTCGATCGGCTGGCCGGTGGCCTCGGCAAAGATCTGGTTCAGTCGGTCGCGCATCAGGCGCACCTGCTCGGCCTGGATCATCATGTCCGACGAGGTGCCGCCGATCCCGCCCGAGGGCTGGTGGATCAGAAAGCGCGTATTGGGCAGGCAGAAACGGTTTTCCTTGTCCGCGCCGACAAAGATCAGCGCCCCCGCGCTGGCCACCCAGCCCGAGCCGATGGTGCGCACGGTCGGGCGGATGAACTTGATCACGTCATGGATCATGTCACCCGATTCCACATGCCCGCCGGGCGAGGAAATCAGCATGTTGATCGGATCGTCGCTGTCTTCGGCCAGCGCCAGCAGATGCGCCACGGTGCGCTGCGCCAGCTTGTCATTGATCGGCCCGGCGACGATCACCGTGCGCGACTTGAAATACAGCTTGCCGATCTTGTCGCCTTCGGGAAGGCCCAGTCCGCCATCCTTGTCGCCCTGACGGCGATCATCGTCGTCGTCATCCTCATCGTCCAGCCAGTGATGGCGCATGCCTGCTCTCCTTCGTTTTCATGGCGACGGCGAGGCCATTGGCCCCGCCGTCTTTTAACTAAGCAGCCATGAAGGATCAGTAAAGGACGACCGAGCGGATCGATTCGCCCGAATGCATCAGATCGAAGCCCTTGTTGATGTCATCCAGCCCCATGGTGTGGGTGATCATCGGGTCGATCTCGATCTTGCCCTCCATGTACCAGTCAACGATCTTCGGCACATCGGTCCGGCCACGGGCGCCACCAAAGGCGGTGCCTTTCCAGACCCGGCCGGTGACCAGCTGGAACGGACGGGTGCTGATTTCGGCCCCTGCCGCCGCCACGCCGATGATGACCGACTGGCCCCAGCCGCGATGCGTACATTCCAGCGCGTCGCGCATAACCTTGGTGCTGCCGGTCGCGTCAAAGCTGTAATCCGCGCCGCCGATCTGGTCGAACGGGGTTTTCGTCATCTCGACGATTTCCTGCACGACATTTTCGACATTCTTCGGGTTGACGAAATGGGTCATGCCGAAACGCTCGGCCATCTCTTTCTTGTCGTCGTTCAGATCGACGCCGATAATCATGTCGGCACCGGCCAGACGCAGGCCCTGAATGACGTTCAGCCCGATGCCACCCAGACCGAAAACGACGGCCTTGGCGCCGATTTCCACCTTGGCGGTGTTGATGACGGCACCGATACCGGTGGTCACGCCGCAACCGATATAGCAGATCTTGTCAAAAGGCGCGTCCTCACGAACCTTTGCCACGGCGATTTCCGGCAGCACGGTGAAGTTCGAGAAGGTCGAGCAACCCATATAGTGATGGATCGGCGTGCCGTCGGGCAGCGAAAAGCGCGAGGTGCCATCGGGCATCAGGCCCTGACCCTGCGTGGCGCGGATCCGGGTGCAGAGGTTGGTCTTGCCCGACAGGCAGGACGCGCATTCGCGGCATTCGGGGGTATAGAGCGGAATGACATGGTCGCCCGGCTTGACCGAGGTGACGCCCGGGCCGACCTCGACCACGATACCGGCGCCTTCATGGCCCAGAATGGCCGGAAAGATGCCTTCCGGGTCCGCGCCCGAACGGGTGAATTCGTCCGTGTGGCAGATGCCGGTGGCTTTGATTTCGACCATCACCTCGCCGGCCTTGGGGCCTTCAAGATTGACCTCCATGACTTCCAGCGGTTTGCCGGCCTCAAGGGCCACGGCGGCGCGGGTTTTCATCGTTAATCTCCTGTCTTTGCGAAGAGCTTCCGTAAGAATGCACGGTCGGGCCAGTGCGGCCCGCCGTTTTGTTTTATCGCCACGTGCAGCCGGACAAAGCCCTCAGGCTGCCAGCGCGCCGGACTGTTTCGCCACATGGGTCGCAATCGCATCCATCAGCGGTGGCGACAGCGCATCATAGGGCTCCAGCCCCAGCTCGCGCAGACGCGACCGGATGCCATCCATACGCGACGGATCGACACCCGATTCGATGATCGAGCTGACGAATGCCGCGAATTCCGGCGCCGACCAGCCGTCATCCGACGACAGTTCGGTATGCACGAAATCCAGACCATAGAACGGATGGTCCTTGTTTTCGATGCGGCCATACATATGCACGCCGCAATCGCGGCAGGCATGGCGTTGAATGGGGGCGTCCCGGTTCACGATATCCAGCTTGTCGCCGTTTTCGACGACCTCGACCGAATCGCGTGACACGACGGCAACCTGACTGAAAATCGCGCCCGAAGGCTTCCAGCATTTGGTGCAGCCGCAGACGTGGTTATGCGCCGTCTGGGCGCCGACCCGAACCTTGACCGGGTTCGAGGCGCAATGACAGGTCAGAACGCCGCCGTTGAAATTGGGGTTACCCGCTTTGATGCCGTTATCCACGGCGGGGTGAATTTTCACCCCCTCAGTATTCGACATGGTCCCTTCCTCCGATAGACCGAACGCTGTCAGGGTCGCGCGCTGGCGCCGAATCAACAAGTCAGAGGAAGGTTGTAGCGCCCCGCGACCTTCAGCGGGGCGCAACGGGCGGATCAGGCCGCCGGAGTGGAGGAAACACCGACCTTTGCAGGCCGCAAAAGCCGCTCATGCAGGCTGAAGCCGTTTTCCATGACCTGAATGATCTCTCCGGCATTGGTGCCGGGGACGGCGGCCTCGAACATGGCTTCGTGAATCTGCGGATCGAATCGGTCGCCGGGCTGAGGCTTGATGATGGTGATCCCATGCTTGCCAAAGACGTTCGACAGCTCTCTCAGCGTCAGTTCGACGCCTTCGATCAGCGCGGCGGCAGCAGCACGCTGTTCATCGCCCGCCACATCCAGCGCGCGGGTCAGCGCATCATGGACCGGCAACAGATCGCGGGCCAGCCGCGAGCCGCCATATTGTTCGGCATCGCGACGGTCCTTTTCGGCCCGCTTGCGCGAGTTTTCGGCGTCAGCCAGCGCGCGCATGAACTTGTCGCGAAATTCGTCGCGTTCGGCGGCCAGCCGGACGATCTCGTCCGTCGGCTCGGCCAGCGGGTCATCCAGGATATCCTCGATCGGCTGTTCGTTCTGCTCGTTCATTTCCACTCATCCTTTCCGGCCGGACAGCACCCGCCCGACCAGTTGCGCGGTATAATCGACAATCGGCACGATCCGCCCATAGTTCAGGCGCGTCGGACCGATGACGCCAACCGCGCCGACAATCTTCCGGTCGGCATTCATATAGGGTGAAACGACCAAAGCGGAACCCGAAAGTGAAAAAAGCTTGTTTTCAGAGCCAATAAAGATCCGCACCCCCTCGCCCTGCTCGGCCAGCTCCAGAAATTCGACGATGTCGCGCTTGCGTTCCAGATCGTCGAACAACACTCGGATGCGGTCCAGATCGGCGGCCTCACTGTCCAGCAGGTTCGAGCGGCCGCGCACGATCAGCCGCGGATCGGTCTGCCCGTTGTCCCACAGCGCCAGACCGGATTCGACCAGATCGGCGGCCAGCGCGTCCAGTTCCGACCGCCGCGCGGCGATTTCACGGGCGATATGGCCGCGTAATTCCGACAGGGTGCGGCCTTCGGCCATGGCGTTGAGGAAATTCCCCGCCTCGCGCATCGATGACGGCGTCTGGCCCGGCGGCGGCGTGAACAGCCGGTTCTCGACATGGCCATCGGCAAAGACCAGCACCACCAGCGCCCGGTCATAGGCCAGGCTGACGAATTCGATATGGCGCACCGGCGCCTCGTGCTTGGGCATCAACACCAGCGAGGCGCCATGCGTGATCGAACTCAGCGCGGTGCTGATCCGGTCCAGCAGCGCGCCGGTATCGCGGCTGTCATTGCCGATGGTCTGGTCGATCATCTCGCGGTCGTTCTGGGTGACCGAATCGATTTCCATCATCCCGTCCACGAACAGCCGCAGCCCACGCTGCGACGGCAACCGCCCGGCCGAGACATGCGGACTGTCCAGCAGGCCCAGAAGTTCCAGATCCTGCATGACATTGCGCACGGTGGCCGCGCTCAGCTGTTCCGACAGCGCCCGGGTCAGCGTCCGGGAACCGACCGGCTCGCCGGTTTCCAGATAGGTCTCGACCACGCGGCGGAAAACCTCGCGAGAGCGGTCGTTCAGTTCTGACAGCAGCGATTCCTGGCTCATTTTCCTCGGGGGTTGCGCCTTGGGGTGACGGCCCTGTATTGGGCAGCCATTCTTCAGTGAAAAGGACTTCTCATGCGCCCTTCAGGCAGGAATTTAAGCGATATGCGCCCGATTTCAATCGAAACCGGGGTGATGGGGCACGCAGAGGGCTCTTGCCTGATCCGTTGCGGCAACACCCATGTGCTGTGCAGCGCCACCATCGAGGAAAACCCGCCGCGCTTTCTGAAGGGCACCGGGCTGGGCTGGGTGACCGCCGAATACGGCATGCTGCCACGCGCGACCAATACCCGCAACCGCCGCGAGGCCGCCTCGGGCAAGCAATCGGGCCGCACGCAGGAAATCCAGCGCCTGATCGGCCGCAGCCTGCGCGCGGGCGTTGATCGGGTGGCTTTGGGCGAACGCCAGATCACCATCGACTGCGACGTGATCCAGGCCGATGGCGGCACCCGCTGCGCCTCGATCACCGGCGGCTGGGTGGCGCTGCGTCTGGCGGTGAACAAACTGCTGAAGGCGGGCGCCATCGTCAGCGATCCGATCATCGACCATGTGGCAGCGGTCAGCTGCGGCATCTATGCCGGCCAGCCGGTGCTGGATCTGGACTATGCCGAGGACAGCGAGGCCGGCACTGACGGCAATTTCGTCCTGACCGGCGCGGGCAAGCTGATCGAGGTGCAGATGTCGGCAGAAGGCGCGACCTTCTCTCGTGACGAGATGGGCCAGTTGCTGGATCTGGCCGAGGCAGGCATGACGCAGTTGGTCGCCGCCCAGAAGGCCGCCGTGGCATGAGGCGTTTTACCGAAAAGCGCCTGCTGGTGGCAACGCATAACGCGGGCAAGCTGTCCGAGATGCGCGCCCTGCTGGCGCCTTACGGGGTCGAGGTCGTCGGCGCGGCAGAGGCCGGGCTGGCCGAACCCGTCGAGACCGAGGACAATTTCGTCGGCAATGCCCGCATCAAGGCCCGGGCGGCGGTGACCGCCACCGGCCTGCCCGCACTGGCCGATGACAGCGGCATCAGCGTCGATGCGCTGGACGGCGCGCCCGGCGTCTATACCGCCGACTGGGCCGAGACCGGCAATGGCCGCGATTTCGGCATGGCGATGCAGCGCACATGGGACGAGCTGGAGGCCAAAGGCGCCCCTGCCCCCCGCAAGGCGCAATTCCGCTGCACGCTGGTCCTGATGTGGCCTGACAGCCATGACGAGGTGTTCGAGGGCGTGCTGCCCGGTCAGGTCGTCTGGCCGCCACGCGGGGCCGAGGGGCATGGTTATGACCCGATCTTCATGCCCGACGGCCATGATGTGACCCTGGGCGAGATGTCGGCGCAGATGAAAAACAGCCTCAGCCATCGCGCCATCGCTGCCCGGAAACTGATCAAGGGTTGTTTTGCCTGACGCCGCGCACATCTTTATCCTTCAGGACCCGGCCTCGATGGCCGGGTTTTCACTGGTGGCGCCCGCATGATTGTCGAAGATTCAATCCGCTATGACATTGCAGAGGACTGGCGGCATGGCGGCTTCGGTCTCTATGTGCATTGGCCCTTCTGCGCCGCGAAATGCCCCTATTGCGATTTCAACAGCCATGTCGTCCCCGCCGTCGATCAACGCCGTTGGGCGGCCGCACTGGTGGCCGAGATCGCCCGGCTGGGCCGTGAACTGCCGGGGCGTACGCTTGGCAGCATCTTCTTTGGCGGCGGTACGCCCTCGCTGATGGCCCCCGACACCGTGGATCAGGTGCTGCGCGCCGCACGGGCCGCCTGGGGCTTTGCCAACGATATCGAGATCACGCTGGAGGCCAACCCCACCAGCGTCGAGAAGGGCCGCTTTCATGACTATGCGCAGGCCGGGGTGAACCGCCTGTCGATGGGCATTCAGGCGCTGAACGACGATGATTTGCGCCGTCTCGGGCGGTTGCATTCGGTGGCCGAGGCCCGCGCGGCCTTCGACGTGGCCCGTGCCAGTTTTCATCGGGTCAGTTTCGATCTGATCTATGCCCGGCAGGGGCAAGGCATCGACGCATGGCGCAGCGAATTGCGCGAGGCGCTGAACATGGCCGTCGATCATCTGTCGCTGTATCAACTGACCATCGAGCCCGGTACCGCCTTTGGCGCCCGCGCCGCCGCGGGGAAACTGCGCGATCTTCCGGATGATGACGTATCGGCGGACATGTATCTGGAAACGCAAGATATTTGTGCGGAATTCGGCATGTCAGGCTATGAGATTTCCAACCACGCCCCGCCGGGCCGCGAAAGCCGTCACAACCTTGTCTATTGGCGTCAGGGCGATTGGGCGGCTGTCGGACCCGGCGCGCATGGTCGCATCACCCTGCCCCGGGCGCGCTTCGCGACCGAGGCATATCGCGCCCCCGGCAAATGGCTGGAGCAGGTCGAGCAGAACCACAGCGGCGAATCGCTGCGCGAATTGCTGCCCCGATCCGAGATCGCAACCGAATATCTGCTGATGGCCATGCGCCTGTCCGAGGGGCTGGACCAGCACCGCTATGAACAGCTGGCCGGATCTCCGCTGAATGAGAATATTATCGAGTCTTTACAAGAACTTGGAATGATTTTGCATCGCGATGGGCGGATCTGCGCGACCACGCAAGGCCGCCCGCTGCTGAACGCCATCCTGAGAGAGCTGGCGGCGTGATCTGATGCGTATCCTCTGGGCCATCATCGGCAGTATCGCGCTGGCTTTGGGAATTATCGGGGCGTTTCTGCCGGTTTTACCGACCGTGCCCTTCCTGCTGGTTGCCGCGTGGGCCTTTGCCCGCTCATCGCCTGAATTGCGGCAACGTATTCTGGACAACCCAACCTATGGCCCGCAGGTTCGCGCATGGCAGGATAAGGGCGTGGTCAGCCGGGTTGCGAAGATCTGGGCGGTTTCCGCCATGACGCTGGGTGTCGCAATCGCGCTGTGGCTGGCGCTGCCCCTGTGGTTGATCGCGATTCAAAGCGGAATCTGCACCGCGGTCGCCGTTTTCATTGTCACCCGACCGGAAAGCTGAACGACCCTAGCGATCACCACCCAGAATCTGACAGATCCGGTCAAGCTGATCCAGATCCTTATAGGCGATGGTCAAACGCCCGCCCTTCTCGCCAGCGTGATCGATATCGACCTTCATCCGCAGATGCGCCGACAGATCGGATTCCAGCGCGATGGTATCTGCGTCCTTCTCGGACCTGCGCCGGCCGGGTTTCGGGGCGCCCGGCTGTTGCTGCGCCAGTTTGCGCACCATTTCTTCGGTTTCACGAACCGACATGCCCTTCTCGATCACCCGCTGCGCCAGCTGAACCGGGTTCGGCGCCGTTATCAGTGCTCGTGCGTGACCCGAGGTCAATTTGCCTTCCTTGACCCAGTCCTGAATCTGGTCCGGCAGGGTCAGCAAACGCAGAAGGTTGGCAATATGGCTGCGGCTTTTGTTCAGCGCCTCGGCCAGCCGCTCCTGCGTATGACCGAAGCGATCCATCAACTGACGGAACGAGGCTGCCTCTTCCATCGCGTTCAGGTCAGCGCGCTGGATGTTCTCGATGATGGCGACTTCCAGAACCTCGGTATCATCCAGATCGCGGATGATGACCGGCAGTTCGTGCAGTTGCGCCATCTGCGCCGCGCGCCAGCGACGCTCTCCGGCGACGATCTGATACAGCCCGTCATCGCGCGGATGCGGACGAACGATCAGCGGCTGAAGCACCCCGCGATTCTTCAACGAGGCCGCCAGTTCCTGCAACGCCTCGGGGTTAAAGCTGCGGCGCGGCTGATCCGGGTTGGCGGTGATCTGCTCGATCGGGATCATGGTCCGGTCACGCGCGGTCGGCGCCGGGCTGTTCAGATCGACATCCGCCATCAGCGCCGAAAGGCCCCGACCCAGACCCCGTTTAGCGATTTTATTGTCCGACATCACGCGGCCTCCGGGATCAATTTCAGTCTTGCGGCGAATTCGGCCGCGAAATTCCGATATGCGGTGCTGCCCTTGGACATCGGATCATAGTTCAGAACCGGCTGAGCATGCGACGGCGCCTCGGAAACGCGAACATTTCGTGGAATTACAGTAGGATAGACCAAATCACCCAATGTTGCGCGTGCGTCAGCCTCGACCTGTTGGGACAGGGTGGTCCGGCTGTCGGCCATGGTCAGCAACACACCATTGATCCGCAATTCGCGATTGGCCGATTGCCGCACCTGCCGCACCGTGGTCAGCAGTTGAGACAGCCCCTCCAGCGCCAGAAACTCGGTCTGCAAAGGCACCAGAACGCTGTCGGCGGCCACCATCGCGTTGACGGTCAGCAGCCCCAGAGCCGGCGGGCAGTCGATGAGAACAATCGTCCCCCGCGGCACCTGTTTCAGCTTCTTGCTAAGCACCCGAACCCGGTCCGCAGTCTGAGACAGTTCGATCTCGGCCGAGGACAGATCCGAAGTGGCAGGCACAATCCGCAGATTGCGGATTGCGGTATCCTGAACCACATCCTCGATCGTTTCATCGCCGACAAGCAGATCGAAGGTGGTTTTCTTGCGCCGCTCGGCATCGATCCCCAACCCGGTCGAGGCATTCCCCTGCGCATCCAGATCAATCAGGATCGTGTCATGCCCTGCCTGTGCCAGCGCAGCCCCAAGGTTGATGGCCGTTGTCGTCTTACCAACCCCGCCCTTCTGGTTGGCGATGGCCACTATATGCAGATCATCCATGGGAAAGCCCGCTGATTTTCAGAATTGCCGCACCCTGCTGAGTCTCACTGGGAAACGCCTCACAAGTGAAGGTCCAGTCTGCGCGCGCGTCCTCTATTTCGGTTTGCCACTGCTGCCCCTTCATAAGCCACGCCTGCCCGTCTTTTGAGAGATGATGATCCAGATATGCCATGAGCCGTGGCAACGGAGCAAGGGCCCGCGCGCTGATATAATCAGTATTAAGCGGTTCCACGCCTTCAATCCGCTTCGCAATCACCCGGCAGTTGGTCAAAGCCAGTTCCCGAACCACAGTTCGCAAAAATGTCGCCTTGCGCTGATCGCTCTCGATCAGGGTGAATTTCAGATCACTGTCAGCCTTGGCAATCGCCAGAATCAGGCCGGGAAGTCCACCACCGCTGCCGATATCCAGCCATGTCCCTTTGCTGGCAGGGCAGATCCGGGCCAGTTGCAGACAATCCTCGATATGACGTTGTCGAATATCGGACACTGTCGAGGGAGCAATGAGATTGATCCTGCTGTTCCAGTGTCTCAGAAGATCCTCGTACTGTTCCAGGCGCGCCTCTGTTTCACGTGAAACATTCATGCGCTGTACCGCTTTCCGTCTCGCGCGATGACCAACAACAGTGTGAGCGCCGCAGGCGTCATCCCTTCCAGTTTCGATGCGGCGGCCAGAGAGGTGGGTTTCGCCTTATTCAACTTAAGGCGCAGCTCGGAAGACAAGCCCGGAACCGCCGAATAGTCAAAATCACGGGGCAAAGCGACATCTTCATCAGCTTTCAGCAGCGCCACATCGCGCCGCTGGCGATCCGCATATTGATCGTAAAGCGCGTCAATCTCAATCTGGCGCAGCGTTCTCGGGTCAAAATCAGCCAATTCCGGGGCCAAAGAACTGGCAGTTTCCTGATCGATCACCTGGCTACCGAGAAGAGAGAATATCGACCTACGCTGACCATCCTGCCGCACCGCAACACCCAGAGATTGAAGCTGAGACGGCGTAAACGAAGTTTCCTCCGTCAAAACACGTGCGGAACTATAGCGATCCATTTTATCGTTGAACTGCGCTGCCCTTTCGGCGCCAACACAGCCCAGATCAATACCCTTTTGCGTCAACCGCTGATCGGCGTTATCCGCACGGATCATCAGCCGAAACTCGGCGCGAGAGGTAAACATCCGGTAAGGTTCCGTCACGCCTCTGGTGGTCAGATCATCGATCATAACGCCAATATAGCTGTCCGCGCGGCTGAAACGGCAGGTATCGCGACCAGTCGCGGCCAAAGCCGCGTTAATTCCGGCCAGCAATCCTTGGGCACCCGCCTCTTCATAACCGGTTGTGCCGTTGATCTGCCCCGCCAGAAACAACCCTTTGACCGTTTTGACGGAAAGATCAGCATCAAGCGCGCGTGGATCTACGTAATCATATTCAACCGCATAGCCCGGTTGGGTGATCTCCGCCCTTTCCAGTCCGACAATCGAGCGGACATAGTCCAGTTGCACATCGGCCGGAAGCGAAGTCGAAATCCCGTTCGGGTAAACAGTTGTATCGTCCAATCCTTCCGGTTCCAGAAAAATCTGATGCGATTCCTTCTCAGCGAAACGGACGACCTTATCCTCAATTGACGGGCAATAGCGTGGGCCACGACCCGATATGGCGCCCCCGTACATCGCGGAACGGTGCAAATTTTCTCTTATTATTTCATGTGTTACGGCGTTTGTATGGGTGATTCCGCAAGAAATCTGGCGCGCCACCACGGTATCATTCAGATATGAAAACAACGTTGGTTCCTGGTCGCCCTCTTGCATCTCCAACCGATCCCAGGCGATACTGCGCCCATCGATACGCGGCGGCGTACCTGTTTTCAGCCGACCTAACGGCAGGCTAAACCGATTCAGGGAATCCGCGAGGGAAACCGAAGCCGCGTTCCCCCATCTGCCCGCTTGCCGCGACACATCTCCGATATGGATGACGCCATTCAGGAACGTGCCCGTGGTCAGGACTACGGAAGTCGCAAGGATTTCGCTGCCATCTGCCAGAGTCACACCTGAAACATGATTGTCCCTGCCACTAAATGCTGCGACCTCCGCAAATATCATTTCAAGATTTGGTACAGTTGAAAGATAGCGTCGAGCAGCCACACGATACCGGGCGCGATCCATCTGCGCTCTTGGACCCTGCACAGCCGGGCCTTTCCGGCGATTCAGCAAGCGAAACTGGATCCCCGCCCAATCGGCAACCCGTCCCATGACACCATCAAGAGCGTCGATTTCGCGAACCAGATGCCCCTTGCCCAACCCGCCAATCGCTGGATTACAGGATAAAGTGCCGATATCGCTCTCTTGCATGGTGATCAGCGCCGTTCTGGCGCCCATACGCGCGGCTGCAGCCGCAGCCTCGATGCCCGCGTGTCCGCCGCCAATGACTATCACGTCGAAATGTTTCACGTGAAACACTCCTCACTTTCCAATGCAAAAAGAGCTAAAGATCACGTCCAGATACTCTTCCGCGCCGATTCTGCCAAGTAGTCTGTCCAGAGAAACAGCCGTTTGCCGAATTAATTCCGCAAGAATCTCGGGTGGCAAATCATCAACCTGTTGCAAGGTATCCCGGGCGTCGCGAATCGCGCTTAGCTGTCGCTGCCGACTGACAAGCCCTGCCCCGGAAACGCGAAGGGACAACCGTTCATAAAGTTCATCCAGCAGCTGATTGATCCCGGCCCCCGTCACCGAAGATATCGCCATGCCTGTGTTCTGCGCCGCAAGATCCGCCTTCGTTGTCACCGCAATATCGCCGTCAGACCACAGCGAATCATCCACCTGCCCCGTTGAAGACAAATGCAGACGAAGATCGGCCGTCAACGCCCGGTTTCTGGCCCGATCAACGCCCATCGCCTCGATCTGGTCGTTCGATTCTCGCAGACCTGCCGTGTCCAGAAGCGTGACCGCCAAACCCTTCAGATCAATCCGCAACTCGATGATGTCACGCGTTGTTCCGGAAATGTCGGACACCAAGGCAACCTCGCGCTGCGCGATCCGGTTGATCAGGCTTGATTTTCCGGCGTTGGGGGGGCCTATGACCGCCACCTCAAACCCTTTGCGCAAACGCTCTGCCGCGTGAAAGCCATCTATCTCGCCGCTGAACTCACTGCGCAACTGGTGCAAGATATGAAAAACCTCGTTCGGTACATCATCTGGCACATCTTCATCGGCGAAATCGACGCTGACTTCGATCAGAGCGCCCGCCCGGATCAGCATCTGTCGCCACGTCTCGACCTTCCGGCTCAGCCCACCGCTGGCATTTTGCAGCGCCAGCTTGCGTTGTGCTTCGGTTTCAGCCTCCAGCAGATCGCCCAGTCCTTCAACGGCCGCAAGATCCATCCTTCCGTTCACATAGGCGCGGCGTGTGAACTCTCCTGCCTCGGCCTGCCGGCAACCGGCGGCTTGCAACGCCGCGGAAACGCGCCGGACGACAACCGGCGCACCATGCAACTGCAATTCCGCGACTTCCTCACCGGTAAAGCTGCTTCCGGCTTCGAACCAGATCACCAGAGCCTGATCCAGTTGTTCGTCGCCATCCCGGATCAGACGCAGCACCGCCTTGCGTGGTTCAGGCACCCGACCCGCGAACCGTTCCAGCATCGCGCGGGCCCCGGCACCGCTGAGCCTGATAACAGAAACGCCTCCCCGACCAGGCGGGGAGGCTTCGGCAAAGATCAGATCCATTTCAGCCCCGTCTAGGCGTTCATAGAATCGAAGAATTCCGCGTTCGATTTCGTTTGCTTCAGTTTCGAGATCAGGAATTCGACCGCATCCGTCGTCCCCATCGGGTTCAGGATACGCCGCAGCAGATAGGTTTTTTGCAGATCCTTGCTATCGACCAGCAATTCTTCCTTCCGCGTACCGGATTTCAGGATATCCATCGCCGGGAAGACGCGTTTGTCAGCCACCTTCCGATCCAGCACGATCTCGCTGTTGCCGGTGCCCTTGAACTCCTCGAAGATCACTTCGTCCATGCGCGAGCCGGTATCGATCAGCGCCGTCGCAATGATCGTCAGCGAGCCGCCCTCTTCGATATTCCGCGCCGCACCGAAGAAACGCTTGGGCCGCTGCAGGGCATTCGCATCGACACCGCCGGTCAGAACCTTGCCCGAGCTGGGCACCACGGTATTGAATGCCCTACCAAGTCTTGTGATCGAGTCCAACAAGATCACCACATCTCGTTTATGTTCAACCAGACGCTTGGCCTTTTCGATCACCATTTCGCTGACCGCGACGTGACGGCTGGCAGGTTCGTCGAAGGTCGAGGAGACAACCTCGCCGCGAACGCTGCGCTGCATGTCGGTCACCTCTTCGGGGCGTTCGTCGATCAGCAGTACGATCAGATAGCATTCCGGGTGATTTTTCTCGATCGAATGGGCAATATTCTGCAGCAGCACCGTCTTGCCGGTGCGCGGCGGCGCCACGATCAGCGACCGCTGACCCTTGCCGATGGGCGCCACCAGATCAATGATGCGCGCCGAACGGTCCTTGATCGTCGGGTCCGGGATTTCCATGTTCAGCCGCTCATCGGGGTAAAGCGGCGTCAGGTTGTCGAAGGCAACTTTGTGGCGGGCCTTTTCGGGGCTTTCAAAGTTGATCTTTTCGACCTTGGTCAGCGCGAAATAACGCTCATTCTCGCCCGGGGCGCGGATCACGCCTTCGACCGTGTCGCCGGTGCGCAGGCTGTGCTGGCGGATCATGTCGGGGCTGACATAGATGTCGTCGGGACCGGGCAGATAGTTCGCCTCGGTCGAGCGCAGAAAGCCGAAACCGTCCTGCACCACCTCCAGCACGCCATCGCCGCCGATGTCCCAACCGTCTTCCGCATGTTCCTTGAGCAGCGAGAACATCATCTCGCCCTTACGCATGGTCGAAGCGTTCTCTATTTCCCATTCCTCGGCCATCGACAGCAGGTCGGCCGGGCTTTTCGCCTTGAGGTCGGACAGGTTAAGGCGCTCTTCGCTCATTTCATCACCGATTGGCCGCCAGATGCGGTCGCATATGTCATGTCGTGGAGAATCCCGTGCCGGACGGCCGGTTTGGCGGTTCAGATAGAGACGAAATCCCCGCGAGTCAATCTTTGAGTCAGAATTTGACGATCACCGCCAGAACAATGCCGATCATCAGCAGCGTCGGAACCTCGTTCATCATCCGATAGGTTCGTCCGCTCAGCGCCCTGCCCGCCGCCAGTTCGCGGCGCTGGACCGAACACCAGCCGTGAAACGCGCTCATCCCCAGAACGCAGATGGCCTTGATCCAGGGCCAGATCATCGACCAATCGACGATTCCGGGTGTCATCACCAGCGCCAGACCACTGATCCAGGTGGCGATCATCGCCGGGCGCATGATGAAGCGCAGCAATTTGTGCTCCATGATCGTCAGACTGGCCGCAGGCTCGGTCCCTGATTGCCCCCGTTCGGCGTGATAGACGTACAAACGCGGCAGATAGAACAGCCCCGCGATCCATGACAGCACCGCCATGACGTGAAACGCCTTCGCATAGGGATAGATCGTGACCAACAGGTCCTGCATCGCAAATTCTCCTGACCGAAAGGCTTCTAAAATAAAGATAGAGGAAAAGGAATGTTGTAGATGTAGGGGCTGTGGAGAACGGGATTACCATGATTTTCACCATTCGATCCCTAGTTCGTGGTGTTGTGGATAAACCCTGAATAACCTCACAAGTAAGAATTTTTAACATTTATATTCAATGTGTTGTATTGTGGATAACTATGTGGAAAGTTGCCACGACGACAGCTTATCCACATTTTTGTTCAAGCAGCGCGCCGGGTTGTGCACCTGTGGATGACCGGCATCTGTTGACGCTTCGTTCTGGCGTCATCTTCGAGGGTTTCGCGGCGGACGCCAGTTACCCACGGATTCGTTCAGCGATCCTCCACCGGGTTATCCACAGTTTGCCCGAAAGACACATAAAAGCCGCCAGATGGCTTTCCTCGGCGGACATCGCGGCCTAATCTGCCCTGACGGGAAATCAGCAGAAACAAGCAGCGCCATGTCCGATACGACGCCTCACCCCTCGATCCCGCTGGCCGGGGTCATCGGTATGCCCATCGCACACAGCCGTTCGCCAAAGGTGCATGGGTTCTGGTTGCAGCGTTATGGCATCGCCGGGCATTACATCCCCATCCCGGTGATGCCGGATCATCTGGCCGAGGTTCTGCGCGCCCTGCCCCGGATGGGCTTTGTCGGGCTGAACGTGACCATCCCGCATAAAGAAGCCGCGCTGACGCTGGCCGATGTGGTGACCGACCGGGCGGCGCTGATCGGCGCGGCAAATACGTTGATCTTCCGGCCAGACGGCAAGATTCATGCCGACAATACCGACGGATATGGCTTCATCGCCAATCTGCGCCAGCATGCGCCGCAATGGCAGCCCTCGGCCGGTGCGGCTGCGGTGATCGGCGCGGGAGGGGCTGCACGGGCGGTCGTGGCCTCGCTGCTGGACAGCGGCGTGCCGGAATTGCGCATCACCAACCGCACCAAAATCCGGTCCGAGCAGATCAAATCCGAATTCGGCGCGCGGGTCGTGGTCTATGACTGGGCGCAGGCGGGCAATATGCTGGAGGGCGCGACAACCGTGGTCAACGCCACCGCGATGGGGATGGATGGCAAGCAGCCGCTGCGGGTGCCGCTGGACGCGCTGTCAGGTGACGCGCTGGTGACCGATCTGGTCTATACCCCGCTGATGACCCCCTTTCTGGTCGAGGCGCAGGCGCGTGGCTGTCAGGTCGTCGATGGGCTGGGAATGCTGCTGCATCAAGCCGCGCCGGGTTTCGAGCGCTGGTTCGGCAAGCGCCCCGAGGTTGACGAGGACACCAGACAGGCCGCCCTCGCATGACATTCCGGCTGGGACTGACCGGCAGCATCGGGATGGGGAAATCCACCACTGCCCGCATGTTCCGCGATCTGGGTCACCCGGTCTGGGACGCGGATGAGGCCGTGCATCGCCTTTACGCCGCAGATGGCGCGGCGGTGGGGCCGGTCTCGCAGGCTTTTCCAGCGGCGCTGAAGGATGGCGGTATCGACCGCGCGGCGCTGAAATGTGCGCTGGCGGGCGATCCGGATGCGTTGTCGCGGCTGGAATCCATCGTGCATCCGCTGGTGGCCGCGGATCGGGCGCAATTTCTGGACCGCCACCGCGACCGGCCGCTGGTGGTGTTCGACATTCCGCTGTTGTTCGAGGCGGGCGGCGCGCAGGATATGGACGGAATCGCCGTGGTCTCGACCGACGCCGCCACCCAGCGCGAACGTGTGCTGGCCCGGCCCGGCATGACGCCGGAAATGCTGGAGATGATCCTGTCGCGGCAGCTTCCCGATGCCGACAAGCGTGCCCGCGCCGACTGGATCATTCCAACCGACAGCCTGACGACCGCCCGGGCCGCCGTCGAACGGATCTGCAAAGAGGTGACAACACATGCGTGAGATCGTTCTGGATACCGAAACCACCGGCTTTTACGCTGAAAAGGACGACCGCATCGTCGAGATCGGGGCGCTGGAACTGATCAACCACCTGCCCACGGGCCGGACGTTTCATGTCTATATCAACCCCGAGCGCCCGATGCCGCAAGAGGCGTTCGAGGTTCACGGGCTGGGCGACGATTTCCTGCGCGACAAGCCGAAATTCGCGGAAATCGCGCAGGGTTTCATTGATTTCATCGCCGATGATGCGCGGCTGGTGATCCATAATGCCAGCTTTGACATGAAATTCCTCAATGCCGAGCTGAAACGCGCAGGCCATGCCACCTTACCCTTCAGCCGCGCGCTGGACACGCTGGCGATGGCGCGCGAGAAATTTCCCGGCTCGCCCAACACGCTGGATGCCCTGTGCCGCCGCTTTGGCGTGGACAACTCGGGCCGGGAACTGCACGGCGCGCTTCTGGACAGCGAATTGCTGGCCGAGGTCTATCTGGAGCTGATCGGCGGGCGTCAGCCCGATCTGGTGCTGGACCGGCCCGGACAAGCTGCGCGGACGGGCGAAAGCCGCGACACCCGCGCCACGCCGCGTCAGGCCCGGCCTGCACCCCTGCCGCCGCGCCTGACCGAAGACGAGGCCGCCGCACATGCCGAATTCATCGCCCGTCTGGGTGAAAACTCCGTCTGGGCACGATATTCCGCCTGACCCGCAAGGAGATCGGATGCTGAATTACCTGCGCGACCTGTGGAGCTTCTGGGCCTCGGTCTTCGACCGGCTGGACAAGACGCATATGACGCTGATCGCCGCCGGGGTGGCCTTTTACGCCATGTTCGCCGTCTTTCCGGGCCTTGCCGCGATCCTTGCGCTGTGGAGCCTGTGGTTCGACCCCAACGCGATCATGGCCTATGTCGAGGTGGCGCATGAATTCGTGCCCGAGGGCGCGGTGGACATCATCGACGGGCAGATCACCGATCTGACCTCGGCGGGGCGGACCTCGATCGGCTGGGCGTCCTTCGTCTCCTTCATGATTGCGACGATCGCCGCCCGTGCCGGGGTGGATGCGCTGATCCGGGGGCTGAACGCGGCCCATGGGGTGCGGGCGCATTCCACGATCTTCGGCTTCATCCTTGCCTATGTGCTGACGCTGGCCATCGTCGGCATTTCGCTGGCCGGGCTGGCGACCATCGTGGCGGTGCCGGTGATCCTGAATTTCATGGTGATCGGACCGGTGCGGGCATGGCTTCTGACCGGCCTGCCCTGGGCGGGAATGTTCGCGCTGGTGATCGTGGGCATCGGCATCCTTTACCGATACGGCCCCAATGTGAAGGCGCCGCGCACGCCGATCTTTACATGGGGATCACTGTTCGCCGCATTGCTGTGGGCGGCGGGATCGGTGGCGTTTTCGGCCTATCTCAGCAGTTTCAACAGCTATAACCGCATCTATGGCTCTATCGGTGCGGTCGTGGCGCTGCTGATGTGGTTCTATATGGGCGGGTTTTCGGTGCTGCTGGGGGCGCTGGTCAATGTCGAACTGGCCCGGCGCAAGCGTATCGCCGCCGCGCGGGCGGCGCGGCAGGCGGGATCAGATGACGGGCTGGCCGAAAAGGCCTAGGCCTCCAGCCCCTCGGTCGTGGCAAAGAACATCGCCTGCGACACGGCCGAGCGGACCTGTTCCTCGGTATAGGGTTTCGAGATCAGGAAGGCCGGTTCGGGCCGGTCGCCGGTCAGCAGCCGTTCGGGGAAGGCGGTGATGAAGATCACCGGGATTTCGCCCAGATCGCCCAGCAATTCGTTGACCGCATCGATGCCGGAAGAACCGTCGGCCAGCTGGATATCGGCAAGGATCAGGTCGGGACGCGCCTTGCCGGCCAGATCGATGGCCTGGCTGTGGGTGCGCGCGACGCCGGTCACGTCATGGCCCATCGCCTGCACGATGCCCTTCAGGTCCATGGCGATGATGGTTTCATCCTCGATCACCATGACCTTGCCGCACAGGGCCGCGCCCATTTCGTTCAGCGCGATCTGCACCAGCTCTTCGGCCTCGGGCTGCTCGACCTGCATGATCCGCGCGATCTGGTCATAGCGCAGCTCTTCGATGGTGCGCAGCAGCAGCGCCTCGCGCGAATTCGGGGTCAGCGCCTGCAGGTGATCCTGCGCGCGCCTTTCCCGGGCGGTCTGGTCGTCGGTCGCGACCGGCTGGCCGGAACTTTGCCAGATGGCGTGGAAGGTTCGGAACAGGCCGACGCGGGTATCGTCTTCGCCACCCAGAACCGAGCGGTCCGACAGGATCGCCTCCAATGTGGCTGCCGCGTAATTGTCGCCTGCGCTTTGGCTGCCCGTCAATGCACGCGCATAACGACGCAGAAAGGGAAGCTCGCGCCCGATGGATTGGGCCAGGTCGGCAGTTGCCATGATCAAGTCCTTGGAATTCGCATATTGCGTGGAACCATTGTTAACCCCTACAGGTTGGTGCAGGTGCGCACAAGATTGTCGGGACTAACAAAAGCATGACCACCACCAAACGGGATGATCGTCGAAAGGCGGAAATAGAAAAACAGATCGACGAGAATCTGCGGCGTGTCTATGAGCAGGACGTCAGCGACGAGATTCCGGATCGCTTTCTTCAATTGCTTGACAAGCTGAAACAGCAGGACTGACCGCATGACTTCGGCTGCCAAGCGCAATGACGACGGTAACACCGCTGCGGATGAACGCCATCCCCGCGATCAACTGGTGGATCACCTGCCCGCCCTGCGCGCATTCGCCCTGTCGCTGACGCGCGAGGGCGCCTCGGCCGACGATCTGGTGCAGGACACCATCGTCAAGGCATGGACCAATATGGACAAGTTTCAGGCGGGCACCAATCTGCGCGCCTGGCTGTTCACGATCCTGCGCAACACCTTCTATTCGGCCCGGCGCAAGACCAAGCGTGAAGTGTCCGACACCGACGGCATCCATGCCGCGAAACAGGCGACCCGGCCCGACCATGACGGACGTCTGGCGTTGCGCGATTTCCGCGCCGCGTTCGAGCAATTGCCCGATGAGCAGCGCGAGGCGTTGATTTTGGTGGGCGCGTCCGGCTTTTCCTATGAACAGGCCGCCGCGATGACCGGGGTTGCCGTCGGCACGGTGAAATCACGCGCTAATCGCGGTCGCCGCAAACTGGCCGAACTGCTGGACCTGTCGGGCGCCGACGATCTGGACATGACCGATCAGGCGACGCTGGCCGTCATGTCGGCCAGCCAGACGATCATGCGCTGACATCCCCGGACAGAAAGGGCTGCCATGCTGCGCAGGCTTGCCAACCGGCTGGACTTCACCAAGGGCCTTGGCTTTCGTCTGGGCGCGCTTCTGTCGGTGGCGATCCTGCCCATCGGGATGATCTCGCTGATCCAGAATCTCAGCCTGTCGCAGCAGGCCGAACGCAGCAATGAAATGGCGATCCTGGGCCGCACCTCGCTGGCGGCAGCGGGCGAGCGGGCGCTGTTGCAAAGCGCGCTGGGGTCTGCCGATGCGCTGGGGCCCGCCGTGCTGGAGGTGATGGACGATCCGCAGGCCTGTTCCGACCTGATGCGCAGCTTCATCGAGCGCAGCGCCACCTATGCCGCCGCCGTCTTCGTGCGTGCGGATGGAATGTCGGACTGCACCTCGTCCCGCGACGGGCCGCAATTGCTGGATATGCGCGATTCCGTCAGCTATCGCACGTTTTCCGAAGCGCCGGGCACGCTGGTTACATCCGTTGACCGGGGGCGGGTCAGCGACCGCTCGGTCATTTCGGTGATCCAGCCGCTGTATCGTGAACGCGAGATGCTGGGCTTTGTCGCCATCTCGCTGACGCAGGAACTGCTGCGGTCCACCCATGCGATCTATCAAAGCTCGGACGAGGCGCGGATCGTCACCTTCAACCACCGGGGCCGGATCCTGACCTCGGATGTGCGCGACGGCGAGGAGGTGGGCGCGTTCCTGCCCAAGGATGTCGCCCTGCCCAGCCTGCTGGCGCGGACCGAAACCACCTTCCGCGGCAAATCGAACAATGGCGAGGCGCAGGTCTTTGCCGTGGCGCCGGTGGTGCCGGGTCTGGTCTATGCCATCGGCAGCTGGAATCCGCGGATGGTCGGCCTTGGGGCCTTTCAGGCATCGCATTTCGGCGCTTTCTTTCTGCCCATCGCGCTGTGGCTGGTGTCGCTGGCCGTCGCCTATTTCGCGGTTTTTCGCCTTGTGCTGCGCCATATCCGCGAATTGCGCGGCCAGATGCGCCGTTTCGCCATCGGCAGCCGTGCCAGCCCGCCCCCGGTCCTTCAGAACGCGCCAAGCGAGATTGCCGATGTCAGCCAGACCTTCCACAACATGGCGCGCATCCTGATCCGCGACGAAGCCGCGATGGAGGCCGCCGTCGCCGAAAAGACCGTGCTGTTGAAAGAGGTTCACCACCGGGTCAAGAACAACCTGCAACTGATCGCCTCGATCATCAACATGCAAAGCCGGGTGATCGACGATCCCGACGCCAAACGGGTGCTGCGCTCGGTTCAGGACCGGGTGGCGGCGCTGGCGACGATCTATCGCAACCTCTATCAGGCCGAGCATCTGGACGCGGTCGAGGCCGACCGGCTGATCGGCGACATCATCAACCAGATGACCAACGCCACCGTGGGACCGGGCAATTCGCTGCGGATCGACACGAAACTGCAACCGCTGATCCTGCTGCCCGATCAGGCGGTGCCGCTATCGCTGCTGGCGACCGAGGCCTTTACCAACGCGCTGAAATATGCCGGTACCGCGCCGGGCGAGGATCAGCCCTGGGTGCGGGTTTCGCTCAGTTCGCCGCAGCCGGGGCGGGCGGTGCTGGAAATCGTCAATTCGGTGGGGTCCAAAGAGGAAAACCCGGACGGTACCGGCCTTGGCAGTCAGCTGATCGAGGCGTTCTCGACCCAGCTGGAGGGCGATTCATTTTCGGGGATCGAGGGCGATACTTTCGTGTTGCGCCTGCCCTTCGCGGTTGAACAGGTGGCCTCGACGCAGCCAGACGATAGCCGGCAGGTGGTGCTGACCTCGGCCGCGCGACAGGGCGCAAGTCATTGAGACGCTGCGGCAGGAATGTCGCTGATGGCCACAGATCGCGGACCGGGCGCTTGTCTGTGGATGAAAGCGTCATATTCTGCGGGGAATGATGCAGGAAGGCGAATATGATCTGAGGACCGGCACGGGGCTGATCGCCTGTCCGCGCTGCGATGCCCTGCATGTTGAGCTTGAGCTGACCTCGGGCGAGACCGCGCGCTGCGTCCGCTGCGGTTCGGTTCTGGCCAAGCCGCGCGCGGGGGCCTTCGGACAGCTGATCGCGCTGGCCTTCACCTCGATGGTGCTGATGGTGGGGGCGGTGTTTTTCCCCTTCCTCGAAATCTCTCGCATGGGGTTCGGAAACGCGACCTCGTTGTTCGGGGTGGCGCTGGCATTCGCCGACGGGGTGCTGTTGCCGCTGGTTCTGGCGGTTCTGGCGATGATCGTCGGGCTGCCGGTGCTGCGGGCCTTTCTCATGGTCTATACGCTGGTGCCGCTGGCGCAGGGGCGTCAGCCCTATCGCCACGCCGCCGCGGCCTTCCGGCTGTCCGAACAATTGCGGCCATGGTCGATGGCCGAGATCTTCGTGATCGGCACCTCGGTCGCGCTGGTCAAGGTGGCGGGGCTGGCCAGCATCAGCCTTGGCCCGGCCTTCTGGGCCTTCTGCGCGCTGATCTTCGTCAACGTGGCCGCGCGGGGCTTCATGTGCCAGACGACGATCTGGGACGCGATCGAGGATGGCGGCCTGCCCACCGATGGCCGCGAAATGGTCGAGGGGCAGGCATGAGCGCACCGCAGACCGACCATGCCGCCCCGGTAATGACCGCCCATCGCGCGGGGCTGATCGGCTGTCGCGGCTGTGGCCGGGTCTGGCCGGTCGAAAAGGCGCGTTGCGACCGCTGTCATTCCCGGCTGGTGCCGCCCGACCGGCGCGGATTGCAGGCGGTCTGGGCGTGGTGGTTTGCCGGGCTGATCATGTATATCCCCGCCAACCTGTTCCCGATGATGCGGACCGAGACCTTCGCCGGGCTGATGGGCAGCGCCGAGGCGACGATCATCGAAGGCGTGATCGACCTGATCAAGCACGGCAGCTATGACATCGCGGCGATCGTCTTCGTGGCCTCGGTCATTGTGCCCGTGGGCAAGTTCGTGTCCATTGCGTGGCTGGCGCTGGCGGCGGGACGTCCGGCGACCGTCGATCAGGCCCATACCCGGTTGAAGATATACGAGGTGGTCGAGTTCATCGGCCGCTGGTCGATGATCGACGTTTTCGTCGTCGCGATCCTGTCGGCGCTGGTGCAACTGGGCTTTGTCGCCTCGATCCATCCCGGCCCGGCAGCGGTCTCGTTCGCGCTGTCGGTTGCCTTCACCATGCTTTCCGCGCAGAGTTTTGATCCGCGGCTGATCTGGCGCGGTCTGCCCTTGCGACGGCGGCGCGAAACATGACGGCGCGGCGGATGACCGGGCGGCAAGAAAAACCCAAGGGGCAGGAACGACGGAACGAAGATGAGTGACACGCCAGAGCCGCTGAAACCGGCAAGCCCGGTGCGCAAGACCGCCGTGCGGGCCGCGCAGGCCGGGGCCAACCTGATCTGGCTGGTGCCGATCGTTGCGTTGATCGTGACGCTTGGCGTCGCCTGGAACGCCTATACCGGCCGTGGCGTGCTGATCGAGGTCGAATTTGCCGACGCCACCGGCATCACGCCGGGCGAAACCGCGCTGCGCTTTCGCGAGATCACCGTGGGCCGGGTGGAAGCGGTGCGTTTCACGCAGGACCTGTCGCGCGTCGTCGTGGAAATGCGGGTGGATAACGATGTCGCCCAGTTCATCGACGAGGATGCCAGCTTCTGGATCGTGCGGCCTCAGGTCAGCGCGCAGGGCGTGACGCGGCTGGATACGGTGCTGACCGGGGCCTTTGTCGAGGGGTATTGGGACGCCGATACCAGCGAATCCCAGCGTCATTTCATAGGGTTGGACCGCCCGCCGCTGATCCGCAGCGATGTGCCGGGCAGCTGGATCCGCCTGTCGATGGAGGCGGGCGACGGGCTGTCCGAAGGCGCGCCGATCCTGCATCGCGGCGTGCAGGTGGGCCGGATGGAGAATATCCGCATCTCGGATGCCGACGACCGCGTGCTGGCCGATGCCTTCATCGAGGCGCCGCATGACGACAAGCTGACCTCGGCGACCGCGTTCTGGGATACCTCGGGTTTTTCGCTGTCCTTCGGGCCGCAGGGCCTGTCCTTCAATGTGAACTCGCTGGCCTCGGTTCTGCAGGGTGGCGTTGCCTTCGATACCATCGTCAGCGGTGGCACCGCCATCGAACCCGGCCATGAATTCACCGTCCGCGTCGATGAGGCGACGGCGCGCAGCTCGATCTTCGCGCCCGAGGATGGCGAGCCCCTGCGGCTGAGCATGCTGATCGACGATTCCGTGCGCGGGCTGACCACCGGCGCGGATGTGCAGTTTCAGGGGCTGCGCGTCGGGCAGGTGACCGAATTGTCGGTCGCTGTCGATGAGGCGGCCGAAAGCCCTGCCCTGCAACAGCGGGTGAACATCTCTATCTGGCCGGAACGGATGGGCCTGCCCGAGGGATCTTCGCCCGAGGATGCGATGGAATTTCTGGAACGTGCGGTGCAGGACGGGGTGCGGGCGCGTGTCGCCTCGGCCGGGTTCTTCGGCGCAAGGCTGATGGTCGAGATGGTGACGATCCCCGATGCCGAACCCGCCGAAATCATCATGCGCGAGGATGATCTGCCGCTGATGCCCACCGCGCCCGGCGATATCGAGGATTTCTCGGACACCGCGCGTGGCTTTGTGGACCGGATCGGTGGCCTGCCCATCGAAGAGGCGTTGCAGGCCGCCACCGACATGATGAACAGCATCACCGCGCTGACCGCATCGCCCGCGGCGCAGGGCCTGCCCGCCAAGATCAGCCAGACCGTGGATGATGCGCGCGTGGCCGTGGCCGATGTCGGCGCCATGACGACCGAGCTGCGAGAGGCCGGGACCGCCGCCAATCTGGCCCGCATGATCGACGAGGCCGCCGAAGCCGCCGAGGCCGTCCGTCTGGCCGCCGCCGATGTGCCCCAGATGGTCGAGGATATCGACGCCGCCGCCGATTCCTTCAACCAGATCGACTTTCTGGCCATCAGCACGCAGGCCGAGGGCATCCTGACCGATCTGCGCGCCATGCTGGGCAGCGAGGATGCCGAGCAATTGCCGCGCAACTTGTCCGATACGTTGCAGGCGGCATCCGGTCTGCTGAACGATCTGCGCGACGGCAATGCGGCGGGCAGCCTGAACAACGCCCTGCAATCGGCCAGCACCGCCGCCGACGAGATCGCGGCCTCGGTGCAGGAACTGCCCGGCCTGATCCGGCGTCTGCAAGCCACTGCCGCCCGCGCAGACGGGGTTCTGGCCAGCTATGGCGAGCGTTCGGCCTTCAATGCCGAGACCATCAACATGATGCGCGAGTTGCGCCGCGCCAGCGAGGCTTTCGGTTCGCTGGCCCGGATGATCGAACGCAACCCTCGCGCCTTCATTCTGGGACGATAAACCATGATTCTTGCCCGTTTTCTCCCTCTTTGCCTTGCGGCGCTGGTGCTGTCGGCTTGTTCCGACCCCGAAAAGACCAGCCGCTTTCTGATCGACCCGCCCGCGACCGGTGCGCAGGTCCCGAACCGTCTGGGCACGGTCGAATTGCGCGATGTGTCACTGCCGGAATACGCCTCGGGGCAAGAGGTGTCGTGGCAGACGGCGGATGGCGCCGTGCGCTCGAACCCGGACAACCTGTGGGCCGACAATCCGCAGCGCGCCTTTACCGAAACCCTGGCGCGAGAGATATCCAACATCTCGGGCGCGACGGTGATCGGGGAACCCTGGCCCCTGGCCGAGCCGCCGCAGCGACGGCTGGAGGTGCGGGTGGAAAAGGCGCTGGCGCAGGCGGATGGGGCGTTCCGTCTCAGCGGGCGCTATTTCGTATCGGACGAGGGGTTCGGCACCGGCGGCGCCAATCATGCCCGCAGTTTCGACATTACCGTGCCGCTGGGGTCGGATCAGCCCGCCGCCGTCGCGCAGGCCATGTCGCAGGCGATTTCGCAACTGGCCCAGCAGATCGCGACCCTGTCCGGCCCCGGCAGCACCATCGCCACCCGCAACCGCGCCGCCGACGATCCTTTCGCGATGTTCTAGGGCGCCAGCGCCCCAAGCAGCTGTTCATGCAGATGCGGCCCGGCGACGATCAGGCCGTCGATCATCGCGCGCGGACTGTTGAAGCGCATCCTTGCGCCGCGCCGGTCGGTGACGCTGGCCCCGGCGCGTTCCGCAATCAGGCTGCCCGCGGCGATGTCCCATTCCCAGACCGCCCGCAGCGACAGCGCCGCGTCGAAACGCCCCTGCCCGGCAAGGCACAGCCGCCACGCCAGAGAAGGCCGGAAATCGCGCTGGAACGGTGGCGTCACCCCGCCGCGCCAATGCGTGGCATCGGTCGCGGCGCGATAGGTCAGCACCCGCGCACCGTCGATATCGGCCTTGCTGGGCGCGATGGCCTGGCCGTTCATCAGCGCCGGGCCATCCGCGAAGGCGCTATAGCACAGATCGCGCACCGGCAGGTAAACCGCCGCCGCCACGATCCGGTCGCCTTTGGCCACGGCCAGCGAATGGGCAAAGTGATCCTGCCCGTCGATAAAGGCGCGGGTGCCGTCGATCGGGTCGATGATGAAGCAATGCCCGGCATCCAGCCGCGACGGGTCGGCCTCGCTTTCCTCGGACAGCCAGCCATATTCGGGCCGCGCGCCCATCAGCAGATCGTGCAGCGCGTCGTTCACGGCCAGATCGGCCTCGGTCACCGGGCCTGCGTCATCGGCCTTGTCCCAGGCCCTCGGATGCTTGCGCCAGTAACGCAGCGCGATCTGCCCGGCATCGCGGGCCGCGCGTTCCAGCAGCGCCAGATCGTCCTCAGGCGCCGGCAACAGTCATTCCCTCGACCAGCAGGCTGGGTACCTCTGCCGTGCGCCAGGGCAGCGCGTCATTGGCGGCGCGCAGGGTCATCAGCATGTCGCGCAGATTGCCGGCGATGGTGCATTCGTTGACCGGATACGCGATCTGCCCGTTTTCCACCCAGAACCCCGCCGCGCCGCGCGAATAATCGCCCGTGGTGTCGTTGATCGAGGCCCCCAGCATCGAGGTCACGACCAGCCCGCGCCCCATATCCGCGACCAGATCGTCGCGGCTTTGGCGGCCAGAGGTCAGGGCGATATTGCTGATGGTCGGCGAGGGCGCAGAGGTCAGCCCCCGCGCCGCCGATCCGGTGCTGGCCATGCCCAGCTTGCGCCCGGTCGCCAGATCCAGCGTCCAGCCTTGCAGGATGCCGTCGCGGACGATGGCGCGGGACCGGGTTTCCAGCCCCTCGGCATCGAAGGGGCGCGAGGCCGGATAGCGCGGCTTCAGCGGGTCTTCGATCAGGTCCATGCCAGCGGGCAACACCGGCTGATCCAGCGCATCGCGCAGCCAGCTGGCGCCACGCGCCACCGCCGCGCCGTTCACCGCGCCCAGCAGATGCCCGAGCAACGAGGCCGACACGCGGCGGTCGAACAGAATCGGAAAGGCCCCGGTCGGCGGCTTGCGCGATCCGGCGCGGGCCAGCGTGCGTTCGGCGGCCAGCCGGCCGATTTCCTCGGGCTGTGGCAGATCGCTGGCCCAGACGCGGGATTCGGCGGCATAGTCACGCTCCATCCCCAGCCCCTCGCCGGTGATGGCGACGGCGGAAATCACATGGGTGCTGCGCTCATACCCGCCGGAAAACCCGTTGCTGGCCGCGATCCACAACTGGCGGCGGCTGAAACTGGCATTGGCGGCCTCGACCTGAGAGATGCCGGGCTGCGACAGGGTCGCGGCCTCGGTCCGCAGGGCCAGGTCCTGCAATTCCGCCGGGGTCGGGTCGGGCAGGTCGTCGGCGATCTGCAAACCCTGCGCATCGCGGCGCGGGCCCAACTGGTCGGGATCGGCCAGCCCCAGCATGTCATCCACCGGCGCCTCGCGCGCCATGGCGACGGCGCGGGAGGCCATGGCGTCGATGGTGGCCTGATCGTGATCGCTGCCCGACACGCAGGCCTGACGACCGCCCACCAGCACGCGCAGCCCGATCTCGGCCCCGTCGGCGCTGTCGGCATGTTCCAGCGCACCGCCGCGCACGTCGATGCTGATCGAATGGCCGCGGATCGCCAGCGCGTCGGCCTGATCGGCCCCCGCCCGGCGCGCGGCATCCAGCAGCACCTCGGCCAGATTGCGCAGTTTCGTGGTTGCGTTGTCGTGAGTGTCGTTGCCCGACATGGCCAATCCCCTGATCTTCGCGCCGATGGTAGAGCGTTCCACGACCGGCGCAAATGAAAAGGGCCGGGAAAAGCCCCCGGCCCCGTCGCGTTCCGGCAGGTTTTACTTCACCTGTTGTCCATTGGCAAAGATCGAACCGCCTTCGCGGAATTCCAGTTCGGTCCGCAGGTTGTCGGGATCGTCATTCACCGGCTTGGCGAACATCGCCAGCATCATGCGAATGCCCATTGCCTGTTCCTGCGGGATGGCGCCCATCGCGATCAGCTTGTCGATCAGGCCGCTGACGCCGGTGAAATTGCCCTCGATCGTGCCGACGGGTTCCTGCGGGTTCTGGCTCAGGTCCAACTCTCCGGTGACATCCGCCGTGACACCCACCGCATCCAGCGCCAGCTTGGCGATGCGCAGGGTCTGCGGCACGAAGGGCATGTCCTGGACATCCGTGCCGTCAGCGCCGTCGGCAAGTGCGTCGCCGGTGGCGTCGTCCCCATCCGCCTGTTCACCGTCCGCCTGTTCGGTCAGGGTCTGGCCGAAATCGGGGTCGAACAGGTTGTCATTGACCAGCAGGTCGCCATCCAGATCAATGGCCAGCGAGGCCGGATCGCGCGGCAGTTGCTGATCGGCATCGAACAGATCCCAGATCTCGTCCGAGAGGGTCAGGCCGGCCAGTTCATAGGCGAATTTGAACGGCTGCGGCGTGTCAGACTGAAGCACCGGAATGGCCATCGCGCCCGAGGCGCTGTCGGCGGCATAGGTGATCGGGAACGGCAGGGACGAGACATTCACCTCGGCTTCGGTCCGGCCCGAATTGCCGCTGTAGCTGAAGCCCTTTTCCGAAAGCTCCATCACCAACTCGCTGTTTTCGGCGCTGAAGCTGCCCGACGCTTCTTCGGGCTGGCCCTCGGGGTTCTGGCCCGAGAAGTGGAAGCTGCCGGCGATCGGCCCGCTGGAGAAGGTGCCGTCAGTGAACAGGCCCGCCGTCAGCGCGGCGGTCATGTCATTGGTCAGATCGACCTCGCCCGCGGGCGTGATCATGCTGCCTTTCATCACCATGTCGGTGACCTCGAAGCTGCCTTCGATCCGGCCATCCTGCGGCGTGCCATCCTCGGACGGTGGCTGATCGGCGGCGAATTCGGCGGTCAGCTTGGCCGCCGTCATGTCATAGACCGATTCGGTGCCCTCGGTCAGTTTTGTGGTCTGCGTCCCGGCCAGATCGGTCAGACTGATGTTCAGGGGCATTTCCACCCCTTCCGACAGCTCGCCGAAATTCACGCTCAGCGTCATGGTGGGATAGGTGAAATCGTGACGCAGATCCTCGGGCGTGCCGGAACTGATCATCTCGTTGCCCGGCATCGCGATCACCATGCTGACTTCCATGTCATCGGCATCGGGCATCGGGCTGGTGAAATCGGCGGTGATGTCGCCGTCGAACACGGTACGCACATTGGCGTCGCCGGTCTGTTGCAGCGTCACCTTCGGGATCAGGATATTGGTGGTGTAATCCTCGTTTTCGGGGGATTTGATGACCACATCGCCAAGCGTCAGGGTATCGCCGCCATCATTCTCCTGACCGACAACGACTTCGTAACCAATTCTGTTGTAATAGTCGGTCAGGTTTTCCCAGACCTGTGAAGGGGTCACCTCGGCAAAAAGCGGCGCCGCACCCGCGATCAGCGCGATGGTCGAGGTTGCAAGGGTTCTGAACATGCCGAATACCTTTCGCAGTTCTTCAAAATACGCCATTTGTCGCACAGCGGCCTGGCAAGTGAAAGGTACGACCTCGTGATAGATGTGCGGATAGATGCTTATTCGGCGACCCTGACAATCGACCGTCAGGAAAAGGCCAATTCGCTGACCGAGGCGATGCTGCGCGACCTGACCGGGCATCTGGATGATCTGGCCGGGCGCGACGATATCCGCGCGGTGATCCTGACCGGCGCCGGGCGGGTGTTTTCAGCCGGTGCCGATCTGGACGAGGCCAAAGCCGGGCTGGCGAAATCCCCCGAATGGGAACGCCTGTCGGCGCGGATGGCGACCATGCCCTGCCTGACCATCGCGGCACTGAACGGCACGCTGGCGGGCGGCGCCTTCGGCATGGTGCTGGCCTGCGATCTGCGCATCGCCGTGCCCGAGGCGCGGTTCTTCTATCCGGTGATGAAGCTGGGCTTTCTGCCGCAACCCAGCGATCCGCGCCGCCTGACACAGCTGATCGGCGCGGCGCGGGCCAAGATGATCCTGATGGCAGGCGCCCGGATCGAGGCGCGCGAGGCACTGGCATGGGGGCTGGTCGAACGGCTGGTCCCGGCGCAGGGCCTGATGGCTGCCGCGCAGGAACTGGCGGGGGATTGTCTGGCCGCCGATGGCGGTCATGTCATGGCGATCAAGGCGATGATCGGTCAGCGCCCGTAAATCCGGCACCCGCAAACCGGTGACAAGTCGCGGTCAGGAATAGGCCGCTTCCTTGCCGAAATGGCGGCACAGCATGTAATAGACCACCGCGCGATATTTGCTGCGGTTGGAACGGCCGTATTTCTCGACCACCGCGTCGATGGCCTGCGACAGTTCCGGCCCGCTGGCAAGGCCCAGCTTCTTGACCAGATAATTGGCGCTGATCCGGTCAAGCTCTGCCTGATCGGACGAGGCGACGGTTTCCGCATCGGCGTTATAGATCGAGGGTCCGCAACCGATCGTGACCTTGGTCAGCAGGTCCAGATCGGGTTCTTCCCCCAGCTTGTCGCGAATATCGGCGGCATATTTGGCAATCAGGTCGTCGCGTCTGCTCATCACGTCCCTCCGGTCGATATATGTCATCCGGGGGAAGGATGCGGCGCGGATGGCCGCCGATCAAGCCCTGATCGCGGGGACGCCGCTGCGATTGCGCAGCGTCCCGCTGATGTCAGACCCGTTCCAGCGCGATGGCGATGCCTTGCCCCACGCCGATGCACATGGTGGAAAGCGAGCGTCTGGCCCCCTTCAGCGACAGTTCCAGCGCAGCCGTGCCGGTGATCCGCGCCCCCGACATGCCCAGTGGATGACCCAGCGCAATCGCGCCGCCATTGGGGTTCACGCGCGGGTCGTCATCGGCAATGCCCAGATCGCGCAGCGTGGCCAGACCCTGGCTGGCAAAGGCCTCGTTCAGCTCGATCACGTCGAAATCGGCAGGACTCAGCCCCAGCCGCGCCATCAGCTTCCTGCTGGCGGGCGCGGGGCCGAAGCCCATGATCCGCGGCGGAACGCCCGCGGTGGCGCCACCCAGAACGCGGGCAATCGGGGTCAGCCCGTATTTCTTCCCCGCGTCCGCCGACGCCAGGATCAGCGCCGCCGCCCCGTCATTGACGCCCGAGGCATTGCCCGCCGTCACCGTCCCGCCCTTGCGGAACGGGGTCGGCAGCGCGGCCAGCTTTTCAGCCGTGGTTTCGCGCGGATGTTCGTCGCGCTCGACCAGTTTCGGATCGCCCTTGCGCTGCGGGATGGTGACCGGCGTGATCTCGCGGGCCAGACGGCCATTCGCCTGTGCCTGCGCGGCGTTTTGCTGACTGCGCAGCGCCATCGCGTCCTGATCCTGACGGCTGATCGAGAAATCCTCGGCCACGTTCTCGCCGGTTTCGGGCATGGATTCGACGCCATATTGCGCCTTCATCAGCGGATTGACGAAGCGCCAGCCGATGGTGGTGTCGTGGATCTCGGCATGGCGGGAAAACGCGGTTTCCGCCTTGGGCATCACGAAAGGCGCGCGGGACATGGATTCGACCCCGCCCGCGATCATCAGATCGGCCTCGCCCGACTTGATCGCGCGGGCGGCCATGATCACCGCATCCATGCCGGATCCGCACAGCCGGTTCACCGTGGTTCCCGTGACGCTCACAGGCAGCCCGGCCAGCAGCAGCGCCATGCGGGCGACGTTGCGGTTATCCTCGCCCGCCTGATTGGCGCAGCCGAAGATCACGTCGTCGATGGCATCCCAATCGACGCCCGGATTGCGTTCGATCAGCGCACGCAGCGGGACGGCCCCCAGATCGTCGGCCCGCACGCTGGCAAGGCTGCCGCCGAAACGGCCGATGGGGGTGCGAATATAGTCGCAGATGAAAACGTCGGTCATGTCACAGCTCCGGCACAATCAGATCGGCGATATCGCCGGGCACCACCAGTTCGGCCCCGGTCACCGCCTGCAATTCCTCAAGCGAGATCGAGCGCAGCTTTTCGCGCAGCACGAAGCGCCCGCCCTCGATATCGATCACCGCCAACGAGGTATAGACGCGGGTCACGCAGCCCACCCCGGTCAGCGGCAGGCTGCAACGGCTGACCAGCTTTGGCGCGCCGGATTTGGTCACATGGTCGGTAATCACCGCCACCCGCTTGGCGCCATGCACCAGATCCATCGCGCCGCCCACGGCGGGCACGCCCTTGGGTCCGGTGGACCAGTTCGCCAGATCACCGTTTTCCGCGACCTCATAAGCGCCAAGGATCGCCACATCCAGATGCCCGCCGCGCACCATCGCGAAGCTGTCGGCATGGTGGAAGAACGCCGCGCCGGGCTTCAGCGTCACCGCTTTCTTGCCCGCGTTGATCAGGTCCCAATCCTCGGACCCCGGCTCGGGCGATTGCCCGAAATTCAGGATGCCGTTTTCGGTGTGAAAGATCGCCTGCCGTCCATCCGGCTGATATTGCGCGACTTTTTCTGGAAATCCGATGCCCAGATTGACATAGGCCCCGTCGGTGATGTCCTGCGCCGCGCGCCATGCGATCTGGTTATTGGTCAGTTTCGGGGTCATGCTGCGGGCTCCGGATAGACGGCATTGGCGCGGTTCAGGTCTTCCTCTTGCGCGGGATTGGCGACCTGCACGACCTTCTGGACGAAGATGCCGGGGGTCACGACCTGTTCGGGGTCGATGCCGCCCGCCGCCACCACATCGCTGGCCTGCACGATGGTTTCCGCCGCCGCCATGCACATCAGCGGGTTGAAGTTCCGCGCCGCCGCCCGATAGGTCAGGTTGCCGTGTGTATCGGCGGTTTCGGCCTTGATCAGCGCCACATCTGCCTTCAGCCAGCGCTCCTGCACATAGCTGCGCCCGTCGAATTCCGCGACCGGCTTGCCGCGCGCCAGATCGGTGCCAAAGCTGGTCGGCGTAAAGAAGGCGGGAATCCCTGCCCCGCCCGCGCGGATACGTTCGGCCAGCGTTCCCTGCGGCACCAGTTCCAGTTCGATCTGCCCGGCCAGATAGCGTTCGGTGAACACCACCGGATCGGCCGAGCGCGGGAAGGAACAGATCAGCTTGGCGACCATCCCGGTTTCGATCAGGGCCGCCAGCCCGACATGGCCGTTGCCGGCATTGTTGTTGATGACGGTCAGGTTTTTCGGGTGGCCGGTGGCCAGATGACGGTCGATCAATGCGTGGACCAGCTCGATGGGCGAACCTGCGCCGCCAAAGCCGCCGATCATCACACTCATGCCGTCCTCGATCCCGGCCACCGCCGTGGCCGGATCTGCGACTGTCTTGTCCATGTGACTATCCTTATTTCGCCGGGATTCCCGCCCGGGCTGGCGCAAGGGATAGGCACGAAAGGCCCTTCACGCAATCCGGTTTGTGCGATACACAATATTTGTTTACATATCGCACAAAGGTGCAGGGCATGGGAATCAGCGAACGCGACATCATGGGCGGTCTGGCCAAGGGTCTGGCGGTGATCGAGACCTTCGGCGCCGACAGCCCGCGCCAGTCGATATCCGAGGTATCGGCGGCATCCGGGCTGGACCGGGCCACGGCGCGGCGTTGTTTGCTGACGCTGGCGCATCTGGGTTACGCCGATTATGACGGCAAGTTCTTCACGCTGACGCCGCGGGTGCTGCGGCTGGGCACAGCCTGTCTGGCTGGAATGCCGCTGCCGCAACTGGTCCAGCCGTCGCTGGATCTGCTGTCCGAACGGATCGGGGAAAGCTCCTCGGTCTCGATCCTCGACGGGGCCGAGATCGTCTATATCGCGCGGGCGGCACAGCGGAAGGTGATGTCGATTTCGCTGATGCCGGGATCGCGGCTGCCTGCCTGCTGCACCTCGATGGGCAGGGTCCTGCTGGCCGCTCTGCCCGAGGATCAGGCCCGCGCGATCCTTGGCCCCGGCCCGCTGCCAGCCCGCGCGCCGATGACCCTGACCGATCCCCAGGCGGTGATGGCCGAACTGGCACGCATCCGCACGCAAGGCTATGCGCTGATAGATCAGGAGGTCGAGCCTGGCCTGCGCTCTATCGCCGTGCCGCTGAGTGATGCACGCGGTCGCGTGGTTGCGGCGCTGAATATCGGTGTGCCTGCGCGGCAGGCATCGGTGCAGGATCTGGTGGACATGTTCCTGCCCGCCTTGCAGCAAGTGGCGACCGACATCCGCGCTATGTTACACTGAACAGGGCTGGTCCAGTTGGCGGATCGGATTGTTCGCTGATTGGGCCGTGCGGTTTTCAGTGCGGGGACGCCTTTCTCGCCCAACTCCGGCGCCATCTGATTGTTTAACAGTGTGTTTTCAGAAACTTGATCCATCGGCTTACGATCATTGGCCTGCTCTGCTTCGGGATCTTTGGTGCGGATTTGTTCAGACCTGCGCCTGTCCGCCCCCTATTGACGTGATGAGGGCGACGACCAGCCCCGGCTTTCAGCCCGGAACCGTGGTCGATGCCGGTCCGCGGCCGACTACGCGCGGGCCCTGACCATCGCAATCGCCCGCCCCGCTGCGCGAGATGAAAGCTCCGCGCGCCGGGCGATTGCTCAACCGGCGCCGATAGGCGTAAACACTCACCGGGCTCCAGTCGCGGCTGGATGAAAGTTCAGTGGTGGGCCACAATCACGCCGTTCCGGGAATCTCTCACGATCCCCGTTTCATGCAGAACGCTCTAACCCCGGGTACAAAAGCGTCGAACTTGGGTTGAGCGACGGGCGCCGAGTGATAACTCATCCGGACCAAGGCTTCGGTGGTCAGCAGCAAGTCACCGCTGCCCATGTCTGCCACGGGGGCGAGGGCGCCTGTTACGTCTATCTGTGCCGCGGGCCGCGCAGTCAGGCGGAATAATTCGCCTTCGGCCCCATGAAATACCAGATGATCAGCCCGACCACCGGCAGGATGGCGATCAGCGCGATCCACAGGATCTTGGTGCCCGTGGTCTCGTTGGTATTGATGACCGAGGCGATCGCCCAGACATCGAGCACGAAGATGATGATCCCGAAGATATAGCCCATGGGTAATTCCTTTTCTGCCGTCAGGCCAACACGGCAACAGCCCCGCCGGTTCCCTTAAAGGACATAGCGCGACAGATCGGTCGAGCGCGCCAGATCGCCTAGATGCTGCTCGACATAGGCGGCATCGACGCTGACCGATTCCCCGCCCTTGTCTGGCGCGCTGAAGGACAGTTCCTCGAAGACCCGCTCGATCACGGTATAAAGCCTGCGCGCCCCGATATTCTCGACCGCAGCGTTCACCTCGGCGGCGATCCGCGCCAGCGCTGCAATCCCCTCGTCGCTGAAGCTGACGGAAACGCCCTCGGTCGCCATCAGCGCGGTATATTGCCGGGTCAGGGCGTTGTCGGTCTCGGTCAGGATGCGGATGAAATCCTCTTCGGTCAGCGCCCGCAACTCGACCCGGATCGGCAGACGACCCTGCAATTCCGGCAAAAGGTCGCTGGGTTTGGCAACATGGAACGCGCCCGAGGCGATGAACAGGATGTGATCGGTCCGCACCGGCCCGTATTTGGTCGAAACCGTCGTCCCCTCGATCAGCGGCAGCAGATCGCGCTGCACCCCCTCGCGGCTGACATCGCCACCCCGGGCATCCGAGCGGGCGCAGACCTTGTCGATCTCGTCGATGAAGACGATGCCGTTTTCCTGCACCGATTCCAGCGCGGCGGCCTTCACCGCCTCGTCGTCCAGCAGCTTGTCGGCCTCTTCCGCGATCAGCAGCTCATAGCTTTCGGCCACAGTCACCTTGCGCCGCACCCGCCGCCCGCCAAAGGCTTTCATCAGCCCCGACAGATCCATCATGCCACCCATGGCGCTGCCGGGCTGGCCGGGGATCTCCATCATGCCAAGCGGGTTCGAATTGTCCTGAACCTCCAGCTCGATCACGGTATCGTCCAGCTCGCCGCGCTTCAGCTTGTCGCGGAACATCTGCCTTGTACCCTCGCGCGCATCCGTCCCGGCCAGCGCCTCGACCACCCGCTCTTCGGCCGATTTATGGGCGCGGGCCTTGACCTCCTCGCGCATCCGCTCGCGCGTCTCGACGATGGCGGCGTCAGCCAGGTCGCGGATGATCTGCTCGACATCGCGCCCGACATAGCCGACTTCGGTGAATTTCGTCGCCTCGACCTTGATGAAGGGCGCATTGGCCAGCTTTGCCAGCCTCCGGCTGATCTCGGTCTTGCCGACCCCGGTCGGGCCGATCATCAGGATGTTCTTGGGATAGACCTCGTCGCGCAGATCGTCGCCCAGCTGTTTCCTGCGCCAGCGGTTGCGCAAGGCCACGGCCACGGCGCGCTTGGCGTCCTTCTGCCCGATGATGAAGCGATCCAGTTCGGAAACGATCTCGCGCGGGGTCAAATCGGTCATTCTCTTGCCTCGACTGGTCTATCTTTGGTGCTCAAATATCCCGGGGGTGAGGCCCGGCACGGGCCGAGGGGGCAGCGCCCCCCTTACCCCTTCGCCCCTTATCCTTGCAGCGTCTCGACGGTCAGGTTGCCGTTGGTATAGACGCAGATCTCGGCGGCGATCGCCATTGCCCGGCGCGCCACGCCTTCCGCGTCCAGATCGGTCTCCAGCAATCCCCGCGCGGCGGCCAGCGCGTAATTCCCGCCCGATCCGATGGCGGCCACGTCATGTTCGGGCTCCAGCACATCGCCGGCGCCGGTCACGACATAGATCTCGCGCCCGTCGGTGACGATCAGCATCGCCTCCAGATTGCGCAGGTATTTGTCGGTGCGCCAGTCCTTGGCCAGATCGACGCAGGCGCGCTGCAACTGGCCCGGCGCGGCTTCCAGCTTTTTCTCCAGCCGCTCCAGCAGGGTAAAGGCATCGGCGGTCGATCCGGCGAAACCCACCGCCACGTCGCGCCCGCCGGGCTTCAGCATCCGCACCTTGCGGGCCGAGCCCTTCATCACCGTCTGCCCGACGCTGACCTGTCCGTCGCCCGCAATCACGACCTTGCCGCCGCGCCTGACGGCCAGAATGGTCGTGCCATGCCAGCCGGGAAATCTGTCTTCCGCCATAAGCCTCTCCGTAGCTTTGGGTTCAGATATGAGGGCGCGTCAGGCTTCGCAACCCACCACGCCCTCAAAACCCGGATGCCCAAAAAAGACGGGCGGCGCGCATTGCGGCGGCCGCCCGGTCCGTCATCCGGCTGAATCGCTCAGATCGATTCGTCGATCCATTCCTTCAGCGCCGCCTTGGGGGCTGCGCCCATGCGGTTCGACACCATCTCGCCGCCCTTGAACATGAACAGCGCCGGGATGCCGCGCACGCCCAGATTGGCGGCCTGTTCGGGGTTCTCGTCCACATTGACCTTCACGATCTTGATCTTGCCGGCATATTCATCCGACAGTTCCTCGAGCGCGGGGCCGATCTGCTTGCAGGGGCCGCACCATTCCGCCCAGAAATCCACGATCACGGGGGTGTCGGCCTGACGCACCTCGGCGTCGAATTCGGTGTCACTGACGGGCACGGTAGGCATGTTGCTGCTCCCAATGAAGGGCCGGTGCGGATTGCGCCCGGCATGTCTGATCTAACAGCTATGAAGCCGGGGCCGTCTGGTCAAGGGCGGCCATGACGCGATCCAGTAGCGGATCGGGCAGCTCCATCAGGCTGCGCGTCGCGGTCCACAGGATCGACAGGTGCAGCGGCCGGTCGGGCCAGATCCCGCGCAGCGCCGCGCGATAGGCGGCCATCTGCCGCAACAGCCCCTCGGGCACCTGTCCGGACTGGTCGGGCACCTGCATGTTGGTCTTGTAGTCGATGGCGTGGATGCCGCTGTCCGAGACCACCAGCCGGTCGATCATCCCATGCAGGATGCCGATGCCGGGCAGGGGCGCGGTCAGCGCCACTTCGCGCAGCACCTGCGCATCGGCGGGCGGAGACATTACCGCCGTCAGCTCGGGGGCCTCGATCACCTCGCGCGCCTCGGCCAGCAGATCGTCCAGTTCCTGCGCGTCGGGCAACCCGCCTTCGCCCCCGGCAAGGATGGCGCGGGCGGTTGCGGGCCAGTCACCGGCGGGCGTGCCGGGCAGATGTTCCAGCAGCAGATGCAGCCGCGTGCCGCGCAGCATGGCGGCGGCGGGATCGGCCTCGACCCCTTCGGGCAGTGCGGCGGCCAGCGCCTTGGCCCCGCCAAGCGCGGTCGCGGCGATGACCCGGGTGGTCGCCGGGGCAGGGGGTGCGGGCTGGCGGGTCCAGCCGGGCAGGGTCACGTCGGTTGTCAGGGCCACCTCGGCGGACACCTCGTCCTGCGGCCAGTCACCAAAGCTCAGCCGCGTGGCCTGCCCGATGCCGGGAATTTCGATGGCCGCGCGGGTCAGATCCGCCCGTGCGGCACCATCGGCGATCATGCCGTGCCAGCTGTCCAGAGGCTGATCGCCCGCATCCCCCGCCGCCGCCGCGATCAACCAGCTTTCGGCCCGGGTCAGCGCCACATAGAGCAGCCGCCGCCGTTCCTCGACCTGCCGGGCGTCTTGATCGGCCACGGCCTCGGCCACCGGATCGGGACGGTTGCCGGATGCCCCGCGCCAGACCGGGCGGTCATTCAGCCGCACCGTGCGGGCGCGGTTGTCGGGGCGGCGCTTCTGGGTTTCGGGCAGGATCACCACCGGGCTTTCCAGCCCCTTCGATCCGTGAACCGTCATCACCCGGATCAGCCCGCCCGCGCCGCCGGGCAATTGCCGTTTCACCTCGACATCATCGGTGGACAGCCAGACCAGAAAACCGGTCAGCGAGGGCGTCTCGATGGTCTCGAAGGCCAGCGCCTGCGACAGCAGTTCGTCAATGCCGTCCTCGGCCTCGGGGCCCAGCCGCGCCAGCAGCGCCTGCCGTCCGCCATGCCGCGTCAGCAGCCGCGAAATCACGTCATAGGGCCGCATGAAATCGGCCTGACCCGCCAGATCGTTCAGCACCTCGCGCGCAATTCCGTGATCCGAGGCGCGCAATTGCTGCCACAGCGTCCGCCGCCCGCGCCCCTGCGCCAGCCGGAACAGATCGTCCTCGGTCAGCCCGAACAGGGGCGAACGCAGCGCGGCGGCCAGCGACAGGTCGTCCTCGGGCGTGGCCAGCACCGACAGCGTCGCCAGAATGTCGCGCACGGCCAGTTCCGCTGCCAGTTTCAGCCGGTCGGCCCCGGCCACCGGCAGCCCGGCCAGCTTGCAGGCGCGGATCAACTCCTCGAACAAGGCGCCGCGCCGCTGCACCAGGATCAGCACATCGCCGGCCGAGATCGCCCGCACCCGCCCCGATTTGGCGTCGAGGAAGGGCGTGCCGATCAGCCCCTTGATCTGTCCCGCCACCGCCTCGGCCAGCAGTTTCGAGGCGGCATTTTCCGCCGGGGCATCGACCGGGCGGGTCCAGTCGCCGGGCTCGGGCCGGTCGGGTTCGGACAGCACCGGCCAGATATCGACGCGACCGGGCAGGTCGCCGCGAAAGGCGATATGGTGTGGCGGATCGCCCAGACCCTGCGCAGCATCGCCCTGAAACACCGCATCGACCAGCCGCAGGATCGCGGGCGAGGATCGGAAACTGTGCGCCAGCCCGCGATTCTGCATCGGGCGCTTTACGGCCTCGAAATCGCGGCGGAAACTGTCGCGCATATCCTCGAACACGGCGATATCGGCGCCCTGGAAGGAATAGATCGACTGTTTCGGATCGCCCACCACGAACAGCGTCCGGGGCCGGTCACTGGCGCCACTGGTGAATTCGTCGGTCAGTCGGCGGATGACGCGCCATTGTTCGGGGCTGGTATCCTGCGCCTCATCGACAAGGATATGGTCGATACCGCCATCCAGACGGAACAGCACCCATTGCGCCATGCTGGATTCCTCCAGCAACGCGGCGCTGCGCAGGATCAGGTCGTCGAAATCCAGCCAGCCATGCGCGGCCTTGCGGCTGGTCAGCCGGGCGCAGAAGGCATGTGCGAAGCGGTGCAGCGCCAGCGTCGCCTGCACGGCCTCCAGCGCAAGGGCATGGGGGCGGGCCTCCTGGACCCGCGCCATCAGATCCTCAAGCTCGGCCATGAAGGGGGCGGCGGCGCCGGTTCGCAGATCCTTGGTCGGCAGGCTGCCGATCTTGGCGGCAAAGGGCTCTTTCGCGCCCGCCCCGGTCAGCAGCACCCCCGCCAGCAACCACAGATCATCCATGCCGGGATCGCGCCAGTTGCCCTGCCGCAAGCGGTCGGCCAGCTTCAGATCGGTGCTTTTGCCAGTCGCCAGCACCGGGATCAGCGCATCGAACAGATCGGATTCGTCGCCGGTAAAGACCTGCGCCAGCAGCCGGTCGCGATCCATCCCCGCAGGCAGTCCCAGCGCCGCCGAAATCGCCGCCGGATCGGGAGGGGCGGCGAAATCGGCGGGCTTCAGCGCGGCCAGAAACCCGTCCAGATTGTCGCCCGAATGCAGCGCGACCAGATCGCCCATGACCGGGTGGCCCTCATCCGCCATTTCCTCGACGATTTCGGCGCGAAGCGCGCGGGCGCTGCGGTCGTCCAGTTCCGCAAATCCCATCGGCACCCCGGCCTCCAGCGGGAAACGCCGCAGCAGCGCCGCGCAGAAGCTGTGGATGGTCTGCACCTTCAACCCGCCCGGAGCCTCGATGGCGCGGGCGAACAGCCGCCGGGCCTCGGCCAGATCGGGGGTGCCGGTCTCGCCCAGATCGGCCAGCGCGCGGCGCAGGTCCGGTTCGGGCAGCATCGCCCATTCGCCCAGCCGTTTCAGCAGGCGGTTCTGCATCTCGGTCGCGGCGGCCTTGGTATAGGTCAGGCACAGGATGCGTTCGGGCGCGCAACCGGCCAGCAGCAGCCGCGCCACCCGATCGGTCAGCACCCGCGTCTTGCCCGAGCCGGCATTGGCCGTCAGCCATGTGGATCGCGCGGGGTCCGCCGCCGCGATCTGGTTCAGCGTCGCCTCATCCATGATCGCCGACCTTTTCCGGGTGGGTTTCATCGGCCAGCGACCATTCGCCAAGGCGCGACAGATGCCCGTAATCGCTGTCATATTGCATCAGTTCCGGCGCGCGCATGGCGGTAAAGCCGACCTCGCCGCTGACATAAAGCCGGATCATCCGCACAAATCCGTCCCAGTTTTCCTTTTCCAGCTGCGCGTCGAAACTGCGCTGATGCGTCCGCCCGTCGCCGCCCAGCTGGATATAGCGGATCGCCGCCACATCGACCTGTCCCAGCGCGCCAAAGCCGCCACGGCTGGCCATCGCGGCCTCCAGCACCAGTTGCTTGTCGAAATGCGCGATCTGGGCATCGGTGGGCGGCTTGCCGGATTTATAGTCATAGATCACCGCCCGCCCGTCATGCAAAAGGTCGATCCGGTCGGGCTTGGCGGTCAGGCGGACATCCATGCCCGGCAAGGCCTGTCTGCCGCGTTCCTCGACCACCTGCGGGCGGCCCTCGGCCAGTCGGGCCAGTTCGTCGCTGACGATCTGGTCGGCGATGCGCTCGATCCGGGCCTGCCAGAAGACGCGAGCCGAGGGCCAGGGAACATCCTCGGCCAGCACCCCGGCGGTGATCGCCAGCAGCCGGTCGCGCAGCACTGCGGGCGGGGTGTCGGCATCGGGGCGGGTGCGCAGCAACCGCTCGACAATGCTGTGCAGCGTGACGCCGCGCAGCGCCGCATCGGGTTCGGGCCGCAGCGAGGGCAGGGGTCGCAGCCCCAGCACCCGCTTGGCATAGACGGCATAGGGATCGCGGATCAGCAGCGCCACATCGGTCACCGGCAATTCCGTCAGCGGCGGCGCGGGCGGAATGGGCGAGGGGCGGCGCGCGGGGGCCACGGGCACCGTCGGCCGGGCCAGCGCCGCCGCCATGTCCAGCCAGTGGCGGCCACGGTTACGCATATCCGCCAATGCCTGCGGCCCGCCCTGATCGGGCAGCCCGGCCATCAGGTTGGTCAGCCGGTTCAGCCAGCGCGAGGGGATCGTCTCGGCCTCGGCATTGCGGCGGGCGCGGGTCAGCACGACGCGGCGGGCGCTGATGCCCTGCTGAAAGTCATGCGCGGCCAGCCCGATCACCCGTTCCGGCAGGGTCAGCCCCGCCGCCAGCCGCATCTGCCGCGACAGCCACGGATCGGGGGACAGCGCCTGCGGCCAGCCGCCTTCGTTCAGGCCGGACAGGATGACATGGCCGTGGCAGAAGATCCGCGCCTCTCGTGGACCGCGGATGCGCAGCAGGGGATGGGCATCGGCATCGCCGCGCAGGGCCTGCTGGCCCAGTTCGTCCAGCAGCAGCGCGGAAAAATCGCCGGGGTCCATATCGGGGCCTTCGGAGGCATGGGCGGCCAGATGGTCCATCACCGCGCGGGCCATGCGGCCGGGCTTTTCCTTCCACAGCTCGGACGCCTCGGGGTCGCCCGAAGGGCCTGCGGCCAGCGCCTCGGCCAGGGCGCGCAGATCGGCCAGCCGGTCGGGCAGGGGGCGCGGCGCGTGATCGGCGGCGAAACCGGCGATCCGGTCCAGCAACGCGGCCACCCAATCCGCCCAGACCTTGCGTTCGGCACCGGCGCGGCTGCCCCAGTCGCGCAGCGCCGCGCCATCGGGAAAGGCCGGGCCATTCCGGCGCAGACGCAATTCCAGTTCGCGCGACTGAAGCCGCGCATTGTTGCGGGCTTCGGTGCCGGCGCCGGTCGCGGTCAGCGGATGTTTCAGCAGGATCAGCAGCTTGTCGATGGTCAGGGGCTGGCCGAACAGCCCGGCGACATGGCGCAGGAACAACCCCGGAGCGGTCAGCGGCAAGGGCCTGCCCGCGCTGTCGTCGGGGCGGATATGCCAGCGGTCCAGCGCCGCAACCACGCGGCGGATCAGGGCGCTGTCGGCAGCGATCAGGGTGATTTCCTCGTCGCGTTCGGCGGCGCCGCGCATGACCAGCGCGATCGCCTCGGCCTCTTGCCCCGGCTGGTCGGCCTCGATCAGGGTCAGGCCGTCGGTCGCGCCGCGCAGATCGGACAGCAGCGGCCCCTCGGCGATCCACTGATCGGTGACCGGCGCCGGGCGCAGCGCCAGCGACACCAGCGCATTGCGCGCGACCGAGCCTGGCTGCGCCGCCGTCCAGGGCTGGGGATAGCCCGCCGCACGGATCAGCGGCGCGAAACGAGCCTGCGGGTGATCCTCGGCGCGGGCGTCCAGACCGTCCCAGATCGCCTGCGGCTGGTCCCAGTCGAAACCGGGCAGCACCACGGCGCCATTGGGCAGGCTGGCCACCGCCTGCATGAACATCCGCGTCGCCCCGTGCGAACCGGTCGAGCCCGCGACGATCACCGGATCGGCGGGCAGGTTCACGCCCTGCGCCCAATCGGCCACCAGCCGTTCGGCCAGTGCCCGCTGGCGCGCGGCGCGGTCCAGCATCGGGCCGGACAGGTGGAAATCGGCGGCGATGCGCAGGAAGGCCAGCGCGTTCTGCCAGTGACGGGCGTGATCGCCGGTGTCGATGCGTTCCAGCGCGGTGGCGTCCAGCCCCTCGGTCTGCATCTCGGTCATCAGATCGGCCAGCGAATGGGCCAGCGCCGGAACCGAGTGCCCCGCCGCCAGATCGGGCCGCGCCTGCAACAGCCGGTCGATCAGCCGCGCCAGTTGCAGCCTGCGCACCAGCGGCGCGGCCAGAGGGCCGCTGTCATGGGCCGGGCCGGGATCGGTCACGATACGCATGCGCGGCATCAGCATCGGTCCCGCTGCATCGAAGGCCGCCTGCATCGCGGTCAGGGTGCGGCTGGCATTGGCATAAATGGTGACGCGGGCCATCGCCTCGGGCGGCTGGTTGCGCATCCGCTCCAACAGGCCCGCGACGAATTCATGGGCGAAATCGACGCCGGGCGGCAGGGCGAAAAGGCCGGGTTGCCAGTCAGACATGGGTTTGGGGTGCTTGGGTGTGGGTTTCGGCCAGCATGGCCTCGGCCTCGGCAATGGCTTCGGGGCGGCCGACATCGCACCAGCCGCCTGCATGGACCATGCCGAAGGCGCGGCCCCGCGCGATCAGCAGGTCCCACAACAGATTCAGCGAAAACACCTGATCGGGGATATCGGCCAGCAGGTCGGATCGGATGATCTGCGCCCCGGCATAGACGAAATCGCCCAGCCGCGCGATCCTGCCCTGCGCGTCTATCGCGAAATCGCCGCCGCCCAGCCGCGCCCGCGCCTGCGCCAGCGGCACCAGCGCCAGCAGCGCGTCCATGTCGTCCCGCCATGCCTGCGCCAGCGTGGCCAGAGGGTTCGGCCCGGTCCAGACCACATCCGGGTTCAGCGTCGCCACCGGACCCGCCCCCAGCAGCGGCAGCGCCTTGCGCAAGCCGCCGCCGGTGTCCAGCAGTTCGGGCTCATGGCTGATCGCCACATCGGTTCCTGCCAGATGATCGGCGATCTGCCCGCCCAGATAATGCGTATTGACCACGATCCGGTCCGCGCCCGCCTGCCGCCCCATCTCCAGCGCCCGGTCCAGCAGGCTGCGGCCCGCCACCTTTATCAGCGGCTTGGGGCGGGTATCGGTCAGCGGTGCCATGCGCGTGCCAAGACCCGCGGCAAAGATCATCAGGGGCGGCATTGACGGCGGATCCTTTCGATGATGGCGGCGTCCGGTGCGGGCAGATCGTTCACCACCCGCGCCAGCGGTGCAAGCGCGCGATGGGTAAGATTGCGCGCGATATATCCCCAGACACGCGGCATGAAATCCAGATAGCGCGGCTTGCCGTCGCGTATGCACAACCGGGTAAAGATGCCGATGATCCGCAGGTTCCGTTGCGCCCCCATCAGCGCATAGGCGGCGCGGAGGCGGTCCGCGTCCATCCCGGTGGCGGTCAGATAGCGGGCGATGCAGGCGGCCTCGATCTCGGGCGGGACCTCCCGGCGGGCGTCCTGCAAGGCGGATACCAGATCATAGGCTGGATGGCAGGCCACCGCGTCCTGATAGTCGATCAATCCCATCGGATCATCCCCGCGCCAGATCAGGTTCTCGGCATGAAAATCGCGCAGGGCCAGCACCGGGGCGGCATCAGCGGCCAGTTCCGCATGAAGCCGCGCGATCAGTGGCGCGATGGCGGCGGCGGGGCCGGGGTCCGCGCCTGCGGCCTGCGGATACCACTGCGCGAACAGCGCCACCTGATCGGCCATGACCGGCCCGTCCAGAGCCGCCACGAAATCCGGCACCGGCTGGCGGTGCAGATCGACCAGCAGATCGGTGATGCGGGCATAGATGGCAGGGGCCTGCGAGGGCTCGCGCTCCAGCACCCGGGCGACCAGATCGTCGCCCAGATCCTGCACCAGCAACAGTCCGGCATCGGCATCCTGCGCCAGAATGGCGGGCGCGCCAAAGCCGTGATCGCGCAGCCAGCGGGTCACGGCAAGGAAGGGCGCGGTGCCATCACCCCGGTCGTCCATCAGCACAGCATGACCCTGCGGACCGTCCAGCCGGAAATAGCGCCGGGCCGAGGCATCCCCCGCCAGCGGCAGCACCCTTGCCGCGCCCCAACCTGCCTGCGCCACGAATGCCGCCCGCTTGGCCGCGCGGGGCTGATCGGCGTCGCCTGCCAGCGTGATCCGGCGCAGCGCCGGATCGGGCAGGGGCGACAGCGCGATGGTCAGCGCGCCGTCCGGCACCGCCTCCAGCCGGTCGGGCCATTCGATCAGGCAGATGGCGTCCTCCATCGCGTCGTCCAGCCCCAGCTCGTCCAGCTCGGACGGATCGGACAGACGATAGAGGTCGGCATGCCAGATCTCGGTCCCCATCGGATCGTCATAGGTCTGAACCAGCGTGAAGGTGGGGCTGGGCACGTCCTCGGCCCCATCACCCTGCCGGGCGCGGATGAAGGCGCGGGCGAAATGGGTCTTGCCGGCACCGACCGGGCCGTCCAGCAGAATCACCTGACCGGGCCGCAGCGTCGCGGCCAGCATCCGTGCCAGCGCGGCGGTCAGGTCTTCGTCAGCGGTCAATGTGGTGGTCGGGGTCACGGTCATGCCCCGGTTCTAGCGGCGACGGCGCGGCTTGGGAATGACCCACGGGATTGCCCACGCCCCAGCCCACGCCCCAGCCCACGCCGACGTGTGATGCATCGCGCGGCACGGCGCGCTAATCTGCCCCCGATGAATGACGGAGTCGACATGCGCATCCTTGCCCCGATGGTCCTTGCCGCGATCCTTGCCTTGCCCCTTGCGGTCCGCCCCGCCCATGCCACGCAGGAATATTACCTGCCGACGCTGTTCGACGTGGCCGATGTGGCGCTGGACGATGTGTTGAACATCCGCCTTCAGCCCGATGCGAATTCGCCGGTCATCGGCACCCTGCCCCCCGACATGAAGGGCGTCGAGGTGGTCGAGGAAACCCGCGGCTGGGGCCGGGTGAACAGCGGCGAGGGCAGCGGCTGGGTCTCGATGCGCTATCTGACCTATCGCGTGGATGTGTGGGAGCCGGGCGAGTTGCCCGAACATTTCCGCTGTCTGGGCACCGAGCCGTTCTGGGGCTTCAGCGTCGATGGCGGTGAGGTCGTGCATACCGAGCCGGATCAGACCTCGCCCGAGCCGCTGAAGGCGATTCTGGACAGCGGCGTCTTTCGCCATCCGCTGCGGACGGTCATATCCGACACGATGACGCTGGTCGCCGTGCCGCAACTGTGTTCGGACGGAATGTCGGACCGGATGTATGGGATGCAGGCGACGCTGATCCATCACGGCGATCAGCCCAGCATGCAGACCGGCTGCTGTCTGATTCAGGAGTAGAGCTCTCTTGTCGGGCGTAAGTTTCGCCACGATACAACTGCAAGGCATCTCTTGTTCCTGATTCGTCGAAGCCCGCATTGTGTCCGGCTTCGGGTCCGCGAATGCCGCTAATCCGCCTGTTTTCAAGGCACGGCGCCGATGGGTGGCGTGGACGCGACTGCGCGGCGGTTTTCCCATCGCATCGCCGCTGCCCGGCCAGCGGCCAATCGTTAACCATTTGGCTTTGCTGCCGGAAGCGCAGATGCGCCTGTCCCTGCTGGCATGGGCGGTCGGACGGGGGCTGGCGATTTCCCTGTGCAGCGGCGATCCGCCCTCTGGTCGTTCTTCTTGACCTTGGGGGATGAAGGGTTGACAAAAACGCTCAAGAAAGGGATTCCCGGCGCGCTGATGAGCCAGTGCCGAGATTTTCCCTGATCTGTGGCGCAAGCCTGAATGAACACAATCTTTCCATCTGGAGGCGTATCCGGCGCTGAACGTGATCAAGATGGAACCGGCACAAACAGGAAGATGTCGCGTCATGCTCAACTGTCCCGCTGATCGGAAAACTGAACGTCCGGTGTCGCTGAAATCACGCGCATCTGCGGCCCTGCCGCTGTCTGCGCTGTTGCTGGCGATGTCGCTGCCCCTGTCGGTGCAGGCGCAGGACGCCCCCACGCCCGGCCAGCCGCCCGCCGCCGAAGCACCTGCGACGGAAGCACCTGCTGCCGAAGCGCCCGCAACAGAGGTCCCGGCCCCCACGCCCGAGGCACCGGCTGCGGAAACCGGCACGACCCCGGCGACGGACACCCCCGCAACTGACGCACCGACTGCCGCCGAGACCCCCGCAGCGGATGCTCCTGCCGCGGGGTCTGAAGCCCCGGCTGATGCCGCGCAGACGCCCGCGGCCGGTGCTGAAACGCCCGACGCGACGTCCGCGACCACGCCTGATGCCGCGACGCCTGACACCGAGACCGACGCGCCTGCCCCTGCCGCTGGGCCCGCCATCGACGCCCCCGAGATCGAGCCTTTGCCGGCGGAAGAACCCATGCCCTCGCTGATCGAAGACCCGGCGGGCGCCGTCACCTATATCCTGTCGCGCCCCGAACGTCGCGACGATCTGCCCCACGACCTGACGCCCTGGGGAATGTTCCGCGCAGCCGATATCGTCGTGAAACTGGTGATGCTGGGTCTGGCCTTCGCCTCGCTGGTGACCTGGACCGTGTGGCTGGCCAAGACGCTGGAAATCGGCGGCGCCAAGGCGCGCGTGGCCAGCGTGCTGAAGATCGTGCGCTCGTCGCGCAGCCTGTCCGAGGCCATCGACCGCGCCAGCACCAAAAGCGGCCCCGCCGCCCTGATGCTGCGCGCCGCCCGCGAAGAGGCCGAGATGTCCGATGCGGCCATCGCCCATGTCGGCGGCGACGGGCTGAAAGAGCGCGTCTCCTCGGCCCTTGGCCGGATCGAGGCCGCCGCCGGGCGCCGCATCTCGAAAGGCACCGGGGTTCTGGCGACGATCGGTTCGACCGCGCCCTTCGTCGGCCTGTTCGGCACCGTCTGGGGGATCATGAACGCCTTCATCAGCATCTCGGAATCGCAGACGACCAACCTTGCCGTGGTGGCGCCGGGCATCGCCGAGGCGCTGCTGGCCACCGGCCTCGGCCTTGTCGCGGCCATTCCCGCCGTGGTCATCTATAACGTCTTTGCCCGTTCCATCACCGGCTATCGTCAGGCTTTGGGCGATGTTGCCGCCGGGGTCGAGCGTCTGATCAGCCGCGATCTGGATTTCCGCGACGTGCCCACAGCCGTCGCGCCGGGACTGCGCAATCACGCCAGCGCGGCGGAGTAAACAGTCATGGCCGGTGGTATCAGAGAAAATATTGGCGACGATCTTCCCGAAACGCACGAGATCAACGTCACCCCCTTCATCGATGTGGTGCTGGTGCTGCTGATCGTGTTCATGGTGGCCGCGCCTCTGGCCACCGTGGATGTGAATGTGGACCTGCCGGGTTCGACCGCCCAGCCTGCGGAACGGCCCGACACGCCGCTGTATCTGACGCTGCAATCCGATCTGACGCTGACGCTGGGCAACGATCCGGTGGCGCGTGACGCATTGGCCGCGCAGCTGGAGCAGGTGACCGGCGGCGACCGCGAGACCCGCATCTTCCTGCGCGCCGACAAGGGCGTCGATTACGGCGATTTCATGGAGATCATGAACCTGCTGCGCGGCGCCGGTTATCTGAAGATCGCGCTGGTCGGGCTGGAGGTCCTGTCGCAGCCCGCAGCCGACGCCGAAGGCACGGCGGCACCCGCAGCGGAGAACGCGGAATGAGCACACCGCCCAAGCCGGGCCGGACCTGGGCCCATGACCTGACGCGACCGCCCAGTTTTGGCCGCACCGCGCTGTGGGCAGGTGCGGCAGTGGCGGCCTTTGCCGCCCATGCGGGCGCGGTGGCGCTGGCGCTGCGGGAACCGCCTGTGATCGCCTCGGACGGGCCGCCCCCGGCGATCATGATCGAACTGGCGCCGATGCCCGAAGTGGCCAATGTCGAGGAAGACCAGACCGGCGAACAGCAGGACAATGTGCAAGAGGTCGAGGAACAGCCCGAGCCTGAACCCGAACCGGAAGAAATCGTCGAACCGGAGCCTGAACCGGAACCCGAGCCAGAGCCGGAAGAGGTCGTGGAACCCGAACCAGAGCCTGAACCGGAGCCGGAAGAGATCCCCGAGGAAATGACCGAGGTCGAGGAGGCCGCGGTTCCCATCGCCGCCGCCCGTCCGTTGCCCCGTCCCAAGCGCGAGATCCGCCGCGAAGAGCCGCGCCGCGAGGTCAGGCGCGAGGAACCGCGCCGCGAACCCCCGCGTCAGGAACAACCGCAGCAACAGCAGACCCGCGCCGCCGCGCAGCAGGCACAGCAATCGACGCGCAATGCCGCGCCTCAGGCCAGCAGCGGTCGCGGCGCGTCCTCGGTCTCGCCCGCGCGCTGGCAATCGCGCCTTCAGGCACATCTGGAGCGGCGCAAGCGTTACCCCAACGGCGCAAGGTCGCGGCGGGAACAGGGTATGGTCCATGTCAACTTTACCATCGACGACGCGGGCAATGTGCTGGGTGTGTCGCTGGCCCGGTCCTCGGGCTTTCCCGAGCTGGATCAGGCGGCGGTGCAGGCGGTTCAGCGCGCCTCGCCCGTGCCCGCCCCGCCGCCGGGGGTGAACAAGAACATCACCGCGCCGATGAACTTCAACATCAGGTAACGGCGCAAGTCATACCGACTGGAAGGCCCGCGATCCCCGTCGCGGGCCTTTTGCCGTCGTGCAGGTTTTCCGGCCATTGCGGCGGTTTTTTCGCGCGTGGGGGTTGAAATCGGGCAGCGGCTTCCCAGTTTTGACCCAGCGGCCCGGGCCCCTCTGGCGATATGCGATATCGTGATGTCGGACCGTTATCGAGAATGCTCGATGTCATGCCCGGAATGCCTTTCTGCCCGTGACCTCGGCATATTATTGACTTGAGAGGCCACGAATCATGGAATTTCTGCTTATTTCCGTCCTGCACAAGCCGCTGTGGATGTGGTTGCTGTTTCTGGCGGTCGTCACGGCGCTGCTGGTGTTCGATCTGGGTGTCCTGAACAAGAAGGACCACGAGATCGGCGTCGCCGAGAGCTTGAAGCTGTCGGCGATGTATATCGTGCTGGGGCTGGCGTTTTCCGGCTTTATCTGGTGGCAGATGGGCGGCGAGGCAACCGCGCAATATCTGACCGCCTTCGTTGTCGAGAAATCGCTGGCGATGGACAATATCTTTGTCTTTGCGCTGATTTTCAGCTTTTTCGCCATTCCGCGGATCTATCAGCACCGGGTGCTGTTCTGGGGGATCATCGGCGCCATCGTGCTGCGCGGCGTGATGATCGGGCTGGGCGCGACCATCGTCGAAAACTATCACTGGGTGCTGTATCTGTTCGCGCTGTTCCTGATCTTTACCGGGATCAAGATGCTGTTCTCGTCCTCGGACGAAAAGCCGGACCTGCAAAACAACGCGGTGCTGCGGTTCCTGCGCAAGCGGCTGAACGTGACCGACAAGATCGAGGGCCATGCCTTCATCATCCGCCAGCCCGACCCCGAAACCGGCAGGCTGCGCCGCTATGCCACGCCGCTGCTGATGGCGCTGGTGCTGATCGAGGTCGCCGATGTGGTCTTTGCCGTCGATTCGGTGCCTGCGGTCTTCACCATCACCACCGATCCCTATATCGTCTATACCTCGAACATCTTTGCCATTCTGGGGCTGCGTGCGCTGTATTTCGCGCTGGCGGCGATCCTGCACCGCTTTGCCTATCTGAAATATGCGCTGTCGGTGCTGCTGATCTTCATCGGCTCGAAACTGTTTGTCGCCGATGCCTTGGGATGGGAGAAATTCCCGCCGGAATGGTCGCTGGGGATCACATTTGCGATCCTGTCGGTTGGTGTCATCTATTCGATGTATAAAACTGGCAAGACCCCGCCCGAGGACAGCGCCCAGCCTGCGGTGATACAGGAACGGAAATGACCTCTCTGCGACGCGACAGGGACCGAACAGGCAAGGCGCCCCCCAGACGGCTGGGGGGCGTCCGGCCATCCGTGGCCGGGGTGGCCCGATGAAGGATCCCGCTTCCGGCACGCCCGGTCCGCAGCCGCAAAAGCCGTTCTCAGAGCTGCTGCAAGAGATCGGCGCGGACGAACGGATCGAGAGGGTCTCGGTCGCGCTGCTGCTGGAGGCGATGAGCGCAAGGGCCTTCGGCGCCATGCTGCTGATCTTCGCACTGCCCAATACCATCCCCAACATTCCCGGTACCTCGGCCATTCTGGCGATTCCGCTGCTGTATCTCAGCGGGCAGATGCTGACCGGGCGCCCGCCGCATCTGCCGCAGGCGATTGCCGGCCGCTCGATGGCGCGCGGGGATTTCGCCCGCATGGTTGCCCGCCTGGCCCCGGCCGTCGCGCGGGCCGAACGGCTGTTGCGACCAAGGCTGCATGCGCTGGTCAGCCCGATGGCGCACAGATTCATCGGCGCATTGTGCATGATCCTGTCGATCGTGCTGATCCTGCCGGTGCCTATGGGCAATATGTTGCCTGCCCTGGCACTCAGCGTTATTGCGCTGGGATTGTTGGAGCGGGACGGGTTATGGGTGCTGAGCGGCGTGATCGTCGCCATATTATCGCTGGTGATTGTGTCGGGTGTGATATGGGCCCTGATCAGAACTGCCGCTTTTGTGCTTGCGAACGTGCTCGCTTGACGAAATCCTGCACCGGCACGCTTGAACCGACCTGACGGATATTCCGACTTATGTTTCTGGAAATTGCGATTGTTTTCACCCTGACCCTGTTCAACGGGTTGCTGGCGATGTCCGAGCTGGCCATCGTTTCGTCCCGGACGGCGCGGCTGAAGGTCATGGTCGACCAGGGCAGCAAGGGCGCGGCCACCGCCATCCGCCTTGCCGCCGATCCGGGGCGGTTCCTGTCCAGCGTCCAGATCGGGATCACGCTGGTCGGCATCCTGTCGGGGGCCTTTTCCGGGGCGACGCTGGGGGTGCGGCTGACCGAGGCGCTGATCGAATCCGGGGTCTCGGCCCGGATGGCGCAGCCGCTGGCGGTGGGCGGCGTGGTCATGGTCATCACCTATCTGTCGCTGATTCTGGGCGAGCTGGTGCCGAAACAGATCGCGCTGCGGTCCCCCGAAGCGATGGCGGTGCGGGTGGCGCCGCTGATCGCGGGGATCGCCACGGTGGCCGCGCCGGTCGTGTGGCTGCTGGACGTGTCGGGCAAGCTGGTGCTGTCGGCTTTGGGCCAGTCCGGCGACGACGGCAACGGAATTTCCGACGAAGAGGTCCGCATGGTCATCGCCGAGGCGCAGGTGGCCGGCGTGATGGAACAGGCCGAGACCCAGATGATCGCCGGTGTCATGCGCATCGCCGACCGCACCGCGCGGCAGCTGATGACGCCACGCCGCGAGGTCGATCTGGTCGAGGCCGATGACAACCCCGCCGCCGTTGCCAGCAAGTTCCGCGAGACCGGACGCGCCCGCCTGCCGGTGCGCGATGGTTCGGATGACGAGATCATCGGCGTGCTCAGCTGGCGCGATTTTCTGGAGAACACGCCGGATGACGGAACCGTCCGCGACCGCATCATCGATGCTCCGGTCGTGCGCGAGGGGCTGCCCGCGCTGGACGTAATCGAGCATATGCGCAAGACGCCCGCCCATATCGCGCTGGTCTATGACGAATACGGCCATTTCGAGGGGATCGTCACGCCCATGGACGTGCTGGAGGCGATCACCGGCGAATTTCTGGACGAAGACGACGACGAGCCCAAGATCTTCCGGCGCGAGGATGGCAGCCTGCTGGTGGCGGGCTGGATGCCTGCCGATGAATTCGCCGATGCGACGGGGATCAGCCTGCCTGCGGATCGCGACTATGCCTCGGTCGCGGGCATGGTGATCGATGTCGCGGGCACGCTGCCGGCCATCGGCAGCCATGTCGAGATGCAGGGCTGGCGGATCGAGGTGGTCGATCTGGACGGGCGGCGCATCGACAAGCTGCTGGTGCAGAAGCTGTCGGATATCGAAGCGTAGGGTTTGCTGGCGCAGCGGGGGCGCCGCCCCCGCACCCCCGAGGTATTTGTCAGGAGTGCGAGGGAGGCAGGGGGCGTGTCGGCGCTGGTCAGTTCAGGCCCAGAACGTCGGCCATGTCATATTCGCCCGGACCCTTGTCCTGTCCCCACAATGCGGCGCGGATGGCGCCACGGGCGAAGAGGGCGCGGTCATTGGCGATATGACGCAGGATCAGGCGTTCACCCTGACTGGCGAAGATCACGTCATGTTCGCCCACGATATCGCCGCCCCGGATGGCGGCAAATCCGATACTGCCGGTCGGGCGGGCGCCGGTGATGCCGTCGCGTGCCGGGGTGCGCAATTCGCCAAGGGTGGCGCCCCGGCCTTCGGCGGCGGCCTCGCCCAGCATCAGCGCCGTGCCCGAGGGGGCATCGACCTTGTGGCGGTGATGGGATTCGACGATCTCGATATCCCAGTCCTCGCCCAGAGCCGCCGCGACCTTGCGTGTCAGGCTGACCAGCAGGTTGACGCCAAGGCTCATGTTGCCCGCGCGGATGATCGGGGCATGGCGGGCCGAGGCGGTCAGCTGTTGCAGGTCCTCTTCGTCGAAGCCGGTGGTGCCGATCACATGCACCGCCCGCGCCTGCGCCGTCAGTTCGGCATAGGCCAGCGTCGCCATCGGCGTGGTGAAGTCGATCACCGCCTGCGCCTGCGCAATCACCGGGACGGCCTGATCGCTGACCATGATGCCGACCGGGGCAAGGCCCATCGCCTCGCCGATATCGCGGCCCAGCCAGCCATGTCCGGGCCGTTCCAGCACGCCGACCAGCCGCGCCTCGTCGCTTTGCAGCAGCATCCGGACCAGCTTTTGTCCCATCCGGCCCGATGCGCCGGTCACCACGATGCCCGGCTTGTCCACGATTTCCGTCTGCGCCATGTCACTCATCTGTCATCCCCCACGGTTTCCTGCGTCATATCCCGTTGCGGCGCGGGCCGCGACCCCCTACATCGGGACGCATGGCACAGAACCGTTTTTCTCATGGACAAGGCCCGTCGCAGCGTCAGTTGCGCGTGGGCGAACTGATCCGGCGCACGCTGTCGGATGTGTTGTTGCGTGGCGATGTCCATGACCCCGACCTGAACCGGCATTCCATCACCGTGGGTGAGGTGCGGACATCGCCCGATCTGAAGGTGGCGACGGCCTATGTCCTGCCTCTGGGCGGGCATGGGGCCGAGGATGCGCTGGCCGCCCTGCGCCGCAACACACCCGAGTTGCGCCATCTGGTTGCCAAGGGTCTGACGCTGAAATACGCGCCGCAGTTGCGTTTCCAGCTGGACGAGACCTTCGACCGCATGGACGATACCCGCCGCCTGTTCGCCGATGAACGGGTGCGCCGCGATGTCGAATCCGGGGAAGATGATGAGGATTGATCTGCAGCGCCGTCTTGGCGTGGCGTTGGGGGTGCTGATCGCGATGGCGCTGCCCGCCGCAGCCGATGGTTGCGAAAGGTTGCGCCATGACGGTCAGGGCTATGTCGTCTGTCAGATCGGCGCGGCGCAGGAACCCGCCCTGCGGCTGTGGCAGGACGATGACCGGGGTCAGCCGCTGCGCAACTTCAACAATGTGCGCCGGATGCTGGGGCCGGATGAAAGCCTTGGCTTTGCGATGAATGCGGGCATGTATCACGCCGATTTCCGCCCCGTCGGCCTGCTGGTCATCGACGGGCAAGAGATCTCGCCCATCGTCACCGGCGGCAGCAACGACAATTTCGGCATGCTGCCCAACGGCGTGTTCTGCACCGGCGGCGCGCGTCCCTTTCAGGTGATCGAGAGCCGCGCATTCGCCGCAGCCCGTCCCGATTGCCGTCTGGCCACGCAATCCGGTCCGATGCTGGTCATCGACGGCGATCTGCATCCGCGCTTTCTGGTCGATTCCGACAGCCGCTATATCCGCAACGGCGTCGGCGTCTCGCCCGACGGGCAAAGGGCGTGGTTCGCGATTTCCGACCGGGCGGTGACGTTCCACGAATTCGGGCGGCTGTTCCGCGATGGCCTGGGCGTGCGCGACGCGCTGTATTTCGACGGCTCGATCAGCAGGCTTTATGCGCCATCGGTCAATCGCGCCGATTTCGGCCGCAGCCTCGGGCCGATCATCGGGCTGGTGGACAGCACCGGCTGACCATCCGGCTTGACGGATCATCCCGCGGCCGCTATCCCGCCGCCTTCGCATCTCTCAGAGGATCCCATGGCACGCAAGAAGGGCCGCGACATCAATGGCTGGCTGATCGTCGACAAGCCCGCGGGCATCACCTCGACCTCGGTCGTGAACAAGGTCCGGTGGGCGCTTGAGGCGAAAAAGGCCGGCCATGCCGGGACGCTGGATCCCGATGCAACCGGCGTTCTGGCCGTGGCCCTGGGCGAGGCGACCAAGACCGTCAGCTATATCACCGACGCGCTGAAATGCTATGATTTCAAGGTGAACTGGGGCGCCGAGACCACGACCGACGATGCCTCGGGACAGGTGATGCGCGACAGCGCCACCCGCCCCACGGCAGACGCCATCCGCGCCGCGCTGCCCGCATTCACCGGCCAGATCATGCAGGTTCCGCCCGCCTTTTCGGCGGTCAAGGTCGATGGCGAACGCGCCTATGACCTCGCGCGCGAAGGCGAGGAACTGGAACTCGCCGCCCGCCCGCTCTGGGTCGAAAGCCTGATCTTGCTGGACAGCACGCCGGATCAGGCGAAGCTGGAAATGGTTTGCGGCAAGGGCGGCTATGTGCGCTCGATCGCGCGCGATCTGGGCCGTGAACTGGGCTGCCTTGGCCATGTCGCTCATCTGCGCCGCACATGGTCCGGCCCGTTCGAGGCTGATGACGCAATCCCCTTCGACCGTATCGACCGCGAGGCGCGGGACTGGCTGGACACTCAGCTTCTGCCACTGGAATCCGCGCTTGACGATATGCCGATGCTGCGCGCCACCCCCGACGGCGCCCGTCGCATCCGCAACGGCAACCCGGGCGAAGTGACCGGCACCGCAGAATGGGGCGAGGCGGTCTGGGTCAGCGACGGCGAAGGCCCGGTCTGCATCGGCCGCTATCAGGGCGGCACGGTCCAGCCCGAGCGCGTCTTCAACCTTTAAGCATCCACCCCTCGCACTCCTGACAAATACCTCGGGGGTGTGGGGGCAGCGCCCCCACTCGTCGCGGGACGCAGTTACTGCCCGATCTCCTCGACCTGCACCGCCACATCCAGCCGCTCGGCCCCCGCGCCCGCAGTGGTTCCTGTCGCCACCCCCCGGATAGGTGCCGCGTCCGACGCATCAAGCCCCGATCCCAGCCGGACATAACGATCATCCGGGCAGCAGCCATTGGCGGCGTCGAAACCGACCCAGCCCAGACCCACGACATGGATTTCGGCCCAGGCATGGGCGGCGTCATGGGGCTGGCCATCGACGGTCGAATGTAGATAGCCCGAGACATAGCGCGCCGGCAGATCGCGCAGCCGCGCCAGGGCGATCAGCGCATGGGCGTGGTCCTGACAGACGCCCTCGCCCAGGGCCAGCGCCTCGGCGGCGGTGGTGTGCATCTCGGTCACGCCGGGGCGATAGGCGATGGCCCCCGCCACGGTCGAGGACAGCTTATGCGCCAGATCCAGCGCATCCGTTGCCGCATCGACCGATGCCGCCAGCGCCTTCAGCGCCGCATCGGCCTTGGTGGCGCGGGTGTCGCGCAGATAGGTCAGCGGATGGACGGTTTCGCGATGGCCGCGCAGCACGCCCGCCGTGTCGCGGGTCTCGATATGGCCGGTGATGCGCACGCTGACCTGCTCGGTCGGGCCGCGCACGGTCCAGCCCTCGATCCAGTCGCCCGCGCCGTCGCGAAACGCGGCGCCGCGAATGCCGCCCGAGACCTCGATCCGCCATTCCTGCACCCGCTGCCCCTCGAAGACCGAGGGCGTCAGCCGCAGGCTCTGGACCAGATTGCGGATCGGATGATCATAGGCATAAGCCGTTTCATGCGAGATACGCAGCTTCATCACGAGCCCCCCAGCAGGTAATCCTGATGCACCAAAGCGGAAATGGTGCCGATCTCTCCGATGAACCATGTCAGGAATTCATGCAGGCCTTCGTCGAAGATCATGTCGATATCGTGGCCTTGCAGCCTCTCCAGCACCTCGCGGGCCTTGTCGCGGGCATTGGTCGGCACCTGCTCGCCGTAACGCTTGGCCAGCCCCTCCAGCTGCCAGGCGGCCTCGTAAAGCGAGGTGATCAGCGAACGCGGGTTTTCCCCGTTCAGGATCAGGAAATCGGCCACCTGACCGGCGGTGATGTCGCCGCCATAGGCCCAGTGATAGGCCCGATGCGCCGACAGCGCCCGCAGGATTACCTGCCATTGATAGGTATCCAGACCCGACCCCACGAATTCGATCCGCGGCAGCAGCACGAAATATTTCACGTCCAGCAGCCGGGCGGTGGCATCCGCGCGTTCCAGCCCATAGCCCAGATTCATGAAATGCCAGCCATCGTTGCGCAGCTGCGTCGCATTGATCGCGCCCCGCACGGTCGAGGTATGCGAGGTGGTCAGGTCGGTCAGCGTCGCCGTGTCGATGCGCGAACGCGGCGTCTGCTCGATCCGGCGCAGCTCCTGATAGGTGACGTTCAGCGCGTCCCAGACCTGCGATGTCAGCGCGGTGCGCACGATCCGGCCGCTTTCGCGCGCCTTTTCGATGCAGGACAGGACCGAGGACGGGTTCTTGCGGTCGAAAAAGATGAAATTCTCGATCTTTTCCTGCGTGACCTCTCCATAGGCGTCGGCAAAGATCCGCGCCGTCCCCGAGGCCTGCAAAAGCGAGTTCCATTCGTTGCGATAACCGGCCTCGGTATTGGGCAGCAGCGTGATGCGCTGGCCCACATCCAGCAGGCGGGCGGCGGTTTCGGCGCGTTCCAGATGGCGGCCCATCCAGAACAGGTTGGAGGCAGTGCGGCTGAGCATCTTTGTTCCCCCTTATTCCGACAGGACCCAGGTGTCCTTGACGCCCCCGCCCTGCGACGAGTTGACGACAAGGCTGCCTTCACGCAGCGCCACCCGGGTCAGCCCGCCCGGCACCAGCTCGATCCGGTCGCCGCACAGGCAGAAGGGGCGCAGATCGACATGGCGCGGCGCGATGCCCTGTTCCACGAAGGTCGGGCAGGTGGACAGCGCCAGCGTCGGCTGGGCGATGTAATTGCCGGGATCGGCCTCGATCTTCTTGCGGAAGGTCTCGATCTCGTCGCGGGTCGCCTTGGGCCCGACCAGCATGCCATAGCCGCCTGATCCGTGAACCTCTTTCACCACCAGATCGGCCAAGTTCTCCATCACATAGCGGTAATCGTCATCCTTCCACAGCGTCCAGGTCTGCACATTGTTCAGCAAAGGTTCCTCGCCCAGATAGAAGCGGATCATCTCGGGTACGAAGGTATAGATCGCCTTGTCATCGGCCACACCCGCGCCCGGCGCCGAACAGATCGAAACCCCGCCCGAGCGATAGACATCCATCAGCCCCGACACGCCCAGCATCGAATCGGGCCGGAAGCACAGCGGGTCAAGGAATGGATCGTCGATCCGGCGATAGATCACATCGACCCGTTTCGGCCCCTGCGTGGTGCGCATGAAGACGAATTCGCCATCGACGAACAGATCCTGCCCTTCGACCAGTTCGACCCCCATCAGATTGGCCAGGAAACTGTGTTCGTAATAGGCGCTGTTGAAGTGACCCGGGGTCAGGATCACGCAGGTCGGGCGATTCTGGCATTTCTTCGGCGCCACCGATTCCAGCGTCCGGCGCAGCAGTTCGGAATACTGGTCCACCGGCTCGATCCGGTTTTCGCGGAACAGTTGCGGGAACATGCGCATCATGATCTCGCGGTTTTCCAGCATATAGCTGACACCCGAGGGCGTGCGGCAATTGTCCTCCAGCACATAGAAATCGTTCTTGCCCGTGCGCACCAGATCTATGCCGATGATATGGCTGTAGATTCCGCGTGGTGGCACCATACCGACCACGGATTTCTCATAGGCGACGTTCTGAAAGACCAGCCTTGCGGGGATGCGCCCGGCGCGGACGATCTCGGCCCGGCCATAGACGTCGCGCAGAAATGCGTTCAGCGCCCGCGCACGCTGCTTGATGCCGCGTTCCAGCCTGCGCCACTCGGCCTGCTCGAAGACGCGCGGCATCATGTCGAAGGGAATCAGCCGGTCCGGATCGCCGCCCTCGCCATAGACGGCGAAGGTGATGCCGATGCGGCGGAACAGCGCTTCGGCCTCGGCCTGCTTCATCTGCCGGAAATCGTCGGGCATGGTTTCGACCCATTCGCGCAGCCGGGCATAGGGATCGCGAACCTGATCGTCCTCATACATCTCGTTGTAATGAATCACACTGTCCCTCATTACCATACCGCTTTGCCGGTGGTCTTGCCGTTTGATGATCCGAGACTGTCCGGCCCGGGACCACATCCCAACCGTGGATTTTGGGTGAAAGTTCCACATTTCTGGGGGTGCAGGGCGCGTCGTCTGCCCCGGAAGCGGGCGATCTGCCCAAAAATGCGGCAACCCGCGACCTGCCGGTTCGTTCAAATTGTCCGTTTCCGGCGTCGCAGAGGATTGGCGCGCTTACCGGATGGTAACCAATGGCGGTTATGCAGATGGGCGGAACGCAATGGAAAGGACCGGCTGATGCAGCTGACCAGGGTCGCCACCAGTGACGAAGTGGTCATCGTCGTGAACGAATCGCGTATCGACGCGGCGGTGGCCATGCGCTTCAAGGACCGGATGCGCCAGCTTCTGGGCGGCACGTCCCAGCCGGTGGTCATCGACATGCGGGCGGTGCAGTTTCTGGACAGTTCCGGGCTGGGCGCGATCATCGCCCTGCGCAAGGCGATGGATGACGCGCGGCCGCTGACGCTGCTGGGTCTGACGCCTAATGTCGAACGGGTATTCCGTCTGACCCGCATGGATTCCGTCTTCGATATCCGCCCCGCCGACCCCCCGACAGAGGAGCAAGCGACATGAACCCTTCAGGACGGCAGAGCGCCGGAATCGATGGCCGCGTCGCGGCGCGGACCGAACCGATGTTCAATCAGGTGCTGCCCGCCCATCCGCGCGCTGTGCGCAAGGTGCTGCACGATATCCGCAGGCGCTTTAGCGGAGAAGTCAGCGAGGACACTCTGGGCCGGTTGGAGCTGGTGCTGGCCGAGGTGATGAACAATGTCGCGGAACACAGCCGCGGGCCTGCCTGCGACGCTGGAACGGTGGTTGGCCTGTCGATTCATGTCTCGATCGTGCGGCATGTCTCGGGACTGTGCTGCGCGATCACCGATAACGGCATCTCATTGCCGCCCGATTGCCTGATCCCGCGCAATCCGCCGCCACCTGTGCGGTCCGCTTTGCCCGAGGGCGGCTGGGGCTGGTACATCATCCACGATCTGACGCAGGCGCTGTGCTATTACCGCGAGGGGCAGCGCAACTATCTGGCCTTCAACCTGCCCTTTGGCGACGATGTGCTGCGCCACTGATCCGGGCACAGAGTCCGGTCAGTTCAGGTGATATTGCAGCGGATAGCGCCCATCGACGAAATCGCCGAACTGCTCGACCACATCGGGGTGGTCCAGCGGTTCGCCCGAACTGTCGGGGATCAGGTTCTGCTCGGACACATAGGCGACGTAATAGGTCGCCTCGGTCTCGGCATAGAGGTGATAGAAAGGCTGATCCTTCGCCGGGCGCGCATCCTCGGGGATGGAATCATACCATTCCTGCGTATTGGAAAATTCCGGATCGACATCGAAGATGACACCCCGGAAGGGGCGGTGCCGATGCCGGACGATCTGTCCAAGACCATATTTCGCGATGCGGCTTTCACACTGCATACTGACGATTCCATCACGTTAACGGGCAAATGCCGGGCTGACAGGTCTTCTAATCCCGCGCGCGCGTTTTGTCCACCGGATGCACGGCATTTGCCGTATCGGGCTGGCCCAAAAGCCTATGGCGCAGGCGCGGTTCCGGCCTCTTCGGCGGTCAGCGCGACGGTGGATATCGCCATCTTGGCCGATCCCTCGGTCAGTTCATTGGCATGGGCGACATAGACCAGCACCCGATTCTGCCGGTCAAGGATGCGCCGCACCCGCAGGGATTTGAAGATCAGCGACCGGCTTTCGCTGAACACCGTCTCGCCCGAGCGTCCGGTGGCGATGGTGGAAATGTCGATGGCGCCGGTGCGCGCGCATTCGATGGCGCTGTTCGAGGGGTCCTCGAACCAGTTGCCCTGCCGCAGCCGGTCCAGCACCGAACGTTCGAAATAGGCCAGATGGCAGGTCACGCCGCCGACCTTCGGGTCATGGATCGCCTCGACGATGATGTCATTGCCGATCCAGTCCACGCCGATCTTGCCGATCTCCTCGGCGGCGGCGGGGGTGGCCAGCATCAGGGCCGCAGCCAGCAGCAGATGTCGCATGTCATTCCCCCGGCAGCAGGGGTTCGCGGCCCCCGTCGGTCAGAAGATGCACCCCATCGGCCTCGATGACAACCGCCGCCAGAGGCCGCCCCCAGCCCGCGCCGCCATCGATATTGACGCGGTTGCCATAATGGGCCGGATGGTTCTGCGCGGTATGCCCGTGGACGATCAGCGGGCCATGCGCGGCGGTGCTGTCCAGAAAGGGCTTGCGGATCCAGACCAGATCATCCTCGGCCTGATCCTGCAGATCGACGCCCGGCCGGATCCCGGCATGAACGAACAGCGCCAGCGGATGCAAAAACCACAGCGGCAGGCTGTCCAGAAACAACGCATGTTCGCGCGGCACCGCACGCAGCGCCTCGGCATGCAGGCGCGGCTCATCCAGCCGCGCATCCACCCCATAGGACGCCAGAGTCTCTGCCGCCCCCAGCCCCGGATGCCGCGTCCAGGGCAGCGGATTGGACAGGTTGGGGTCGATCCAGCCCGGATCGCGCAGGTATTTCGGCAGGAAACGGTCGTGATTGCCACGGGTGACGATCCAGTTCTCGCCCCGGTCCTGTCCGTTCAACAGATAGTCGATTACGCCGCGCGAATCGGGGCCGCGATCGATCAGATCGCCCACATGCACGATCAGCGCATCGCGCCCGCCATCCCGAAAGATCCGATCATGCGCGGCGCGCAACTGCCCGGATTGTCCGTGAATGTCGCCTATCGCATACAGCCGCATCCCAAGCCCCATTCCGGCAATCATCCGCCCGCAGACACAGCGCGCCTACGGGCGTTTCTGGTTCAGATCTCGAATTTCAGGCGCCGGGCCTGCAGGAATTTGCCGGTATTCTGCAGGGTCGCCAGTGCCTCGTCGGTAATCGCCTCATCCAGATACAGGATCGCGATGGCATCGTCACCCGCCGCCGAACGGCCAAGCGTGAAGTTGGCGATGTTGACGCCCAGATCGCCCAGGGTTCCCCCCAAAGCGCCGATGACGCCCGGCACGTCCCGGTTGCGGGTATACAGCATGTGCTCGCCCACCTCGGCATCGATATTGATGCCGCGGATCTGGATGAAACGCGGCTTGCCGTCGCTGAACACCGTGCCCGCGATCGAGCGTTCGCGCTTTTCCGTCACCACGGTCAGCTTGACATAGCCCTCGAACACGCCGCCCTTGTCCTGCGTGGTGGTGGTGACCTGCACGCCGCGCTCCTTGGCCATGACCGGGGCCGAGACCATGTTCACATCCGGATTCGTGGCCTTCATCACCCCCGCGATCACCGCCGCATTCAGCGCGTTCAGGTTCATCTCGGACACCACGCCGTCGTAAAGGACGTTGATGGCCTTGATCGGCTCATCCGTCATCTGGCCGACAAAGGCCCCCAGATGCGCGGACAGCTTGATCCACGGCCCCATGACCGAGGCCTCTTCGGCGGTGACCGAGGGCATGTTCAGCGCATTCTGCACCGCGCCGGTCAGCAGGTAATCCGACATCTGCTCGGCCACCTGCAATGCCACATTCTCCTGCGCCTCGGTCGTCGAGGCCCCCAGATGCGGCGTCACCACCACATTGGGCAGGTTGAACAGCGGGCTCTCGGTTGCGGGCTCGACCGCGAAAACGTCAAAGGCGGCACCTGCGACGCGGCCATCCTTCAGCGCCTCGGCCAGCGCCTCTTCATCGACCAGCCCGCCGCGGGCGCAGTTGATGATCCGCACGCCGGGCTTCAGCTTCGCGATCGCCTCGCGCGACAGGATATTGCGAGTCTTGTCGGTCAGCGGCACATGGAAGGTGATGAAATCAGCGCGGCCCAGCAGGTCCTCGAACTCGACCTTGGTGACGCCGATCTCCTTGGCGCGCTCCTCGGACAGGAACGGATCATAGGCCAGCACTTTCATATGCAGCCCCAGCGCCCGGTCGATCACGATTGATCCGATATTGCCCGCGCCCACGACCCCCAGCGTCTTGTTGAACAGCTCGACACCCATAAAGCGGTTCTTCTCCCACTTCCCGGCATGGGTCGAGGTGCTGGCCTCGGGCAGTTGCCGCGCCACCGCGAACATCATCGCGATGGCATGTTCGGCGGTGGTGACGCTGTTGCCGAAAGGCGTGTTCATCACGATCACGCCCTTCTTGCTGGCCGACGGAATATCGACATTGTCCACCCCGATCCCCGCGCGCCCCACCACCTTCAGATTGGCCGCCTTTTCCAGCAGCTTCTCGGTCACTTTCGTCGCGGAGCGGATCGCCAGCCCGTCATATTGCCCGATCACCTCGGCCAGCTTTTCCTTGTCCTTGCCCAGATCAGGCATGTAATCCACCTCGACCCCGCGATCGCGAAAGATCTGGACGGCGGTTTCCGACAGTTTGTCAGACACAAGAACCTTCGGCATGTCATTCTTCCTCATCAGCGGCACCCGCTCACCCAGGGGCGCCTTGTTCATCTTTGGTGTTCAAATATCCAAGGGGGCCGCGGGCGACGCGCAGCGCCCCCGCCCGCCGCGGGACGCAATTACTGCGCGTCCAGTTCCACGCGGTAAGCCCATTCGATCCACGGCATCAGCGCCGCGACATCGGATGCCTCGACCGTTGAGCCGCACCAGATCCGCAGGCCCGGAGGCGCATCGCGATAGGCGCCCGCGTCCAGCGCCACGCCTTCCTTCTCCAGCCGCTTGGCGACAGCCTTGGCAAATGCCGCCCCGTCCCTGATCGCCGGATCGGTGAATTTCAGACAGACCGAGGTGGTCGAGCCCGTCGCCGGATCCTCGGCCAGATCGGCGATCCAGTCTTTGCCCGCGATGAAGTCCCGCACGGCGGCGGCATTGGCATCTGCCCGCGCGATCAAGGCCTTCACGCCACCCAGCGATTGCGCCCATTTCAGCGCGACCAGATAATCCTCGACCGCCAGCATGGATGGCGTGTTGATCGTCTCGCCCTTGAAAATGCCCTCGATCAGCTTGCCGCCCTTGGTCAGGCGGAAGATCTTCGGCAGCGGCCGGTCGGGGGTATATGTCTCCAGCCGTTCGACCGCGCGCGGCGACAGGATCAGCATCCCATGCGCGCCTTCGCCGCCCAGAACCTTCTGCCAGCTGAACGTGACCACATCCAGCTTCTCGAACGGCAGATCCATCGCGAAGGCAGCAGAGGTCGCGTCACAGATGGTCAGCCCTGCGCGGTCCGCCGGAATGGCATCGCCATTCGGAACCCGCACGCCGCTGGTGGTGCCATTCCAGGTGAACACCACGTCCCGGTCGAAATCCACTTCCGCGAAATCGACGATCTGGCCATAATCGGCCTTGCGCACCGTCGCATCCAGTTTCAGCTGCTTGACGGCATCCGTGACCCAGCCTTCGCCAAAGCTTTCCCAGGCCAGCATTTCCACGGGGCGCGCGCCCAGCATGGTCCACATCGCCATTTCGACCGCGCCGGTATCCGAGCCGGGAACGATGCCGATGCGGTAATCGGCGGGCACGCCCAGAACCTCGCGCGTCAGCTCGATCGCCTCGGCCAGCTTCGCCTTGCCGATAGAGGCACGGTGAGAGCGACCAAGCGGAGCATCCGCCAGCAGGTTCAGATTGTAATGGGGGATCTTGGCACAGGGGCCCGAAGAAAAACGCGCGTTGACCGGCCGCGCAGCCGGGATCATCAGATCTTTCATGACTAGCCTTCCAGCTAAAAGCCCTTCGTTGGGGAAGGGTGTCCCGCCGCCCGGATACGCCGTGACCGGCTCTGGCGCAAGCAAAAACTTTCGCGTAAGGCCGCAGCAATCCGAAAGACCAGCATCCCCGAAGGAAACGAGGCCAAGCCATGTTCATTGTCTCTCTGATCGCCGCGCCGGGCCGTTCGCATATCGAACAATCGCTGCTGGATGGGCTGGCCGACAAATGGGGCGGGAACGCACAGCGCTGGCTTGCGCCGCAACTCGCGGCGGAATTCACCATCGCGCAGCAGCCCGACAATGCGGAACAGGTCTGGACCGATCTGCAAACCATCGGCATCGATCTGGCCATCCAGCCGCAGGCGAACCGGCGCAAAAGGATCCTGTTGGCCGATATGGATTCGACCATGATCGGGCAGGAATGCATCGACGAACTGGCCGATATGGCGGGTGTCGGACCACGCGTCGCCGCGATCACCGCACGCGCCATGAATGGAGAACTGAACTTCCACGAATCACTGATCGAGCGTGTCGGCCTGCTGGCCGGCCTGCCCGAAACCGTCATCGACGAGGTTCTGGCGACCCGAATCACCCTTGCTCCGGGCGGGCGCGAACTGGTGGCGACGATGCGGGCGAATGGCGGCCATACGGCGCTGGTCTCGGGCGGGTTCACCGCGTTCAGCGGCCCGGTGGCGCGGATGCTGGGCTTTGACGAACATCGCGCCAACAACCTGCTGGCCGATGGTGGCGTGCTGACCGGCCATGTCGCGCTGCCGGTTCTGGGCCGCGAAGCCAAGGTCGAGGCGCTGCGCGACATCGCCGCCGCGCGCGGCTTGGCGCCCGATGACGTGATCGCGGTGGGCGACGGCGCCAACGATCTGGGCATGCTGCAACTGGCAGGGGCGGGCGTGGCGCTGCATGCCAAACCCGCCGTGGCGGCTCAGGCAAACATCCGCATCAATCACGGCGATCTGACGGCGCTGCTCTATCTGCAAGGCTACGCGGCCGGGGAGTTCGTCACGGGCTGATCGCCGCCACGGTCTCGGCGGCGGGCCGCGCCACGGCCTGCGCCGCACCGGATCCCGCCCAGAAGGCGCCATAACCGGTCTCGCCCCGCGCCATCGCGGCGGCATTCAGCGCCTTGCCCGCGTCATAGGCCACGGGATAATCGGGCGCGTGATCGCCCTCCATTGCGGTGAACAGGTTTTCCATACAGCGCGCCGGCCGCCCCGAGATCGCCCGCGTCATCACCGTGCGCGCCCGCGACAGCGCCTCGCGATGGGCCGCCGAACTGGCGGCTTCGGGCGCGCGCAGAAACGCCGTGCCGCATTGCACCGCCACGGCCCCGGCCTCGATCGCGGCTTGGGCGTCGTCGCGTGTCATGATTCCACCGGCGGCGATCAGCGGCAGGCCAATCCCCCGCAGCCGGGCCAGCAGGGGCAGGGTTTCCAGCGCCTCGTCGGGGGCCTCGGGGTCGAACATGCCGCGATGCCCGCCCGCCTGCCAGCCCTGCGCTACGATCCCGTCCAGCCCGGCATCCAGGATCGCCCGGCCCTCGGCCTCGCTGGTGGCCGAGGCCAGCAGGCGCGCACCGGTGGCCCGCAGGCCGGCGATCTGATCGGCATTTGGCAGCCCGAAATGGAAGCTGACAAAGGCAGGCCGCGTTTTGGCCAGCAGTGCCAGCATCGCCTCATTCACCCGAAAACTCTGATAGATCTCGTGCAGCGCCTCGGGCGGTTCGGCGCCAAAGCCAGCGAAAACGGGTTTCAGCCGAACCAGCCAGCGGCCCTCGTGCAGGTGGTTGCGCCGGGCCGGGGCGTGGCAGAACAGGTTGACCCCGAAGGGCCGGTCTGTCAGCGCCCGCATCCGCGCGATGGCGCGCCGCGCCCCCGCCACGTCCAGCGCCCCCAGCGCGACAAAGCCCAGCCCGCCCGCATTGCACACAGCCGCAGCCATTTCCGGCGTCGAAACCCCGGCCATCGGCGCCTGAATCACCCGATGCTTCAGATCCGTCAGCATTCCCGCCCTCCTTCGTCAGCCCTGCCCGATCAGCAGCATCACCACCGGCAGCGTCACGATGCTGGCCGCGGTCGAGATCAGGATCGCGGTCGAAACCCGCTGCTGGGCCACGTTGAAATACTCGGCCAGTATATAGACATTTCCCGCCACCGGCAGGGCCGCCGCCGCAACCATCACGCCTGCGGCAAAGGGCTGGACGCCAAAGATGAAAAACGCCGCCACCCCCACCGCCAGCGGATGCAGCACCAGCTTGGCAAAACCCAGCCAGGCCGAGGCCGCCAGCCGCTGCGCCTTGCGCCCCGCCAGACTGGCGCCGATGGCGAACAGGGCGCCGGGCGTCGCCGCCGCCCCCAACAGCGCCAGAAACTCGTCCAGTGGTTGCGGCATCGGCAGTCCGGCCCCGCCCCATGCCAGACCCGCCAGCATCGCGACGATCATGGGATTGGCAATGATCCCCCCGAAAACCGGCGCAACACTGGCCAGCCGCAGCCCGCCATTGCGCGAGGCATGGATGATCAGCGTGATCAGCGTGGAAAACACCACCAAATCGATGGTCAGCACCATCAGCACCGGCCCCACGGCACGCTCGCCCAGCACCACCACCAGCATCGGCACCCCCAGAAAGCCGGTATTGCCGATCATGCAGCACTGCGCCTCCATCGCCGCCTCGGGCAGGGCCAGCCCACGCGAACGGGCGGCCGCCATGCCGATCAGCCAGATCAGGACCGAGCCGGACAGATAGGCCAGCACGAAACGCAGATCGAACAGTGCGCCCATGTCCAGCCCGGCGGCAAAACGGAACAGCATCGCCGACAGCGCGAAATAAAAGACGAACCGAGTCAGCCAGTTCGCGGCCTCCTGCGGAAAGAATCGCGTGCGCGCGGCCAGCCAGCCCAGCCCGATCAGGCCGAAAAACGGCAGGGTTTTCAGAAATACCGCCCACATCAGACCACCGCTCCGCGCCCCATCCGTCCCTCAATTCCGCCCGGACCAGACCACCAGCCCCGCCGGGTTGCAAGCGCGAACGCCCCCATCTCTGGTGTTCAAATATCCCCGGGGGTGAGGGCGCCTGCGCCCGAGGGGGCGGAAGGCCCCCTTTCCACGACGAATTCCCGCGCCCCGTCTTCCGTCTCGCGCATGTCGATGAACGCATGCCCGGTCTGGGCGCAGAAATGCGGCACATCGATCACCGCTGCCGGATCGGTGGCGATCAGGCGCAACCGGCTGCCGGGGGCCAGATCCAGCAATGCCTTGCGCAGGCGCAGCACCGGCAGCGGGCACAGCAGACCGCGCGCGTCGATCAGGGCCTCGCGGTCGTTCATGCCGCCCGGCCCAGCTGGCGGCACCACCCGGCCAGCATCTCCGGCGCCAGCCGCTGGCCGATTCCGTCCGCGAACGCCGCGAAGGCCTCGCGCTGCTCGACCGGCACATGCAGCAGCACCGGCACGCCTTCTGCGACGGCATGGGCGATCAGCGTCCGAAAACCCCGGCCCGCGGCCTCCTGGCGGCCGAATTTCGGCAGGATCAGGATCTCGGCCCCCGACAGACGGTTGCCGACCCGGGCGGCGGCCATTTCCAGCGCGCCGGGGTCCAGCCGGCAGCCGCTCGACCCCGAGCCGAGCGATTGCGAAATCCGGATCGGGGTCGCCTCCTCGCCGATGACCAGCATGTCCATGTCGCAGGCGCAATCCGCGCCCAGATCGGTATTCACCTGCACCGCCCCGGCAAGGTGAAAACCCTCATCGCCCAGCTGGCTGACCAGCCGCGCCAGAATCCGGTCGGCCTCGCCCGCCTGCGCATCATCCAGTCCGAACCAACCCAGCATCAGGGCCTCCCTTTGCATCGCCCTCTTTTTCCCCGCCCCGGCCGGGATGGCAATGGTTTTCTGGCCCCGGCAGGAGTAGAGAAAGCGAATGACCGACTATGCCGCACTTGCCGCCCGAATCCGCGCCCTGACCGAAGGCGAGACCGACGAGGTCGCGCTGATGGCAACGCTGGCCTGCGAGATTCACCATGCCGATGCGCGTTTCGACTGGACCGGCTTCTATCGCGTCACCGGGCCCGAGATGCTGAAGATCGGCCCCTATCAGGGCGGTCATGGCTGTCTGGTGATCCCGTTTTCGCGCGGCGTCTGCGGTGCGGCGGCGCGGACGCGGCAGGCGCAGATCGTGGCCGATGTGGATGCGTTTCCCGGCCATATCGCCTGCGCCAGCTCGACCCGGTCCGAGCTTGTGCTGCCGGTGACCGGCGCGGGCGGGCGGCTGATCGGGGTGCTGGATATCGACAGCGACCGGCCCGATGCCTTTACGCAGCAAGACGCGACACAACTGACAAGGATACTGGACGATGTGTTCGGAACGCTCTGACTTTACCGGACAGTGCCTGTGCGGCGCGGTCCGCTTTTCCGGCGCCTTCGCCGATCAGCCATTCCATATGTGCCATTGCGGCCAGTGCCGCCGCTGGTCCGGCCATTACTGGTCGGGATTCGAGGCGGACGGGTTGCGCATCGAAGGCGGCGACGCCCTGCGCTGGTTCCGCTCTTCGCCCGAGGCCGAGCGCGGATTCTGCCAGCACTGCGGATCGTCGCTGTTCTGGCGGCTGGTCGGTGCGGATCGCGTCTCGGTCTCGCCCGGTGCGCTGGAACTGCCGACGGGGCTGCGTCCCGCCGGGCATATCTTCGTGGCCGACAAGGGCGATTACTACGACATCGCCGACGGGCTGCCGCAATATGCGCAGGACAAGACCGAATGATCTGGGAGGTGCTGGCGAATATCCCGCTGCCGCAACTGACCGCCTTCGTCATCGGCGGGCTGGTGCTGAACTTTGCGCCGGGGCAGGACGTGTTCTTTGCCACCGCCTGCGGGATTCAGGGCGGGCCGCGCGCGGGCGCGCTGGCCGGGGTCGGGGTCACGCTGGGGGTGCTGACGCATCTGATGCTGGCGGTGGTGGGGCTGGGCGCGATCATCGCCGCCCATCCCGAGGCCCTGCTGGCGATCAAATATGCCGGTGCCGCCTATCTTCTGTGGCTGGCATGGGCCAGCTGGACGGCCGGGCCGGTCGATCCGTCCGTGCGGGGCAGCGTCCGGCCGTGGAACATCGTCCGGCGCGGTTTTCTGTCCAATCTGCTGAACCCCAAGCCGGTGCTGTTCCTGCTGGCCTTCCTGCCGCAATTCACCAATCCCGCATGGGGTCCGGTCTGGCAGCAGGTGCTGGCGCTTGGCCTGATCTTTGCCACGACCGGCGCGTTGGTGACGATGGGTTACGGCATCGTCGCGGGCTGGGCCGGGCAGATCATCGGGCGGCGTCTGGACATCCTGAACCGCATCGCCGCCGTCATGTATGCGGGGCTGGCCATCCGTCTGGTTACGAAATGAGCGTGTCGGCCTTTGTCTATGCCCCACCGCCCGAGGCGCCGGAAATCATCCATGCCGATCACGAGATTCTGGTGGTCAACAAGCCCTCGGGCCTGCTGTCGGTGCCGGGGCGCGGGCCGGACAAGGCCGATTGCCTGATCGAACGGCTGCGCGGCCCCTTTCCCACCGTGCTGCTGGTGCATCGGCTGGATCTGGACACGTCGGGCGTCATCATCTTCGGCCTGACCCCCCATGCGCAGCGCAGCCTTGCCCGCCAGTTCGAGGAACGCCGCGTCAAGAAGGCCTATATCGCCCGCGTCGCCGGGCGGTTGGAGCCGAAGACCGGGCGCGTCGATCTGCCGCTGATCGTGGACTGGCCGAACCGCCCGCGCCAGAAGGTCGATCACGATCAGGGCCGCGCCGCGCAGACCGACTGGCGGGTGATCCGCGCCAGCGACGTCGAGACGCGGGTGCGGCTGTTCCCGCTGACCGGGCGCAGCCACCAGTTGCGGGTGCATATGGCGGAAACCGGCCATGCCATCCTTGGCGATCCGCTTTATGCCAGCGGTGCGGCGGCGGATCATCCGCGCCTGATGCTGCATGCCGAAAGCCTGCGGGTGAAACATCCCGACAGCGGCGTGCAGATGACGTTCAGGGCGCCGGTCCCCTTCTGAGCCTTATTCCCCCGCCGGATACCAGTTGGCGATCACTACCTGCGTGGCCGGGCTGGCTTCGGCCACCAGCCGGGTGAATTCCGCCAGATCGCTGCCGCGATGGTGATAGGGATAGACGATCTCGGGCTGGAATTCACCCACCGCATCCGCAGCCTGCTGAACCGTCATCGTATAGGGCAGGTTCATCGGCAGGAACGCCGCATGGATGTTTTCCAGCGCCCGCAGTTCCGGCGTATCCTCGGTATCGCCGGCGATCAGAAAGCGTTTGCCGCCGATGGTCAGGACATAGCCGTTGTCGCGGCCCTTGGGGTGATATTGCAGGCGGTCCTCGGTGATGTTGTAGGCCGGGATCGCCTCGATGCGGATGCCCAGCACATCGGCGGCACCGCCATTGTGCATCTGGGTCGCGCGCGACTGCATCTCGGGCGGCAGCTTGATCCAGACGGCGGGGTTGGCGATGATGCGGACGGCGGGCAGGGATTCCAGCGTGGGCAGGTCGAAATGGTCGCCATGCTCATGGGTAATCAGGATCAGTTGCGGCTGCGGCAACCCGGCATAGGCGGGGGCACCGCCCACGGGATCGACAAGGATATTGCCGCCCGGCGTCTCGATCAGCATCGAGGCGTGATCGACGGGATGGATCAGAACCTCTCCGCCATCGACCGTATGGCGATGGGCCGCGGGTCCGGTGGTCGCGGCGACGGTCTGCGCGGCGGCCAGCCGCGGCAGGGCCGTGCCGCCAAGCGCAAGAAACGCGTAGGTCAGTCCGGTGCGACGGGTGATCTGCATGGGAAATCCTCCTGCTGGCAGGTTGTGGCTGTCAGGCCAACGCCAGCAAGGCCGTGCGGTTCCCGGCCGCGGCGTGTCGGGCGCGGGCGCGTCCTGACGCGGATGTGACCCCCGATGTGGCAACGAAGGCGCGGCTATCATGTTAGGGTTACACGACTTTTCGATCCTGTAAGCCAATCAACGAAAGGAATTGCCATGTCCGACATTCTTCCCCGTATCCTGTCGCGTCTTTCCATCGTGGCGGCGACCGGCCTCATGGCCTCGACCACCGTGGCGCAGGATTTCAACGCCGCCCCGCCGAACGGGCAGGGCCAGACCCCGGCATTCGAGGGCCAGACCCGCGCGCCCGTCCTGCCCGACACCGCCCTGACCACCACCCCGGTGGCCGAGGGGCTGGAGCATCCCTGGGGCATGGCCGAACTGCCCGATGGCAGCTGGCTGGTGACCGAACGCCCCGGCCGGATGCGGCTGGTCGGCGCCGATGGCGCGCTGTCCGGCCCGATCGGCGGGCTGCCAGAGGTCGATGCGCGCGGGCAGGGCGGTCTGCTGGATGTGGCCGTGGCGGATGATTTCGCCCAGACCCGGCAATTGTGGTGGAGCTTTGCGGAACCGCGCGAGGGCGGCAAGAACGCCACCGCCGTCGCCACCGGCACGCTGTCCGCCGATGGCGGCACGGTCGAGGGCGCGCGGGTGATCTGGCAGCAGCAGCCCGCATGGGATTCGCAGCAGCATTACGGTTCGCGGCTGGTTTTCGACGGCAATGGCGGGCTCTATGTGACCACCGGCGAACGCTCGGTTCAGGATGCGCGGGGATTGTCGCAGAACGTGACCACCACGCTTGGCAAGGTGGTGCGGATCAATCCCGCTGATGGCAGCCCGATGGGCGATCCCGGCGTGGCCGAGGCCCTGCCCGAGATCTGGTCATGGGGCCATCGCAACATTCAGGGCGCCACGATGGGGCCGGACGGGGCGTTGTGGACCATCGAGCATGGCCCGAAAGGCGGGGACGAGCTGAACCGCCCGCAGGCCGGGCGCAACTATGGCTGGCCGCGCGCGACCTATGGCGTGGAATACAGCGGTCAGCCGGTCGGCGATGGCATTACCCAGTTGGAGGGCACCGAGCAGCCGCTCTATTATTGGGATCCGGTGATCGCGCCGGGGGGGATGACCTTCTATGACGGGCAGATGTTCCCGGATTGGCAGGGTGATCTGCTGATCGGCGGCATGGCCGGGGCGCTGGTGCGTCTGGAGCTGGACGGCACCCGCGTCACCGGCGAGGCGCGGCATCTGCAAGGGATCGGCAGGGTCCGCGATGTGGATCTGGCCAGCGACGGCTCGGTCATGATCCTGACGGATGAGCGGAATGGCGCGATGATCCGGGTCACGCCGGGCCAGCAGTAGCGCGCCAGTAATGGCGCGGCGGGAACCCCGGTGGGGGCCGGGCGGTTGAGATCCGGGCCAAGGCGCGCCACGCAAGCGGGCCTTGCCCCCTCAGCCACCAACGGAGGCCCCGATGACCCGGAATAACGATGCCGATGGCGACAAGGGCGCGCGCCCGATCGTCACCGAAAACCATGAGCCCGGTGAAAAGACCCACCGCAAGGACCGGAAACACGAAGAGGGCGCCGACCCCATCGTCGAGGAAAACGACGAATCGGGCCGCCCCGCGGGCGGCGACTGATCCGGCAGCGGGCGGGGACAGCGCTCAGACGGGTTTGTGCAGATCGTCCTCGGCATCCTCGGGCGAGATGCCCAGGGCGTCCATCCCCGCCTCCAGCAGATCGGCAAGGCGGGGTTCCCCCATCAGGTAATCCTCGGTCGGGATGCGGCGTTCGGCCCGCGCGGTAGCGATGGCTTCCTCCAGTTCGGCGGCCTCGAAACTGTCGCGGCCGATCCACATGACGGCGACCAGACTGGCCTGTTCGTCCTCGTTCAGCATCTCGATGAAATTATGCAGCTCGGTCCGGGTGCCATGCTGGGCGCGGCTGCCCTGATGCGCCCAGGGGTTGACGCCGCTTTCATATTCGCGGGCGCGGATGATGATATGGGCGATCTTGTCAGGGCTGATCTGAAGCATGGCGACCTCCAATGGCTTGTCCGACTGTCGCCCCCGCCCGCCCTGCGGTCAATGGGGCACGCGGTGAGGGGCAATCATCCGCTGCGTCCGAACAGCCTTTCGATATCGCCCAGCCGCAGCTTCACCCATGTCGGGCGGCCGTGGTTGCACTGGCCCGATTTCGGGGTCCGCTCCATCTCGCGCAGCAGGGCGTTCATCTCCTCGGCCCCCATCCGGCGGCCCGAGCGGACCGAGCCGTGGCAGGCCATCGAGGACAGCACCGCGTCGATCCGTGCCCGCAGCCGGTCCGAGCTGCCCTGATCGGCCAGATCATCCAGAATGTCGCGGATCAGCGCGGCGGCGTCCAGCCGGGCCAGCATCGCGGGCGCCTCGCGCACGGCGACGGCACTGCCGCCGAAGGCTTCGATCACCAGCCCCAGCGCGGCCAGCTCGTCGGCGACGGACAGGATGCGCGCGGCGTCGGCTTCCGACAGCTCGACGATCTCGGGGATCAGCAGCGCCTGCGTGGCGATGCCGCTGACCCCGGCCTGCGCCTTCAGCCGTTCATAGACCAGACGTTCATGCGCGGCGTGCTGATCGACGATGACCAGCCCGTCCTCGGTCTGGGCGATGATATAGTTCTCGTGGATCTGCGCGCGGGCGGCACCAAGGGGGGCGTCCTGCGGCGCGGTCTGTTCAGGTTCGATCCGGGCCGAGGGCGACTCGTGGAAGCCGGTTTCCATCTGTGGCATCGGCGCCTGCGCATCCAGCGCGGCGCGGATCGCGCCACCCGACGGATGCCGGGGCCGGTAATCCATCTGATAGGTGCGATGGGTGGGGGCGGCGGGTTCGGGCCGGAACGCCGCCAGCGTGGCCGCGCCCACCGTGGACGAGGCGCGATGCCCGGCCCCCGCCAGCGCGTGGCGCAGGGCGCTGACCACCAGCCCGCGCGCGGCGGTGGGGTCGCGGAAACGCACCTCGGCCTTGGCGGGGTGGACGTTCACATCCACCATCTGCGGATCGCAATTCAGATAGAGCACCGCCGCCGGATGACGCCCCGAGGCCAGCACATCCATATAGCCCGCCCGAAGCGCCCCGGTCAGCAGCTTGTCGCGGACCGGGCGGCCATTCACATAGAGATGCTGCGCCACCGCCGCGCCGCGCGAATAGGTCGGCAGCGCGGCAAAGCCGGTCAGGGCCAGCCCGTCACGCTCGGCATCTATGGCGATGGCATTGTCGATGAAATCGCGGCCCATGACCCGCGACAGGCGGGTGCGGAAGGCGTCGAACAGCTCGCCCTGTTCGGCATCGGCGCGAAAGACCTCTTTGCCATCGACGGTGAGGGTAAAGCCGACCAGAGGTTCGGCCATCGCAAGGCGGCGGGTGACATCGGCGACGGCCTGCGTCTCGGCCCGGTCGCTGCGCAGGAATTTCAGCCTTGCGGGGGTGGCAAAGAACAGGTCGCGCAATTCGACCACGGTGCCGCGATTGGCAGCGGCGGGGCGTGTGGGCGAGGGTTTGCCGCCGATGACCGAGATCAACGCCCCTTCTGCGCCCTCGGTGCGCGAGGTGATGGTCAGCCGCCCGACCGCGCCAAGCGAGGGCAGCGCCTCGCCCCGGAAGCCGAAGCTGCGGATTGCCAGCAGGTCGCTGCCGTCGATCTTGCTGGTGGCGTGTCGTGACAGGGCCAGCGGCAGGTCTTCGGGCAGCATGCCGCAGCCGTCATCGGTGACGCGGATCAGGCTTTTGCCGCCATCGGCGATGGCGATCCCGATCCGGGTCGCCCCGGCGTCCAGCGCGTTCTCGACCAGTTCCTTGACGGCCGAGGCCGGGCGCTCGACCACCTCGCCCGCCGCGATGCGGTTGGCGGTGGATTCGTCCAGTTGCCGGATAATGGGGCGTATATTGGGGGCGTGCTGGTTCATAACCCCAAATGTAGCATGGGGATGCGCCCCTCGCCAGCGATTCGGCTTTCCGGCGATGGCCGGGCGGGGCCGCGATGGCCGGGGGCGCTTCGCCCCCCGGACCCCCCGAAGGTATTTTTCAGGAGTGCGAGGGGCCGGCGCGGCTTCAGTTGAGGGTGGGTTCGGTTTCGGCGGTGTCCGTGGCCTCGATGCCTTCGGGGCGGCCGGTCAGCACGAAGCGCAGCTGATCGGAATGCAGCAGTCGTTGGGCGACGCGCTGGATGTCCTTGGCGGTGACGGCCTCGACCTGATCGTTGCGGGTGTCGGGATAGTCGATGGGGAAGCCCACAAGCTGCATTCCGGCCAGAATGCCGGCGATCTTGCCATTGCCGTCCCAGCGCAGGGGATATTCGCCGGTCAGGTAGGTCTTGGCGTTTTCCAGTTCGGTTTCCGTCACGCCCTCGGCCAGACGGTCCCATTCCTGCCGGATCAGTTCGACCGCCTGACCCGTCGTGGCGTTCGAGCCTGCCATGCCGCCCTGCCATGTCTGGCCCAGCATACCCGTCGCCAGCGAGGTGCCGATGCCATAGGTCAGGCCGCGCTTTTCGCGGATCTCGTCCATCAGGCGCGAACTGAAGCCGCCACCGCCAAGGATGTGGTTGGCGACGAAGGCGGCGAAGTAATCGGGGTCGTCGATGGGCAGGCCGGGACCGGCAAAGGCGACGATGGTTTGCGGGCTGTCCCAGTCGATCACGGTGACGCCGCCGGTCAGCTGCAATTTGGCCTGACCGGGCAGCGGGACCGTGCCCTCGGCTGGCAGATCGCCAAGGATGCGGTCCAGCAGCGCGCCCAGTTCATCGGGCGTGATGTCGCCTGCCGCGCCGATCACCACGCGGTCGCGGGCCAGCACGCTGTCTTTGGCCGCCATCAGGTCGTCGGAGGTCAGCGCCCCCACCGATGCGGCGGTGCCGTTGATCGAGGTCGCATAGGGGTGATCGCCCCATGCCTGACGCGCCATTTCCTTGGCGGTGATGGCCTGCGGATCGGTCGCCTCGGCCCGGATGATCGCCAGCACCTGCGCGCGGACCCTCTCGACCGCGGGTTCATCGAAACGCGGCTGGGTCAGCGCCAGTCCCAGCAGGTCGGCGGTTTCGTCGCGGTTTTCGGTCAGGGCGCGCATGGTGACGGTGAGCGCGTCATCGCCCACATCGAAGGACAGGCGCGCGCCCAGATCCTCGGCCGCCTGGGCGAATTCGGTGGAATCCATGTCGCCCGCGCCTTCTTCCAGCGTGGCGGTCATCAGGTTGATGGCGCCGCGCTTGTCGGGGCTGTCGAGGCTGGCACCGCCGCGGAAATTCAGGCTGAGCGCGACGAAGGGGATCGAGTGATCCTCGACCAGCCAGGCCTTGATGCCGCCGGGCGAGGTGACGTCCTGAATGTCGATGGCGTGGGCCGGGATCGCGACGATGGCGAAGAACAGGGCGAAAACGGCGCGGATCATCCTTGCACCTCGGGGCTTTGGTCATCGGGGGCGTCGGCGGGTGCGGTCATGTCATCGGCGGGCGGAGATGTGGCCTGCCCGCCGTTGCCGGAAGGCGCGTCACTGGCGGGAAACAGCCAGCCGGTGACATGGGCATTGTCGGCCAGCAGGGCGCGGGCGGCGTCCGTTACCTCGTCGGCGGTGACTGCGGCCAGAATGTCGGGCCAGTCGTTCACATCCTCGATGGTCAGCCCGATGGACAGGCCCTGACCGTAATCATAGGCGCGGCCATGGGCGGAATCGCGGGCATAGATCTGCGCCGCGCGGATCCGGGTCTTGATCCGTTCCAGATCGGCATCATCCGGGCCGGTTTCGGCGAAACGCGCCAGAACGGCGTCCAGCTCGGCCTCGGCCTCGGCGGGGTCCATGCCGTCGGCGGGGATCAGCGAGACGCGGAAGCTGGTCGGATCGACCGACAGCCCGTCATAGCCCGCGTTCACCCACAGCGCCTTGCCCGGCAGCGCCAGTTCGCGCCCCAGAACCGAGGTCTGCATCGAGCCGCCCAGCAGTTCCGCCAGCACCGTCAGCGCGGCGGCGGGTTTCTGATCGCCGGCATTGCGTTCGGGCACGATCCAGCTGCGTATCATCGAGGGCTGGGCCACGCGCGGGTCGGTCATCTCCATCCGCCGGGAGGTGCGTTTCTGCGGTTCCTGCGGGCGGATGCGGGGGGTGGCCTCGCCCTTGGCGGGGATCGGGCCGTAATGTTCCTCGGCCAGTTCACGGGCCTGTTCGGGGGTCACGTCGCCGGCCAGGATCAGCACGGCCTCGTGCGGGGAATAATGTTCGTCATACCAGGCGATGGCATCCTCGCGCGTCAGCCCTTCCATTTCGGCGCGCCAGCCGATCACCGGGCGGCCGTATGGGTGGTTATAGAACTGCACCGCATTGCGTTCCTCGGCGAACAGGGCGGCGGGGTTGCTGTCCACCCGCTGTGCCCGTTCCTCCAGCACGACCTGACGTTCGGCCTGCCAGTCATCCTCGCCGATGCGCAGATTTTCCATGCGGTCGGCTTCCATCCCCATGATCAGGGGCAGCCGGTCCGAGGCGATGCGCTGGAAATAGGCGGTATAGTCGTAAGAGGTAAAGGCGTTGTCCATGCCACCATTGGCGGTGACGGTGCGCGAGAACTCTCCCGGTTGCAGCTTGTCGGTGCCCTTGAACATCAGGTGCTCAAGGTAATGCGCAATGCCCGATTTGCCGGGGCGTTCGTCGGCGGATCCGATCCGATACCACAGCATCTGCACCACGACCGGGGCGCGGTGGTCCTGAATGACCACGGTTTCCAGTCCGTTGGGCAGGGTGAAATGGGTGACGCCCTCGGGCATCTCGGCCAAGGCGGGCAGGGGCGGGGACAGCAGGGCGGCCAGCCCGAAAATCAGCGGCAGGGCCGGGTGACGGAACGCGGGCATCAAGACAACCTCCTGTGGCTTGGCCGGAAATCTGACGCGGGGGGCAGGGCTTCGCAACCCGTCTCGCGTGAATGTGTCAGCCGCAGGGTGACAAGCTGTCGGATGGAGCGCGGGCGCAGCCCAGCCCTGCAGGCCCCTCGACGGGGTTTGCAGGGCTTGCCCCCCGCCGGTCCTGCGTTCAGTTTCCGGGTCGCGGCGGCGCGCTTGGCGTCTGGGCGCCCGCCCGCTGCCAGCGATCCTGTTCGGTCTGCGCATCCATCCGCATCGGCTGATAGGTGCGCATATAGACATTGGTGCCGAACAGCCGCTCGAACAGGCGCCGCCCGCTGCGGGAACGGCGATCCGCGTCGGCCTGCGCCAGCTCGGTGCGGATCGCGGGATCGGTGCCGCGCCGTCCGGCATGGGCGACCAGAGGCTGATCGGCGGCCCCGATGCCGCGATCATTCAGCGCCGCCGGATTGCCGCCAAGCGCGCCGACCGCATCGGCCACCGGCGTCGGATCGGTGATGTTGCCGTCGCCCGGCGTCGGTGCGGGCAGAACCGCCAGATCGGGCGGCATGGCTAGCGGGCGCGTCGGCAGGATCGCGAATTCGTCCGGCCCGGCACTGGTCGAGCGCAGGTTCATCAGCCCGCGATCGTCGCTGCAGGCCGTAAGCCCGACCAAGGCCGCCAGTCCGATCGTCACTGCGAAAGCCCGCATCATCTGCCCCTTCAGCTGTCTTTGGCGCCCTGTTTAACCTGCTTTGCCCGCCCCGTCACGGGTCTTGTCGGATGTCGTCCGGCGCGGCTTGCGCGTCGGCGGCTGCTTTGGTTTCTGCGGCAGCAGGATCAGCCCGATGGCGCCGGCGAAGATCGAGATATCGGCCACGTTGAAGCTGTAGGGATTCTGCCAGCCCGGCAGCGACATATTCAGGAAATCCGCGACCGCCCCATACCACAGCCGGTCGATCACATTGCCGATGGCGCCGCCGATCAGCAGCCCGGCGGAAATCCGCGCCAGCAGCCCGCCATTGCTGCGCCAGACCCAGATCCAGATCCACAGGCTGATGGCGATGGCGACCGCCACCAGCACCCAGCGCATTACACTCTGATCCGAGGCGAACAGCCCGAAATTCACCCCCTGATTCCACGCCATGCGCAGGTTCAGCCAGGGCGGCAGCACGTCGATTTCGCGCACCCGGTCCAGTCGCAGCACATGCACGACCCAGTATTTCAGCGCCTGATCGACCAGCAGGATCGCCGCAGCCAGCCACAGGGTCAGGCGCATATCCGCCCGCGCAGGCGGTCTCGGCTTGCGCGGCGCGCGGGGCCGTTTCGGTTTGGGCGCGGGCTCAGGGGCGGGCCGGTCGCCGTCGAGGGGAAGCTCGTGTTGCATCAGTGCCGGAAATGCCGCTGGCCGGTGAACACCATCGCCAGCCCCAGACGGTCGGCCGCCGCGATCACCTCGTCGTCGCGCATCGAGCCGCCGGGCTGGATCACCGCCTTCGCGCCCGCCTCGGCCAGCGCCTCGATGCCGTCGGCAAAGGGGAAGAACGCGTCCGATGCCACCACCGCGCCGATGGTCAGCGGCTGGGCCAGACCCAGCGCCTCGGCCATGTCCTCGGATTTTCGCCGCCCGATGCGGGTGGAATCGACCCGGCTCATCTGGCCCGCGCCCACGCCTACGGTGGCCAGATCACGGGCATAGACGATGGCGTTCGATTTCACATGTTTGGCCACGGTCCATGCAAACAGCATGTCGCGCAGTTCGGCCTCGGATGGCTGGCGCGCGGTCACCACCTTCAGATCGCCGATGCCGACATGGCCATTGTCGCGCCCCTGCACCAGAAACCCGCCCGCGACCTGCCGGAAGCCCAGCCCCGCCGCCTTCGGATCGGGCAAGCCGCCGGTGGTCAGCAGCCGCAGGTTCTTCTTCGCGGCAAAGACGCGCTTCGCATCCTCATCCGCATCCGGGGCGATGACGACTTCGGTAAAGATTTTCGCGATTTCCTCGGCCGTCGCGCCGTCCAGCACCTGATTGAGCGCAATGATCCCGCCAAAGGCCGAGGTCCGGTCGCAGTCAAAGGCCCGCCGATAGGCCTCCAGCGCCGTCGCACCCCGCGCCACACCGCAGGGATTGGCATGTTTGATGATCGCGCAGGCCGGACCATCGGCGGGATCGAACTCCGCCACCAGCTCAAAAGCCGCATCGGTGTCGTTGATATTGTTGTATGACAGTCCCTTGCCCTGCCATTGCCGGGCGGTGGCCACGCCGGGCCGGTCCTCGCCGGTGACATAGAAGGCCGCCGCCTGATGCGGGTTCTCGCCATAGCGCAACCCCTGCGCCAGCGTGCCCGCGAATGCCCGTCTGCGCGGCGCGCCCTCGCCGATGGCCCCGGCCAGCCAGCCCGACACGGCAGCGTCATAGGCGGCGGTGCGCGCATAGGCGATCTGCGCCTGACGCTGCCGGAACGCCAATGTGGTGCGGTCGTCATTGGCGTTCAACTCGGCCAGCAACGCATCATAATCCTGCACATCGACGATCACGGTGACGAAACCGTGATTCTTGGCCGCCGCCCGGATCATCGCCGGGCCGCCGATATCGATATTCTCGATGCAATCGTCATGGGATGCACCCTTCGCCACCGTCTCCTCGAAGGGATAGAGGTTCACCACCAGCAGATCGATCGGCCCGATCCCATGGGCCTCCATCGCCGCCAGATGCTCCTGATTGTCGCGCAGCGCCAGCAGCCCGCCATGCACCGCCGGATGCAGCGTCTTGACGCGCCCGTCCATCATCTCGGGAAAGCCCGTCACATCCGCCACATCCACCACGGTCAGCCCGGCCTCGCGCAGGGCCTTGGCGCTGCCCCCGGTTGACAGGATCTCGATCCCCCGCGCCGACAGGCTGCGGGCGAATTCGATCAGTCCGGTCTTGTCGGAAACTGAGATCAACGCGCGGCGAATGGCAACGGGATGGGTGCCGGTCTGGGACATGGGGCGGGCCTCGTATCTGGATCTGGGCGTGACCTAGCGCGCAAATCCGTCAAGGTCCAGCACCCCCTCTTTGGTGTCCAAATATCCCGGGGGGTCCGGGGGGGCTGGCCCCCCGGGCGTCGCGGGACGCAAATAGGGTGCCGGTCAGCGCCCCTTGCGCAGCCGCGCGATATAGAACCCGTCCATCCCGCCCCGTTCCGGCCAGTAATCCGGGCGCAGCCGCAATCCGCCCCCGGGCGAGACCCAACCCGCCTCGACTCCCTGCAATTCGGCGGTCTCGACCGCCAGTCCCGGATGACGGGCCAGCGCGTCCAGGATCTGTTCCTCGCCTTCGTCCGGCAGCAGCGAACAGGTGGCATAGACCAGCCGCCCGCCCGGTTTCAGCAGCATCAGCGCATGATCCAGCAGCCGCGCCTGCAATGCGATCAACTCGGCAATGCCGCTGCCATCGCGCAGAAAGGGCAGGTCGGGATGGCGCCGGATCGTGCCGGTGGCCGAGCAGGGCGCATCCAGCAGCACTGCATCCGGCGCGCTTTCGGGTTGCCATGCCAGCACGTCCGAGGCGACCAGTTCCGCCTTCAACCCGGTGCGCGCAAGGTTCTCGCGCAGTCGCGCCAGCCGGGACTTGCTGATATCCACCGCCGTCACCTGCGCCCCGGCGGCGGCCAGTTGCAGCGTCTTGCCGCCCGGCGCGGCGCACAGATCCGCGATCCTTTCACCCGGTTGCGGGTCCAGCGCGCGCACGGCCAGCGCGGCGGCGGCGTCCTGAACCCACCATTGCCCATCCTCGAAACCGGGCAGGGCCGAGACCTGACCCTGTGCCGCCAGACGCAGCGACCCGGTGGGCAGGGCCACCGCGCCCTCGATCTGCGGCGCCGCGCCGGGCCTCAGGGTCAGATCCAATGGCGCGCCCGCCTGATGCGCGGCCTCGATCGCCCGCACCGCCGTCTCGCCATAGGCCTGAACCACCGGCCCGCGCAGCCAGTCCGGCAGATGTTGCGGTGGCAGCGCGGCCCAGCCCTCGTATCCGGCCACCTTGCGCAGCACCGCGTTGACCATGCCAGCCGCCGCCTGACCTTTGCGGCCAAGCCCGCGCGTCAGGTTCACCGCCGCATCGACCACCCCATGCGCCGCGCCGCCCAGTTCCAGCATCTCGACCGTGGCCAGCTGCAACACATCCTGCACCGGGGCGGGGGGGCGGCGCGACATGAAGCCTTCCAGCACCGCATCGGCGCGTCCGCGATGGCGCAGGGTGGTCGCCGCCAGCCGCATCGCGCGGGCCTGCACGCTGACCGGCAACCCGCGCAGGGCCGCCGATTGATCGGACAGGCCCTGTCCCTCGCGCAATCCGGCGATCAGCCGCAGCGCGACCTTGCGGGCATCATCTGTTGCAGGCTTTGCCAAAACGCTTTCCTTCGCCTAGATCTTGGGGGCACAATCGACCAACCCTTATGCCGTAATCAGGAATCTTTCCATGACCGATCGCGCAGATCTGCCGCCCGCCGCCCAACGCGCCTTGGCCGAGGCCGAGGAACGCCGCAAGGCCGCCGCCAAGGCCCAGCCGCTGCCCAGGGAATATGGTGGCCGCGACGGGCCGGAACCGGTCCGTTTCGGCGATTACGAAAAGAACGGGATCGCGGTGGATTTCTGAGGATGGACTGGCTGACAGCCCCTGCGGCCCGGCAGGGCCGCGCCATCATGGCCGGACTTCTCGACCCGCTGGACCAGACCGAGGCCTATCTGGCCGCCGCCGCCGCCCATCCCGACGGCGCGCGCATCTATGCCCGGCTGTCCGCTGCCCGCGCCCGGGCCGAGGCCGTGGCGGCCCATGACCGGGTCAAGGCCGATCTGCGCCGCAGCCTGCTGGACGGGGTGGCGATCAGCTGGAAGGACAATATCGACAGCGCCGGGATCGCGACCGAGGCCGGGTCGCGCCTGCTGGAAGGTCGGGTGCCCGCGCGCGATGCGGAATCGCTGGCCCGTGCCACCCGTGCGGGGATGATCTGTCTGGGCAAGACCCATATGACCGAACTGGCCTTTTCCGGTCTGGGGCTGAATCCGCGCACGGCGACGCCGCCCAATGCGCTGGACCCTGCGCTGACGCCGGGGGGGTCGTCCTCGGGGGCGGCGGTGTCGGTGGCGCTGGGGCTGGCGGCGGCGGCGGTGGGGTCGGATACCGGCGGCTCGATCCGGGTGCCCGCGGCGTGGAACGACCTTGCCGGTTTCAAGCCCAGCCACGGCGTCCACCCTGCCGCAGGCGTGGTGCCGCTGTGCCGCCGCTTTGACGTGGTCGGTCCCATTGCCCGCACGGTCGAGGACTGCGCCGAAATCGTCTCGGTCCTGACCGGCCAGCCAGTGGTGGACCTCAAGGGCACCTCGGCCACCGGGCTGCGGGTGATGGTGCTGGAAGGCGTGCCATACGAGGATGCCGAGGAAGGCCCGGTCGCGGCCTTCGACGACGCGCTGAAGCGGCTGGGGCAGGCCGGGGCGGTCATCACCCGCGCCAGCCATGACAGCGTGGCCCGCGCGATGGCGCTGGCGCCGGTGCTGTTCGCGCCCGAGGCCTATGGCATCTGGCGCGCGCAGATCGAGGATGCGCCGGAACTGATGTGGGCCCCGATCCTGGAACGGTTCCGCGGCGGCGCCGAGATCGGCGCGCCCGATTACGTCGCCGGTTGGGAAACGCTGGCGCGGTTGCGGCGCGAATGGTCGGCCAAGACCGCGTTTTTCGATGCCGTGGTCCTGCCCACCGTGCCGATCATGCCGCCCGATGCCGACAGGCTGCTGACCGATCAGGCCGAATTCGTCCGCGCCAATCTGCTGACCCTGCGCAATACCCGCATCGCCAATCTGCTGGACCTGCCCGCGCTGACCCTGCCGACCGGGCATCGGGGCTGCGGATTGATGCTGATGGGCCATTCGGGCGGCGACCGGCACCTGTTGCGGGTGGCCAATGCGGTCGAGGCGGCGCTGGCGGTGGCATGACGGCCATTGTGCCGGGGATTTTCCCGCCTTTCTCTGGACGCAAGCGGTGGATCACGCTAAGGTTTATTGCAAATAACGGGGCAAAGACCCCGAAAGCGAGGCAGAGATGGCATTCCCCGAGCGGTTCTCGAACCTGCCGGAATACGCGTTCCCGCGTCTGCGGGCGCTGTTGACGGGCATAGAGCCTGACCTGAAACCGGGTCAGCAGCCGGTGGTCATGACCATCGGAGAGCCGCGCCATCCCATGCCCCCTTTCGTGGCCGAGGTGATGGCCGAAAATATCGGGGCTTTCGCGAAATATCCGCCGAATGAAGGCTCGCCCGAATTGCTGGGGGCGATTTCGGACTGGCTGGGGCGGCGCTATGGGCTGGATGTCGCGCCGGGCCGGATCATGGCGCTGAACGGCACGCGTGAAGGGCTGTTCAATGCCGGGCTGGCGCTGTGCCCGGAACAGAAGAACGGCCAGCGGCCCGTGGTGCTGGTGCCGAATCCGTTCTATCAGGTCTATGCCGTGGCTGCCGCCGCCGTTCACGCCGAACCGCTGTTCGTGCCCGCCACGCCGGACACCGGCAACCTGCCCGATTACGCCGGACTGCCGCCCGAGATGCTGGACCGGGTGGCGCTGGCCTATCTGTGCTCGCCCGCCAATCCGCAGGGCGCGGTGGCGGATCGCGACTATCTGCAAACGCTGGTCGCGCTGGCCGAACGCCATGATTTCCTGATCCTGGCCGATGAATGCTATTCCGAGATCTGGCGCGATACGCCGCCGCCCGGTGCGCTGGCGGTGGCCACGGAAATGGGCCATCCCGACCGGGTGGTGATGTTCAATTCGCTGTCCAAACGCTCGAACCTGCCGGGGCTTCGCTCGGGATTCGTGGCGGGCGGGGTGGATCAGATCGCACAATTGCGGCGGCTGCGCAGCTATGCCGGGGCGCCGCTGTCGCTGCCCGCGCAGGCCGTCAGTCAGGCCGCATGGCGCGACGAGGCGCATGTCACCGCCAGCCGCGCACTGTATCAGCAGAAATACCAGATCGCCGACCGGGTGCTGGGCAATGTGCCCGGCTATCGCCCGGTACAGGGCGGGTTCTTTCTGTGGCTGCCGGTCGATGATGGCGAGGCGGCGGCCAGAAAACTGTGGGCGCGGGCGGGGATTCAGGTCCTGCCCGGCGCCTATCTGTCGCGAGAGGTGGACGGGTTCAATCCCGGCGCCGGTTTCATCCGTGTGGCGCTGGTCGATGCGCCCGATGCGACCGAGGCCGCGCTGATCCGGCTGCGCGACGTGCTATATGACGACGAAGAAGCGTTCGGGAAAGGGTAACGGCATGGCAAGCTGGCAAGCGAAACAGCGCGATCCGCTTTTCGATCAGAACACGCAGGCGGCGCTGGAACGGCGCGGCAAGGAACTGGCGGGCGCGGGTCTGGTGGTGCTGGCCGTGCTGATCGCCATGCTGCTGTCCAGCTGGTCGCCTGACGATCCCAGTTTCTTCCTGTCGGCGACGGATGAACCGGCGCAGAACCTGCTGGGCGGGATCGGGGCCTCGATCGCTTCGCCGCTGATGATGATCGCGGGCTATGGCGCGTGGATGCTGGTGATCGGTGCCGCCGTCTGGGGCCTGCGGCTGATGCTGCACCGGGGCGAAGAACGGATCATGCGGGCGATGTTCCTGCCGATGGCGGTGGCGCTGGGGTCGGTCTATTGCAGCACGCTGTCGCCGGGGCCGGAATGGCAGCCGACCTATGGTCTGGGCGGGCATTTCGGCGATATGGTGATGGGGCTGATCCTGAACCTGCTGCCGATGAAGGCCTCGCTGGGGATCCGCTTTGCGACGCTGCTGATCGCGGTCGGGCTGGTCGTGTTTCTGGCCTTCGTGCTGGGGTTCGAGCGGGCCGAGTTGCGCGCGCTGTGGCGGCGGTTCCTGATCGGGCTGGTCACGGCCTATGACATGGTGATGCGGCTGCTGGGGCGCAGCGCGCAGCTGTCGGCCAACCTGTCGCAGCGGGTGCGCCAGCGCCGCGAGCGGCCCGCACCCGCCGCGACCGAAGCCCGCCCCGCCCCCCGCATCAGCGGGTTGTTCGCCCGCCGCAACAGCGCCGATCAGCCCGACCTGCTGGAGGATGACCTGCCCGAGCCGGAACTGATCGAGCGTGACGCCGATTACGATGGCGACGCCCCTTCCGCCGCCGAGGTCAGCGGCCGGATCTCTGACGCGATCCGCAGCCGCACCGGCAAGCCTTCGGTTCTGGCCGCCGTCGCCGCAAGGCTCGCGCGTGACAAGGACCGCGCCGCGCTGCCGCCCGACCCTTCGGACGAAGACGACGCGATCCTGCCGGCCACGCCCGAACCCTTTGGCGCCGATACCCAGCGCACCGTCGTGCCGCCACTGCGCAAGCCTTCCGCCGCGCCCTCGCGTCAGGCCCGCGCCGAGGCCGAGCCGCAGATGCGTTTCGACGAATCGGGGGCAAGTTATGAATGCCCGCCGCTGGCGCTGCTGTCGGCGCCCTGCGCCAACACCCAACCGCTGATGTCGCAAGAGGCGCTGACCGAAAACGCCCGCATGCTGGAGGCGGTGCTGGACGATTACGGCGTCAAGGGCCAGATCACCGAGGTCCGCCCCGGCCCCGTGGTCACGCTGTATGAACTGGAACCGGCACCCGGTCTGAAGGCCAGCCGGGTGATCGGGCTGTCGGATGATATCGCGCGGTCGATGTCGGCGCTGTCGGCGCGGGTTTCCACCGTGCCGGGCCGCACCGTGATCGGGATCGAACTGCCCAATGCGCGGCGCGAAAAGGTGGTCCTGCGCGAAATCCTGGCCAGCCGCGCCTTTGGCGACGGCACCCATCCGCTGCCGCTGGCGCTTGGCAAGGATATCGGCGGCGATCCGGTGGTGGCCAACCTTGCCAAGATGCCCCACCTGCTGATCGCGGGGACCACGGGGTCCGGTAAGTCGGTGGCGATCAACACCATGATCCTGTCGCTGCTGTACAAGCTGACGCCGGATGAATGCCGGCTGATCATGATCGACCCGAAGATGCTGGAACTCAGCGTCTATGACGGCATCCCGCATCTGCTGTCGCCCGTCGTCACCGACCCGAAAAAGGCCGTGGTCGCGCTGAAATGGGTCGTGGGCGAGATGGAGGACCGTTACCGCAAGATGTCCAAGATGGGCGTGCGCAACATCGAGGGCTATAACGGCCGCGTCCGCGAGGCGCTGTCCAAGGGCGAGATGTTCAAGCGCACCGTCCAGACCGGCTTTGACGAGGATACCGGAGAACCGATCTTCGAGACCGAGGAATTCCAGCCCGAAACCTTCCCCTATATCGTCGTGATCGTCGATGAGATGGCTGACCTGATGATGGTCGCGGGCAAAGAGATCGAGGCCTGCATCCAGCGACTGGCGCAGATGGCGCGGGCCTCGGGCATCCACCTGATCATGGCGACGCAGCGCCCGTCGGTCGATGTCATCACCGGCACGATCAAGGCGAACTTCCCCACCCGGATTTCCTTCCAGGTGACCTCGAAGATCGACAGCCGCACCATTCTGGGTGAACAGGGGGCTGAACAACTGCTGGGCCAGGGTGACATGCTTTACATGGGCAACGGCGCGCGCATCACCCGGATTCACGGCCCGTTCGTGTCCGACGAAGAGGTCGAAGAGGTCGTGAACCACCTGAAATCCTTCGGCCCGCCCTCTTACAAGGCCGGTGTCGTGGAAGGCCCCGACGATGAGAAGGCCGACAATATCGACGCGGTTCTGGGTCTTGGCGGCGGCGACAATGGCGACGACGCGCTGTATGATCAGGCGGTGATGATCGCGGCGCGGGACCGCAAATGCTCGACCTCCTATATCCAGCGCAAGCTGGCCATCGGCTATAACAAGGCCGCGCGGCTGGTTGAACAGATGGAGGAACAGGGCGTGGTTTCGCCTGCCAACCATGTCGGCAAGCGCGAGGTGCTGGTGCCCGAAGTGTGACGCCGCTATATCTGCGCCATCATGACGACCTGGTATCTGCATCTTCTGAACGCGCGTCACGGCCTGACTCCGGTCATGTCGGAGTTCCGCGCGGCTGTGCGCAAGGCGGTCGGGCTGGCGTCTGGCCATGCCGATCTGCCCTCGTTCGATCTGGTGGTCCGGGCCGAGCCCGGCGGCGGTATCCCGAAATGGGGCGTCGGTGGGCATGCGCCCTCGGCCGGGTTGATCGAGATCACGTTGGACCCGGCGCGATTCGATCCGCAACTGCTGATCCGCACGCTGGTTCACGAATTTCACCAACTGATCCGCTGGGATGGGCCGGGCTATGGCCGCTCGTTGGGCGAGGTTCTGGTCAGCGAAGGCATGGCCGGGCATTTCGTGTTGCAGGTTCTGGGCGGCGCGCCCGACCCCTGGGATGCGACGGTTCCCGCATCGGGCGTGGCGCGGATGGCGATGAACGAATGGGCGCGGCGCGATTACGATCATGCGCGCTGGTTCTTCGGCAAGGGCGATCTGCGCAACGCCACGGGCTATGGGCTGGGGCACCGGATCGTGGCCGAGCATATGGCGCAGAACCCGGGCAGCGATGCGGCGACACTGGCCGCGATGCCGGCCGAGCCGTTCCGCGCCAGCCTGCGCCAGCTGGTCAGCGCCGACCGCAGCGCCGAGACCGACAGCCCGGACGAACCGTCCGGGGATAAGCCGTCCGGGGAACAGGCGGATCCGGCCGGCAAGGACGGCGACAAGCCGGCCTGATCAGCGCATGGCCACCCGGCTGACGCGCAGATGCGCCGCGATCAGCCCGATCAGCAGGCCCGCCACCGCGCCGCCCAGATGCGCCTGCCACGCGATCTGCGGCATCAACAGGGTCAGCGCGACATTCAGCCCCAGCACCAAAGCCACCGCCCGCAGCACCGGCCGCATGGGCCGCTCGGTCCGCAGCCGCCAGATCGTGGCATAGCCGACCAGCGCCCCCGCCAGCCCGAACACCGCGCCCGAGGCGCCGATCATCGGCCCGCCCATCGGCTCCATCCAGCCATAGATCCCTGCCGCCGCGATCTGGCTGACCCCATAGGCCAGCGCCATCTGTCCCACCGGCATCAGCCGCCGCAACTCCCGCGCCACCGCCGCCAGCGACACCATGTTCATCGTCAGATGCAGAAACCCGGCATGCAGCAGGCCATAGCTGGCGAACATCCACAGCCCCTGCCCCGCAACCAGCCCCGGATCGCCATGCATCAGCTGCGACCAGAAGGCGCCATACAGCACCGTCGCATGGCGCAGGCCGGGCCAGCCGCCCAGATCGGCCAGTTGCAGCGCGACCTCGGTCACGCAGCAGAGGATGACGATGGCGCTGGTCCAGCGCGGGATCCGGGGGGCGGGTGCAGCCATCAGTCGGCCTTGATCTGCCGGGCCTCTTCGATCAGCATGATCGGGATACCGGAACGGATCGGAAAGGCCAGCCCCGCCGTGTGCGAGACCAGTTCCTGCCGCTCCGCGTCATAGCGCAACGTCGCATGGGTGACCGGGCAGACCAGTGCCTCGAGCATGTGGCGGTCAAAGCCGGGATGGTCGTTTTCAGCGTTCTGGTCGGTGTCGGGGGTCATTGCAGCCGTTCCTCATTGTCGCCGCCATGCAGGGCGAATTCGATCAGCCCTTCCAGCAATTCGCGCCGGTCGCCAAGGGTCGGGCTTTCCAGCAGCGCCTGCTTGTCGCCGCTGGAAAAGGGCAGCACCATCGCCAGCGAGTTGATCAGGATCTCGTCCTCGGCATTCTCGGCCGCGTCCCAGTCGGTCGAAAGCTCGTGCGTTTCCATATAGCGGTGCAGCAGCGGAAACAGCCGTTCACGATGGATGCCCGGATCGGTTTCGGGCGGGCCCAGATCGCGGTTGAAATCGCTGTATTCCACCACGCCGCGCAGATAGGGGGCAAAGCCTTCCTCGACATCGCGCAGCCGGAAGCGCGACACCGCCTTGAGCGAGACCATCATGCGCCCGTCATCGCCCTCGGAAAAGGCGACGACCCGCCCGGCGCTGCCGATGCTGCACAGCGCCTCGCCCTCGGGCTGGATCATGCCGATCATGCGGTGATCGGTTTTCAGCGAGTCTTCCAGCATCTGCAGATAGCGCGGCTCGAAGATATGCAGCGGCAGGCGCGTCCGGGGCATCAGCACCGCACCGGGCAGCGGAAACAGCGGCAGGCGCTGGGGCAGGTCGAAACGCAGGGACATGTCAGGCGAAGATCAGCGAGGACAGCCTGCGCCGGCCCTTCTGGGCAATGGGATCGGTTGGCTTGAGACTGTCGAAGATGGTCAGAAGCTGGGCCTTGGCGGCGCCGTCGTTCCATTCGCGGTCGCGGCGGAAGCTGTCCAGAAGGATCTCGACGGCTTCCTCGACATTGCCTGCCGCGTGCAGCGCCAGCGCATAGTCCAGCCGCGCCTGCTGATCGTCCGGATCGGCCGTGACGCGGGCCTGAAGGTCGCCCAGGGGACCGGCATTCGCGGCCTGCTCGGCCAGTTGCAGCTGGGCGCGGGCGGCCTCGACCGGGGCGGCGCCGGTGATGGCGGCGGGCACCTGCGTCAGCGTGCTGGCGGCCGCGGCGGTGTCGCCTGCCGCCAGATGGGCGCGGATCAGCCCGCCCCAGGCCTCGGGGTTTTCGGGTTCTTCGCCGATAATGGCGGCGAAGGTCTCGATGGCATCGGCAGAGGCGCCTTCGTCCAGCATCTGCTCGGCCGCGGCCAGCGCGTCGCCCAGCCCGCCATCGTCACCCGACAGCGCCGCCAGCTTGTCCACGAACTGTTTCAGCTGACTTTGCGGCAGGGCGCCCTGAAAGGCATCGACCGGCTGGCCCTTGAAGAAGGCATAGACGGTGGGGATCGACTGCACGCGCAGTTGCGATGCGATCATCTGGTTTTCATCGACATTGACCTTGGCCATGCGGACCCGGCCCTTGTGGCGGGCGACCTCGGCCTCGAGCTGGGGGCCAAGCGTCTTGCAGGGGCCGCACCAAGGCGCCCAGAAATCGACGATGACGGGCACCTCCATCGATTTTTCGACCACCTGGGCCATGAAATCGGCTTCGGTGACATCGGTGATGAAATCTGCGGGTTGCGGCGCGTTGGCGGCACCTTCGAACAGCATGGTCATGACGGTCCCAGACGAGTTGGCAATGATCGGTTGGCCGCAATATGGGGCGTCGGGCGGCCGAACGAAAGGGCGGATTGTCCTGTGGCGGGCGCAAGGGGGGCTCTGCCCCCAGCGCGGGCGGCCCCTCGATGGGGCCGCCCGCGCTTCCCCCGGGATATTTCAAACACCAAAGATGGGGTCAGAGATCGAAGGTGGCGAGGACCGGGACATGGTCGCTGGGTTTTTCCCAGCCGCGCACCGGGCGCAGGATGCGGCTGGAATGGCCGGCATTGGCGATATCGGGGCTGGCCCAGATATGGTCGAGGCGGCGGCCCTTGTCGGCGGCGTCCCAGTCGCGGGCGCGATAGCTCCACCATGAATAGAGCTGGCCTTCGGGGATGTCCTTGCGGGTGATGTCCACCCATTTGCCCGCGTCCTGTGCCGACAGCAGGTGATCGACCTCGATCGGGGTGTGGCTGACGATCTTGAGAAGCTGCTTGTGCGACCAGACGTCGTCCTCGCGCGGGGCGATGTTGAAATCGCCGACCATGATCGCGCGTTCGGGCCGGTCGGCGTGGAAGACGTCGCGCATCTCGGACACGAAATCGAGTTTCTGGCCGAATTTCGGGTTCAGCTCGCGGTCGGGAATATCGCCACCCGCGGGCACGTACATGTTGTGGATGGTGACGCCGTTTTCCAGCCGGGCCGCGACATGGCGGGCATGGCCCAGTTTGGCATAGTCGCGGTCGCCCGCATCCTCGATCGGCAGGCGCGACAGGGTGGCGACGCCGTTATAGCCTTTTTGCCCCCGCGCCACGATCCAGTTGTAGCCAAGCGCGCGGAAGGCTTCGAGCGGGATCTTCTCGACCGGCGACTTGCATTCCTGAAGGCAGAGGATGTCGGGCGCCTCCTCTTGCAGCAGGCGGGCGACCAGTCCTTCGCGCAGGCGGACCGAGTTGATGTTCCAGGTGGCTATGGTGAACATGGGCGGGCTCCTTTGCGGCGGAGCCTATCGGCCCCGCGGCGCGCTGTCGAGTTGGTGGCCGGCGGAAAGGAAAATCGTCGCAATGTCGCAATCACGCCTTGGTGAGCACGACCGGCGGCGTTACACGGGAGGTCATCTGCGCGCAACAAGGAACGGATGCGATGCGAATGACGGTGGATGAGGCCCTTGCCCGTGGCGGGACTGGCCGGTTTCAGTGGCGGCTGCTGGGGATCTTCGGGCTGGTCTGGGCGGCGGATGCGATGCAGGTGATCGCGGTGGGCTTTGCCGCGCCCTCGATCGCCGTCACATTCGGGGTCGAGCGGGTGACCGCCCTGCAGGTCGGCACGATGTTCTTTTTGGGCATGTTCGTCGGCGCATGGGGTTTCGGACGGCTGGCCGACCGGATCGGGCGCCGGAACATTCTGCTGCTGACCGTGGCGATGGACGCGATCTTCGGTCTGGCCTCGGTCTGGGCTGGCGATTTCACCCTGCTGATGGTGATGCGGTTTCTGACCGGGGTTGCCGTGGGCGGCACCCTGCCCGTCGATTACGCCATGATGGCCGAGTTCCTGCCGCCGAAGAATCGCGGGCGCTGGCTGGTCTGGCTGGAGGGGTTCTGGGCCATCGGCACCATCATCATCGCGCTGACCGCATGGATCGCCGCCAGTCTGGGGGCCGAAGCCCCGTGGCGCTGGATCTTTTTCGTGGCGGCGGGGCCTGCGCTGATCGGCTTCTGGCTGCGGCTGTGGGTGCCGGAATCGCCGATGTATCTGGTGCGCAATGGCAGGCAGGTCGAGGCGCGGGCGGTTCTGAACCGGGTGCTGGCGGTGAATGGCGCCGCGCCGCTGTCCGGCGAGACGCAACTGGTCATCGCCCCGGTTCCTGCGGGGGCCGAGACCTCGATCTTCGCGCCGATGCTGCGGGCGCGCACGCTGGGGGTGCTGGCGGTGTGGTTTCTGGTCTCGCTGTCCTATTACGGGGTGTTCGTCTGGGTGCCGGGGCAACTGGCGACCGAAGGCTTCGGTTTCGTGCGCGGTTACGGCTTTCTGGTGATCCTGGCGCTGGCGCAGGTGCCGGGCTATGCGCTGGCCGCGCATGGGGTCGAGGCATGGGGGCGCCGCAACACGCTGATGGGCTTTCTGCTGCTGAGCGCGGCGGGCTGTTTCCTGTTCACCCTTGCCGGATCGACCGCGATGATCGCCGGATCGCTGATCCTGATGAGCTTTGCGCTGCTGGGGACATGGGGCGCGCTTTATGCCTTTACGCCCGAGCTGTATCCGACCCATCTGCGCGGTACCGGCATGGGCACCGCCAGCGCCATTGCGCGGCTGGGGGGGATTCTGGCGCCCAGCCTGCTGGCGATGGTCTTTGTCCACGGTTTCGGCGTCGCCATCGGCGTCTTTGCCGGGCTGCTGGTTCTGGGGGCCGCCGCATTGCTGCTGGTGCGGGCCGAGACTCGGGACGCCGCCATCGGCTAGGCTGCCGGATACGGCATGGTGCCGGGCCTTGCCGGTCGGGCATGAAGGGAGGAATTGGAAATGGGCCAACTGGTCAATGGCGTCTGGAAGGACGAATGGTATGACACCGACAGCAGCGGTGGCGAATTCGTGCGCGACGGCGCGAAGTTCCGCAACTGGGTCACCGCCGATGGCAGCCCCGGCCCTTCGGGGCAGGGCGGATTTGCCGCCGAGAGCGGGCGTTATCACCTATATGTCTCATATGCCTGTCCCTGGGCGCATCGGACGCTGATCTTCCGCGCGCTGAAAGGGCTGGAGCCGCATATCGGTGTCTCGGCCGTTCATCCCGACATGCTGTCCGAGGGCTGGGAGTTCCGCACCGATTTCCCCGGCGCGACCGGCGATGAGCTGTTCGGCAGCCGGTATCTGCGCGACATCTATCTGCGGGCCAGACCGGATGCGTCGGGGCGGGTAACGGTGCCGGTGCTGTGGGACAAGCAGCAGGGCGCCATCGTGTCGAACGAAAGTGCCGACATCATCCGCATGTTCAACAGCGCCTTTGACGGGCTGACCGGCAATGACGCGGATTTCTGCCCCGAAAGCCTGCGCGGGCAGATCGATGCGCTGAATACACGGATCTATGACACGGTGAATAACGGGGTTTACAAGGCCGGGTTCGCGACCTCTCAGGCGGCCTATGACAAGGCGATCGGGCCGCTGTTTCAGTCGCTGGACTGGATCGAGGGCCTGCTGGCCGAAGCCCGCTATCTGGCCGGGGATCGCGTGACCGAGGCCGACTGGCGTCTGTTCACCACGATCTGCCGGTTCGATTCCGTCTATCACACGCATTTCAAATGCAACCGGCAGCGGATCGTCGATTATCCGAACCTGTGGGGCTGGGCGCGCGAGCTGTATCAATGGCCGGGCGTGGCGGCGACGGTGAGGCAGGATCACATCACCCGGCATTACTATTTCAGCCACGACATGATCAATCCGAATCGGATTATCCCCATCGGGCCGGAACCCGACTGGACCGTGCCGCATGGCCGGGGATAGCTGACCTGTCAACCCCGGCCCGAGGGCCGGGGCCGTCAGAGAGAGGGAGGGGAGATGTGGCCGCATCCGCCGACCACTGGGCTTCGGGGCCTTAACGCCGGGCGGCGGATCGGGTTTCATCGCGGCGTTGGGCTGACGGTCTTGTGAAGGTCGCAGAGGGCGTTCGCTGCGGTTGCGTGTTCGTGACATCCAGCGCGAATTTCCCGCCATATCCGCAAGCACTACTGGTGCTGCCATTTCCGGGGCAGGGGGAGTTTTTCAACAACCGCCGGGACCGTCCCCGCCATCCGGATCAAGATGAGGCGTTGGTGTTCAGCGCAGACGGGTGACCGCGTCAATCATCGGTAAGCGGTGGTGTGGACGCTTTCCGAGGGTATAGAGATGCCAAGGTGGCGGGTGTTGAATCACCGCTACGAAGAAGATCGTCATGGGAGATGTTAGCTTCATCGGCCTGGATCAGGCCAAACACGTGCTTCAGGCACATGGCGGTGCGGCCGACGGGCCGGAGGTCTTCTGGCGAAAGGCAATTCTTGCGCGTGCGGTGAATGTGGCTTTCCAGAAGCAGAACCTGCTTTTCGTGTCGCGGACCGTCCGCGTCCGGTATGCCAAGCGGCAGTTCGCGGTGGTCGCGGAAAGAGCGGTGCGGCTCGCCCTCGGCCTTGATTGCAAGATGCGTGCGCAGCGGGGGCCACCCGACCCAGGATCATGCGGCAAGCCTCGTTCAGGTGGTGGTTACCTACCGTCTCGACGATTTCCAGATGAAACTCGGTATCGGCCTGACCATAGCTGCGCATGTCACCCTTGGCCAACGCGCGCTCCATTTTGCCGCAGGCGCCCAGACAGCGCAGCAGCGGGCAGCAGCCGCATAGCCGCGGTCTTCAGAACGGCGCGAAAGGTTACCAGATCGGCGATTCCTTCCTCGAAGGGAGAATAAACAAATATTCTGGATTTCGGGAGGATGACGACATGCGACAAGGTTCGAGGAAAGCCTGTTTCACGATACGTTACGCCAGATCCTCGATCCGGTCGCAAACCCACGCTACATTATCGTCGTCAGGTCGGGGCTGTTCCTGAAGCGCTTCCAGTATTTTGCTGTGCCCGGCAGGTTTGATGGCAACAGGTCACGGACCGAAATCTTCTGGAGGAACTGGCAGGGTATCATCGGACGGGGCGAGTTGATCTATACGCGCACCTCCGCTGGCCGGGGCGAGTTGCGGGCGGCGCGACTGACCAGTCACACACGCAGCGTCTTGAACCACCTGAGTTGGCGTTGAGCGACCCGGCTGACGCGGCACACGACGGAACCGGCCATCGGTCGGAAGCCGAAACCCGATATCCGCATGCTTTCCAATTGGCCAATTGCTTCAAACAGCTTCACCTCGGCGGCGCCACGCGAATTGGGCAGCCCAGTTCCCGGACAGGGCCAGCCGCAATCCCTCCACGGCGCTTCGCCCGAAACCGGCGTCAACGACACCAGCGTCCGGCAGCTGGTATTCTTGCCGGGCATCAGCGCATATCGCGGCGTAAAACAGGGGCAGAGTGCACGGCGCGCCTTGGCCTTTCCCGGCTTTGACTGTAAAAGGCGATCAACTCCGGGGGAGTAGCTCAATGGTCAGAGCAGAGCGCTCATAACGCTTTGGTTGGGGGTTCAAGTCCCTCCTCCCCTACCAGTATGGCCTCTGCGATATAGCGCATGAATACTGAGTTGGACGAATTGCCCGGAAACCACCATCAGCCCGGTATTGATGGTGTGACCACCCTGACTGCGCCCGCGACAGCTTGACGCCTTTCGCGAGGCTCACCTGTCGCCCGGCAACCGGATGCGATCCCGCCTGAAGCTGGGCTGGACCCGATGACGCCGGGGGGGGCACGGCATCAATGATTATTGCGAGGTCGAAGGGTTATCATCCCTCAGCAGTGGTGCAGTATCTCGCCCATATCGAGGTGATCGAACACGTTGCGCTTCTGGATCGTCAGTTCGGGATTTTGCCAAAACGTTGCTTACCCCTCTTGATCGAACCAGCACTCTTGGCTGGTTGAATTGCAACCACAGCACGACCTGACCGGAGGTTTTCTCACTCAGGGTCGCGATAGCGGTTGATCGGTCTTCACCGCATGACGGACGCAGCCCGTGCCCAAGGTCTGCGCGACGAAGGCGCGGTCGAGCGTTACTGCATCGCCACGCTGCTGATGGGCCATGCGCCCGAACATGATCCGCGTTGCCAGCAGATCCTTGACGCTCCGCTGCATGGGCTCGACAAGGCAAAACGCATTCTTGATCTGGCGCTTGCACCGACAGGCTGATTTCACGACGGATAGTTTCGTGGCTGCGATCAATTGCGACGACCCCTTGGCCCGCTGCGAACTGGGCAACCTGTTCCGTGCCGACAGCTCGGTCCCGTTCAGCTTCGAAGGGCGGGTCAACGGTATGGGCACGGGCGCCCTGCCGATGGGACAGCGCATGATCCTGCCCAATACGCTGCCGGGCAGGAAGGGCCCTTACCCCGCAACCGCACGAAATCCGGTCAATGGTATCGGACGGGCCGGTGAGACTGCGTACGTTGTCGCCTCAGGACGCTCTGCCTGCCCCGGGCGGGGCCTTCCCGCCAGACATATATATCGTGACGAACCGTGCCAACATCCTCCGCGCCCGGCGCAATCGCGCGGCGTGGGGCGAGGACGGGCGCGCGATCCACACCCGCCACCGCTGGCCGCTCGAAGGCATCTCGGGACGCTCCTCGGTCTCGTCCGCGCAATCCGGCAAAGCCCGGCATCTGCGTGAGGGAACCTATTCAACAGCCCCCACAGGATCGTTTGCTGATCCTCGGACTTTCAAAGGGTTGCTTGCGTGTTCATGAACCCTCGCCGGTGCCGCCTGAACCGATGGTGCAACACCGGCTCGATGTCGATTATCAGCGTGTCGCCCTGGCCGCCGGGCTGCGCCAGTTCCTGAAATATCCGGGCGAAGATGCTCCTCCGGGACCAGCGGGCAACCTTTGTCTGGTCCACGGAAGCCCATCGGTGTGGCTGGGCCGCCGTGCCTTGCCTTGGGACGGGTCAGGGTCTTCAGGTTTGGCCGGTGGCGCGGCATCTTCAGCCTGTTGGGGCGACGACGATGACATGGAGGTAGCCCGGGCCATGTGCGCCGCGGACATAGCTGCCCTCGATATCGGTGGTGCCGCTTGGGCCGGTGATCAGGATGGCGTTGCGGGGCGAGGCAAGCTGCGACAGGGTCCGGGCGTAATCCTCCAGATATGGGAGCAGGGTGTCCGCGCGCAGCACGACGAGGTGGTGCAGCGGCAGGAAGGACAAAAGGATCGGCGTATATGGGCCGGAATGGATCACCAGCGATCCGTTTTCCGCGATGCCCCACAGCGCAAGGCCAAGGGCTGCGGGTTCGTCTGCGGCGATTTCCGAATGGGTGGAGGTGCTGGACCAGTCCAGCGCCGCCAGTTCGGGCGCGGGTTCCAGCGCGATAGAGGGTGGCAGTCCGTGGCCGTCCAGATAGCGGCGGACCGCCTGCGGCACCCCGGCCATGTCCGCCACATGGTCGATGGTGGTGCCAAGGGCGGTGGCCTTGGCGGCGAAGGCCTCGGGCAGGGTGGCCGAGGCAAGGCGCGGGCGGGTGCTGTCGGGTATCTCCAGCAGGGCGGCGGCCTCGGCGGCGATGGCATCGGGTGTGGCGGGCGGGGCGGCCTTGCGGATCGCGGCAAGGATTCTGTCGCGGGCAGTCACGGGGGCAGCTTTGGGGGCGGTCATGTGCGGGTCCCTTTCTTCTGCCGGGCGCGGTACTGTTCCATGAAGGTCCGGCCGGGCGGGCGGGGCAGGTCGCGATATGCCGTCCAGCCCCCGGCCAGCGGCAAGCGGGAGATCCAGCCGCCTTTGCCGAACAAACGCAGCGCCCGGACGCCGATGCGGCTGGCCAGCCGATAGAGCCGGGGCCGGTGCGCCAGCCGGGCCCACAGACCGATGCCGGCGCGCAGCGTGCCGGGCTCCAGCCCTTCGCGCCAGCTTCGGACGCGCCATGCGCGCAACAGCGTCGGCAGCGGGATTTCGACCGGGCAGACCTCGGCGCAGCGGCCGTTCATGGTGCAGGCGTTGGGCAGGTCGCGCGACGCCGCCAGCCCGTCCAGAACCGGCGTCAGCACCGAGCCCATCGGGCCGGGATACGTACCGCCATAGGCATGCCCGCCGATCTGGCGATAGACCACGCAATGGTTCATGCAGGCGCCGCAGCGGATGCAGCGCAGCATCTCGCGGAATTCGTCGGCCAGCATCCGGGTGCGGCCGTTATCGACCAGCACGATATGCATTTCTTCGGGGCCGTCGGCATCGCCGGGGCGTTTCGGGCCGCAATGGAAGGTGGTGTATTGCGTCATCTCGCCGCCCGTCGCGGACCGCACCAAAAGCCGCAACAGCGCGAAGGCATGGGCGGTCGAGGGCACGATCTTTTCGATCCCCGCCGTCACGATATGGATGCGCGGCGGCGTGGTGGTCAGTTCGGCATTGCCCTCGTTGGTGACGGTGCAGGTCGCGCCGGTATCGGCGACAAGGAAATTCGCACCCGAAATGCCGACATCCGCACCCAGAAACTTGGCACGCAGCTGCACCCGCGCGCTTTGGACCATGGTGGCGGGGTCTTCTGCCTCGGGCGGTGGGTTGTGGCCCTCGCGGAACAGGTCCGCCACCTGCTCGCGCGTGCGGTGCATGGCGGGCCAGATGATATGCGACGGCGCCTCGCCCGCAAGCTGGATGATATGCTCGGCCAGATCGGTCTCGACCCGCTCGATCCCGGCATCTGCAAGGGCGTGGGGCAGGCCGATTTCCTCGCCCAGCATGGATTTCGATCGGGTGACGATCTTCGCGTTCGCGTTCAGACAGATGCGGGTGACGATGGCGCGGGCCTCGGCATCGTCGCTGGCCCAATGGACCTGCGCGCCGCTGGCGGTCGCATTACGCTCGAACATTTCGAGGTAATGGCCCAGATTGGCGATGACGTGGTCCTTGATCGCGCGGCCACGTTCGCGGGCCGCCTGAAATTCGGGAAAGCCGGCGACGGCGGCGGCGCGTTTCGTCTCGGCGGTGCCGGTTGTGCGGTCGATGGCCAGCTTCAGCGTGCGGTCGGCAAGGGCTGCCCTGGCGCGGTCCTTGAACGGCGTCTTGGTGGCGGTCTGCATGGGCTATCCCTCCTCGCCGATGGCGGGGCCAGAGGCCACGCCCGCCAGAACCTCGATGGTGTGGAAACAGCGGGTTTTCGCGCCGCGCCGGTGCAGCTTGCCCGCCATGTTCATCAGACAACCCAGATCGCCCGCCAGCAGCAGATCCGCGCCGGTCTTTTCCACGGCTTCGGCTTTTTCGGTGACGATCCCGTTCGAGATGGCGGAATATTTCACGCAGAAGGTGCCGCCGAAGCCGCAGCAGACATCGTTGCCTTCCAGCCCGCGCATCCTCAGCCCCTCGACATGGGACAACAATGCGCGCGGCTGTCCGGCGATGCCCAGCTCGCGCAGGCCGGAACAGCTGTCGTGATAGGTGGCGGAGGCATCCAGCCTCCGCCCCTGTGGTGCGTAGCCCATGACATCGACCAGAAAGCTGGTGATCTCGTGGGTTTTGGCCGCGAAGGCCTTGGCGCGGGCGGCCCAGTCGGGGTCGCCCGCCAGCAGGTCCGGCCAGCCATGCACCATCGTCGCCGCGCAGGACCCCGAGGGCAGGACGACATGGTCGAACCCCTCGAAGGCGGCGATGGTCTGGCGTGCCAGCCGCTCCGTGTCACGGTTGTCGCCGCTGTTGAAGGCGGGCTGACCGCAGCAGGTCTGCGCCTGCGGCACCTCGACCGTGCATCCGGCCTCTTCCAGCAGCTGGATGGCGGCAAAGCCGATCTGCGGACGGATGGCATCGACGAGACAGGTCACGAACAGACCGACCCGAGGATTTGGCTTTCCGGACATGATGACCTCAGTTGCTTGCGGTTACGGGGGCAGGGGCATGGCCTCGGTTGCGGGACATGGCGAACAGCACGGCTGCGGCCCAGATCACGGCGGCGATCCACCACATGAAGTTGCCGCTCAGCAGCGCAAAGCCCAACAACCCGCCCTGCACCACATAATAGGCCATCGGGATCAGGGTCTGGCGGATGATCGCGCCCTCTCGGTCGGTCAGGCCGACGGTGGCGGATGCGGCCACGACGTTATGGACGCAGATCATGTTGCCCGCAGCCCCGCCGATGGCCTGCAAGGCGACGACGGTGCTGGCGCCAGCCGCGCCCAGACCAATCTGTTCGGCGGTCGAGAACTGGAACAGCGAGAACATCATGTTGCTGATCGTGTTCGACCCGGCGACAAAGGCCCCCATCGCCCCGATCAGCGGCGCGAACATCGGCCATCCGTTGCCCACCACCGAAGACACGCCCTCGGCCAGAACGATGGGCATGCTGGCCAGCGTGTCGGATGCCGAGTTCAGGAACACCTGCACCATCGGCACTGCCAGCAGCAGCGCGGGCGCGGCGGCCATCATGGTTGAACCCGAGGATTTCAGGGCGCGGCCGTAATCGCTGACCTTCATGCCGTGATAGAACCAGGTGAAGATCGAGGCAAGGATCAGGATCGTGCCCGGCAGGTACAGCACCTGCACCCGCGCGTTGATGCCCGAACTGAACAGGTTGTCCAGCGCGATGGTCACCTCGGGAGAGTTCAGCCATGCCTTGAGCGGCCCGACCGTGCGGGTCAGCACCAGCAGGATCACCACGAAGACATAGGGCGCCCATGCCTTCAGCAGCGGCATCAGCGGCTTGCTGGCATGGTGAACCTCCAGATCGTCCAGCTTGCCCACCCATGCCGGATCCCAGTCCTTGCGGGCGGGAAAGTCAAAGACCTCTTGCGGGATCAGGAAGCCGCGTTTTGCCGCCGGAACCACGATCAGCAGCCCGATGATCCCGCCCAGAAGCGAGGGGAATTCCGGCCCCAGGACCACCGCGATGATGTAATAGGGAACGGTGAAGGCGAGGCCCGCGAACAGCGCGAATTTCCAGATGCGGAAGCCCTCGGCGAACGAGCGGTTGGCGCCGAAGAAACGGGTCAGCATCCCCACCAGGATCAGCGGGATCAGGAAACCGACCAACCCGTGCAGCGTCGCCACCTTGACGGTGATTTCCAGCAGGTAATCGAAGAACGGCATGGGCGCGATGGTCGCGTCCACAAGCGGCTGCCCCTCCAGCCCGGTGCGCACCCCGACAAGGATCGGGGTGCCGACCGCGCCGAAGGATACCGGCGTGGACTGGATGATCAGCGTCACCATGACCGCGGCCATGGCGGGAAAGCCGATGGCGACCAGCAGCGGCGCCGCGATGGCGGCGGGGGTGCCGAAACCCGAAGCGCCCTCGATCAGCGATCCGAACATCCAGGCGATGATGATCGCCTGCACCCGCCGGTCGGGCGAGATCGAGGTGAAGCCGCTGCGGATCGAGCGGATGCCGCCGCTTTCCTCAAGCGTATACAGCATCAGGATTGCGCCGAAGACGATATAGAGCAGGCTGATCGCGGTCACGGCGCCATTGACGGTCGCGCCCAGCACGGTGTTCAGCTCCGTGCCCCAGACCAGCAGCGCGGTCAGCACCGTCACCACATAGGCCACGAACATCGAGAACTTGGCAGAACGCGCCAGCACCACCAGCAACACGAAAACCGTCGCAATCGGCAGAAGCGCAAGGATGAATATCATCAGGCCAGCCATGTTTCCTCCTCAGAAATGGCGGGGAATCCGCCGGTTTGTTGTTGTCCTGTTATCGAGATCCCGGTCGCAGGGCAGGCCGCCCCTCACTCGACCATTGGCATGAGTTTATTGATGCTGTCCTTTGCGTCGCCATAGAACATTCGGGTGTTTTCCTTGAAGAACAGGGGGTTTTCGATGCCGGAATAGCCGGTGCCCTGACCGCGTTTTGACACGAAGACCTGTTTTGCCTTCCAGACCTCCAGCACCGGCATCCCGGCGATGGGGCTGTTGGGATCGTCCTGCGCCGCCGGGTTCACGATGTCGTTGCTGCCGATCACGATCACCACGTCGGTCGAGGGGAAATCGTCGTTGATCTCGTCCATCTCCAGCACGATGTCGTAAGGCACCTTCGCCTCGGCCAGCAGCACGTTCATGTGGCCGGGCAGACGGCCCGCGACCGGGTGGATGGCGAAACGCACCTCCTTGCCCGCCGCGCGCAGCTTGCGCGTCAGTTCCGACACCGCCGCCTGCGCCTGCGCCACCGCCATGCCGTAACCCGGCACGATCACCACGCTGTCGGCATCGTTCAGCGCCGCCGCCACGCCGTCGGCGTCGATGGCGATCTGTTCGCCCTCGATCTCCGCGGCAGGGCCGGTCTCGCCGCCGAAGCCGCCCAGGATCACGCTGACGAAATGGCGGTTCATCGCCTTGCACATGATATAGGACAGGATCGCACCTGACGAGCCGACCAGCGCGCCGGTCACGATCAGCAGGTCATTGCCAAGCGTGAAGCCGATCGCCGCCGCCGCCCAGCCGGAATAGCTGTTCAGCATCGACACAACCACCGGCATGTCGGCGCCGCCGATGCCCATGATCAGGTGATAGCCGATGAAGAAGGCCAGCAGGGTGATCAGCACCAGCCACAGCACGGGGGAACCGACATCGGCGCAGTAAAGCACCCCGAACAGGATCGACAGCGCCAGCGCGGTGGCATTCAGCATATGCCCGCCCGGCAGCTTTTTCGGCTTGCCGTCGATGCGGCCCGCCAGCTTGCCGAAGGCCACGACCGAGCCGGTGAAGGTGATCGCGCCGATGAAGATGCCAAGGAACACCTCGATCTTCAGCACCGCGATCTCGGCCGGGGTCTTGTGGGCCAGAACGGCGGCGAAGCCCTCGAAGGTGACGGCGGCATCGGCGGCCTTTTCGCGCAGCACCCGGGCCAGCTCGATCTGGGCGTTGAAGCCGACAAAGACCGCCGCCAGACCGACGAGGCTGTGCATCGCCGCGACCAGCTGCGGCATCTCGGTCATCTGCACGCGCTTGGCGATGACGAAACCGACGCTGCCGCCGATGGCGATCATGATCGCCGACAGCCACCAGTTGCCCGCGCCCGGCCCGAACAGCGTCGCCAGCACCGCCAGCGCCATGCCGACGATGCCGTACCAGATCGCGCGCTTGGCGCTTTCCTGACCCGACAGCCCCCCCAGCGAGAGGATGAACAGGATCGAAGCAACCACATAGACGGCAGTGGTAAATCCGTATTCCATCAGCCCCTCCTTACGATTTCTGGAACATGGCGAGCATGCGCCGGGTGACGAGGAAGCCGCCGAAGATGTTGACGCCCGCCATCAGCACCGCCAGCGCCCCCAGCACCACCACCCAGGCCGAGCCCGAGCCGATCTGCATCAGCGCCCCCAGAATGATGATCGACGAGATCGCATTGGTGATCGCCATCAGCGGCGTGTGCAGCGAATGGGCGACGTTCCAGATCACCCGGAAGCCCACGAAACAGGCCAGCACGAAGACGATGAAATGCGACAGGAAGCTGGCCGGAGCGACCAGCCCGATCAGCAGCAGGAACAGACCCCCGGCCACCAGCAGCGTGACCTGGCTTCTGGTCTCGGCGCGGAAGGCCGCGACCTCGGCGGCACGGCGCTCCTCGACCGTCAGTTCCTTCTTCTTCTCCTTGGGCTTCTGCGCCGCGATGGCCGCAACCTTCGGCGGCGGAGGCGGCCAGGTGATGTCGTGATCGCGGGTGACGGTGGCGCCACGGATCACGTCGTCCTCCATGTTGTGGTCGATCACGCCGTCTTTCTTCAGCGTCAGATCGGACATGAAATGGCGGATGTTGTTGCCGTAAAGCTCGGAGGCCTGTGCACCCATGCGCGAGGGGAAATCGGTATAGCCGATGATGGTCACGCCATTGTTGGTCACGATCCGCTCGTCCGGCACGGTCAGATCGCAATTGCCGCCCTTTTCGGCGGCCAGATCGACGATGACGCTGCCGCGCTTCATCGCCTCGACCATGTCCTTCGTCCACAGCTTGGGCGCATCGCGGCCCGGGATCAGCGCCGTGGTGATGACGATATCCATCTGCGGCGCCAGCTCGCGGAACTTCTCCAGCTGCTTTTCGCGGAATTCCGGGCTGGAGGGCGCGGCATAGCCGCCGGTCGCGGCCCCGTCCTGCGCCTGTTCCTCGAAATCGAGAAAGACGAACTCGGCCCCCATCGATTCGATCTGCTCGGCCACTTCGGGGCGCACGTCGAAGGCATAAACCTGCGCGCCCAGACTGACCGAAGCCCCGATCGCCGCCAGACCGGCCACGCCCGCGCCCACCACCAGAACCCTGGCCGGAGGCACCTTGCCCGCCGCCGTCACCTGACCGGTGAAGAAACGGCCGAAATTGTTGGCCGCCTCGATCACCGAACGGTAACCGGCGATATTGGCCATCGAGGACAGCGCGTCCATCTTCTGCGCCCGCGAGATCCGCGGCACCATGTCCATGGCGATGGCGGTGATGCCCTGCTGGCGGGCTGCTTCCAGCAACTCGCTGTTCTGCGCCGGATAAAAGAACGAGATCAGCGTCTGGCCTTCGCGCATCTGGCCGATTTCGCTCTCGCTGGGGGGGCGCACCCTGGCCACCACATCGACCGCCGCCAGAAGGCTGGCCGCCGTCGCCTCGACCGTCACCCCCGCCGCCGCGTAATCCTCGTCCGAGAAACCGGCGCGCGCGCCAGCCCCGGATTCGATGAATACCTCATGTCCCAGTTTCTGGAGATGCAAGGACGAGGAGGGCGTGATCGAAACACGAGCCTCCCCCTCAAAACTCTCCTTCAACGCGCCGATCTTCATGGCCTGATCCTCTCCTTCCGGTAAGATATCAGCGGAACCCGGTCAGGACTTCCGATGATCCCTGACGGATGCCTCGATCTCGGCTGACACTTTCTGATAGGCATTCTGGGCGGCGGTCGCGGTTTCTTCGGAATATCGCCGCATCAGTTCGACCGCCTTGTCCGTGGCGGCCTTGTAATGTTCGAGATTCTGCTTCGTGGCTTCGGCAGAACCGGACAGATCGCTTTTCTCAAGACCTGCCCATGTCGCCCGGATGACGCCGTCGAACAGCTTTGCCTGACGTTCAAGCTGGACACGATAGAAGCTCATCGCCGCCTCATTGGCCTGCGCCAGCGCGGTCAGCCGGTCCTGATGCATCTGCATGATCGTGATCGGGTTCAGATCATCGAAGCCCTGGCTCCGGAACCACTCTCCGAAGACATCACTGTTGAAGAACGGAAAGAGCGTCTTGGGGTCGATCGCCTTGAATGCATTCTCGAAGTTCGGGGTGGTTTTCTTGTCGGTCATGGCTTCACCTTGTGCATATGCGTGAGTGTGACAGTTGCAGACAGAACATCGTCGTTGGCCGGTCAGGGCCGCTTTTTGGGCGGGATCAGGTCAGTGATGGTGCCTTCGAACATCTCGGCGGCGAAATTCACCGTCTCGCTCAGGGTGGGGTGGGGATGGATGGTGTGGCCCAGATCGACGGCATCAGCGCCCATCTCGATCGCCAGCGCCACTTCGGCGATCAGATCGCCCGCATTCGGCCCGACAATGGCCGCACCGATCACCCGGTCGTCGGCTTCGTCGAAAATGACCTTGGTGATGCCCTCTGACCGCCCCAGCGACAGTGACCGCCCGGAAGCGGCCCAGGGGAAAACGCCCTTGCCGATCTTGCGGCCCTCGGCTTTGGCGGTGGTTTCAGTGACGCCCACCCAGGCGACCTCAGGGTCGGTATAGGCGACCGACGGGATCACGCGGGCGTCGAAATGGCGGTTGTGACCGGCGGTGACCTCTGCCGCGACCTTGCCTTCATGCACGGCCTTGTGGGCAAGCATCGGCTGGCCAACCACATCGCCAATGGCGAAGATGTGGGGCACATTGGTGCGTTGCTGGCTGTCCACGGCGATGAAACCCTGCTGGTCAACCACAACGCCCGCAGCCTCGGCACCGATCAGCCCACCATTCGGGCGGCGTCCGACGGCGACAAGGATCTTGTCGAATATGTCGGTCGTGGTGCCGCCCGCCTCGTCCTCGAAAGTGACCGTCAGCCCGCTGTCGCCGGCCTGGACGCCGGTAACCCTGGTCTTGAGAAGGATTTTCTCATAGCGCCCCTCGATCCTTTTGTGCAGCGGCTTGACGATATCCTTGTCGGCGCCGGGGATGATCTGATCCATCAGTTCCACAACCGTGATCCTGGAGCCGAGGGCGTCATAGACGCATGCCATTTCCAACCCGATGATCCCGCCGCCCAGTACCAGCAGCCGGTCCGGGATGCCGCCCAGTTCCAGTGCGCCGGTGGAATCGATCACCCTCGGGTCGTCATGCGGGATGAAGGGCAGCGTGACGGGTTCCGAGCCTGCGGCGATGATGCACTGATCGAAACTGACCGTGGTCTTCGTGCCGCCGTCCTCGACCTCGATCATGTTCGGGCCGGTGAATCGGCCATATCCCGACACGACCTGCACCTTGCGTCCCTTGGCCAGCCCCGACAATCCGCCCGTCAGCTGCCTGACGACCGAGTCCTTCCAGCCGCGCAGCTTGTCGAGATCGACCGTGGGTTCCGCAAAGGCGATGCCGTGACCGCCCATCTCTTCGGTCTCGGTGATGACCTTGGCGGCGTGAAGAAGCGCCTTGGACGGGATGCAGCCCACATTCAGACAGACCCCGCCAAGGGTCGGGTTCTTCTCGATCAGCACGACCTTCTTGCCCAGATCAGCCGCCCGAAAGGCGGCGGTATAGCCGCCGGGCCCGGACCCCAGAACCACGACCTCGGCGTGAAGGTCGCCGTGGCTGGTGGCCGTCGCGGTTGGCTGGGCAGGGGCGGGGGTGGCCGCGCCGCCGCCCGATCCGTCAGCGCCGCCTTCCGCCGCTTCCAGCGTCAGGATCAGTGAACCTTCGGCGACCTTGTCGCCTTCCTTGACCGCGATGGAAACGATCCTGCCCGCAGCGGGTGAAGGAACCTCCATCGTCGCCTTGTCGGATTCCAGCTCGATCAGCGGATCTTCCCTGGCGACGGTATCGCCGACCGCCACCAGGATATTGATGACCGGCACGTCCGAGAAATCGCCGATATCGGGGACCTTGACTTCCATGTTCAATCCCTCCGTCAAAGCATGATCCGGCGCACGTCGCCAAGCAGGAACTTCAGCGTCGCGGCAAAGCGGGCCGCCAGCGCCCCGTCGATCGCACGATGGTCATAGCTGAGCGACATCGGCAGCATGTTTCGCGGCACGAACTGCTCGCCATCCCAGACCGGCGCCATCCTTGAACGGGTCAGCCCAAGTATGGCGACCTCGGGCGCGTTCACGATCGGCGTGAAGGCGGTACCGCCGATTCCACCAAGCGAGGATATCGTGAACGTCGCGCCCTGCATGTCCGCCGATTTCAGCTCTCCGGCGCGGGCTTTGGCGCTGAGATCGCCCAGCTCTTTCGAAATCTCGATGATTCCCTTGCGGTCGGCATCCTTGATTACCGGCACGACCAGGCCATTCGGCGTGTCGGCCGCGAAACCGATATTGTAGTAGGATTTCCGGATCAGCTTGTCGCCGTCGGGATGGATCGACGAGTTGAACTCCCAGTGCTTTTTCAGCGCCGAGACGCTGGCCTTGATCGCGAAGGACAGCAATGTGACGCGATAGCCGTCCTTTTTCGCCTCGTCGTCCAGCTCCTTGCGGTATTTGTCGATCTCGGTGATGTCGGCCTCTTCCTGATGCGTGACATGCGGCACGTTCAGCCATGAACGGTGCAGTGCCGGACCCGAAAGCTTTTTGATGCGGGCCATCTCGACATTCTCGACCGGCCCGAATTTTGAAAAGTCGATGACAGGGATCGGCGGGATGCCCATTCCGCCCTGACCAGTCCCGGCAGCGGCGACCGGTACCGTGCCGGCCTTGAGGGCTGCTGTCACATCCTCGCGCAGGATGCGCCCCTTGCGTCCGCTGCCATTGACCTTGGCGAGGTCGATGCCGACCTGGCGGGCGAAGGCGCGGACCGAAGGCGAGGCGTGTGCCTTGCCAAAGCCGGAATCCGTGACCGGTGCCGGCGCCGGAGTGGGCGTGGATGCGGCGGCAACGGCGGGCGCAGGCGCCACAGCGGGCGCTTCGGCAGCGGCCTCGCCTTCCAGCGTCAGGATCAATGCGCCTTCCGAGACCTTGTCGCCCTCCTTGACCGCAATCGAGGCGATCTTGCCGGCAGCCGGGCTGGGCACCTCCATCGTTGCCTTGTCGGATTCAAGTTCGATCAACGGGTCTTCCCTGGCGACGGTATCGCCGATCTTCACCAGGATGCTGACCACCGGGACATCCGAGAAGTCGCCGATGTCGGGAACGTTCACTTCGATTGTCATTTTCCAGTCTCCTCGTCCCGGGTCAGACCAGCCGGGGGTTCGGCTTGTCGCCGTTGATGTCGTATTTGGTCAGTGCCGCCGTCAGCGTGGCCTTGTTGATGTTGCCTTCGCGGTACAGATCGACCATGGCAGCCGCCGCGATATGGTTCGCATCGACCTCGAAGAAGCGCCGCAGATTGACGCGGCTGTCCGAGCGGCCGAAACCGTCCGTCCCAAGCACTGTGTAGCGGCCCGGCACGAAGGCGCGGATCTGCTCGGCATAGTTCTTCATGTAATCGGTCGCGGCGATCACCGGCCCGGTCGCCCTGGCCAGTTCCTGCGTGACATAGGGCACACGCGGTTCGGCCAGCGGGTTCAGCCTGTTTGCGCGCTCGGCATCCTGCCCGTCGCGCGCCAGTTCATTGAAGCTGGTGGCCGACCAGATGTCGGCGGTGACGCCGAAATCCGCCTCCAGCATCTCGGCTGCCTTCAGGGCCTGCACCAGAATGGTGCCCGAACCCATCAGGTTGACATGCTTCTTGCCCGGCTTCTTCACCTCGCGGAAACGATAGAGACCCCGGATGATGCCCTCTTCCACACCGGCGGGCATGTCGGGATGGCTGTAATTCTCGTTCATCAGGGTCAGGTAGAAATAGACATCCTCCTGCAGTTCATACATCCGTTTCAGACCGTGATGGATGATGACCGCCACCTCGTGCTGGAAGGTCGGGTCATAGGAAATGCAGTTGGGAATCGTCCCGGCAAGGATATGACTGTGCCCGTCCTCGTGCTGCAATCCCTCGCCGTTCAGGGTCGTGCGGCCTGCGGTGCCGCCCAGCATGAAGCCTCGCGCACGGCTGTCGCCTGCGGCCCAGGCCAGATCCCCGATGCGCTGAAAGCCGAACATCGAGTAATAGATGAAGAACGGGATCACCGGCACGCCGTGGTTCGAATAAGAGGTCGCCGCCGCGATCCAGTCGGCCATCGCACCGGCCTCGTTGATACCCTCTTGCAGCACCTGTCCGTCGGTGGATTCCCGATAATAGGACATCTGTTCGCGGTCTTCGGGCGTATAGTTCTGGCCCTCGGGGTTGTAGATCCCGACCGAGCGGAACAGCCCCTCCATCCCGAAGGTGCGGCTTTCGTCCGGCACGATCGGCACGACATGCCTGCCCACCCCCTTGTCGCGGATCAGTGTGGTCAGGATCCGCACGAATGCCATCGTGGTCGAGATCTCGCGATCGCCGGTTCCCTGCAACTGCGTCTTGAACGTTTCAAGAGGCGGGATCGGCAATGCGGGCGCCACGGAATTGCGCTGCGGAAAGGCGCCCCCCAGCGCCTTGCGACGGTCGGCCAGATAGGCTTTCTGCGCATTGTTCAACGCCACAAAGGGCGCTTTCGGCAGATCTTCGTCCGAAACCGGGATGTTGAAGCGGTCGCGGAAGGCGCGCAGCTGATCCTCGGCCAGTTTCTTTTGCTGATGGGTGGTGTTCTGGCCTTCGCCGGCCGTGCCCATGCCATAACCCTTGACGGTCTTGATCAGCAGGCAGGTTGGCTGGGCCTTGGTTTCGGTCGCCTTGCGGAAGGCGGTATAGACCTTTTCGGGGTCGTGGCCGCCGCGACGCAGGCTCCAGATCTGGTCGTCGGTCCAGTCTTCGACCAGTGCCGCCGTTTCGGGGTATTTGCCGAAGAAGTGCTTGCGGATATATGCGCCGTCCTTCGATTTGAAGGTCTGATAATCGCCGTCCAGCGTTTCGTCCATCAACTGCCGCAACCGGCCGGTCGTGTCATTCTCAAGAAGCTGGTCCCAACCCTTGCCCCACAACAGCTTGATGACGTTCCAGCCTGCACCGCGAAAGCCGCCCTCAAGCTCTTGCACGATCTTGCCATTGCCGCGCACCGGGCCGTCGAGGCGTTGCAGGTTGCAGTTGATCACGAAGATCAGGTTGTCGAGCTTTTCGCGCACGGCAAGGTCGATGGCGCCGCGGCTTTCCGGTTCGTCCATTTCGCCATCGCCCAGAAAGCACCAGACCTTGCGGTCGGCCATGTCGATATGGCCCCGGTGATGCATGTATTTCATGAACCGCGCCTGATAGATCGCCATCAGCGGTCCCAGCCCCATCGAGACCGTCGGGAACTGCCAGTAATCCGGCATCAGCCAGGGATGCGGATAGGACGAAAGGCCATTTCCGCCGACCTCCGAGCGGAAATTCAGCAGTTGTTCTTCACTGATACGTCCTTCCATGAAGGATCGCGCATAGATGCCGGGGATCACATGGCCCTGAAAGAACACCAGATCGCCGCCATGAATGGCCGATTTCGAACGCCAGAAATGGTTCAGGCCGACATCATACATGACAGCCGATGAGGCGAACGAGGCGATATGACCGCCATATTCGCTGGATTCCTTGTTGCGCCGTACGACCGTGGCCATGGCGTTCCAACGGTTGATCGTCCGGATCCGCCACTCCATCTCCGGATCGCCGGGGAAATCGTACTGGTCATCCGTCGGGATCGTGTTCTGATAGGGCGTCGTTGCGGAAAATGGCAGCGTGGCGCCAGCGGCGCGGGCCTGTTGAACCGCCTTGTCCAGCAGGAAATGCGCCCGGTTCGGACCGTCGCGTTCAATGACATCCGCAACGGCATCCTGCCATTCCTGGGATTCGATCGGGTCAATATCGGGGCCGAATTCGGTCATGGCATGCGTCCCTTAGCTGAAGAGCTGTCCGCTGTTTGCAGAGATGGTCGATCCGGTGATGATGTCGGTTTCCCCGGTAAAGGCTTTGGCAGCGTCGTCATTGCCCGCGCCGGCACAATCCGCCGCCTGTAGCGCCTTTGAAATGGTGGCACCAATCCCCCGCGAACCACCGGTGACGATTGCGTTTCTGGACATTTCTCCCCCCTTTTTAGTTTATGTCGTCAAGTCGGGCCGCCGGGCGCAACATCATTGCCGCGAGACGGGCCAAAGGCTCAGCGTTCGAGGCAGAGGGCGACGCCCATGCCGCCGCCGATGCACAGGGTGGCGAGGCCCTTTTTCGCGTCGCGGCGCTTCATCTCGAACAGCAGCGTGTTCAGGATGCGGCAGCCCGAGGCGCCGATGGGGTGGCCGATGGCGATGGCACCGCCGTTCACGTTCACGATCGCCGGGTCCCAGCCCATGTCCTTGTTGACGGCGCAGGCCTGCGCGGCGAAGGCCTCGTTCGCCTCGACCAGATCCAGATCGCCGACCGACCAACCGGCCTTTTCCAGCGCCTTGCGGCTGGCCGGGATCGGGCCGGTGCCCATGATCGCCGGGTCCAGACCCGCCGTCGCATAGGATGCGATGCGCGCCAGCGGCGTCAGACCGCGACGGCTGGCCTCATCCTCGGTCATCACCATCACCGCGGCGGCGCCGTCATTCAGCCCCGAGGCATTGGCGGCGGTCACGCTGCCATCCTTGGCAAAGGCCGGGCGCAGCTTCTGCATCGCCTCCAGCGTGGCGCCGTGGCGGATATATTCATCCTTGTCCACGGTCACCTCGCCCTTACGGGTCTTGACGGTATAGGCCATGATCTCGTCATCGAACCGGCCCGCCTTCTGCGCCTCTTCGGCCTTGTTCTGCGAGGCGACGGCGAATTCATCCTGCTGGTCGCGGGTGATGCCCCATTTCTCGGCCACGTTTTCGGCGGTCTGGCCCATGTGATAGTTGTTGAAGGCGTCCCACAGCCCGTCGCGGATCATGGTATCGACCATCTGCATGTCGCCCATCTTCTGCCCGGCGCGCAGATAGGCGGCATGGGTCGAAAGCGACATGCTTTCCTGACCGCCCGCCAGCACGATTGTGGCATCGCCCAGCACCACCTGCTGCGCGGCCAGCGCCACCGCCCGCAGTCCCGAGCCGCAGACCTGATTGAGCAGCCATGCGGCGGATTCCTGCGGCAGCCCGGCATTGATATGGGCCTGACGCGCGGGGTTCTGCCCCTGTGCGGCGGTCAGCACCTGTCCCAGGATCGTCTCGCTGATTTCGGACGGATCGACGCCGGCGCGGGCCACGACCTCTTTCAGCACCGCGGCGCCAAGATCATGCGCCGGGATATTCGCGAAAGATCCCAGAAAACTGCCGACCGGCGTGCGGGCGGCGGAAACAATTACGGCTTTGGTCATGGAGTAACCTCCTGTTCCTGGCTGGTTGTCGGACCATCGAATGGAAATGTCGCGGGTTCAGCTGTCCTTGAATACCGTGAAGCGCCGCGCCAATCGGGCCAAGGGTTGCCGATATTGCTGACCGTCGGGATCAAGGCGAGCCTCATTACCGCTTCAGTGCCGGAGGCAGAGCAGAGCGCGCGGCAGGTCTTCATCCGGGAAATCCGTCGCCTGTTCGGAATTCAGGTTAGACTACCCGTCGAATCGCTCATCCGCGTCATCCGGTTGCGCGGCCTCCCCTCAGCGCGCCCGGTCCGCAGCGCATCGGAACGCACTGCATACCAATGGTGTATATACTTTACCTTTGAATCCAGTCAATAATAAAGTTTACCACTTTTGCATCGTGCAAGGATACGCAGCGGGCCAGTGCTGCGCGTCTAGGGAGGTGATCAGGCAAGAAACTTCGTCAAGACACTGTTTTGAAGAAGAGTTTATCGCCGCCAGAGAACTTTCCCTATGAATGGCCATGCGGGCGAGGTAAATTATATGGACGAATTTTCCGGAGGATGCGGCCGCCATGATCGCCAAGGAGGTTTTCGAGCCGATCGACCACGCGTCGATCGTCGATGTGGTGGTGGGCAAGGTCGAGACCATGATCGTCGACGGCATCCTGAAAGAAGGCGTCCGGCTGCCGTCCGAGCGCGAGCTGGCAGAGGCATTCGGGGTCTCCAGACCAAAGCTGCGGGAAGCGTTGCAGATTCTCGAGGACAGAAATCTTGTTACTGTCAGGCATGGCGACGGCACTTTCGTTGCCGAGCTGACGGGGCGGGCGATGTCACCGGCGATGCTGTCGCTGTATGCGCGGCACGGCGATGCGCTTTATGATTATCTCGAATATCGGCGCGAGCAGGAAGGTTTTGCGTCACGTCTTGCAGCGCAGCGGGCCACGCAGGCGGACAAGTTCCGATTGGCTGCGGTGCGGGCGGACCTTGAGCAATCATGGGAAAGCGAGGATCCTGACGCTGCCCGCGAGGCCGATTTCCGGCTGCATGTCGCGGTCGTTGACGCCAGCCACAACACCACGCTGATTCACATGATGGCATCGGTTTATGACCTGACGCGCAAGGGTATATTCTATAACCGCGATCTTCTGCGCACGATGGACAACAGCGGGCGCGATCTTCTCGAGCAGCATCTGGAAATCATCGACGCCATCATCGCCGGCGATGCCGAACGCGCCGAAAAGGCAGCGCGCAACCATATTGATTTCGTCGAGCATTCTCTGAGGCTGGGACAGGAATTGCAACGTCGTGAACGGCGCGCTGCGATGAGAATGAACTCCGCAGAATAGTCGCTCATGCGGATCACGCATGGGTGCTATGAATCAGATAGTCACGGACTCTGCGAAGGTCTTCAGCCACTTGTTTTCTTTTCCGTTTGCTGATCCATCCACCGTGACAGTGATCTGCCGCGCATGCTGTCGTCCAGACAAGGAACTGGCACCGTGTCATCGTCCGTCACCAAGGTGATGGCACCGAGATCGAAGGGGTCGATCTTGATCGAGATTTTCTCGCCGGGCTGAGCGATGCGTTCTGAGGCACGCTTCATGCGTTGGTCACGGATGAACGCGTTGAAATAGACGAGGTTCTTGTAACGAACCCCCTCCACCCAGACGCCGGCTGTCGTCTCGATGCCACAAGCTTCGGTAGGGGTCCTCGAAGCCGGCATAGCCGGCCAACTGGTGCCGCAGTTTCTCGATCAGGATTGCCTGCGCCTTCACCTCGATCAGAAGCCGCGCGGTGAAGCTGCGCAACTCCTCGGGGTCTTCGGGCAGGGTCAACGTCGGATCGAGCATGCGGGAAGCTTATCCAACTGTATTCCTCATGGGAATCGTTGATTGCGGGAACTGGCGGACTATCCCGCCGCCAGAGGCCGCCACGCCCGTTCCGGGGCCCGCCAGTCGATCCCCTCCAGCAACATGGACAACTGTGCGGGCGTCAGCGCGACTTTGCCCTCCCTGGCCGAGGGCCAGACGAACCGGCCCCTCTCCAGCCGCTTCATGAACATGCACGCACCCTGGGTTCCTCAGCTTCCGTGACGGGTATGCCGAGCGCGGTGTAACCGTTCAGGACAGCGATACGGACCTGGAGTTCGGCGACCTGGCGGTCGAAGTCCCGCGCCATGAGGCGCTGGCCCAGCAGTTTCACACAATGCATCTTTGTTTCGATGCGGCTTCGGCGGTGATATCCGCTCCATCGTCGCCAGAGGGTGCGCCCCAGATATTTCGCGGCGCGAAGGGCTTCGTTTCGGGCCATGGCTCCGGCTGTGATAGCTTTCCAGGGCTTCGCGTTCTTGCGGGGCGGGATGACGGCATGAGCGCTGCGGTCGGCGATCGCATCGTGGCATTTGCGCGTGTCGTAAGCGCCGTCGGCGGTGACGCTGCCGATCTCCTGGTCCTCCGGGATTTGACTGAGAAGATCGGGCAGAACGGGCGCATCACCGATGTGGCTCCCGGTGACCTCGACAGCCCTGACCTCCAGCGTTTGCTCGTCGATCCCGAGATGAATCTTGCGCCAGACACGCCGCTTCGGGCCACCGTGCTTGCGCGCATGCCACTCGCCTTCGCCCTCGACCTTGATGCCGGTGCTGTCTATCAGCAGGTGCAACGGCCCTTTGGAACCACGAGACCTGCCTGCGCACAGGCTCGGGTGTGATCAGCGTTGCGACCGACAACAGCGCCGTCACATAGGGTGTAGCCCTGGGGTCATGCTTCTGGACGTAGCGCGACAGATAGGGCGCCGCCCAGAACCGGAACTGGATCCAGCGGCCAGACGCATCGCGGATCCGGCTGAGTTTGCGAAGGAAGTCGCGCAATTGCGTCAGATCCAGCGCCGAGCGCAAGTAAAGCGCGGCGTTCCTGCTCCATAGCCCGCCATCGCGACCGTTGGTGAACAAATCCCGGGTCAGGTCGTGCTGCGGCTGCAGTTCGACCAGCCAAGGGGCGACATGACCCCAATCCTCCAATGCTCTTCCCTGAAACAAGCAGACATGTGGCAGGTCAGAGTCCTCCAGCCTCTCCTGCAACCCTTCGATCAGCGCCCCGTCCAGCAAGGCGAAAGTCTGCCCGTGGCGCATGTGAGGTCCGAACAGGACTGGTTCGATCAAGAGAGGGACGCACCGTTTGGGCCAAATCCCGAACTGACGATCCAGAGGCACGACATCATCGATCACCTCGACATGGATGAGCTTGCCGAGACGGGCTTCATAGCCATGTTGTGCAAGACCATCCGTCCAAGGATCAAACTGGGGCGATGTGCTCGAGATATCCGACATGGGCGAGATATTGCATCACTGCTGCGGGGTGACAACCCTTCGATCTTGCAACAGCCACGCGGTCTCTGCCGATTGATCAGAAGGGTCGCCAACCGCCAGCGGCACAAAAAACGGCTCCGAAGAAAAGGAGCGGGATAACTCGGGCTGCGCCACAAAATCTGCTGGCAGGGCCAACAATCCGCGCCTTTACCTCGTCAGGCCAGCGCCGGTTGCTCCGTCGAGCCTCCACAACCTCGCACCGCCCAACAAATCCATCCCCGCCATCCGCCATTCCGACACCATTCTGAAACCTCAGAAGAAAAATCGCCGCTCGGGCGCAGGTCGGAAACCGCAAATCTCAATGGGACGCAGACGCCGGATACCGTTTTCTTTGTTGGTGCAGTGACGAAAATATTTCGCGCAAATAGACGCTCAGACGGTATGGTGTTCTTATCGGGCTCACTCCATCACATAGCCGAGCGCCCGATAGCCCGTTCGTCGTTTGGCGGCCATTCTGGCGAGGACCGGGACCGAACTGTCGACGTAGTCGACCACCAGCACGTCTTTCTTGTCGTCATGCCGCCGGTGCAGCCTGCCGACATATTGCGCCAGCGTGCCTTTCCATGCGATCGGCATCGTCAGGAACAGGGTGTCGAGCCGCGCATCATCGAAGCCCTCGCCGATATAGCGCCCTGTCGCGAGGATCAGCCGCTCTTCATCATCGGCAACGCTCAAAGCCGTCAGTGCGGCCTTCCGATCCTTTGCCGACATACCGCCACAGAGCACGACGACGTTCTTAGCGAACCTGGAGAACCGCTTTTGAAAGTAATCGAGGTGATCCTTGCGCTCGGTCAGCACGATCGGCGAGCGCTTGGCCTCCAGTGATTTCAGAACGTCGTCAAAGATCAGATCGTTTCTGGCCTCGTCCTCCGTCAGAGCGGCATAGATCGCAGGCATGGATGGGCGCTCGGCCATGGCGAGGGTCAGGGCGCATCTCGAGGCGCTTCCGCACATGCTCCAGGCTGAGCACCTTCGGTTCATGGACTGTCTGGCCCAAGATGGCGCGACCGGGATCGAGGGGATAGTTGCCGATGATAAAACTCCGGACGATATGCTGGATCGGTCGAAGTTCCTTCGGGGCTCGGCTTGCTGACAGCCAGTGGTAAAAGACCCCCAGATCGGCGGCATGCTGGAAGCCGCCTTTGCGGATCGCATCGCTTTTCAAACCCTCAAGATTGCGTCTTAGTACTGCAGGGCCATCCTTGATTGCTGCAAAACCGGATCCCCCTGCTCGATGCAGCATTTCCTCGGTCAAATCGACGGCACGAACCATGGAGTCGAACTCCAAACGGGCGCCCAGCATCTCGGAGAGGCGAGAAACAACATGCAGCGGGAATGCATCCAGCCACAAGCCAGGCCGGGTACCATCGAGCCGCCGCCTCAGGTACGCCTCCAACGGGGTCGAAACGGCACCGTCGCTAGCCTCATCAACCAGCGTTCTATGCCGTTCAATGCAGCGAACGACATCGTAGTTGGCGATCGTGTATATCTCGTGTGGCAGCGAGGTCAGCCAGATCCCGTGCCGCTCGCAGGTTCTGATTGAGACAAGCTGCCAGTCGGCGCAACGAAATGCGCCTGAAAGGCCATGTCGGTGCATGCTTTCCGCGACACACTCGATGCAGATCAGATCCTCCGGATCGACCCGGACAGGGATTTCAGAGTCTGCACCGCGCATCAGCGCTTCCTGAAGCATCGGGCAGGTGTAGTTGACGCCGAACACCCTTACACCATGCCGATCCAGCTTCCGGCTGAGCGGGATTCCGAAGACCGCGCGGCGCTGATTGGCATCGGGTGGCGGCGTGACGCCTTGTTCGGTGGACAGGCGCTTCCAGGCATTGGCCGGGGTCTCTCCCTTCAGGCCCGAATGCGGCGTGTTGTGATAGATATCGACGACGAACAGTGTGAAGATTTCTGCGAGCTCGTCATCGGTCAGCGCGGCCCATTGCTCGGATGGGTAATCGCCGCGCTCGGTCGGGTTGGAAAAGGTCCGCCCGATCAGCATCGGTGCAAGCTGCTGACCGAAGGTTCGGAAGATGCGCTCGATCCGGCCCCGCAGCTTCGGCACGCCTGCCGGTGGTGCCTCATAGGTCGCGCCTAGGTCGGCCACAGCCATGCGGAAGATCTCGGCGGCAAAGGCTGAGCCCTGATCGGTCACCAGGACGCCGATGCCGCCTGAGTGATCCCATCGGCTGACGCAGCCAGAAGCCACTGCGATCGGTGTCTTGTCCTGAATGATCAGGTTAAGCGTGCGGATCGCATCCTGGGCATTCGGCGTTGCAACGATCCGGAAACCCAGGACGCAACGGGTGGCACAGTCGATGGCGACATAGATCCAGCGCCGTCCAACCTTGAACTTCGCCCGATCCTCCGTCGGCAGCCCGTCTAGTGCGCCGCTGTCACCGAGTAACGTTGTAAGATCGATCTGCCATTCATCCATCTCAACGCGCTGCAACGGATAATCCGCCATAAGACCCTCCTCGTAAAAACCGAACTTCCTGCGGGCCGCCTCGATGCCTTTGCGTTGGGCGACGACCTCGAATGGATCCAGTGCCTTGATCCGGCGCCGGACGGTGCGAGCGGAGGGAACTGGAAGACACGGCTTCCCAGCTTCGGCCCGCCCGGTGTTCTCGATTTTGAACCGGTCCTTGACCATGGTGACGATGTCCTGCTGAGAGGGCTCGTTTCGATCGAGGTAGCCGAATACGCATTCTGCGAGCAGAGTTTCAGCTTCGGCCATCAGCTTGCGTGAAGTTTGCCCAAGGCGACGCTTGCGCAGGAAGACGAGGGGGCTTCGCCCAGCCTTTTCATAGAGGCGCGCCCATTCCAGCAGCGTACGTGCACAAGGGAACCTGCGAGTGATGTAACCCTGACCGGCCCGAGGCGTACGCCCCACATCCTGTCCGCTATGCTCCACAGCGTTCACATACTGTTCGAGCTCTCCCAAGATCTCCTCGACGCTGGCTTCCGAACGCGTGGTGTCGCCTCTCGCCTCCGATTCGAGGAAGAACTTGGCGCATGTCGTCTGCCAGAGAATGCGGCTCCGTTCTTCCGCGGGCAGAGTTGCTATGTACTTGAAGTCGCACCGCAACCTCAGAAATGCGGATTGATCAGAGAATTGACCGCGTTTCAGGCGTGTGTCGGGCGCCGCGAGCAGTCTGAGCAACTCCTCACCCGTAAACGACAGACGGACATTGTCGTCATCCAGCCTCGCCCAGATCGTTCCGGTCTTGTCTGATCGGATGAGTCGATGCGCAGAGCCAGCGATTTCAAGGCAGTCCGCCTCGGAGACACGAAAATGACGGGTCATTGCAAGGCCCCCGGAATGATGCGGGTCGTGGGAAGAATGTCGCCCGGTTCGATGGCGCGTAGGACGCCGGCGTAGATGGCCTTGAATGCAGCGCGGAAGGCCCGACCGCCGAGTCCCGATGCTTCCACCAACTCGGCAATGGTCGTCGGGCCGCTGAGGCCCCGCACCAGGGTTTCGATAGAGCCGTCAGCCTCGGGGTCCGGGGTTCGCCGGAAATCGTGCAGCTTCTGCGCATTTCGGGCGGCCGATGGGCAGTAGGACCTTTCAGTGATCAGCACGACCTTATCGGCGAAGCTGAGCGGAGTTGCCGCGCGGATGCGCTGCAGGGTTTCGCGGAAGCCTTGGCGCTCGGCGATCGCGTCGGGTTTCACCGCGATGGCGATGCGCTTCCCACTGGTCACGGCGATCAGGAAGTCGAAGGTGTGGCTGCGCTTCCGGCCTGTTGTATCCTGATAGCAGACGGGCGGCGGCTGATCCCAGACTTCGACGACGTCCGGACGCGCCAGAAGCAGATAGAGCACATCCTGCTCTCGCTTGCTTTCGAAGTACCGCAGACGCGGCGGAGATCCGGAGGGTGGCCCTCCACCGGTGACATGACCGCGGCTGCTGGCCTTGGATCGGGCCGGTGGTTTGCGTGTCGCCTTGCTAGGCAAGGGACGCTTGAACGAAGACTCTGATGAATAGCTCATGGCTGGTTGGCCCGGCGAATGGCCATGCACAACCATTCGCCCTAGGGCGCTTCTCCTGTTTCAGGGCAAAAAGGGTTGCGGCGCTGCCGGTGGCAGCGCTCGTGCTTGACTTTTTGAAGCTGGCGCGGGAGGATTACATATCGACGACCAATCGATCAGCGGCCTCGGAAGCGACAGCTTTCGGGGTCGCTTTTTTATCCGATGCTCATGTCAGCGCTCCTTTTCTGGGTTGTACCGGTCGGGCCAGAGCGTCTCCGGTTTCTTGCCAAGCTTCTCGGCGATCAGCCCTTCGACGACCTTGCTGGATCTGTATCCCTGCGACACCATTGAGGCCATGCTGAGGCTGCAGCCCGCTTCTTCGGCAATGCTGCGCAGCGTGACCTTCTGCGCCCTGAGCGCACGCTTGATCTCATCGTGCAGTTCTAGGTTCACTTCCGGTGATAATCGCAACATGTTGGCACAAGCCCGACGAGTTGAGTGGATAGTTCACAAGAAAGCTAGCACTAGGATTGCGTCTTTATCAACGTAATTATCTTGTATGCGGTCTTGATACGTCCGAAAGTGCGTCTGAGCCGTGGGTTTTCATTCTTGCCTCATGGCACCGGTTGCTCGTCGTTTTGTCTGCCTTGGAGACAGTTGTGCCCGAACAGCCCTCTTCTGTAGTGCCTGATCCCGATAGCGATGTGGCCATCGGCAAACGTCTGGCCCTGATCCGCGTGGGCCTTGGGATGACACAGGCAGGCTTCGCCGCCAGCCTCAACGTGTCGCCGCGCTCGTACCAGCATTATGAAAAAGGAACGCGGAGCATCTCTGCGGAGCTCTTGCGCGAGCTCCGCGCATGCCATGGACTTGCTCCAAACTGGGTCCTGCTGGGCCAAGGTCTGCCCCGCGAAGGTGAGGATGCAGAAGCCTTGGCCGCCTTTGTCGAGGAGCTTGGTGCCCATCTGGTCGCGACACAGGTGTCGCTGCCGCCGAAGAATCAGGGCAAGATCATATCCGGGTGGTGGAAGGCTTTGCGGGACGGAACCCGTGTCGGGATGCCGGATGTCAGGCACTGGGTCGATCTGCTGAAAGAGTGAGGTGATGCATGCCGCCATATTCGGTTGACCGGGGACTGGCGCAGATTGACCTTGAGCGGGCCTGGGCGCGGGCCATGGCGCACAGCAGGCGTGCGGGATCCGTCTATACGACCAGCGCTATCGTGTTCGTTCTTGGCCAAATCAAGTTTTCCACACTGGTCCCTGTCGCGGAGGCTTCCCTTTGGGAAGTAGTCCTATGGCTGTCATCCGCTGCGCTTCTTGTGCCGGCGTTCCTTTGGCTTGGACATGCCGTTTGGAGGGAGTGGCAAGCCTACAGGCGATTGGCAGCGCTGATCGGCCATCCAGGGGCAGCTGTCAGCGGCACAACCCAAGCGCGCCTGAATCTGTTCAAGGAGTTCTGTCGGGCCGGGCGCGGCTGACGCCGGATGAGCACAGGCTCCCTAGATAGGATGACATCACGGAGCAAAGAGGGGCACGATGACACCTCGCCACCATCCCGACCGTCACGACCTGGATGACTGGGCCCTGTATGGACCCAAGAATCCCGAGATCAGCCAGCTTGTGGATCGATTAGCTTTTGATCACGGACTGCGGGTGAAGGAGATAGAGGATTTCATTCTGCAGGCACTGAAGAACCGCCTTGCTGAAGAGGAGGCGCGCCAGAAGCCCTGATACTCACTCTTTACAGAAGGTGCCTAGTGTCAAAAGTTGCTGTAGGCTGAGCTAGGCGACACAGGGATTTGCGAAGGGTGGCAGGCTTATGCCCAAGCGGCGAAGTGTTAAGAGTGCCGACGACCGTCCGGCAGATGCCCATGTTCGCGCCCGGGACTACCTTGGTCAGCCAGATGTCGACCGGCTCCTCGTCGCGAGCAAGAAGAGCCGTTACGGTGTGCGTGACCATCTCCTGATCCTGATGATGTTCCGCCATGGACTGCGCGTCTCCGAGACGATCGCATTGCGTCGGCAGGACGTCGATCTCGCACAATCGAGGGTTTGGATCGCGCGGTTGAAGAACGGGCTTAGCGTGGAGCAGCCGGTCGCTGGTGATGAGCTGCGGGCGATCAAGCGCTGGCTCGCGCGGCGGGAGGATGCGCTACCCTGGCTGTTCGTCTCCGAGCGGAAGAAGCCGCTCACGCGACAGGCGGTCAATTACATTGTCGGAACGGCTGGTAGTCGCGCGGGTCTTGGACATGTGCATCCCCACATGCTGCGTCATTCCTGCGGCTTTGCCCTGGCGAACAAGGGCCGCGACCTGCGGTTGATCCAGGATTACCTCGGGCACCGGGATCCACGGCATACCGCCCACTACACGCGAACCGCGGCGCATCGGTTCGACGATCTGTGGTAGGTGCATGATGCACTCGCCGCGAACAGCATGAAGGGCGGAGAGCCGCCTGACCGCGGTGCAGCATACCAAGGGCCTCAGAACGCAGGAGCGGACGTTCGTCGCCGCCGCAGCACGACCGGCGTCAGGTCAGTCACGAAGGGCGGTGAGCGGACTTGCGGCGGCGCGGCTAACCAGCGGCCTTAGAACGCACGAGCGGTCATTCGTTGCAAGCGCAGCACCGTTGGCGCTTTGACCGGCTCGAAGGGCGGAAAGCCGTCCGATGGCAGTTGCGGCAAGCTTGGCGGGGCGGCCGGATTTCTGGGCAACATCACAGGCGCGGCCACTCGGTTTCGGCGGACCTTTATGCACACCGCAGCGATCGCCCTGTCCGAGTCCTGCAGGGGTCGGAAAAGCCGAAAGATATCTGCCTCCTTGGTAAGCGCGACGGCGAGACCCTACGCGGCCATGCTTGAGAGATATCGCCGAAAGTTGGTGACGCCGGATCAGGCGGCGTTTTGAAGTTGGCGCAGGCCGTCGCGGAACTCAACCCCTTGGATGATCTCGGGCAACCGGTTCCGGCCATCGAGCTTGCGCCATTTGCCCTGCGCGGCGATCATCAGCTTGAACGCCATGGCGAGGCCGGTCTGGCGGCTTAGGCACCCCTTGGTGCGTTTCGTCCGGTGGCGGACCGTGGCGAAGGTGCTTTCGATCGGGTTTGATGTCCGGATGTGCTTCCAGTGTTCGGCCGGGTAGTCGTAAAAAGTCAGCAGCGCGCTGCGATCCTTGACCAACTTGTCGACCGCCTTGTCCCATTTGACGCCGTAGGTTTCGACGAAGAAATCGAAGGCCGCCTCCGCCTCGGCGCGGGTCCCGGCCTGCCAGATGTCGTGCAGATGACCCTTCGCCTTGGCCTGCACCGATTGCGGCAACGCATTGAGAACGTTCATCGTTTTATGGACCCAGCACCGTTGTTCCCGCGTCGAGGCGAAGACCTCCCGCAGGGCCGCCCAAAACCCCAGGGCGCCGTCGCCGATGGCCAGTTTCGGATCCTGTTTCAGACCACGCCGCCTCAGATCCAGCAGCACCTCGCGCCAGCTTTGCGTGCTTTCACGAAAGCCGTCTGTCATCGCCAGCAGCTCCTTGCGGCCATATTCATCGGCGCCCACGATCACCAGAACGCATTGTTTTTCCTCAGCCATCCGCGGCTTGAAGTAGACGCCGTCGGCCCAGATGTAGAGGAAACGACGCGCATCAAGGTCGCGTTTCTGCCAGGCCTCGTAGTCGTGCCACCAGTCGGCCTTCAGCCGCGTGATCGTCGTGGCCGACAGCCCCTTGGCGTTCGGTCCCAAGAGCGCCGCCAGCGCCTCGGTGAAATCGCCCGTGGAGACGCCCTTGAGGTAAAGCCATGGCAACAACTCCTCGACCGATTTCGCCTTGCGAAGGTAGCGCGGCAGGATGCTGGGGGTGAAACTGATCTTGTCCTCGCCGGGACCCCGGTCGCGCAGGCGCGGCACCTTCACCGCAACCGGTCCGATCCCGGTCAGCACCTCGCGCTCGGGCAAGGTTCCGTGGCGCACCAGCCGGGCTCGGCCATCGCCGAGCTTCTCGTCTGAAAAGGTGGCCAAGAGCGCCGCCATTTCCGCCTCGATCGCCTGCTCAATGAGTTTGCGCGCGCCAGCCCTGATCACTTCGGTCAGCGCGTCTGCCGCGAAACCCGATGGATCGGGCAGTCGGGTGATGGTATCGTCGTGCATGTGGCATATCCCTTTCTCCGCTGAGAATTGACGGCGTCTGAACACCGCCATGATATGCCGCCCCTCCGGGCATCACCAACTTTCGCGCGTTTCTCCATGCTTGACGGCTGGTTGAAGCGCCAAGGCATGAGGTCTTCGATGCCGCTTTGCGGGTGGCCGTCGAGGATGGCGCGCAGGGTGGTGGCGAGATAGTCGACGGGGTTCACGTTGGACATCTTGCAGGTGGCGACCAGCGAGGCCAGCATGGCCCAGTTCTCGGCGCCGATTTCATTCCCGGCAAATAGTGCTGTCAACGGCGGCGCAAAAGTCGGCCACGGCGGCGTTGCAAAACCAGGCCAGTTGTCGAGGCTGTGCGCCATGGCGCGCGCGCTTCGCACATAGCTGGCGCGTGCCATGGCGCACTGGCCCGTCAGGGCCAGTAGTTGTAAGATGCCTGGATCTTGATCAGCGCCGCTTGCGGGCAGTGCTGTTGGCGAGGCGGTAGCTTTCACCGTTCATCTCGAGGATGCTGACGTGGTGGGTCAGCCGGTCGAGAAGCGCACCGGTCAGGCGCTCCGAGCCGAATGTCTCGGTCCATTCATCGAAGGGCAGATTGCTTGTGATGAGGGTCGATCCGCGCTCATAGCGCTGCGAGATCAGTTCGAACAGCAACTCGGCACCTGTTTTCGACAGGGGCACGAAGCCGAGCTCGTCGATGATGAGAAGCTTGTAACCGGCCATCTGCTTCTGGAAGCGCAGCAGGCGGCGCTCATCGCGGGCCTCCATCATCTCGCTGACCAGCGCTGCGGCGGTGGTGAAGCCAACCGAGAGGCCCTTCTGACAAGCGGCCAGCCCGATGCCGAGGGCGACATGGGTTTTGCCGGTGCCGGACGGGCCGAGGGCAATGACATTCTCGCGCCGTTCGATCCACTCGCACCGGGCCAGATCCAGCACCTGCATCTTGTTAAGCTTGGGGATGGCCGCAAAGTCGAAGCTGTCCAGGCTTTTGACGGCCGGGAATTTCGCGGCCTTGATGCGCCGCTCGACCATTCGCCGTTCCCGGTCGATCAGCTCGAGTTCGACAAGCCGTGCCAGGTATCTGACATGGTCCAGCCCTTCCGCCGCGCATTGGCGGGCCAGCTTCTGATGCTCGCGCAGGAACGTCGGCAACTTCAGCGCCTTGAGATGATGGGCGAGCAGAATTTCCGGGGCATCACTCATGCCGCGTCCTCCGCATCGCCCGACAGCAGCCGCATGTAAGACCCGGCTCGGGTCTTCTCGACCGTTGCCTTCGGCAGGTAGGGATAGCAGTCGAGGTCAAGTCGCGGCGGACGATGCTCCACCCGGCACAGCAGCAGATGCTTCACCGCATCGAAGCTGAGCGCCCCCATCCGAAGAGCCTGGAGCACTGCCGCCCGCACGTCCGCCAGATCGAAGGCCTCCAACAGCCGCAGGACCTGAACATATTCGCGCCGACCCTGTCGGTTCATCCGCACCTCCATCAGGCGGCGCAAGGTGGCGAACTCCTCCGGCAGGTCCCAGCCCTGTAACGGGGCGGCTTGATCCAACGCATTGATCTTCTGCTCGATCAGCGGGAGATAATGGATCGGGTTGAAGACCAGTTCGTCGCGATCCCAGCATCGGGGATGGCGGGCGATCACCTCGCCCCGGCAGCCAATCACCACCTCATGGATATAGCCCCGGATCCAGACATCCTGGTGGCCGTATACAACCGGCACCGAGTAGTCGTTGGTCTTGTAGCGCACCAGAGATTGCGACGAGACCCGGCCGTTGCCCTGATCGCAGGCATCGAACGGCGCCGCCGGGAGGGCGCGCATCGCAGCAAGGTCACGCTGCAATCTCTCACCGATCGTCTCGCTTTCGCCGCGCAGGACTGCGCGCTGACGCTTGCGGCACTGCTCCTCCAGCCACAGATTGAACGCGTCCCAAGTGGCGAACTCCGGTAGCGGCACCATGAAGTTGCGCCGAGAGTAGCCCACCAGGCCTTCGACATTCCCCTTGTCGTTGCCCTTGCCCGGCCGGCCATAGCGATCCCGGATCAGGTAGTGCGACAGGAACCCGCTGAACAGCGAAGCGCGCTTTCTGGTTCCATCCGGCAGGATCTTCGCCACCAGGCACCGGTCGTTGTCGTAGAGCACAGACTGGGGAACCGCGCCGAAGAACGCGAATGCATGGATATGGCCATCCACCCAGGCCTCGGCCACCGCTGCAGGATAAGCCCGGACGTAGCAGCCATCACTGTGCGGGAGGTCCAGCACGAAGAAGTGTGCCTTCTGCTCGACCCCGCCGATCCGGACCAGGGCTTCGCCGAAGTCGGCCTGAGCGTGGCCCGGCGGATGCGACAGAGGCACGAATACTTCCTGGCCACGTCGCTCACGTTCCCGGATGTAATCCTTGATGATCGTATAGCCGCCGGTGAAGCCACACTCATCGCGAAGCCGGTCGAACACCCGCTTCGCCGTATGCCGCTGCTTGCGTGGCATGGTCCGGTCCGCCTCCAACCACCCCTCGATGATCGGGATAAACGGATCGAGCTTCGGGCGGCGGACTTCGACCGATCGACGGTAGCCGGGCGGAACCGAAAACGACATCATCTTCCGAACCGTGTCCCGCGACACATTAAACACCCGTGCCGCTTCCCGCTGGCTCATGCCCTCCGCACAAGCCTGACGAACTCTCAGATATAGCTCCACGCTGTAAATCCCCACGCCCTCCCTGCTGCAGCAGAAAGGGAAAACTGGACGACTTTTAAGCCGCCCGCAGCCGCATCATGCCGCCGCTACCGTGGTCGAATTTCGCACCGCCGTTCTCAGACGGTCAGGGGCAGACCCAGTTCTGTCGCATCCAGCCGGATCGTATGGCCCTTGATGATGCCCGCCGACTGCAACCGGTTCAGGCGGCGCCAGCAGGCATTCTGGCTCAGCCCCACCGCCTCGGCCAATGCGCGCTGCGGCTGGGCGGCATCGCGCTGCAGGGCATTCAGGATCTTTCGATCAAAGTCATCGAGTTTCAGGTCATTGTCATTCATGTGACCCAATTTATCCGAAATAGAGGTGAAGAACGAGGGGTTTTATTGCCCCTTCCGGGGTTAGGCTCTGCGCAGAGTGACGGAGCCTGCCATGAGTGATACCCCGTTCTTTGACCGTTTCCGCGCCGCGCTTGTCGGCCCGGACCATATCGACCGGCTGCGCGCAGGTCTGATAGGTGAGGGGATCAGCTTTGACGGGCCGCAAGGGCCGCGCCAGTTGATCTATGCCGATTATGTGGCCTCAGGCCGGGCCTTGCGGCAGGTGGAACAGCTGGTGCTGGACCAAATCCTGCCCTTCTACGCCAACAGCCATACCGAGGGGTCGCATTGCGGGGCCTTTGTCACCCGGCTGCGGCGCGAGGCGCGGGCGGTGATTGCCCGGCATTGCGGGGCGGATGACAGCTGCGCCACGATCTTTGCCGGCGCCGGGGCAACGGCCGGGCTGAACCGGCTGGTCGCGCTGCTGGGCCTGCCCGAGGATGTGGCGGCGGGGCGCAATCCGCTGGTGCTGGTGGGGCCATATGAGCATCATTCCAACATCCTGCCCTGGCGGGAAAGCGGCGCCGAAGTGCAGGAGATCCCCGAGGATCCTGAGACCGGCGGGCCCTGCCTGCAGGCGCTGGAGGCCGCACTCCTCGCGGCGGCGGGCAGGCCGGTGATCGGCAGTTTTTCGGCGGCATCGAATGTCAGCGGCATCCTGACCGATACGGTGGCCGTTACCCGGCTGCTGAAACATCATGGCGCAAGGGCGGTCTGGGATTATGCGGGCGGCGCGCCCTATCTGCCGATCTCGATGGATTGTGACACCGCGCATGCCAAGGATGCCATCGTCTTTTCGCCGCATAAATTCGTGGGCGGGCCGGGGGCCTCGGGCGTTCTGGTGCTGCGCCGCGATGCGGTGGTGCGGCAACGGCCGGTCTGGCCGGGGGGCGGCACGGTCACTTATGTCTCCAGCTGGGGCCATGATTACAGTGCCACGCTCGAGACCCGCGAGGAGGCAGGCACGCCGGATGTGCTGGGCGATCTGCGCGCGGCACTGGCGATCGTGGTGAAAGAGGCGATGGGGCAGGGCTGGCTGGACAGCCGCCACCAGGCATTGCACGCCCGGGCCGAAGCGGCATTTGCCGATTTGCCGGGGTTGCACCATGCAGGGCAGGGTATGGCTGTTCCCGCCCTGCCGTTCTTTTCCTTCTGGCTGTGCGATCCCGAGACCGGGCAGCGCCTGCCACATGGCGCGATCACCCGGGCGTTGTCGGATCATTTCGGCGTGCAGACCCGCAGCGGCTGTGCCTGTGCCGGTCCCTATGGCCACCGGATCTTTGGCATCGAAGCCGATGAGAGCGCCGCGATCCGCGACCGGATCCGCGCGGGCGATGATACGGCACGGCCCGGGTTCACGCGGTTCAACCTCAGCGCGCTGATGACGGATGACAAGGCCGATGCGGTGCTGGCGGCGATCAGTGCCATAGCGCGCGAACCTGCCCGCTATCTGCCGAAGACGGACCTGTCACAGGGGCGGGCCATGCAGGCGGCAGAGTGAAGGCTTTGGTCTGCAGTGCCGGTCAGCCCCCGCCCGCAGTCAGGGCCTGACGATAGCCCGCCATGGCCCGGTCTGCCGACTGGCGCAGGAAGGCCTGATCGGACCCCAGCACAAGCAGGCTTGCCCCTTGCTCCAGCCAGCCACGCGCGGTTGCGGGATCGCCCAGAAACAGCCCGGCGGCACAGCCCTGACCGGTGCCCGCCGCGATGGTGTCACGGCAGAGCTGCATGACGCCAGCCGCCCCGGTATCGGTTTCGCCCAGGCTGACCGCCAGATCCACCGGACCCAGCAACAGCCCGTCCACGCCCTCGACCGCGGCAATCGCGCCTGCCGCCTGAACACCCGCCGCGCTTTCGATCTGGCAGATCAGCGCGGTCTGTTGCGGCTGCCCCGCCAGATGCGCGGCGATGCCGGTGCGCCCATAGCCCGCAGCGGCGGTGGAGGGGGAAAAGCCGCGCCCGCCCATGCCAAAGCGCATGACCTGCGCCAGCGCCTCAGCTTCGGCCCGGCTGTCGACCTGCGGCGCGACGATCCCCGCCGCGCCCGCATCCAGCGCGGTGGCAATCCAATGCCCGCCCCGTTCGGGTATCCGCACCAGAACCGGCAGGCCCGCCGCCCGGCCCGCCATGACCAGCAGGGCAATCTCGGCCCGGCCCATGGCGGCATGTTCGGCATCGACTATGGCAAAGTCGAACCCCGATCCGGCCAGAATCTCGATCCCGGCCGGATCAGGCGATTTCACGAAACTGCCCGCCAGCGGCTGCCTGTCCCGCAGCCGCCGCACGAAGATCTGCCGGATATCGGGCCGCTGGCCGGGCGCATGACCAGCCACCTGATCCGGCTGGTGCTCTGGCTGATCCGCCATCACGCCGCCCCGTAGCCGCCGCCGCCGGGCGTGATCATGAAGACCTCGTCGCCCGGCTGCATCTCGCGCTTGCGGGTGTCGGTGACATCCTGCCCGTTGATGCGGAACACGCCCTTGCTGCCCGGCATCCCGCCATCCAGCCCTTCGGGACCGGAGGCCAGCCGCGAGGGGATGGTGTTCAGGATCCATGGCCGCTCGGTCCGCATCCGGTAACCGATGCGCTGGCCATCGCCGCCGGGTTGCCGCCCGGCGCCGCCGGTGCCATGTTCCAGCTCCTTGCAGGTGAAGGCGATCGGATAGGATGCCTCCAGCACCTCGACCGGCACGGCTGAAACGCCGGTCGGATAGCAGACCGCCGAAATCCCCGGCTTGGTCGCCCGCGCACCCATCCCGCCGGAATAGTTGAACATCGACGAGGTGAAGGGCTTGCCCTGTGCATCGCGCCCCTGGATCTGCACGGTCCAGACCGCGCCGGAGCCTTCGGCCACCACGGCATCGGGCACCACCTGCGCCAACGCCTTCAGGATCGGGAAGGGCACATACATGCCGACCACATGGCGGGCATTGACCGGCGAGGGATATTTGGCATTCACCACACAGCTGTCAGGCAGTTTCAGCCGGATCGGCGCCAGACTGCCCGCATTGTTGGGCAGGTCGGGGTTGAGCGTGGAGCGCACGGCGAAGGTCGCATAGGCATGGGTATAGGCTGGCACCACATTGATCCCCATGGCACTGGGGCCGGAGGAGCCTTCGAAATCAATGGTGATCTCGCCCGCCTCTGCGTCGATGGTGACGGCGGTCTTCAGCTCGATCACCTCGCCGCCCGGCACGTCAAAGTGCGAGGCACCGTGGTAGGTGCCGCCCGGCAGCTTGCGGATCGCATCGCGCGTGGCCTTTTCGGAGCGCGAGATGATTTCCTCGGACAGCCGGGCAATATCCTCGATGCCATAACGGTCGCAGAGCGCGTTCAGCCGGTCCGATGCGATGATACCCGAGGAAACCTGCGCGCCCAGATCGCCCAGCAGCGCATCGGGGGTGCGCACGTTGCGCCGCAGGATCGCGAACAGCGTCTCATTCGGCTGGCCCGCATCATAGAGCTTCATCGGCGGGATCCACAGGCCCTCTTCGTGGATGTCACGCGCGCCCGAGCCGATGCCATAACCGCCGATATCACTGTGGTGGATGGTGGACCCGGCATAGCCGATGATCCGGTCATTGCGAAAGATCGGCGAGAGCACGGTGATGTCAAAGAAATGCCCAGCCGACATCCAGGGATCATTGGTGATCAGCACATCGCCGGGGCGCAGGCTGTCGGCATCGCAATGTGCCAACAGGTTCCGCGCCGCCGCCGCCAGCGAGTTGATATGCCCGGGCGTGCCGGTCACAGCCTGCGCCACCATGCGGGCCTGTTCATCGAACAGGCCGTTGGCCAGATCGCCCGCCTCGCGCACGATGGGGCTGAAGGCAATGCGTTGCAGCGCGCGGGCCTGCTCGCTGACGATGCCGATGAGGTTGCTCCAGAGGATCTGCAGTTCGACGCCGTCCATCAGTTTTCTTCCTTCTTTTCCGCGACCAGACTGCCGCTGTCGTGCCGCGTGACCACCCAGTCCTCCAGGACGAAGATCGTGGTTTCGCGTTCCTCGATGATGACCGGGCCCTCGATGCGGTCGTCCGGCCCGATGGTGGCGCGTTGCCAGACCGGCACGTCGCGCGCCTGACCGCGCAGGAAGACCGGCCGGGTCTCTGTATGGCGGCTGCCGGTGGCCCCGGCCTGTGCGGTGCTGCGCTCGGGCTGGCGTCCGCTGGCCGTGACCAGCCAGTTGACGATCTCGATCTTCATGTCACCGAGTTTCAGCCCGTATTGCCGGGCATATTCTGCCTCGAACAACTGCTGGATCGCGGCGATGTCGCGGCTTTCGCGCGGATCTTCGGTCAGATGCACCCGCACTTCGGATTGCTGGCCCAGATAGCGCATCTCGACCGAGAACCCGAAAGTATAGTCTTCCTCGCGGATACCGGCCTCACCCAGCGCCAGCGCGCCCTCGGCGGTCATGCTGTCCAGAACCTGCGTCACCGCATCCCAGTCCAGCGCCTCCAGCAGGGCCACATGGCTGCGGACAAGATCAATCTGCGCGGGCGTGACCAGCGTGCCGAAGGCCGACAGAACCGAGGCCAGCGGCGGATAGATCACCTTGGGGCTTTCGGTCAGTTCGGCCACCATGCAGGCATGGACCGGCCCGGCGCCGCCAAATGCCAGAAGCGGCAGGCCGCGATAGTCGATGCCGCGTTCGGTCGCATGGGTGCGGGTTGCGGCGGCCATCTGTTCGCAGACCAGCTGGAAAACACCCCAGGCCGCCTGTTCGCGCGACAGGCCCAGATCGGCGCCCAGTCCGTCATAGGCGGCCTGCGCCGCGCCCAGATCCAGCACCATGTCACCGCCCAGAAACCGGTCGGCATTCAGGATGCCCAGCACCAGATCGGCATCGGTCACGCAGGGGTCGGTGCCGCCGCGCCCGTAGCAGGCCGGCCCGGGCATGGAGCCCGCGCTTTCCGGCCCGATCTTCAGCAGGCCCAGATCATTGACCGAGGCGATGGAGCCACCACCGGCGCCGATCTCGATCATGTCGATCGAGGGGACGGTGATCGGCATGCCGGAACCGGGCTTGAAACGATAGCGGCGGTCCACCTCGAATGTGCCGGTCACCAGCGGTTCGTGGTTCTGCACCATACAGGCCTTGGCCGTGGTCCCGCCCATGTCGAACGAGATCAGATCGGCAATCCCGAAGATGCGGCTGAAATAGCAGGCCACCAGCGCCCCGGCTGCCGGGCCGCTTTCGATCATCCGCACGGGCATGGTGCTGGCGCGTTCGGCACCGATGACACCGCCGTTGGACAGCATGATCAGCGGCTGCTGGGTGAAGTTGCGGGCCTTCAGCTCGTCGATCAGCGCGGTCAGATAGGGCCGGGTGATCGGCACGGTATAGGCATTGATCGCCACGGTCGAGGCGCGCAGATATTCGCGCATCTGCGGCGCGATGACCGATGAGAGCGAGACATAGATCTCGGGCGCCTCCCGCGCGAAGATCTCGCGCACCTGTTCTTCGTTCGCGCCGTTGCGATAGGCGTTCAGAAAGCAGACGGCGACCGAAACGATGCCCTTGGCACGGCAGGCGGCGATCACGGCGCGCACCTCTTCGGGATCGACCGGCATGCCCACGCTGCCATCGGCATAGACGCGCTCTTTCAGGGTAAAGGTGCGCTCTGCCGGGATCAGCGGTTCGGCAAATTCGATCTGTGGATCATACATGTCATAGCGATGTTCCTCACGGATATAGAGGATGTCGCGGAACCCTTCGGTCAGCAGCAGCGCCACCGGCGGGCCTTTACGCTCGATCAGGGCATTCGTGACGACCGTGGTCGCGTGGACCACCACATCATCAACCTCTGCGGGGCCGATTCCGGCGCGGCCGGTCACCAGTTCCACGCCGCGGAAAAAACCTTCCAGCAGGTTGTTATGCGTGGTCAGCGTCTTGTCGACGAAGGCCCGGCCGTCGGATGCCAGCAGCACGGCATCGGTGAATGTGCCGCCAATATCAATGGCGAGCGAATAGCGGGTCATAGAGGATACTCCTTGCAGCCGAGGTCGGACGAAATGGTTCGTGCCGCCTCCATGACGGCGGCAATCAGCTCCGCCGCCGGTTCGGGTTCGATGTCCTGGATCGAGCCGACGATGGTGATCGTCGCGACAAAGCGACGCTCCACATCGAAGATCGGTGCCGAGATGGCATTGACGCCGGGCAGCGTCTGTTCGGGCGCCACGGCCCAGCCTGTCTGGCGGGTGCGGGCGATCTCATCTTCCAGCGCGGCGGGTGTCTTGACCGCCAGCGCGCCGAAGGCCAGCGCCACCTTGCCCTGTGCAGACCGGTCGAAGGGCAAGAGCGCGCCGGGTTTGGTGATGATCTGCACCGGCATTTCCATGCGCACGATGTCGATCACCCGCATGCCGTCATCTTCGGGGATCGACAGCGTCACGGTCTTGCAGGTCCGGTCGCGCATCGCGCCCATCACCGGACGCGCCACGCTGGTCAGCTGGGTGCCATCGGCAATGGCCTGCCCCAGGTGAAACAGCTTGAGCGTCAGGCGGTAGCGTTCGGTCGCAGGATCCTGCCGCACATAGCCCAGCGAGACGAGGGTTTGCAGATAGCGGTAGATCCGCGCCCGGGGCATCCCCAGCGCATTGGACAGATCTGTCACGCGTGAGGGTTCGGAATGGGTGGCCATTTCCTCGAGAATGGCAAAGGCCGCAACGGTGGACTGGTTTGTCGGGGACTCGGTCATCACATCACCTGTTCAGAATTTGTGGCAGCAACAGCGACAGCGAGGGCACCGCAGCCACCATGAGCAGCACGAAAAGGCAGATCCCGATCATCGGCAGAATGGCGAGCGAGACCCGCTCCAGCGGCGCGCGCGAGATGGCTGACACGATGAACAGGCACAGACCGACCGGCGGGGTGATCAGCCCGATCATCAGGTTCAGCACCACCATGACCCCGAATTGCACCGGATCGAGGCCCAGCAGCGGAAACACCTCGTTCAGGATCGGCATGGCCAGCACCAGCGCCGCCAGCGGCTCCAGAAACAGGCCCAGAACCAGCAGCACCAGATTGAGCAGCAGGATCAGCACCCAGGGGTTGTCACTGACCGAGACCAACTGCGCGGCAATGCTGCGCGGAATATTCTCGATCCCCAGAATGAAGGATGTCATCGAGGCCATGGCGACGATCAGCATCACCCCGGCGGTCATCGTGGCCGTATCATAGAAGGCCTGACCGATCTTGCCGGGCGACAGGGTGCGATAGAGCAAGCCACCGATGATCAGCGCATAAAGCGCCGCGACCGCCGCCGCCTCGGTCGGCGTGAAGGCGCCCGAGCGGATGCCGCCGACGATGATGACCGGCAGCAGCAGGGCAGGGATCGCCCGCATCGCCAGCCCGAGCCGCTCTTCGCGCGGGACGGGCTGGGGCATGGGATGATCCTCGACCCGTGCGCGCCACAGGGCATAGCCGATCAGCAGCCCGCAGATCAGGAACGCTGGCAGGATGCCCGCCAGAAACAGATCGGCAATCGAGGTGCCGGTCAGCACGCCATAAAGGATCAGCGACAGCGAGGGCGGCACCAGCGAGCCGAGGATCGACCCGGCCGCCGTCAGGGCTGCGGCATAGGCCGCCTTGTAGCCGTCGCGCACCATCGCCGGGATCATCACCGAGCCGATGGCCGAGGCTTCGGATGTGGCCGCGCCCGAGATGCCCGAAAACATCATCGAGGCCACGACATTCACCACCGCCAGCCCACCCCGGACGCGGCCCACCAGCATCTGGGCAAAGCGCACGATCTGCCGGGTCAGATCGGCGGAATTCATCAGATTGCCGGCCAGAATGAAGAACGGGATGGTCAGAAGCACGAAATTGTCGATGCCCGCGATCATCTTTTGCGGAAAGCCGATCATCAGCTGCCACTGGTCATAGGCGAACAGATAGGCGACCGAGGCGAGGCCCAGTGAAAAGGCGATCGGCACGCCCAGGATCATGCAAAGCGCGAATATGGCAAGATACAGGGTCATTGATGCGATCCTCCGGTGCGGTCGCCGATGATGTCGGCCACGGTGCCGCCCGCCGCTATGGTGCGGAAGCAAAGCACCAGATCAGCGATCAGCCGCAGCGCCAGCAGGCCCATACCCACGGGCAGCGCCGCATAGACCCAGAAAGTGCCGGGTGTCGGCGGGGCGGCGGCACCAAAGATGTCGCGCAGGATGAAGCCGAGCGCGGGGATCGCCGCGCCACCGGCCATCTGTGCAAACCGCCAGCCATACCAGACCAGCAGCAGGCTCAGCCCGATGGACAGCAGCGTGCAGAACATGGCCAGCGCCAGGGCGGGCCTGCGCGGCAACAGCGCGCCCAGAAAGCCGAGTGCGGCGATCTCGCCACGCTCAAAGGCCAGGACAACGGCCAGAAAGGCGATCCAGATCAGCAGGTAGCGGCAGACCTCCTCGGCCCAGAGCAGGGAGGCGTTAAAGCCGTAGCGCAGGGCGATCTGGGTGGTCATCAGCGCCAGCAGCCCGCCAATCAGACCGATCAGCAGATAGCGCAAGGCAAGGCGGAGCGGACGTTCAAGCGCCAGCAATGTCATGTCATCTCTCCTTCCCGTTCGGCGTTCAGCCAAAATCATGGCGGTCAGCCGAAATCCTCGTCCTGATACCGCGTCAGATGCAGGTAATCCGCACGGGGCGGGGCAAAGACATCAAGATTGACCGCCACCTCGTCGCCCATCGCCTCGCCGCAATGAACGACATCCGGCGGAATGCGCAGCACCTCGCCCGCGCCGACCTCGACCACCTCATCGCCGATCTCGAAACGCACCCGGCCGGACAGGATATAGGCCAGCTGTTCGAACGGATGCGAATGGGGCCGCTTTTCCATACCCGGTTCCAGCCAGTTCATGACCATCACCGAGTTTTCACCCCGAAAGGCAGTGCGCGATACGCCCGGCCGCACGTCTTCACGCGGCAGCTCGGACCAGCGGTAGATTTTCGGTCCGGTCATGGTTACTGGCCTGCGCCATAGGCATCGCGGAACTTGCCGATCAGCGGATCCTTGTCTGACCATTCGGTGACCACCGGCGCTGTCAGTTCCAGCATCCGGTCAAGGTCGGACAGGTCGGTGACAGTGACGCCATTTGCTTCCAGATAGCTGCGGGTATCGTCTTCCTGTGCAGCGGCATGGGCATAGGCCTCGGCGGTGGTTTCCTGCGCGGCTTCCTGCAGGGCGGCCTTGTGCTCATCGCTCAAACCCTCCCAGACGCGGCCCGATACCATCACGATGCCCGGCCAGAAGTAATGCCCAGTCAGGGTCACATGCTTGGCGGCATCATGCAGGCTTTCGGACTGGACCGAAGACAGGTTGATTTCGACCGCATCAATCGTGCCGGTTTCCAGCGCCGAATAGACCTCGCCATAAGCCATGCCGATCGGGCTGACACCCACGGCGTGCCATGTGGCCTCATGCAGCGGGATCGGTACGATCCGCGTCTTGAGGCCCGCGAAATCGGCGGTGGAGGCCACCGGCTGGCGGGACAGGAAATGCCGCTGCCCGGCCTCGACAAAGCCCAGACCCTTGATCGACTTGTCGTCCAGCGTCGCCAGCAGTTCGGCCCCGAGATCCGATCCCAGAACCTCGGCGATCTGGCCGTAATCCTGCACGGCGAAGGGCAGTTGCAGCGCGTCGAAGGCCTGGATGCCCAGCACCAGCGGCAGGGTTGGCGACGAGACCAGCGCGCCCTCGATCAAGCCGATCTGCAGCCCCTCCAGCAATTGCTTGTCATCACCCAGCTGGCGGTCGCCAAACACTTCGATGGCAATGGCGCCATCGGTCTTGGCCGCGACCTTTTCGGCAAACATCTCCAGCCCGTCCTGAAACAGGTGCTGGGACGAGGCCGCATGACCCATCTTGATCGTTACTTCCTGCGCCGCCGCCCCAAAGGGCAACAGGGCAAAAGCCGCTGTCAGCAGATATTTCCTCATTTTCTTTCTCCTCCCTCTTGTTTCGCTTAGCAAAACACGTTATTTAATACTGAAACAAGCTGTGGGATTTTGTCAATCCTGCATGCTGTCCTTTGCTGCAAAAATCGTCGCTGCATGTGCGAAGGCCTGTCGCGGCCGTGGCGCGGACATGCGAAAGCCCGCGCCACTGGTCGCGGCGCGAGATGGCAGGCCATTCCGCAAGGCTGGATCAGATTGCGGTTTCACGCAGCAAGGTCTTGAGAACCTTGCCATAATTGTTCTTGGGCAACGATCCGAGGAACACATATTCCTTGGGCCGCTTGAACCGCGCGATGCGATCCAGACAGTGCTGATCCAGTTCCGCAGGGGTTGGTTGTGCCGGTCCGGTCACGATACAGGCCACCGGAACCTCGCCCCATTCTGCATCTGCACGGCCAATGACCGAGACTTCCAGCACGGCAGGATGTTCCAGCAGCGCCTCCTCGATCTCGCGCGGGTAGATGTTGGTGCCGCCCGAGATGATCACATCCTTGGACCGGTCATGCAGGGTCAGGCAGCCATCCGGATCAATCCGCCCCATATCGCCGGTCCAGAGCCAGCCGTTGCGCAGCGTGGTCGCGCTGGCCTCGGGGTTGCGCCAGTAGCCGGCCATTACCGGCAGACCCTGCACCAGAATTTCGCCCACCTCGCCCTGGGGCAGGGGTCTGCCATCGGCATCTGCGATGCGCAGCCGCACGGCGGATTGCGCCCGCCCGACCGAGCCCAGCCGCATCCGCCAGTCGGGATGGCTGCGGTCGGCCACCTCGGCCCGCGACAGGGCGCTGATCGCCATGGGGCATTCGCCCTGACCATAGATCTGCACGAAACGCGGGCCCAGCACCTCGACCGCCTCGATGATATCGGCGACATACATCGGCCCGCCGCCATAGACGACGGTGCGCAGGCCCTCACCCCGGCTGCTGCTGGCGCGTGCAGCCTCAACCAGACGGCGCACCATGGTCGGCGCGGCGAACATCGAGACATTGTCCAGACGGGCCGCCAGCGCCAGTACCTCTGCCGCGTCAAACCCGCCCGAGGGCGGCACCACATGCCGCGCCCCCTGCATCACATGCATGAAATTGTAGAGCCCGGCACCATGGGACATCGGCGCCGCATAAAGCGCCGCGTCATCCGGCGTGACGGGATCGACATCGGCCATGTAGCACAGTGACATGGCGACCAGATTGGCCGATGTCAGCATCACCCCCTTGGGCTTGCCGGTCGTGCCCGAGGTGTAGAAAATCCAGACCAGATCCTGCGGATCGGTGGGATGGATCGTGGCGCGCGCGCCCTGTTGCATCGCCTGCCAGTCCGGCCCATCGAGAAACAGACAGCGGATATCGGCACATAGGCTGGACAGCGCTTGCCCATGTGCGGCATCGACCATGACAAGCGCCGCGCCTGCATCAGCCACGATCCACGCGGCCTCACGCGGGTGCAGTTTGGCATTGATCGGCACGGCCACGGCGCCCATGGCCCAGATGGCATAAAGCGCCACCAGATAATCGGGGCTGTTGGCGGCAAAGATGGCCACCCGGTCGCCGGGCTGCAGGCCCTGTGCTTGCAGCGCCCCGGCGGCGGCAAAGGCGCGGTCGCGAAAGCCTGCATAATCCGCAACCAGATCGGTCCCCAGCATCAGGGCAGGCCGGTCCGGCCCGCGTTCAGCGCTGCGTTGCAGCCATTCCGCCGGGTTCATGCCCGGCCTCCCATGCGTTCGAGGATCGAGACATAGCTGGCCACAGCCGATCCGCCCATGTTGAACACGCAGCCCAGCCGGGCATCGGGCACCTGCATGGCCCCGGCGGTGCCCGCCAGCTGCCGCGCGGCCAGCACATGCATCGAGACCCCGGTGGCCCCGACCGGATGCCCCTTGGCTTTCAGCCCGCCCGAAAGGTTCACAGGCAACCCACCACCCTTGAGCACCCGGCCAGAGTTGATCGCCTCGGCACCGCGGCCCTGCGGGGCCAGCCCCATCGCCTCATAGGTCAGCAGTTCGGCGATGGTGAAGCAATCATGCACCTCGGCGAAATCCAGATCATCGACCGTGATCCCGGCGCGAGCATAGGCCTGTGCAAAGGCCCGTGTGGGGCCTTCAAATGCCAGCAGGTCGCGGCGCGACATCGGCAGGTAATCGTTCAGATGCACCGCCGCGCGAAAGCCGATGGCATGATCGAATTCCGTCGCCAGATCCTCGGCCACAAGGATCAGCGCCGCCGCACCGTCCGAGATCAACGAACAGTCGCTGAGCCGCAGCGGCGGGGCAATCATCGGGTTCTTGTCAGAGACGGTCGCGCAGAATTCCTCGCCCAGATCCTTGCGCAGATGCGCCAGCGGATTGTCCAGCGCATTGCGGTGGTTCTTGGCGGCGATCCGGGCCAGAGCCCGGCTCTGGTCGCCATTGGCCTGAAAATAGGCCTCGGCGAAACGGGCGAAGATGCGCGGAAAGCTCTGCCCGTCCTCTTCGGCGGCATAGCCCGCCTGCATCAGCGCATCGGTCACGCCCGCCGTATCCAGCCCGGTCATCTTTTCGGCGCCGATCACCAGCGCGATGCGCGCCTCGCCTGCGCGGATGGCATTGCGGGCGGCATGGATCGCGGCCGAGCCGCTGGCGCAGGCATTCTCCAGCCGCGTGGCGGGGGTGAAACGCAGCGCGTCATCTGCCTGCAGGGCCAGCGAGGCCGCAAAGCCGTCGCGCACCATGCCTGCGTTGAAATGGCCCAGCCAGATACCGTCGATCTGCGCAGCCTCAAGGCCCGCCGAGGCGATGGCCTCGCGCGCGGCGGTGACGATCAGCGCCTCAAGACTGTCCTCATGGCGACCAAAGGGGGTGTGCCCCCAGCCCACGATCCTTGCATCCATGACTTTCCTCCTCCGGATCCGGCAGATAGTATCGGGGCCGGAGTGGTGGCCAATCCGTGAAACTACGCGGTTTTGTCCGTTGCAGGGAGATGCCCCCGTGGATACCCACCGTGGATGATCTGGCCCAGTTGGGCTTTGCCAATGCGCCCGTCGGTCTGGTCGTCACGGCCAACCGCAGGATCGACCTGTGCAACGCGCGTTTCGCGGCGATCTTTGGCTACCGGATGCAGGACCTGCAGGGCAGGCGCCTTGCGCTGCTTTATCCTTCGACCGAGGAATATGACCGGATCGGGCGCATCGGGCTGGCCGAGATGAAAGCCACCGGGCGCTATGACGATGAACGCGTCATGCGCCGCCGCGATGGCAGCCATTTCTGGTGCCGGGTTCAGGGCCAGTCGCTGGATGCCGCCAATCCCTTCAGCCGCGCGGTCTGGAGCATGACCGATATCTCCGCAGCCCGCCCGTTGGTACAGCTGACACGGCGCGAACGTCAGGTGGCGATGCTGCTGGTCGAGGGGCGCACCAGCAAGGATATCGCCCGGGCGCTGTCGATCTCGCCGCGCACGGTCGAGGCGCACCGGCAAAAGCTGAACGCCAAGCTGGAGGTGCGCAACACCGCCGAATGCGTGGCCCGTCTGGCGGGCATTCCGGGGCTGGATGCGGGCGGCGGCTGACGCGCAATCCGCCGTCCGGCCGCCACCCGGCATCAGGGCGCGGGCCGTCATCAGCGCCGCGGCATCCGAGGCCGGAAACACCACCGCGCCGGTGATCCCGGAGATCTGGCCGAACCTATATCCGCGAGACGGTAGGGGCCTTGCTTGGGTTTCTAGGGTTGACGCCTTATTGAATAGCAACCAGCCGCCCACGTGCTTCAATTTGCATGGGTGGTTTGCTGTTCAGTTGGCGCTGGTGGGGAAAGTACCCAGGCCACTATGTTACATAACAATGATTATCGGCTTTTATCGACATCCGCGCCTAGCGTGTGTGTGGATCCACCCAGATAACGTCCATTATACCCCTGTTTTGACCATTATACACACACTTAGTGACCACTGATATTTTTGATTCCAGTTATAATTGTTATATATCAATATCTTACTTGTATTTTCGTCCGTTTCACTCTTACCGCGATCCGCGCCGAGGCACGCCCAGGGGCGGTGTTGACTCAGTCGCGGACAATCCGGAAACAATGGATGCATGAAACCGGCCAACGCGATCTGATCATGGCATTGGCATGTTCCAGCTCGCCGTCCAGCCCGACAACGGCGGCCTTGCCATAACCCTCGACCTTGTCGCCGCCGCCTGCCGCCTCAAGGATCATCCCGGTCAGCAATTCACCCAGACTCTGCGCGAACTGGCGGTGGATCGTTTGCGGCAGGCCATCGTGACCGGCCGTTTTGCCAGCGGAGACCGGCTGGTGGAGCGCAGCCTCTGCGACCAGCTGGGCGTTTCCCGGTCGGTCGTGCGCGAGGCGATCCGCTATCTGGAGGCCGAGGGTCCGGTGGAGACCCTGCCCCGCAGCGGCCCCGTGGTGGCAACGCTGGACTGGCCGCGCGCGCGTCAGATCTACGATATCCGCCGCCTGCTGGAGGCAGAGGCCGCCGCAGCCTGTGCCGCCGCAGCCGATCCCGTGGTCGAGGCGCGGTTGCGTGCCGCGCTGGACGGGATGCAGCTGGCCAAAGGCAGCGGTCGGCCCGATGGATTGCTGGCCGCCACGACCAGCTTTTACGAGGTGATCTTTACCGCCGCCGGGCATGAGGTCGCATGGGAAATCGTGCAGCGCCTGAACGGTCGTATCTCGCGCCTGCGGGCAATCACGCTGGCCAGCACAGACCGCAGCATCTCGGGCCATGCGCATATGCAGCGGATCTGCGCCGCGATCTGCAACCGCGATCCGGCGGCGGCAGCGGCGGCGGTCCATGCCCATCTGAAGGATGCCGCTGAGATCGCCCGCGCAAGCCTCGAGGCGCCGCAATGACCGCCTATTGGATCGCCCATGTCACAGTGACCGATCCGGCCGCCTATGCCGGATATCAGGCCCTGGCCCCGGCGGCATTCGCCCGGCATGGCGCGCAGTTTCTGGCGCGGGGCGGGCTGTCGGAGACGCTGGAGGGCCCATCGCTCGACCGGCATGTGGTCATCGCCTTTCCCAGCCTTCAAGCCGCGCGCGATTGCTATCATTCGCCCGAATATCAGGCAGCCCGCGCCGCGCGCGATCAGGCCTGCATCGCCCATGTGGTGATTGTCGACGGGGTCGAGGGCGCCTGATCGCCCCGCCTGACTGCCCCGCCTGCCGCCCTCGGGGTGACGGCAGCCGTCAGATCAACCGACAGCCGCCAGTGCGTAATGCGGTGTGCCATCCCAGACCAAATCCCATGAGGCGCCCGGACGAACATTCTGGATCGCGCGCGGCTCAAAGCAGACCAGACAATTTCCCCCGGGTAAGGGCGCGCGCACCGAAGGGTAGATCAGCCCCCGCGATCCCGCCCGCCGCAGATGCTGGGCGAGGCTTTGCCCCTCAGGATAGCCGACCGCCGGATCAGGATGCAGCGCGGGATGTTCCGGCGCATCGGTCAGGTCGTCAAACACCCCGATGAAATCCGCCAGCAATTCCACATAGCGGGCGCTGTCATGGAAGCTGCCGGTAAAGCCTAGCTCCCGCGTCCGGTGCCAGGCCACCTCGCTGACGGAAACCATCACATCCCAGGCGCAATACCAGGCGCCCCGCGCCTCGGTGTTGAAACGGTTGCCGCCGGTGCGGGTATAGGTGAAGGCCGCGTTGACATGGCTGTCGCCGTAAATGCTCAGATCAAAGCTGCGGCGCTGCCAGGCCAGCTCTCGCGGGTCCAGATGCGGGTTGCGCCCGCGCTCTGCCAGCAGGCGTCCACTGGTCATCCCCTCGATCTCGGCCAGTATTTTTTCTCGTCAGGGCAATCGGGCGGATCTGGTTCTCGACTGGATTGGTGTCGAGTTCCAGAGTGCCATCTTCCAGAAAGCGGATCAGACCTGGCCAGTGCCCCAGCGTGTAGCGGATGTCCTCGGCCAGCTGAGATTTCTGCGGGATCCGCGAGAGCTGGGCTTCCAGCCAGGGCTTGAGCGCGGCGATGATCGGGGCCGAATGTTCACACCGGGCCGCCAGGCGCACAGTTGCATCCTTGCCGCGCACGGTCTTCTCGATCTGGTAGAGCAGCGCGATCTGGCGCAGCATTTCTTCGGCGATGGGTGAGCCATCGCTCTCGAAGCGCTTCACGAAGCGTCGACGGACGTGCGTCCAGCAATAGACCAGTTGCCACGGGCCATTGTCGCGCGCGATGTCCGTCAGCGCATTGTAGGACTGATATGCGTCGCATTGCAGGAACCGGCCCTGATACCCGGCAAGGAAGTTCAGCGGGTGCGCCTTGCCCCTGCCGGGGGCGTAATGGAACAGCACGATGGGTGGGCCAGCGCCGCCATGACCACGGTCATCAGCGACGACCGCCCAGAAGAAGCCGCTCTTGGTGGCCTTGCGGCCCGGGTCCAGCACTGGCGCGCGGGTCTCATCCACGAAGATGCGGTCGGCCCCGCGCAGATGGGCGCGCATGTGATTGATGACCGGCATCAGATGGAAACACGCGCGGCCGACCCAGTTGCCAAGAGTGCCGCGATCGAGGCTGATCCCCTGGCGCTTGAAGATCTCTGTCTGACGGTAGAACGGCAAATGGTCGCCGAATTTCGAGACGATAATCCAGGCGATGAACAACTCCGTGGGCAGCCCTCCGGGCACGACATGCTCGGGGGCATGTGCCTGTGCCACGGCCTGTGAGCAGCGACGGCAGGCGTATTTGGGGCGCCGCGTGACCAGCACCCGGAACTGGGCCGGGATCACGTCCAGCCGCTCGGATACATCCTCGCCGATCTTTGCCATCTCACCGCAACCACAGGGGCAGAGCGTGCTGGCGGGCTCGATCACGCGCTCGACCCTTGGCAGATGGGACGGCAAATGGCCACGATTGCGCTTCGGCTTGCGCGGCTCTTTACCGCGGGCCCGTTGCATCGCCGCTTCGGCCTTCTCCTGCGCGGCCTCAAGCACGCCTTGGGCAAATTCGGCATCTTCCAGGGGAAGGTTGAACTGGTCCGGCGACAGCTTCTCCGAGCGCTTGCCGAACTTCTCGCGCTGCGCAATGCGCAGGATATCCTGCAGCCGCCGATTGGCCTCCTGGGACTCTGCCAGCGATGCCTCGACCTCGGCGAGGCGGGCTTTCAGCAGGGCATTTTCGCGTGCAAGATCAGTGGCATCCATGGCAGGAAGTGAATCACGGAACGCGTCTTTTTTCCAGTAAAAATGGGGATTTCCGGGCTCTTTCCGATTACCCTGCCGCCAGCGGACGCCGCGCCCGCTCCGGTCGGACCAGCCGCCAATCCACGCCTTCAAAAAGGGCCGCAAACTGCGCGCTGGACATGCGCATGACCCCGTCGCGCACCTGTGGCCAGACGAACTTGCCACCCTCCAGCCGCTTGTGAACCAGAACCATCCCGGTCTGATCCCAGATCAAAAGCTTGATCCGATCCGCCCGCTTCGCTCGGAAGACGAAGGCGGCTCCGCAGAACGGATCCATCCCGAACATTTCCTGCACCGCCAGCGACAGCCCATCTATGCCCTTGCGGAAGTCTACCGGCCGCGTCGCCACGAAGACCTTCACCGGCCCGCCATGACCGAACATCACGATGCTGCAGCCCGTGCCGCGCGGATCGCTCGCGTCAGCTGGCCCTCATCGGCACCAGCGCCGGCACGGATCACGATATCGCCGATGACAATCTCCACATCGGACGCGCCTCGCGCCGGCGGCGCATCCGCCGCGCTGTCATCGACCACCAGCTCCGCGAAGATCGGCAACGCCGCCACGCTCTCAGGCACTACCAGATTGCCTTTACGCAGCTGCTTTCGCCAATCGTAAATCTGCCAGCGCGTCGTGCCGTGCTTGCGCGCAACGTCGGCCACCGTCACACTAGGCATCATGCTCTCCGCCGCGATCCGCGCCCGCTCCGCCTTCGTGCGTCGCCGCCGACCACTCGGCCCTTCAAGCACCTCAAGCCGGGAAACCCCAAAGCCCTTCGAGCTGTCCAAATGGACGCCCATTTTGCCGTCTCTCTCCAAATCCAACACCTCCGCCGCAAATGTGCGCGGAGAATGAAGGCATCAGGTCAGAAATGGCAGGAGGGGGGCGCCGTCGCGCTTACCCTCCTTGTAACATGAGCAGAATTACACTGTGTCTTTAGGCCAGATACAGGCCGTCCAGAAAACGTAGGTATTGCAGGAAACATCAAGCTCAGGGCGCAACTGGATGAGAGACCAGAGACTGCTCAACCCCTGCAGCCGTCGCGTACGTTTTTAATGACATACACGGGTCAAAGCATCAACCAGCTGGATGTGGAGAAGTGGATACCTGAATAACCATAAAAGATACGAGCTTCAGATGATTTTATCTACAAGATGATGCGATGGCGGAGCAAGCCCTTTTAAAGCTGAATGGTAGCTCAGTGCCATCTTGAAAGTGGACGATGAAGCAGCTTGTTATAATGGTGCTACTTACAGATTTGCGCGTCTCAATCCCCCTGCTGAAGCCAGATATTTCTTGCGTAATTGGCCAAGATGTTGCCGAGCAGTAGTCACCGTAAAGGGTTTCTAGAGCTAAGGAATCTTCCACACTTATGGCAGCGCCGGGTGCTTCCGACCTCAAAATCTCTCGGAAAAAGCTTTGAGCAATGCTCACTTGTGGGAAAGACATTCCATTGCTCAGGTTGACGGGTTTCTTCAAGTTGAAACCACCTTAGAAAGCCAAAGTACGTCTGTCATGTGTGTAGAACTCTCCCACGGTAATATCAGGGACATTTAGCTCGGGTGCGATCATGGAGGTAGCAATGATGACCTGATTTTCGGAGGCTGCGCTCTGGGACATTTTGAAAAGGAGTTTCTGAAAATTTTGGCTGCGCAAAGGCTCCATTCCTTTGTCCTCAACAGTATCCATAAGGAGGAACCGCGGGTGATTGAAAGATCTATCCTGTGTGGCTGCAAAGCAAAATGCAGCTAGAAAACTGTTCTTGAGATACACCATAGAGCTGGCAGAGAAGAAGCTATCGCCGTTGACGGCTATGCGATCAGCATCGAACTCGAAGGTCACAGTTTCAGCGTTTTCGAACGTGCTCTGTCGCGCAAGATCCCACTTAAGGAACTTAACTACGAGGTCCGCGATGGCCGTCTTCGCCTTGGACACTTGCGTAGAATTCCTCTTCCGCTCAGCATCGATGGTGGCGCGAAGCCCGTCAATCTCTATTCGGAGGTTCTCTGTGGTTTTGGAAAGCCCAGCCATTTGTTCGATTACCCCTGCCTTGCTCGCGAGGTCTTCGATCTTTCTTATTAGATAGCCTGCGGATCGATTGAGCTCACGAAGCTTCAGCCGCAGTTCTGTCGTCGGAGATCTGACCGCGATCTGATAATGCCTCGACGCTTGCTCCCAAAGGGACTTGGAGGTCGCCAGTTGCTCGCGAAGTAGCTCAATCTCAGAGGCGCGATCGTTCTGGAGGTCTAATGACTCTTTGCGTTGTCGAGAAAATTCATTGATGAATTTTAACGAGCGAGCTTTGGTCTCTCTAGGGTCATATGCCATTTTACATAGGCCGCATGCTCCTTCTACATCGTGATTGTCGATTGGAGCCAGGCAGGCTGGGCAGAATTCGTATTCGAGTGTCTTCAGCTCATCGATTACTGCATCTGACTGATTAAGCTGGATCAGCTTCTCGTCGATAGCAGCAATGAACTGGAGAGAATCCGCCCTCTCTAGCTCGAGGCTATCTATTTCTTCCTGCAATCGAGCAATGGTTGCTTGCAGTTGAACGATGCGCTTATACGTTTCCTCTTGATCGTTTAAGCTCAAGCGATCTTCGAACTGGGCATGAAATATTTTTTCCTCCAATTCGGATATTTGATCATTAGTCGATTCAAGTTGCGCGTTGTATTTTGCCGTCTCAGCAGTAAACCATTCAAGTGTGAGCGGGTTTCCATCAGTGCCGTGGGCCCTGATGAGAGCCTTCATCTGAGCATCTGCGAGATCGAACTCTTTATTCGCCAGGCCCAAGCGTATCTGGGCATTGTAAAACTTTGAGCTGAATGCACCGCAAAGCAGTTCCCCTACTGTCTGGCGGGTGATAGCGTCATCAAATCTTTGCGGCCTGAATAGCTTCTCCACAGGGCTAAGCTGGTCAGCGTACAGAAGCCTTAGAACTTGGTTGATGGTAATCTTGGTGTCGGTCTCCGCATACTGAACTTCCGGCAATCCAAGAAACCGGAAGATCACTTGAGAGAAGCTATCCTTCGCACCTCTCGAATACGGATAAACCTGCCATTCCTCTAAGCGTGCGCCGACTGCCTCGTCTATGGTGCCCAGGAAAATTCTCATCGGCCTACTTGGCTGGTCACTAACTTCTCGTGAAAAAGTTGCTGTCCCGCCATTGAGAGCGACTTGCAAGAAAACAGTATCACAACGGATCGCGCTTTCGCGCCAATTGTTGAGATCGCCGCCGAGTCCGTAAAAGATGAAGTCCATGATAGTAGACTTGCCAGAGCTGTTCTCTCCACGAATGATATTCAAACCTGTGTGGAATTGCTCATCGTAGACCACTGCGCCCCGCGCAGTAACCTGAAGGCGCTCAACTCGAAGATTGGGTTTAAACATCGTCATAGCGATATTCCTCAAGCTTGCTTCGTGCACGGAGCCCATCGGAGCCGAAAAGAGTCCATGTCTTCAGGTGATCTAGAAACTCGATAAGTTCCGAGTTATCTTGCCGATGGCTTTCTACCGCCTCATGCAGCCTTCCAGGAAGACTCTTCGATGTTCTAGCTATGAAGCCATCCATGAATGCTTTGTGATCGAAGAAGCCATACGAATGGAGGCTGCTGGCCGCCGCATTTTGGGCGGCGTTCATGCGCCGAAACATCACTGCAGGTCTGGGTGTAACCTGATACGAATTCGGTAGATAGCGTCGCTTGAGTGCGTTGTGCTTCTTGATGAGATCTCTTGGACACCGGAATTCGGATATTAATGAAGGAAAACAAATGTAAAAGTCTAAGATCCGAGCGGTGTCCTTCCGGCAGCCAACAGATGCCTCATTTGGAAATAGCACCAACATGCGGAAAACCGCGTGAAATGGATCGTTCGCGGGTAGGTAAGTGATGTTAATCACAATGCCACCTCACATAGCACTTGTCCGCGAGCCAGTAGATCATACCTTTGAGGTGTGTTTTGTTCAGAGTTAGGTGATCCGATCCTTCGCCAAACTCAATCATAATCTTCTCGATGATCTCTGCGTCAACGAGGTCATCAATCTCTTTCCTTGAAAGTACCTCCGCAAACGGAATGATTTTACTTTCGAAAGTTTCATGTATCGCAGCCATGATGTAGGCGAATAGCTGCTGCGCACTCGAGAAGCGCTCATATCGTAGAAGCAGCTTCGCAAAGAACTCTTTTTTTCTCTTGGCATCAGTATAAGTGTCGCTGCGCCCACCGGCCAACAACTTATTTTCGAGGCCTATGATTGTCTCGCCGTCTCTATTATCAATGAAGAATTGGAGGTCTTCTACAAATCCAATCATGGATTCGTCTTGCAAAATCTGATGCGCAAGAAGCCTCAAAAGCCTGGTGATTTGCGACGGCTTCACGCCATCGATCTGATTGTATATTGTAGTCGACTTATCGATGCTTCCGCCGGCTTGGTCGCCGCCGACGTTGGATTGGCTGAGGTTAGTTTTCGTACCTAGAAAGCTCACGACTTGTGGATATCGCGGCCGGCTTGATCGCCACCGACCCTTGAGTTGCGTTGATCCGAGTAGCTAGAGTTTCGGCCTTGGCGAAACTTCTGAACCGTAAGCGTCAGGCCGCACCCCAAGAGGAAACCAAGGGCGCCGCTGACTACATCGACGTAATTCGACCAGTTGTCCACTTTTCCCCCAACTCGCCATGTCTGGTTCCGCACTGACTAGGTGCTTGCTCTAAATTGCTGAAATGTTTTAGTCCGTCAATGAAAGATTGTCTTGTTTAGACGTGGCAAGCGATGGTTGAGCGATGATGGCATCACCGCTTTGGCGGGTGCTGCATAGTGCGGACACATTCCCGCACAACGCACCTGACTGTGGCATCTGCCCGGTGTTGCGGTGTTTGCTCGACGGTCGATGCGGAGGCGACCCGACTATGTCGCTGCGCCGAGCACAGACGTCTGCTCTCAGGAAGCTGCATGGCAGCATCAATCAGGGAGCGACTGGCCGCTCTGGGCCGAAACTGTCCGGCGACTCGAGGGATTGCTTGCTGCCGCGCCGACCAGCCCTTTTCTGCGAAGCTGCGATGAACTTCGCTCGATCTGCTTCCGCATTCGAGAGCCTCTGATCGCTTCTTCCCATGCCCCTGGCTCGCGAATTGAAGCCGGAAGGACAGTAGACCGCTGGCTCAGGAAATTTTCTGTAGTGCGGGGTATCGCCTGTAACGCTTCCAAACTACGTCAGCCTTGCTGCCGCAAAGGAAGATTTGTGGCCACTTGAGGAAGACTTCAGTGGCAATCCACACATACGGGTTTGAAATTTCATCAAGTCTCGCTTTGTTCTTCTGAGAATCTTGAACGAATCCAGTGGTTTTGACCAGCGCGTTTTTTATCGATTGCCTTTTGTTTCACGACACGTAGATGGACGGACCTCTATCCTCGAGGAATCTTGCCGCATTGCATCCAGCGCCAAGGCAGACCGCCTCGCAGGAGCAGGCGAGGATTTTGATGGGGTCTGAGGCATTCCAAATAGCGTTGCTTCAAAGACAGAGCCGGAAGGGATTACGCCATCTACCCTGTCCGTTCGATCCCTAGCCTCTCGATCATGTCGTCTCGGTCTTTCAGCGCCTTGCGGGCCGCCTCGGGGCGGGCGGTGGCGCAACTGTTGATGAGGCACTCGATCGCGACCATGAAGGCGCCCATGCTGTTGGACAGAAAGCTTGATTTGTGTTCGACCAGAATGGCGGCGCGTGACGGCCCGACCAGAGGCGAGGCCGCGCGATCCGTTAGGGCGATGACGTCCAGACCGATGTCGGCGGCAATGGCCGCGACATCGACCACCTGTGAAGAATAGGGCGCGCAACTGACCGAAATCAGCACATCGCCCGCCCCCAGCAGGGCCAGCCCCTCGGCCGTGCCAAGATTGTTGGCATCCAGCAACTGCACGTCGGAACGGATCATGCGCAGGCCATAGACCAGAAAACTTGCCACCGAATGGAACTGCCGGATCCCGTGAACCGTGACGCGGGGCGCATTCAGAATCAGTCTGGTGGCCAGACTGAAAGCCGTCTCATCAAAGTTTTCGATGAAGCGGGCGATATTGGCCTGATTTTCATGGCAGAGCTGTTCCGCGCGGGCGCGCGCCGGGGCGCGGCCCTGCAACGCGGCCTGCGCCTGCCGCGAATAGAATGCCCCGGGCGCTGCCATGGAAGCCGAAAGCAGCACCTGCTGCAAGGCCGGAAAGCCCGAATAGCCGAGTGACCGCGCCAGCCGGGTGAGGGTCGAGGGATTGACACCAAGTTCACCGGCAAGGGTCGTGATCGACAGCAGCGCCGGGCTGCCCACCATCTCAATCAGGCGCGACAATGCTGCCGCAGCTTTCGAGCCAAGTGTTATCGGCGCGGCGCCGCGCCCGATTTCCAGAGCGAGCGCCCGCAGACCATCAAGCGTGTCGGGTGCTGCCGTGATAGGCGGGCTTTCCAGTGGCACAGTCATAAATGCTCCAGCTAAGCGCCCCCCGCGCAAGCGTCAGAACCGCCGTGCCCAAGGTATTTTCTTCGTCCGGATCATCCGATGCGTCCCGGCGAATGGGAAGCCCCGAAAGATCGCCGTCGCGCAGGATCGCAAGAACTTCGGCCCCGTCAGCGATCATGACTTTGCCGCGCCGCTGCCGGTCCGCCGAGGACCGGGTGATGATCTGCCCCCTCAGCCCGCCTTGCAGATGAAGCGCGTGGTTGGCGTGCAGGGCCGGCTTTGTGATTTCCACAACAGAGGTATCGCCGCCGCCGAACTCGACCGACAGGATACGGCGGTCGTCAGTATGGCTCAGCGCGAAATGGAACCCGCCCGACGGCGCATCGGCAAGGGTTGCTATGGCCTGATCCAGTGTCGTGCAGCCCAACACCGCGCGGCCAAGAACCATGCGCGGGATGTCCGCCTCGACGCCCGTCAGCCGCAGATTGTTGACGGTCTGCGCCAGCCCGGCGCTGTTGAAGGCGAAGGTATGGCCGGGAATCGAGCCGGGATAGCAGAAGGCGTGAAAGCCGGGCCCGTCCTGCGGGGCGGCTTCGGCGATGAAGCAGGACCCGCGAAAAAACGGCAGGCCGTCCTCATTATGGGCCAGCACCGGAGTTTCGCCGGGCAGCATCACGGTGGTGCAGCCATCGGGGACCGAGGCCAGCAGATCGCCCCGGCAGTTCCACGCAAAGACCTGCATCAGCGGCATGTCCAGCCCCGCCGCCAACCCTTTGATTTCGGCCCAGATCGCGGGAAAGCGCGCCTGAGTCGCCTGTGCCATCCGGGCGACACGGGACGTGTGGTGATGCGAGGTGACCTCTGCCCACAGCGGATGGCGGGTCAGGTGGCGGCTCACGGCATCGCGGGCGGCCTGACCCAATGCAAGGCCCAGATCATGCGGCGCGCCAGACACGCGCCGCCAGCCCAGATCACGGGCCAGGATGTCATTCGACATGTTGCAGAAAGTCCTTCAGCCGGTCGTTCGGAGGATTGGCGATCATCTCGCGCGGGTCGCCATCAACCGAAATCTTTCCGTGTTCCATAAAGATCAGCCGCGTGCCGACCTGACGAGCAAAGCCCATTTCGTGCGTCACGACAACCATGGTCATGCCTTCCTGCGCCACAGCACGCATGACGGACAGAACCTCTTGCTTCAGTTCGGGATCAAGGGCCGAGGTCGGCTCGTCAAAGAGCATGACCTTGGGCCGGATCGCCAGCGCCCGGGCAATCGCCACGCGCTGCTGCTGTCCGCCCGACAGCGCCGAAGGCAGGTGATGCGCCCGCGCCTTCAATCCGACCTTGTCCAGCAGGTCCATCGCCTGCGCCTCGGCTTCGGCCTTGCTAAGGCCGCGCACCTTGCGGGGTCCGAAAGCGACGTTCTGCAAGGCTGTCATCTGCGGAAACAGGTTAAACTGCTGAAACACCATGCCGGCTTCTTGCCGGATACGGCGCAACTGCCGCCCCCCGGCCTTAACCGAAATGCCGTCCACGATCAGATCGCCGCCCGAGATTTCCTCAAGCCCGTTGATGCAGCGCAGCAGGGTGGACTTGCCCGAGCCCGAAGGGCCGATCAGGACGACCACCTCGCCTTCGTTGATGGACAGGTCGACCTGATCCAGCACCTTCAGATCGCCGAAATGCTTCGAGGTCTTCTGGAATTCGATGATGCTCACAGGATCCTCATGCGTTTTTCAAGCAGGCGCAGGGCCAGTGACAGGGTTCCGGTCATCAGCAGATACAGCACCGCGACGGCGGTCCAGATCTCGACCGCGCGAAAGTTCGAGGCCATGATTTCCTGCCCCGTCCGCGTCAACTCGCCCACGCCGATGACGATGAACAGCGATGTGTCCTTCAACGAGACGATGAACTGGTTGCCCAATGGCGGGATAAGACGGCGGAACGCCAGCGGGCCGACGATATGGGTCAGCACCTTCCAATGCGGCAGGCCCATCGCCAGCCCGGCCTCGGTCAGGCCGCGCGGGATCGACAGGAATGCGCCGCGCACGATTTCCGCGATATAGGCACCGGCATTGACGACGATGGCAAGGCAGGCCGCGCTCATCGGGTCCATGCGGATGCCCAGCAGTACCGGCATGGCGAAATACAGAAACATCACCTGCACGACGATGGGCGTGCCGCGGATCAGTTCGACATAGATCAGCGCAATGCCGTTCAGGACGGGGCCGCCATAGGCCCGCATCAGCCCGGCGATCAGGCCAAGGATGGTGCCGCCGATCAAACCGATCAAAGCGATGAAGATGGTGATTTTGGCGCCCGCAAGCAGTTGCGGCATGATGCCCGGAACGACGGACCAGTCAATTTCCACGGATAATCCTCCGTTGTCTCGGGAAAAACGGGCGCGGGCCAGTCGCACGCGCCCTGTCAGAACGTCACGCGCGGATCATTTCGCCGGCGGCTTGGTCCCGAACCATTTTTCGTAGATGGCGTCGTAACGACCGTCTTCCTTCATCTTGGCAAGCGCGCTGTTGACCTTTTCGGTCAGTTCGCTGCCTTTCGGGAAACCGATACCGTATTCGTGGCCCATCATCTGATCGCCGACGGCTTTGACCTGCCCGTTGCCGGCTTCCTTGATGTAATAAAGCACGTTCGGCGTGTCATGCATCGCCGCATCGACGCCGTCGGTGCGCAGTTCAAGATAGGCGTTATCGATGTTGGGGAACTTGCGCAGCGTGGTTTCCTTGAAATTCTCTTCGGCATAATCCGATGACGAGGTGCCGGTCTTGACCGCCAGCGTCTTGCCCGCCAGATCGGCCGGACCGGTGATCTGGCTGTCGGCGGGCACCATCAGCATCAGGCCGCTGTCATAATAACCGTCCGAAAAGTCGATGGCTTCCTGACGTTCGGGCTTGATGGTGATGCCGGCCAGCGCCAAATCGACCTGCCCGGTCTGCAAGGCCGGAATGATGCCGGCGAAATCCATCGGGCGCAGTTCATAGCTCACGCCAAGTTCCTTGGCGATGGCGTCCCACATGTCGATGTCGAAGCCGACATAGGTGTCGCCGTCCTTGAACTCGAACGGGACGAAAGCGGTGTCCGTTGCGACGACAAGGTCATCTGCAACGGCGGCACCAGCCGTCATCGTGAATGCCGTAAGAGCGGCGGCAATCAATCTTTTCATTCTGATCTCCCTGATCTGGTTCGCTTGCATCGAACTTTATTGATGCAATCATTTTTGCATGAAAATAGAATTCGCGCAAATAAACTTGCGTACTCAGATGGGGTGAGATGCTCCGTGGTGCGGAATTTGTGCAGATCGGGCCCGTCCTGCCCAGCCTCTGGACAGCCCGGAGGCTTTGCACCTGTTACAGCGGGTGATCCGCCATTTCCGCCGCGACATCCGAATCTATCGGTGTCCTGTAAGTCATCAGCAGATAGCCCAGCACCGAATAGAAGCCGACCGTTGCGATCAGGTCGTAAACCGCTTCCCGCCCAAAGGTTTCGGCCAGCGCCTGTTCAAGCCCCCCGCTGAGCCGGCGCTGGTCGAACAGTTGATCGACCGCCTGCGCAATCAGCCCGTCATTGCCTGAAGGGTTGCCGCGCATCGCCCGGATGCGGCTGTCGTCCATGCCCAGTATCCGGGCGCGATGAACGTGATGCGCCCATTCATAGGCCGAACCCATCCGATGCGCTGCCCGAAGGATGACCAACTCGGAATTGATCGCGCCAAGGGCCGTGTCCTTGACCACATGCTGCCGCAGCGGAGCCCAGGCCCGCAGCAGTGCAGGATGATGCGCCATGGTGCGATAGACGTTCAGCGCGCCGGCAAACCCATCGCGCAGATCGGCAATGTCGGCGGGCCAGTCGGCGTCGGAAATAGGGGGACAGGGCGAGGTCATTTCAGGCTCCGTTTACAGGTATTTCGCATAGATCTCGGACGCGCGATCGGCCCAGATTCCGGTGAAGCCGCGATAGCGGGCGATCAGCGACAGGTCGATCCCGACCCGCAGGACATCCTCGCCGTCGTGATCCAGCGCGCCCAGCACCGTGCCATCCGGGGCAAGCGCGCAGGAGCGGCCAAAGAAACGCTGCCCGCCATGACTGCCGCTGCGGTTGCAACTGAGAAAGAACACCCCGTTTTCGGTCGCGCGGGTATAGGCGCGGTGAATGAACAGGCCCTCGTCGGCAACCGGCACGTCCTGCCCGCCGAACGACGCCCAGACCGAGGTCACGATCCCTGCCCCCTGCATGGCCATGATGCGGGTGATCTCGGGGAAGCGGATATCGTAGCAGATCTGCATCCCCAGCCGGGTGTCGCCAAAGGGGAAACAGTCGATCCGGTCGCCCCGGGTGAAATACAACTTTTCGTTTTGCCATTGATGCAGCTTTACATAGCTGCCCAGCACGCCCCCCGGCTCGATCAGCAGTGAGGTGTTGCGCATGACCCCGTCGCGCAGCGGATCGCGCATCCCCAGTCCAATGACGATATGGACGCCATGGTGCTGTGCCGCCTCGGACAATGCGGCGATTTCGGGGCCGTCCGGCGCCGCGCAGGCCTGCCACAGCGCAAGCGCGTAGTCCGCCGCTGGCCGCGTCATCGGGCCACCGGGCACCAGTGGCTCGACATAGCCGGTATTCGCCAGTTCGGGGAACAGGATCAGCTGCGCCCCCGACGCCGCTTCGGTAGCGATATGCTGATGGATGCGCCGCAGATTCCCCACCGGATCAAGCGGCGCCACATCCATCTGGACCAGACTTGCGGCGATCATGCCGGCGCCGCCAGTCGCCGACCATGCGCGAAGTCCCATTCGCGGCCGGGCGCTGCGGCAAGCAACGCACGGGTATAGTCGTCGCCGGGATGGGCCAGCACCTCGGCGGCAGGGCCATATTCGACCACGGACCCGCGCCGCATCACCATCACATCGTCGCAGATCTGGGCGGCGACACGCAGATCATGCGTGATGAACAGGATCGCCAGATCGCGCTTGGCCTGCAACTCGGCCAGAAGCTCCAGCACCTGAGCCTGAACCGACACGTCCAGAGCCGACACCGCCTCGTCCGCCACGATGACCTCGGGATCCATCATCAACGCCCGCGCGATGGCGATGCGCTGTCGTTGCCCGCCCGAGAACTGATGCGGAAAGCGTCGCAGGCTGGCACGCGGCAGACCGACGACCTCGATCAACTCCCCTGCCCGCTCAAGAGCCGAGGCGCGGCTTTCGCCCAGGTTCAGCGGTCCCTCGATCATGCTGTCGGCGATACGCAGGCGCGGGTTCAGCGAACGGTTCGGATCCTGGAACACCATCTGCACCCGTCGCCGCGCCGGGGCCAGCGCGCGCGGACCGTGCAGCCGGGCGATGTCCTGCCCGTCGATCAGGATTTCGCCCGCAGTCGGATCCTCCAGCCGCAGCACACAGCGCGCCACGGTGGACTTGCCGGACCCGCTTTCGCCGACGATCCCCAATGTGCGGCCACGCGACAGCGTGAAGTTCACGGTATCGACGGCCTGCACGCGATGCGGTACGCGACCAAGAAGCCGCGCGGGCAACGAGCCGATCTCAAAAACCTTTTCCAGCGACCTGACCTCGATCACGGCGGGGCCTTCCGTGCCGGGGCGCGGCGCGCGCGGGGTCAGCGAGGGCACAGCGCGCAACAGCGCCTGCGTATAGGGCTGGCTCGGGTGGGCCAGCACCTGATCGACCGTTCCGGTCTCGACCATCTCGCCGTGGCGCATGACACAGACCCGGTCGGCGATATCGGCAACCACGCCCATGTCATGCGTGATGAACAGAACGGCCGTGTCCTGCTGTTCCTGCAATTCGCTGATCAACGTCAGGATCTGCTTCTGCGTCGTCACGTCCAGTGCCGTTGTCGGCTCGTCCGCGATCAGCAGTTTCGGTCTCAGCGCCAGCGCCATCGCGATCATCACCCGCTGGCGCTGACCACCCGAAAGCTGGTGCGGATAGCTGTCGTAAATGCGCGGTGGATCGGGCAGATGAACCGAGGCAAACATCTCGAGCGCAGCCTGCCGCCGTTCCGAGGGCCGCATCTTGCGATGGGTCTGATACACCTCATCCATCTGCAGCCCGATCTTCAGCACCGGGTTCAGTGCCGTCATCGGCTCTTGAAAGATCATTGCCATTTCCGCACCGCGCAGCGTCTTGGTGCGGGCGGGGGTGGCGGTCATGATGTCCTCGCCGTTCAGCAGAACCGACCCGCCCGTGACCTGCAACTCGCCCTGCGGCAACAGGTCCATCGTCACCAGCGATGTGACCGACTTGCCCGAGCCGGATTCGCCCACCAGACAGACGGTCTCGCCCGGCGCGATGTCAAAGCCGATGCCCTTGAGGATCTCGGCCGGGGCGCGGCCGGTGGTGGAAACGCGCAGGTCACGGATGGACAGCACAGGTGCGGCGGTCATTCGCCTCTTCCCTTCATCTTCGGGTCAAGGCGGTCGCGCAGCGCGTCGCCCAGCAGATTGATCGACAGGATACACAGCGACAGCACGATGGCAGGCCAATAGACCAGCCAGGGCTTCATGGCGAAGTAAAGCCGCCCTTCGGCCATGATGTTGCCCCAGGTGGGAGTTTCGGTGCCGATGCCGACGCCCAGAAAGGAGAGCGCGGCTTCCGTCAGGATGGCCGAGGCATAAATATAGGTCGCCTGCACGATCAGCGGCGCAACGGTCGCGGGCATGAGATGACGCATGATCAGCGTCGGCGCCGGGGTGCCCAGAAGCTGCGCGGCCTCGACATAGGATTCCGCTTTTGCAGCCAGGACGCGGGACCGGACCAGCCGCACGACCTGCGGGATCTCGGGCAGCATGATGGCGATGATCACCGTCACCAGCCCGGCCTTGGTCAGCGCGACGATGGCGATGGCCAGAAGGATGCCGGGAATCGCCATCATCCCGTCCATGACCCGCATGATGACGGCATCAAAGCCTCGGAACCAGCCCGCCAGCAGACCCAGCGGCAGGCCGATCAGGATCGACCCTGCCGCAACGCCTGCGCCGACCAGCAGCGACACCCGCGCCCCGTAGATGACGCGGGAATACAGGTCGCGCCCAAAGCTGTCGGTGCCCAGCCAATAGATGTCAGAGGCTGGTTGCAGTCGCGCAGCGGCGTTCAACTGCGTGGGTGAAAAATTGGCGAGCTGCGGCGCGAATACAGCCATGACGACCGTGGCGGTCAGGACAACCAGCGACAGGATGATGGTCCAGTGCGGCAGGTTCTCGGCCAATCGGCGGCGCGGCAGCGCGGGGGTGACGGGCGCGGTCATTGGTAGCGGATCCTTGGATCTGTCATGGCATAGGAAATGTCGATCAGCAGGTTGATGACAACGTAGGTGCCTGCGGTCAGCAGAATGATCGCCTGAATCAGCGGATAATCCCGCGCCAGCACCGCATCGACGACCAGCCGTCCCAGACCGGGAACGTTGAACACCGTTTCCGTCACGACCACGCCCGAGATCATCATTGCAAACCCCGTCCCCACAACCGTCAGGATCGGGATGGCGGCATTGCGCAGCGCGTGACGAAACAGGACCACGCGCTCGGACAGGCCCTTTGCACGGGCGGTCCGGACATAATCCTCGCGCAGGACCTCCAGCATTGCGGCCCGGGTCATGCGCGAAACCAGCGCGATATAGATCGAGGACAGTGCCAGCCCGGGCAGGAAGATACGGTGAAGGAAAGGCCACAGCCCGTCGGCCAGCGGCTTGTAGCCCTGCACCGGAAACCATTTCAGGTTAACGGCGAAGATGCCGATCAGCACATAGCCAATGACGAAGATCGGCACCGAAAAGCCGATGACGGAGAGCGACATGACAAAGCGGTCGAGAAGCTGGCCGTGCCGGCGTGCAGCCAGAATGCCCAGCGGAATCGAGATCACCACGGTCAGGATCATCGCCACCGTCGCCAGCGCCAGCGTCGGCCCGACCCGCTGGCCGATCATTTCCAGCACCGGTCGCTGCGAGATCAGCGAATAGCCGAAATCGCCGCGCAGCATGTTCCCGGTCCATGTCACGAATTGCGACATCAGCGGCGCATCCAGCCCCAGACTGTCGCGGATCGCGGCGATCTGTTCAGGGGTGGCCTGATCGCCCGCGATGGCCTGCGCCGGATCACCCGGCGTCAGCCGCAACAGCAGAAAGACGATCAGCGCGATAAGCCCCATGACGGGGATCGCCATCAGCAACCGGCGTATCAGATAATAGGCCATGGCATCCTCTGTTGAAAAGGGGATGGCGGCGGACCGTCGCCCGCCGCACGGTCTTATTCGGGCTTGGTCACGCCCCAGAACAGCATGATCGGGCCGGGCTGAAGATCGGCGATCCCTTTGGTCCAGGCCGCGACCGTCTGCGCCTCTCCGGCGTTGAAATAGAAGCCCTGGTCATAGGCGATGCTCTGGATCTCAGATGCGATACGCTTCTGATCTTCAAGATCACCGCTGACGAGGTATTCTTTGCGCAGCGCCTCGATTTCGGGGCTGACGGGCCAGCCGGCCCAGGCGGTGTCGCTGCCCGAACCATCCAGCAGCGCATGAACCAGCGGATTCCAGATGCCGGTCACGCCCCAATAGGTGAACAGCATGTTCCAGCCGCCTTCGGCCACGGGTTGCCAGCCGTTCTTGCGCGATTGCAGCGTGGCCCAGTCCATCGACGCGACCTCGACCGTGAAGCCTGCCTCGCGCAGGCGCTCGGCGGCAACGATAGGCTGGGTGGACAGGATGGTCAGGTCGGTCGGCTGCATCATCAGGACGGGCGTGCCGTCATAGCCGGATCCCGCCAGCAGCTCTTTTGCCTTGGCCATGCGCTCATCAGCGCTGCCCGTCAGATATTCCGCACCGGCATCCGAAGCCAGCGGCACCTCGCAGCCATAGGCCGAAACGCAGAGTGTGTAATATTCAGGGTCGCCGATGGCCGTCTGCATCAGTTGCTCCTGATCCAGCGCATACATGGCGGCGCGGCGCACATCGGCATTGTCGAAGGGCGGCAGGCGGTGATTGAAGCGGCCCGTGACCTGAATGCCCAGTGGGTTCAGCACGCCGTATTCGACCTCATCGTTCATCTGCAGCAGCGGCAGCAGATCGATGGCCACCTGCTCGATCAGGTCCACATCGCCCGATTGCAACGCATTGATCGAGGTCTGCATGTCCGGCATCGCCTTCCACACCACCTTGTCCACGTTGACGACCTTGCCGCCTGCGGTCCAGCTCATCGGCTCGCTGCGCGGGACATAGTCGTCGTTCTTCACATAGACGGCCTGATCGCCGGGGCGGTATTCCTCGGCCACGAATTTGAACGGTCCCGAGCCGATCATATCCGTCACCTGTTCACCCGAGGGCGTTTCCGCCAGCCGCTTCGGCATCATGAAGGGCGGAACGGGCGAGGGTTTGGCCAGCAGTTCCAGCACATGGCCAAAGGGTTGCGCCAGCGTCAGCACCAGAACCTTGTCCGAGGTGGCCTCGATCGAGGCTACATAGTCCATCATTGTCTTGCCTGCCGCATCATTCGCGGCCCAGCGTTTCAGCGAGGCCACGCAATCCTCGGCGGTGACATCGCTGCCGTCATGCCATTTCAGCCCGTCGCGCAGGGTGAAGGTATAGGTCAGCCCGTCGTCCGAGACAGCGTAATCCGCCATCTGCGGCTGCGGTTTGTAATCCGCATCCATGCCCAGCAGGGTGTCGAACACCATGAAGCCATGCGTCCGCACGATCTGCGCCGTGCTCAGATGCGGGTCCAGCGTGCGCAACGGCGCCTGCATCACCACGTTCAGCTCGGTCTCGGCCAGCGCAGGCACGGCCTGCATCCAACATGCCGCCATCGCGGCCATGCCAAGGGCGCGCAATCCCGTAATCGTCATTTTACCTCTCCTGTTTCTGGTTTTTTTGTGTTGTCCGGCGTTTTGCACCACGGCCACATGCGGGCCGTATCCAGCCGCCGATAGGGGATCAGCTGCACGTTCGCAGGCCCAAGATCAGGGGTATCGACCACAAGGATGCGCTCCGCCAAGGGTTCGTAGAAGTCGCGGAAATGCGTCTTGGAGCGCAGCAGGATGATCTCGTAGTCTTGGGGGCTTTCACCAAAGATGGTGAAAGCGTCGCCATCCACCGCAAAGGCGAAATGCGACACGACCGACACCCGGACGCGCCCGATCTGGATCAGCGCCGTCAGCCCCAGATCGACATGGCTGCCCTGCTGATAGCGACCTGACACGGTAAAGGACTTCTGCCCGGTCCACAGAATATCGGCCTGAACCGCCACGGGACCGCCGGTTTCGGGCGCGCTTTTACCCGCAAGCGACAGCGCGATGCGATTGCCCGCGCCCGCCGCATGCGCCTGGACCGCCGATTCCGGGTCCAGAAGGAACGGCACCATTACCGGGCCAGGATCATGCTCCAGCAGCGCCCGCAGAAAATGGGTGGAATCGTTCATCCGGTCGGCATGTTCCAGCAGCACGACCGGACGTCCCGTGGCCGGATGCGCCGCCAGATCGGCCAGTGCTTCGTCCACCGTCAGCACCGGCACCGCCGCCGAAAGTTCGGCCCGCAGATCATACAGCTTGCCAGAGAATTCCAGTGCCCGCGCCTCGGCCGAGGTCTGGCCTGCCCAATCCATGCAGATGACCGACATGCCGGTATTCCCGGCATCGGCATAGGAAAAGCCCGCCATGACCGAGATGTCGCAGTCAGGTGCCTTACGCGCCTCGGCCATGATCCGAGACAGTGGCATCAATGAGGTCGCCGACATGATCGAGGGGATCACGATTCCCGGCCGCGCCACCGCGAGGCCGGGCCGCCGCCCCTCGCGGATCATGCGCAGCAGGGCGCGGGTGGCACGCTCTCCGGTCTCGCCCATATCGATATGCGGCGAATGGCGATAGGCGACGGCGATATCCGCACCGCGCAGCATCCGCGCATCGACATTGCCGTGATAGTCCAGCGCCACCGCGATAGGCAGATCGGGCTTTGCAGCACGCAGGCTGTCGATGACGTGACGTTCGACATCCGCATAGCCCTCGGCCCAGCAGGCCCCGTGCAGGAACAGGACGATCCCGTCCAGCGGCGCTGCCTGTGCCACGCCATCCAGCAATTCGCGGGTGTAGAACTGGACCGCTTCGTCGCTGGCCGGACCAAGCGCGCCCAGAAGCGTATGAAACAGCGGCACGAACTCGGCACCCTCGGCTTCGCAAATCGCCATGCAGCCGCCGGGAACTGTGTTCGTGCCGCGAAACCGGGCGGGGATCTCATCGCCGCGTGTGCAGACGCGCTGGAATTCATCCAGTTCGACACGCTGCGGAACCGAACTGACCGATTCCAGATTGAACCCGGCAAAGGCGATACGCGGTGTCATGGCGCTTTAGCCCGCCGTCGCGGCGGTAATCGCCCCGGCAAGACGCTCGACGATCTGATCAATCTCTTCGGGCTGGATGATATAGGGCGGCGCCAGCAGGACGTGATCGCCGCGCACGCCGTCGATCGTGCCCCCCATCGGATAGCACATCAGCCCGCGATCCATCGCCTCGCGCTTGATTCTGGCATGCAGGCGCATCTTGGGGTCAAAGGGGGTCTTGCTGTCGCGGTCGACAACCAGTTCGATGCCGCGAAACAGGCCCCGCCCCCGGATGTCCCCGACGAAAGGCGACTGGCCCAAAGCGGCCTCCAATCCAGCCTGAAGGCGGTCGCCCATTGCCACGACCTGTTCCATCATGCCGGGGCGGGCAAGGATCTCGACCACCTTGCCGGCGGCGGCGGCGGCGACCGGGTGACAGATATAGGTGTGACCGTGCTGGAACAGACCCGAGCCCTGTGCGAAAGCCTGATAGATGGCATCCGACAGCATCACCGCGCCGATGGGCTGATAGCCGCCCCCCAGACCCTTGGCGATGGTGACCAGATCAGGACGCACACCCTCGGCAGCGCAGGCAAACAGACTTCCGGTGCGGCCCATCCCGCACATCACCTCGTCAAGGATCAGCAGAACGCCGTGGCGGTCACAGACCTCGCGGATGCGACGGAAGTAGCCCGGCACGGCCGGCACAGCGCCCATCGTGGCCCCGACCACCGGCTCGGCCACGAAGGCGATGACCTCATCCGCACCTAGTTCGCGGATCTTTGCATCCAGTTCATCCGCCAGCCGCTGGGCATTATCGTCGGCGGATTCGTCAGGCCGTTGATCCCGATAGGCATAGCAGGGCGAGACGTGATGCGTCTCGGGCAGGATCGGCTGAAACTGCGCGCGCCGCCAGGCATTGCCGCCCGTGGCCAGCGCGCCGATCGTGTTGCCGTGATAGCTTTGCCGTCGCGCGATGATGTGGCGTCGCTGTGGCTGGCCGATTTCGACGAGATACTGGCGCGCCATTTTCAGTGCTGCTTCGACCGCCTCTGATCCGCCAGACACGAGATAGACATAGTCCAATCCCTCGGGGGCCAGATCAACAAGCTTCCCGGCCAGATCTTCGGCCGCATCGGTAGTGAAGAACGAGGTATGGGCATAGGCAATGCGATCCATCTGCGCGCGCATCGCGTCCAGCACCTCGACGTTGCCGTGACCCAGACAGCTGACCGCCGCACCGCCGGAGCCGTCGATATAGCTGCGCCCTGCGGCGTCCTGAATATAGACCCCTTGTCCGGCGACGGCATGCGGCAGTGATGCCGCAATCGAGCGGTGAAGAATTCTGGTCATTGACTTGTCCCGTTGATGAAGGGGAATCACCTGCCCCCTGCCCCTGATCCATTTGTGCCAAAATAGACTCAGTTTGGCAACAAATGTCTCACGTAAGCACAAACAGGACGTTTGTTTCACCTTCATCTGACCAAATCTGTTGCACTTTGGCGCAGTTCTATCCATTCTCCTTTCCAAAAGGCTTTGAACGAATGTCTCACAAGGACGCCCTGCGGGCCCGCCTGATCTCCATCTTTGACGACATGCCCTCGCAGTTGCAGCGGGCCGCCCGCTACATTCTGGAACATCCCGATGAGGTGGCGCTGGTCTCGATGCGGCATCTGGCGCGCAACGCCGGGGTGCAGCCCTCGACCATGACGAGGTTGGCAAAGTTCCTGGGAATGAACGGGTATGACGACATCCGCACCCATCATGCCCAGGCTATCCGCCAACGCAGCGACGGCTTCGCTGCCCAGCAAGAGCGCGCCAGCACAAGCGGCGAAGGACTGACCGGACAGATGCTGCAGAGCCTATCGATGCAGATCGCCCGCCTGACAGAGTCCGCTACCATCGCCCAGATGGAAGCTGCCGCCGCACGCCTTGCAGAAGCACACAAGATTTATGTTCTCGGACTGCGCTCATGCCATCTGGTTGCGTGGCATTTCCATTATGTGATGACCTTGCTGGGCGAGAGCAGCGTGCATCTGGACGGCCCGGCAGGCACGGTCGGCGACGGGCTGATGAGTGCCGGCCCCGAGGATGTGCTGCTGGTGATGTCGATCAACCCTTATGCGCGGCATTCGTTGGAGCTGGCGAACATGGCGCATGACAAGGGACTGGCCGTGGTGGCCATTACCGACAGCGAGGTGTCACCCTTGGTTGCCATAGCTGACGAGGTGATCCTGTGCCCTACCGAAAGCCCGACCTTCTTTCATACGCTGGCCCCGGCTTTGGCGGTCTCCGAGGTGCTGTGCGGCCTGCTGGCCAACCGCAACCGCGACGGCGCGCTGACCGCGTTGCAGAACGCCGACCGCCATCTGCTTGAGTTGAACACATATTACACAGGTCCGAAGCGGCGTTCAGTTCCTGTTGAAAGGTAGTGGGGCCGCGCCAAGATTCACCATGCCCGCTGCCTTTGCCCGTAAGCGAGCTTCATCCGCGCTCATTGGCCATAAGCAAGTGGCGGGATATTCGCGCTGAGTGTGAACGATACTTCATCGGGCGGCCCAGTCGCCGGTAATTAGCCTTCGTTGCCACCATCTTGACAAGCGTCTTGGACCGAGAGTACCGACATAGCTGAACTCACTCACCATATCTTCTTTTCACGTGTCGCCGGTTCAACCTGCTGACAGGGCAAGGTGTTACTCTCGGTATGGAGCCATTGCCTTAGCTTCGGTCTGCATCGGCAGATGGTTGCGCGGAATCGGGACCGTACTGACCCATTCGCCCTCGCCACGCTCTCGGAATGTATGGACAGCACGCTCAATGATACCTTGGTCGATGACCGGCGCATCCACCACCATATGCAGTCCTACGCCGTAGCTGTACGAACGATCAATTTCAAAGGACTCATAGATATCTGGCGGGGAATCTTTCAGAATCTGCGATGCTGTGCGTTCCTGGTGCTCTCGTACCGTCAGGCCGTCGAGGGAGACATAGCGACGCGGTTCGGGGAAAATAACCCGATGCATTTTCTGACCACGCACCGACGGCACCTGTACGGTTTTCCAACGAAACTCTGCCTCAAACTCGGCCTCGGTCAGCAGAGACTGGGTTTGCTCCCAAGCCAGTTCGCTGACTTGGTCCCAGAATGCCATCTGGCCTGTGATGATCTCAGCATTCCAAATCGTATGGCCATCCATGCTAAGAAACATGAAATCGAACCACTGATTATAGACATCGGGTCGTCCGGGCTCATCCAGCGTTTGATGACTGGTGAATATACCGCCATAGCGCGGCGTATCGCACAGGATCCGCCACCGCAATTGAACGAAGGCGTCGCGCTGCCGTCGGCGGGAAAGCTCCCCAAAGGGAATCTGGGACCTGCGACCTTTACTGAATCTTGCCATGGTTTTTCAGTCCTGTTGAGTCTGTTGACGCCAGCGCAGCCCTATTTCTGGGAAAAATGCGCAACCTTTCCAATACCGCAGCTGAATCCTTCTCCGCGATGCCCAATGCGCCGAGTCCCTGTTTCCTGCGATCATAGGTGAAGTTAACCTCAGCGGCATCAGCCGCCAGCAGGACATGCGATGTTCGCGTCCGGTGTGCGCGAGCGAAGATTGTCAACGGTTTGCAAGCTACTTTCCGCCGTGTCTTTCGAATTTTTGTTGGAGCCACCCAGGTGCCCAGGAATGCATCCAAAGTCTCTGGCCTGAACCCCATCATTCTATTGTTGAACCGGAAATCTGGCAGCAAAAGCTGGTCCGCAATGAGTGTCCGCAAGACCTCGACACATATGCCCAAGTGACGCCCGGCATCTTGAGCGTTGAGGAGGTCTCTGAGCTTTGGTGCAAGCTCAGCGATCAGCGCTGGATCGACAACGTGGCTTTCCCCGGCCCGAATGCCGTATTGTGCTTTCAGCACAAGTGACGTGATCTTCGTTCCAATGCCATGCTGCTTGCAGAGGGAGCGCAACGTTGTCGGCTGAATGCCACGCGTCAGAATGCCGAAAACCTTCTCTTGCCCGGTGAAACGAAAATTCTCGCCAACGTATTTGGCCATGACTTCGCATATCGGCCGGTAAGCCGGCTGGTCCTTTCGAAAGTAGAATTGATCAAATGCCTTGCCGAAGGCCTTGCGATAATCGTTGCCATGCCGGCCTCGACCAATCTGATCGTGCAGAAAATCCTTCACGGCCGCTGGCCCCTCGGTCAGAACGTCCGCTCCGATACATCCATGTCGCCGGCGCTCGTCAGCGGAAATATCTTGCCAGCTTGCGTTGGCGCCACGCGAAGCCATCGCCCCAAACACCTCCGCCGTGTGGATGATGACATCGAGCTGAAGATCGTCGATCCATCGGCCTCCATGCATCCCGCCCAACCGCTCTGCTATATAGCACTCCAACGAGGTTGGGTGATCAGGTTGCCACATTGCCTTCTGTGCTGCCGTCAGCTGCAAGACCAAAGACGACAGATCCGGCTGGATGCGCGAAGCTTTGCGGGGCGTTATCGTCATCAGACGGATCTCGTGCTCGGCGCAAACGTGGTTCGCATCGATCAGCCAATCCGTGCGAGCAAGGCAAGCGGATCTCAGATGACCGTCTGCCAACTCACCCAGACAGGCCGGGCAAAATCGGAAGCGATCCTTAGCGGACATGACCTTGTTTCGGGGATCGACGCCGAGTTGCAGCCGTCGGGGATTGCTGGCGTCAAGCGCACCGTTGCTGAGAGCAGCCGGGTCACAGCCTGTATATCTGGCCAAACGCTCGACGCTGTGCCTGTCCCCCATCAGCAAGGCGCGGAGGTCCAGATCGAACAGATAGGCCATCTCGGGAAGCGATGAGAGACCTGACAGGCGGGCGATGCGGTATCCATAGGAAGCGACGGTTTCTCGGGTGTGCGGGGCAGGAAACCCGTCGTGTAAAATTTCCGCCGAAACTGCAGCGCGTTCGCGATTATGCTCCATGACGGTTTGGGCAAAAGCCGACCATTGGTAAAATGATATTCCCGTCAGCGCCCCGGACAGATCATGAGCCGGATACCAGGTTCCGTCGATTTCGACGGCGATCCAGCCGAGGTCCATTTGGTCGAACCGGAGGCGCACACTCCGCTGGTGACGATGCTTATAAGCATCGCGCAGCTCGTCGCAGGTGAAGTCGGCACCGAACACGCGAACCCCGCGACCAGAAATTGTGCGTTCAAGCTCCACACCGAATATGGCCCGGCGATCCATCGCATCTACCGGGGTAGGCAGGCCGTATTTGTCGACAAGTCGGTTCCAGCAATCTGCTGGCGTTTCGCCTTGAAGACCAGCATGACGGCGCTGGTGATAGACGTCGACGATATAGGTCACAAATGCCTCCAGAAGGTCCTGATCGGTGAGGGACGCTTCGGCTTCTGCGTTGTAATCGCCCCGCTGCACGGGGTTTGAGAATGTCCGCCCCCGAAAACGGCTGACGAAATGCGATGAAAACGTGCCGAACAGGCGCTCAATGCGAGACCTGAGTTTAGCGACGCCGCCAGCCGGATTCATCAGGCGCGCATGTAATCCCGCGCAGGCGATCTTTAAATCTTCGCTGACGAAAGCGGAGCCCATATCGGCGGCGATGAATTCCGGGCGTCCGCCCTGATGCCAGCCAGCCCGACAGCCTAAACTGAGCGCGATGGCAGTTTTGTCGGTCGTCACCATTTCCAGCGTCCGGATAGCCGCTTGCGAACTGGTCGATCTGGACAGGGTGAGCCCGACAACGCATCGCGTGGCGCAGTCGATGGCAACGCAGACGACCAGGCGCGTCACTTCGAGGGCGGTGGCCTGCTGCGCCGTCAGCTGGTCAAGCAGGCTAGCATCGAAGATCAAAGTCGTGAGATCGACCTCCCACTCATCAATCTCGACCCGTTCCATCGGCCGTAGCACTTGCACGCCATATTCGATGAGCGCAAATTTCTTGTTGGCGGCATCCGCGCCGTGACGTTGAAGGTAGCTTTCGTAGGGATCCATCTGCCTGATCGCACGATAGACCGAGGAGCGGGATGGCGGTTTTAGTTTAGGCAGATCCTGTTCAGCACGCCCTCGATTGAAATCCGCATAAAGGTTTGTCGCCCTCTCGTGGATGCCGTCGATGCTCGGGCGAAGCGGAGAAGCATATTCAGCGATCAGCGCATCGAAGGCGGCGCGTTCTCCGGGCAGCATGTGACGTTTGTTCCCGCAGCGATGCGTTTGGGGAACCAAAGCCATGATGTTAAAACCGCTGTTCACGTAGTCTCGTTTCCAGGTGAGCAGCGTTTTGGCGCAGGGCGGTGTGTGCAGGGCCTCTTTGCGCCCCGCGCGCTTTACGAGCCCACGCTGGCGTTTGCGGATCGCCATCTCCACGGCCCCGATTATGGCGGGCAGAATGGCATTTACGGATGCTTCGGTGCGCTTGCTCAGACCGGCGTCGACGTATCGCAGTAGTTCTTCCACATACAGGTGCCTCCACAGCGCTATGTCGCGCTTGGCTTCCGGGAGGTCACGGAAATGTTCTGGTAACCCGATCAGCCCTCGCTCAGCGACAGCGCGTGACGCTCCTTCCGCGACATAACGGAAGCGAGGGCTGCGGAGCAGCTCTTCTAATTCACCGTGTGTGATGCTGCGGGTGATGTGCGGTGCGGCTATGCCGGCCAAGACGATACCGTCAGTATCATGTGAAGAAACTCGATATTCGGCACCATCAAGGATGATAAGATCGAGGCGGTTAAAATCGCTGTGTTTCATAGCGCCCCCCTCAAGCGAGCATCATGTGGGAGAAAGGTGGGACAACAGGCGCGCCCAGCTCTTTGGCGCGCTCAATCAGACGCGTCGTTGGGGCGTGCGGAACGATCGTCTGCCGGGGCACGTCCGCATCGGTGAACAGCAGGACCCGTGTCGCGAAGGATCTGGGCAATTGCGCGGCGATGAGCCTCAGCGTGTCTTCGAAGCGGTACTTGCGGACACGGGTCAACGGACGAACGGCCACGGCACTCGCTGTGCCATCGACATATTTCGCCAAGAAGTCGAAATGATGAGTGACGTGTTTGCCCCGCGTGTCGACGTAGCTGATGGCAGGGGGTTGCGCCCGCACCTCACGAATGTCGGGGTTCGCAACCAGCTGATCCCAGCAATGGGCTTCCAGTCCAGATTCAAGCCTGCTGATGACAGGTCGGGGCAAAAAAGATCGCACATCAACGACCTGGACGCGCGCACTCGCCTTTGAGCGCGCCGGAAAGATACGGCTGGCCTCGGCCAGCACGGGAAAACGGAAGAAGGGGTTCATGTCACATCCCTGGCAAGTTTTGACAGGTGATCGCCCATGAACTCGGGCGATCACGATGAGCGAAGGCAACACGAATCTTGTGGTCGACGCAGGCTGCGCCGATCCTTGACTTCGTATGCGAGGTTTGGGATGCTCAGGGCGTCGGGATTCCAAATCGACAAATCTAAGCAAGGTCCCGGGGCTCGGCCTCTGGGGCCTTTTGCTTTCTAAGGCGTCACTTTTCTCTCCTTCGTATAGCGGGCGGGCCAAATGATTTCAGGCTGTGTCTGAAGCTTACTAGCTATGGCCCTTTCTACTTTCTCAGACCGCCTGTGGCCTTGCGATACAAGGCTGACCGATGAAGGCGTGATACCCAACTCACGAGCGATTGCGCTGAAGCTTGAGCCTGCGAGTCTCAGACGAGCTCGTAACATCTCATGGCAGCAATCGTTCATGGCGAAGCCTTTTTGTAGGTGATTCGCGAATCACCATTGCACACAACGAATCACCAGGCGAGCAGTAATTATTGCTATGCCATTGAAAACGAATTGTATTTAGATAGAGTGGCGTGCCGAAATCCGGTGATTTTCGCAATTCGCGCTCGGGCCCGACCGCTATTGCGCGTTCCCCGTCAGGTATGGCTTGATTGCATCCAGTGCGGCCGCCGATCCCTTCAGATCAAAACGGTGCTGCATGCCGCCAAACCCGATCTCGACCCATGCGGCACGGCGCAGGTTGTGGACGAACAGGTTGGTCGCCCCCATCCCGGCGGTGCTTGAATTGCTCATCAGCGCCTGACTGCCGCTGGCCGCGAATTTCAGCCGCTCGCCATTCGAGAACAGGATGCTGACCCGCTCCCCGGCAGCGGGCGCGCGCCCCGCCAGGATGACGGTCACCGTGCAGTTATTGAAGTCGCAGGTGCCATTCGCGTCCAGCCCGTTCACCTCATAGGTGCGGGTGATCCAGATTTCGTTGCCGTGCTGGCGGCGCGGGCTGACATCGCCGGTCTCGTTGGTGAAAGTCCAGAACTCCGCCCCACCCTCCAGCGATGCCTCGAAATACCAGCCATCGGCCAGAGCCGGGCTGGCGAGCGCCATCATCAGGGCGGCGAGATGTGCCTTCATTCTTCCAGATCCTCGGCCGGGATATCGACGCCCCTGCATCGGCCAGCGCCTGCGCGATCAGCTGGCTCATGGTCATGTCGTGCCGCAGGGCCTCGATACGCAAAGACTTATGCGCCTCAGGGCTGAGGCTGATCGAGGTGCGTTTGGGGCCGCCCATCTGCCGTTTGCGTCGCAGGCTGCTCATCGGAACCAGCTTTCCTGCATCCGGGGAATGAAGCGGCGCATCACCAGCCCTGCAATGCCGAAAAGCAGCATGAACGGGCTGAGCAGCATGAACATGAAAAAGCCCACGCCCCAGTTTACCTGCCACGAGCTCGTGGCCGCTGAATAGCCCAGAGCGAGGCCGATCAGCGCGGCGAGGCCTGCGCCGATGAACATGATCTGCGCCGCACCTCGCCATCTTTCAGCCGACCAGCCCGGCTTCAGGATGCCGCGTTGTGCGCCGCAGCTCGGGCAGGTTGTCGCTTCAGCGTGAATCTCACTCATGCAATGCGGACATTGTTGGGGCATATCAGGCTCCTGAATGTCGAATGAATGTTAAAACAGGTAGAGTTAAAAACTTCGGCGCACAATAGCATTGTGCATGAAAACGACCCCCAGAAGCCCCCTGCGAGACATCGTAGCGCGCAACATGCGTAGGCTTCGGGCCGAGCGTGGCTGGTCGCAAGAGTATCTGGCCAACGAGTGTGGGTTGAACCGGACCTATCTGAGTGCGGTCGAACGGTCGGAGCAAAACATCTCTATCGACAATCTGTACAGGGTTGCTAACGGGCTCGGGGTTGAGAGCTGGACGCTGCTGAAGGTTGATTAATCTACCAAGAGGGCGGAAAGCCGACTGTCCGCGGTGCGGCGTGGCACCTGCAGCAAACCCGGGAAAGCGGTCATCCGCGCGCGGTGCAGCAATCATCCTGCCCCACGACCGGTGACTGGCGGAAAGCCGTCTGGCGGCAGCGCCGCGTGCCTGCGGCCAGACATTCTCGAAACCAGTCATTCATACAGTGCGCAGCGAAAAGTTGGGGCGTCTGTGAGCTCCTTGCGAAGCAATACATGTATAGACCGCGATGCATGAGTTGCGGTATCGTCGAGTTGAACCTTACCTACAAATTGCCGACACTATCCCGCAAACGCCGCGACCGGTACTAGCGTAGAACGCGGAGGGAAATTGCTCACACATATCAAGAAGATCAAAAGCCTCGGTGTATTTGATAATTACGCCGCGCCGCCAGAGCTAAAGGCATTCGAACGATTCAATGTCGTTTACGGCGAGAATGGCTCAGGCAAGACGACCTTTTCACGGCTTCTCGCCTGCCTTCAGGCTGGGGAACATAGTGATTACCCGCACCTCGAATTTTATGTCGATACGCAATCCGGGCCGTTGAGCCATGGCCAGAAATACTTGAGGAATGTCCGCGCATTCAACAGCGACTTTGTAGAGGCCAACATCGGCCGATTCGATGGGCCCCTTCGCCATATCCTAATCTTGGGCGAGGAGAACAAGTCCGTCGCAGAAGAAATCAAGGCAGAAATCGCAACGAGGGACGATCGCACCAAGCGGATCCAAGATATCACCAATGCCGTCGCCAAGCTGGAAACCGAGCGGGGAAAAGTTTTCTCTTCCATAGCTAAGACCATCGGCGAGGCGACGAGCGGCTCAACCCTTCGCACCTATCGCAAGCCCGACGCCGAGACAGCCTTCGCGAAGCTTACAAGTCCGAAATCACTTAGTGACGCCGAACTGGAGGTCCATCGCGCGGCCGTCCGTCAGGTGCAAATGTCTGAGGTAGGCAAACTCAATGTGCCCGGTATAATCGAGCCCGGCACCGATAAGACTATCGGTCCGGTGGGTGCTGCTCACGCGTTGGCGCAGCGCTGTAAGGCCCTCACGGTACGCTCCGCTTCGTCTGCCGTAATCTCGCGCTTGGCCAATCACCCGATGATCGCCACTTGGGTGGAAGAAGGTATCGGCCTACACAAAGCTCATGCGAGCGAGAATTGCGAGTTTTGTTCGCAACCATTACCGACTGCCCGGCTTCAGGCGCTTGCGGAGCACTTCAGCGTGGAAGATCAACAACTCAAGGCCGAGATCGACAAAGAGCGCGCATGGCTTTCCAGCGTGATGGGAGCTCTCGGAGAGTTCACATTCCCGGATCGCCTCGCGCTATATCCTGAGCTTCGCGTTGATTACGACACCGCCGTCAGTGTCTTCGCGACCGAGGTAGAAGCTGTCAGGCAGCGGGTGCGTATTGTCGATGCTGTATTGGTAGACAAGCTGACGCGGCGAACCGAGGCATATGAGGCTAAGATAGAATCAGATTCAGAAGCCCTGAAAGCGGGCCTCACATCGATTGCTGATGTGATGCAAAGGCACGACGACAAAACCAAGGGCTTTGAACTTGGAAAACATTCGGCGAGAGATGCTATCGAAGCCCATTATCTTCTGACAATTAAAGAGCAGGTCGGTGAGACTGCCTCTAAGATCACCGCCAAGAAAGCCGAGGGAGAGCTTCTTATGAATGGCGGCGACGGTCTGCCGGACAAGCGGAGCCTCGCTGATATTACGCTATCAATCACGAGTAAGCAGGCTCAGATCTCGAACGAGCACAAAGGTGGCGAAGAGCTGACCGCGCATCTGAAGCAGTTCCTCGGTCGCACCGATCTGGTCTTTGAGAACAGTAAGGACGGCTACGTCGTCCTGCGTCGAGGTAAACCTGCGAGGCGATTGAGCGAGGGAGAGAAGACCGCCATCGCATTCCTATACTTCCTCGTTCAATTGAAGGATCAGGATTTCGACCTAGCCGAAGGGGTAGTTGTCATCGACGACCCAATCTCCAGCCTTGATTCCGGCGCGATATATCAGGCTTTTTCGTTCTTAAAGGTTGCGGCACAGGGCGCCAAACAACTGTTCATCCTGACTCACAATCACGAATTCTTACGGCTCGTGATCAACTGGTTCCAGAACCTCCCGGGCGCTATCAAGAAGCAGTGTTCTTACTCGATGGTGCTTTGCTCCGAGACCGACGTGGGCCGCTCGGCGCGCCTTGCCCCCCTCGATCAGCTTCTCATCGACCATGCGACCGAGTACCATTACTTGTTCAAGGTGCTATACTCATTCCAAAGCGACGGCTCGATTTTGAGCTGCTACCACATCCCGAATGTCGCCCGGAAAGTCCTAGAAACCTTCCTAGATTTTCACATTCCGTCTAAGGACAAACTCTATCGAAAGCTCGAGAAGACTGACTTCGATCCGCACAAAAAAACCGCGATCCTCAAGTTCACCAATGACCTGTCGCACTTCACGGGTAAGGGCTTTGATCCAGCCTTGGTGGCTGAGACACAGAAGAATACAACCTACCTTCTAGAGATGATCAAGCACAGCGCGCCCTTGCACTTCGCTGGGCTGGAAGCGTTGGCCAAGGGATAACTGGAAATCCGTACACACCACAAGCAAAGCGGGTTTGTTTGGAAGGTCGAGGGGCCGTGACCCTTCAGGACCACATGCGAGCAGAACTGGACGGGTGGGCAGACGCTATACCCGACGCTTGGCGCGAGGCTTTCGGCGGAGCGCTCCCCAATTTCGACGCACCCTCGCTCGCACGAGTTCTGGATGAGGAGTTCAGACAATCTCATCCACCTTTGCAGGCACCGGACGAAGGTCATCAGATGTTCCGGGCATTCCGCCACATCGAACCAGCGCAGGTCCGAGTTTTCGCTATCGGACAAGACCCGTATCCGGAACGTGACCGCGCCACGGGCCGCGCCTTCGAGGACGGCGCGGCCGACCTTCGCGGCATTGCGAGCAGCCTGAGACGAATTCTCCAGTCGGGCCTGACGGCGATGGCACCGGCTCGCATGGCCGACAGAGATGTTCGCGGCTGGGGCGCAATTCGAGCTCAGGTCGGAGCCCACCTAAACGACCGGGCAGCAATGACGCAGTATTTCGATGGCTTGGCAGAGCAAGGGGTGTTGTTCCTCAATGCTGCCTGGACCTTTACCGAGATCGAACATCATCCAGACCGAGCAGAACGAAAGCGCCGACGCGCGCGGCTCCAGAATGCGCATCGGGCGCTGTGGCGACCGGTGACGGAGAGGGTGGTTGGTCACCTGGCTGCGAAGAACGGAGCTCCGGTCTTCCTATTGTTCGGAGGAGAAGCCTTGGAGCGCTTCAACTCCGCAACACGGCATCTGCAGGAGCCTCCAACCAGCGTTTTCTGCGCCCACCCCACTGCAAGGAGAGCAGCATACTTCGACTATCAGAACCCGCTGAGACGCGCGAACCGGGTCCGAGAATTACAGGATCTAGAAGCCGTCCAATGGTGGCCCCACGCGGCACAGGATGAGTAAACTTGGGTGTTGCTTGCTGAAAAGTCAGTGCTTTTGTGCGACCGACGTTCCATGAGATTACCTGACCTGCGACTGCCACCTTTTTCCGCTATAGTCGACCTTCACGGCGCGCTCGGGACGCGTCAATCCTGAGGGGCAGCTTTCGGGCATGCGGCATTGCAGCAGCTTAAGGCGCCGACCGTCTCCTATGAGCCGCCCAGCTTGTCTTGCGCAGTCGCATGGCTGAGGGTGCCAATTTGCCGGTTGCTGTGCCGCGGCATGGCGCGCCGTTCGCACGTGTAGCGGACGACCGGCCCATACCTAGTATGCTGAAGGATGACATCCACGTTCCCTGTCCATAGTAGATCACGAAACTGCCTTGACAGTTCTAAGTATCAACTCTCAGATACTTTTCCGTAATCGCCAAGAGGAAAATACTTGACATTGAGGCCTGTGACATGTGAGCTATCGGATAGCTTACGCGATAAGCACCTTGCGTGCTTGGTCAGACGTTTCGTCAGACCTCAATTGATTGTTAGGTTTTATCCGGTGTGGGTGCACGTGTGGTCTTACCGCCACAAGTGGCCTCTCCGCTCGGTAAGACCACACGTACACCCACACCTTCGAGGGTAAGTGATAGCCGGGGGTGATATAATAGACTTGGTTGACCGCTTCGAAGCGGGCTCACTTCATGTGCGCGCACCAAGTCCGATAATCCTGCTATGTGGCGGGCCTATCGTGGTGAATTCACCAAAACCGAAGTCTCTCCGTCAGGCATATACGCAGATATACGGGCGCATTCCATTTAGGGATTATACAAACCTCGCGCCGGAAGATTTTAATATATTTGGCCCCGACCCACATTACCAAGACTGGCTGAGCTTTGAAAGCGAGTTCGCTCAAATTGTCGATTTGATTATCCTATTTTCGGAAAGTTATGGCAGCATTGCGGAGCTGGGTGCCTTTTCCATGGTCGAAGAGATAGCCATTCGACTTCTCGTCATAATGGACGATAAAAATTATGCAGAAAACTCCTTTGTAAAGCTCGGCCCAATCCGGAAGCTGGAGGAAGAGCATGGAAAATCATCCGTATGCGTATTGAACAGAGCGGATATAAATATTCCCGACATTAGAAGTGTCGAGAGCGTAGATCTGAACATCTTTTCAGCAACGCTGGTTTCCGCCATTGAGAAGCGGAAGAAAGATTACAGAGAAAAAACTACATTTGACCCAAACAGACCAGGCCACATTATTAAGCTTATAGTCGGCCTTATTCAACACTACGGCGCCTTGACCGACGCAGAGATCGACGTGTTGCTTTTTGCGATGAACTTAAAGGTGACTCTGCCGAAGATTACAAACTACCTGACGTGTGCAATTGGGGCGAAATGGATTAGAAAAGACAAAAGAGGCGTTGAGGAGTACTATTGCGCACTCCCCAACATCGGTCAGGCTATTGAATATAAATTGCGAAAGAGTCTTCCGCCGGAGGAAAGAGATAAGGACCGATGGCGTGCGCGTGTGATCGAACACTGGAAAGGCACCGATAAGGTTCGCTTCAGTAGCATCCAGGCGACCCTAAGGGAGGCAATATGAGTTCTAATATCGTTAAGGCGCTATCCCTCCAGACAGGCATGGATGTATTACTTGTAGAGAGAATTATCCAAACTGCGCCCATAAGATATAAAACTTACCGCATCCCCAAGCAAGCAGGAGGATTTCGAGAGATATCACAGCCTGCCATTGAAGTGAAGGCACTGCAGAGAGGCCTCATCGAAATTCTGCTTCGCAATCTCCCACTACATGAGGCCGCAACGGCTTACAGAACAGGCATGTCGATTAGAGATAATGCTTTGCGTCATGCAGGGGATGGTCCAATACTTAAAATGGATTTCAAAGATTTTTTCCCCTCAATTAGACCTGCGGACTGGTCAGCATACTGTGAGAAAACGGGGGTCTTGACGGAGGCAGACGACGTAAAGGCAACGAGCCTTATTTTATTTCACAGACCAAAGGGGAGCTCTATACACCGACTTGCCATTGGCGCACCCTCGTCGCCATTTTTATCAAATGCTTTGATGTTTGATTTCGACAAGCTGGTCACTGATGCTGTAGGAAGGGATCACGTTAGATACACCAGATATGCAGATGATCTAACCTTCTCTGCGCCTCGAACAGGACACCTCGTCAACGTTGATAGAATCGTTCGAGCAGCAATCAAGTCCATTGATCGCCCAAGGTTAAAAATTAACGATGATAAAACCACGCGAGTGACGCGCAAGTATGGTAGAAAAGTTACTGGACTGACGCTGACAAACGATGGGAGCGTATCAATTGGGCGTGAGCGAAAGCGTCTTATCCATGCCGCAGTTTATCGCGCATCCAAGGGGGAATTGGATCTCCCCTCCCTCGCAGAACTTAAGGGTTTACTTGGTTTTGCGAATAGCGCCGAGCCAGCCTTTATAATGACATTGAGGGAAAGATATGGAGATGAGGTGATCAAATATATCCAGCGGTATCGCATCCCAAAAAGAATACCGCAGCAATAGCCGTGTTGACTATTATAGATACATCAGGCAAGAAATTGCCTTCCGGCCGCGCTATTGCAGCGGAAGCATTTAAGAACCCCTATCGCCCCGCAGCCTCCTTTCTGGTTTTTTGTAGATCTGTGCAATTTCCGGGAGTGATCTCTCTGTAGTTTGGCTACTGTTTCCCCGAACGGCAGCTCCGATGACTTGCTTCGGGTGCTCTACCGCATTGTCGTAAATCGGCTGTTCGCCCTTGAGGTCAGCGCCGACCACTCCGCCTTCCGCCCAGCAGATCAGCTTGGGGGCGATGTTGCGTGTTGCTCCGCCCCACTTGCGAACGGCAGAAATGTCTCGCATAGCGAACGCTCCGTAGCCCGAGATGCCGCGCCCCATGTCCAGTGGCCGCTTCGGGGAATGCTGCCGCGCAGCATCGGCAAGGCTCGACCGTCCGGTAAGGGCCGGTATCGACGCTCCGGGCGTCACATCAAGCAGACAAGAATGCTGTAAGTCACGCGTTTGACAGGTTAGCCAACGCGTTTGGCTCATCTATCATCCAGAAAGACCGCCTTTTGAAACAAAAGGCAAGACTTTCTGAAACGCCATAACGGGAATTTTGGTCGGAGCGAGAGGATTCGAACCTCCGACCCCCTGCTCCCGAAGCAGGTGCGCTACCAGGCTGCGCTACGCTCCGACCGTAGGGTGGGCAGGTAGCGCGCAGAGCGGCGGAATGCAAGACCTCTTCGCCATATGGGGCGACAAAGTTTTGCGGGGTTCCGGTCAGGGACAAGCCGCCCGTCCCCGGCGGGAAAACCGGTGCCCGGCCACGCGGGACGGGCACCGGCGTCATCGCTCAGGCCGACAGCGCGGCGATGATCCGGTCGCCCATTTCCGAGGTCGAGACCGGTCGGCCGCCCTCGGGGCCCATCAGGTCGGCGGTGCGGACGCCCTCGGCCAGCACGCGTTCGACCGCGCGTTCCAATTGGGATGCGGCCTCGCCCTGATCGAAGCTGTAGCGCAGCGCCATCGCGAAGCTGAGGATGCAGGCGATCGGGTTGGCCTTGCCCTGCCCGGCGATGTCGGGGGCAGAGCCGTGCACGGGCTCATAGAGCGCCTTCGGACGGCCATTCTCCATCGGTGCGCCAAGGCTGGCCGAGGGCAGCATGCCAAGACTGCCGGTCAGCATCGCCGCCGCATCCGACAGCAGGTCGCCGAACAGGTTGTCGGTCAGGATCACGTCGAATTGACCCGGCTGGCGGACCAGCTGCATCAGCCCGTTATCGGCATACATATGCGACAGCTCGACATCCGGGTATTCGTTGTCATGCACCCATTGCACCTCTTCGCGCCACAGGATGCCGGATTCCATCACATTGGCCTTTTCCATCGAGCAGACCTTGCCGCGGCGGCGCTGCGCCATCTCGAAGGCGGAACGGGCCACGCGGCGGATCTCTCCGCTGGTGTAACGCTGGGTGTTGATGCCGACGCGGCCGCCCTCGTTCTCGGGGTTATTGTCATCGGCATGGATGCCGCGCGGCTGGCCGAAATAGACGCCCGAGGTCAGTTCGCGCACGATCACGATATCCAGCCCGGCCACGACCTCGCGCTTGAGCGAGGAAAAATCCGCAAGCGCGTCAAAGCATTGCGCGGGGCGCAGGTTGGCGAACAGGTCCATCTCCTTGCGCAGCCGCAGCAGGCCGCGTTCGGGTTTGACGGAGAAGTCCAGCGCATCGTATCTCGGCCCGCCAACGGCGCCCAGCAGCACGGCATCGACCGATTGCGCCCTGGCCATCGTTTCGTCCGTCAGCGGCACGCCATGCGCGTCATAGGCCGACCCGCCCACCAGATCGTGGCTGAGATCGAATTTCAGCCCGTGATTGGCCTGAAACCAGTCGATGACCTTGACCACCTCGGCCATGACTTCCGGTCCGATCCCGTCTCCGGGCAGGATGAGAAGCGAATAACTGTCCGACATACGAAACCTCCTTGTGACGCAGAAACGGGTTAGACGCCGCCACTGGCATGGTCAAGTTCGCAGGGGCCGGGCGGCGCCCTCACGGTGAGTTGGGTTGCCATCGCCGTCCGGATCGGGCCCGATGGCGCATGCCGTGGAAGGGCCGTGGACGGGCCTGCCGCCACGGGTGGGACAAGACGCCGAGGAAGGAAGGCCGTGATGAAACTTTGGGACGCGTTCATGATCGGTGCCGTCGTTGCAGGAACTGCGCTGCTGGTGACGGTGCCACCCTCTGCCGCCCAGGACCGGATCGAGGTGCCGCTGCCCGATATCTCGGCACTGGACGACGAGGCCGCCACCGAACTGGCGCGCCGGATCGGAGAGGCCGATGTCATCACCTCGAACTGTACGGCGCACGAGATCTCGGGCGGCGAATGGACCTTGCTGGCGGGCACCGGCGATCTGCTGGCCGAAAAGCTTCAGATGGAACCCGCCGAATATGACCGCAATTTCAACGCGCCCGCCTATTCGCTGCTGGACGATCCCGAAGCCTGCGACCGTATCGGCCCGCAGGTCGCCCCGCTGATCGCGGAGCTGGTGGCCATGGGTGGCGCGACCGAGCCCGATCTGCCGGAACCCGACCCCGCCGACCCCGATCAGGCCGCAACCGCCGATCAGCCGGATGGCGCCGCGGACGAAGGCAACGCGGAAACCGAGGCCGACTGACCCGCCCGGACTTGCAGGTATTGCAACTCTGCCGCCCATCGCGCAGCTTGACGCCCGCGAAGGACAGGAGGCGTCATGCCCGCAATATCGCCCGGAATCATCTGCCTGACCGTGGGCTATGTCTTCAGCCAGTTCTATCGTGCGTTTCTGGCCGTCCTTGCGCCGGTGCTGGGGCAGGAACTGGCGGCAGGACCGGGCGATCTGGCGCTGTCCTCGGGGCTGTGGTTCATCACCTTTGCCGCCATGCAGCTGCCGGTGGGCTGGGCGCTGGATCATTTCGGTCCACGCCGGACCGTGGCCGTGCTGCTGGGCCTTGGCGGCGGAGGGGGCGCGGCGCTGTTCGCGATGGCGCAGACGCCCATGCATCTGCATCTGGCGATGGCGTTGCTGGGGGTGGGCTGCGCGCCGGTGCTGATGGGGGCCTATTACATCTTTGCGCGCGAATACCGGCCCACCACCTTCGGCGCGCTGGCGGGGCTGATGATCGGGGTCGGGTCACTGGGCAATATCCTTGGGGCCGCGCCGCTGGTCTGGGTGATCGAGACGCTTGGCTGGCGCATGACGCTGTGGCTGCTGGCGGGGGCGACCGTCGTCGTCTCGGGGCTGATCGGGCTGACCCTGCGCGACCCGGCCAGACTGGGCAGTGACCACCCCAAAGGCTCGATCGGCGATGTGCTGCGGCTGCGCGCCTTGTGGTTCATCCTGCCGATATTCTTTTTCAGCTATGCCGCGCCGATGGCGATCCGGGGCCTGTGGGCCGCGCCCTATCTGGATCAGGTCTTCGGCGCCAGCGAACAGACCATCGGGCGGGCAACGCTGGTCATCGGGCTGGCGATGATTCTGGGCAATTTCCTTATCGGCGCCGCCACAAGGATCGTCGGCAGCATCCGCCGCACCGTGCAGATCTTCATCGCGGTCGAGCTGATGCTGATGGCGGTGCTGGTCCTTTACCCCTCGTCCGGCCTTGCCGCCGCGACGGTGCTTCTGTCGCTGATCGGCTTCAGCGGCGCGGCCTATGCGCTGCTGATGGCGCATGGACGGTCCTTCCTGCCGGCGCATCTGGTGGGGCGGGGGTGACCTTCCTCAACATGTTCTCGATGGGCGGGGTGGGGGTGATGCAATTCGCCTCTCGCCCCGTCTATCAGACGGCCAGCGCGGCCTATCCTCCGGCGCAGGCCTTCGCTATGCTGTTTCTGTTCTTTCTGATCCCGCTGGTGATCGGATATATCCTGTATTTCCTGACCCCCGAGGCCGATCATGGCTGACGTTCCGACCCTTTATCGTCCCGAAAGGCCCATGACATGAGTCCGGCGAATGTGATCTGCGTGAAATGGGGCAGCAAATACGGCCCCGATTATGTGAACAAGCTGCATTCGATGGTCCGGCGCAACCTGTCGCGGCCCTTCCGTTTCGTCTGCTTCACCGATGACGCCGCAGGGATCGACGCAGATATCGAGACCCGGCCGCTGCCGCTGACCGGCATCCCCGAATTCGACGATCGCGAACCCTGGACGCGGGCGCATGGCTGGCTGAAGGTGACCTCTTTCGCCTCCGATCTGGCGGGGCTGGAGGGGCCGACGCTGTTTCTGGACCTTGATATCGTCGTTGTCGGGCCGCTGGACCCGTTCTTCGACCCACCGGGACGGTTTCTGGTCATCAAGGAATGGGACAAGAAGGACGCGACCGGCAATACCTCGGTCTATCGCTTCGAGGCAGGCCGCTGCACCGACCTGCTGGATCACCTGAAGGGTAATCTGGTCTCGGCCCAACGGGATTTCCGCAATGAACAGGAATTCGTGACGGATTACTTCCACAAGGCCGGGGAACTGGTCTATTGGCCGAAGGGCTGGTGCGTCAGCTTCAAGCGGCACTGCATTCCCTGGCCTCTGGGCTGGTTCGGCGCCGCCCGCATCCCCGAGGGCGCGCGGGTCGTCACCTTTCACGGCAAGCCGAACCCGCATGACGTGATCGCCGGGAAAAGCGGCAAATGGTATCGCCGCGTCAAGCCCGTCGCATGGGTGGACGAACTGTGGCGCTAGATCGCGACACCATACCCGCCACGCAGATCCGTTCGCAGGGCCACGTCATCTGGCATGACCCCGCCATGGGCGAAGCCTTCGATCCGCGCCTCTTCGAGCCTGACTGGCTGGCGCGGAACGGGCTGGTCACCGGACGATCCACCGGGCGCAACGAGGCGCTGTTCCTGCACGTCGATGGGCTGGATCTGGTGCTGCGGCATTATTTCCGCGGCGGGTTGGTGGGCAGGCTGAACCGCGACCTGTTCCTGCGCCAGCCCGTGGCCCGCAGCCGGGCGATGGCGGAATACGCGCTGCTGTCGTGGATGGAAAGGCAGGGCCTGCCGGTGCCGCATCCCGTCGCCGCGCGCTTCACCCCGGTCGCGGGGCTGACCTATCGCGCCGATATCATCACCCGGACGCTGCCGGGAACGCGCACCCTTGCCGCCGCGCTGGCGCAGGGACCGCTGCCCGCGCAGGACTGGGCCGCCATCGGATCGGCCATCGCGCGGATGCACGGGGCCGATGTGGATCACGCCGATCTGAACTGCCGCAACATCCTGCTGGACGACACGGGCAGGATCTGGCTGATCGACTTCGACAAATCGCGCCACCGGGCGGATGGTCCGTGGAAGCGCGCCAATCTGGAACGCCTCAAGCGATCCCTGCTGAAAGAGGCGCGGCTGCACCCCGCCGTCACTTGGGACGCCGCAGGCTGGCAGGCATTGCTGAACGGATATGCCGCGCCGGCGTAAGGCCGGGACGTCATGCCCCCTTTCTTCCAGCGCCCGCCTGCGTTAAACGCCTCCGACCGCATGAATTAAGGAAACCAGAGATGGGCTATAAAGTCGTCATCGCCGGCGCCACCGGGAATGTGGGCCGCGAAATGCTGAACATTCTGGCCGAGCGCCAGTTCCCCGTGGACGAGATCGCCGTTCTGGCGTCGCGTCGTTCGCAGGGGGCCGAGGTCAGCTTTGGCGACAAGACCCTGAAGATCAAGGATATCGAGCAATTCGACTTCACCGGCTGGGACATGGCGCTGTTTGCCATCGGCTCGGACGCGACCAAAAAATACGCCCCCATCGCGGCGGCGGCGGGTTGCGTGGTGATCGATAACAGCTCACTTTACCGCTATGATCCCGACATTCCGCTGATCGTGCCCGAGGTGAACCCCGAGGCGATCCACGGCTATGCGAAGAAGAACATCATCGCCAACCCCAACTGCTCGACCGCGCAGATGGTGGTGGCGCTGAAGCCGCTGCATGACCGGGCGCGGATCAAGCGCGTGGTGGTCAGCACCTATCAGTCGGTGTCCGGCGCCGGCAAGGACGGCATGGACGAGCTGTGGAACCAGACCAAGGGCATGTATGTGCCGGGGCAAGAGGTCGCGCCGAACAAGTTCCAGAAGCAGATCGCCTTCAACGTGATCCCGCAGATCGACGTGTTCATGGAGGACGGCACCACCAAGGAAGAGTGGAAGATGGTGGTCGAGACGAAAAAGATCATCGACCCCTCGATCAAGGTCACCGCGACCTGCGTGCGGGTGCCGGTCTTTGTCGGCCATTCCGAAGCCGTGAACATCGAGTTCGAGGATTTTCTGGACGAGGACGAGGCCCGCGACATCCTGCGCGAGGCGCCGGGCATTCTGGTCGTCGATAAGCGCGAACCGGGCGGCTATACCACCCCGGTCGAATGCGTGGGCGATTACGCCACCTTCATCAGCCGCATCCGTCAGGATTCCACCATCGAGAACGGGCTGAACCTGTGGTGCGTCAGCGACAACCTGCGCAAGGGCGCGGCGCTGAACGCGGTTCAGATCGCCGAATTGCTGGGCAATCGCGTCCTGAAAAAAGGCTGACGGGCCCGTGTTCGACTGGATCACCGGCCTGATGGCCGATGGCGGCGCATGGATCATTGCAGCGCTGATGCTGCTGGAAAACGTCTTTCCGCCGATCCCGTCGGAACTGATCATGCCACTGGCGGGCTTCAACGCCGCCCGTGGCGGCACGCCGCTGTGGCTGGCCATTCTTGCAGGCGGCATCGGGTCGCTGGCCGGGGCGTGGTTCTGGTACTGGATCGGTCGCGCCTTCGGGCGGGACCGGCTGCGTTGGCTGATCGCGCGCCACGGCCGCTGGCTGACGATGAACCTGTCGGAATTCGAACGCGCCGAGGGCTGGTTCAACCGCCACGGCCGCGCCATCGTCTTTTTCGGCCGCTTCATCCCGACCGTGCGCACGCTGATCTCGGTCCCTGCCGGGATCGAGAAGATGCCGCAGGGCCAGTTCCTGTTCTATACTGCCATCGGCAGCTTCATCTGGTCGGGCGGGCTGGCCGTCGCCGGCTATCTGCTGGAAGACAGCTATGAGCAGGTGGAACACTGGATCGACCCGCTGTCCACCGCCGTCGTCATCACCGTCGTCGTGGTCTATGTCTGGCGCGTCATCCGCTGGAAACCCGACGCCTGACGGCGCGCCCACGACAGTTTGATCGCGCCTCCCCCTTGCCATGCGCGGCCCGCTGACCGACGCTGGCCGCGCATTTCATTGATCCATTCCGTGGGGGGATGATGACATTCCACAGATTTCTTGTCGCCGCGCTGTGCGTTGCGGCCTCTCCGACGCTGGCGGATCGGATCGAGATCCAGCCCCGCACCGATCACGTCACCATCTTTCCGCAAGGCGCGACGATCCGCTGGCAGGTCGATCTGGCTGACGCGCCGCAGGGCCGGCACGAACTGATCCTGCCGGGACTGCCGCAGGGCATGGACCCCTCGGCCCTGCGGATCGAGGCCGAGGGCGCGACCATCGGCAGCGTCGCCCTGCAGACCGGGCGCCCCCATCCCGGCACCGCCGCCGAAAGCCCCGCCATCACGGATGCGCGCGACCGGTTGCGCGCCGCCCGCGATGCCCTGATCGACTTTGAGCATACCATCGCCCGTCACCGCGCCGATGCGGACAGTTGGCGCGAACGCGCGGGCATGGTGCGCGACATGATGCGCGGCGATACCCGTGTGGGCGCGGACCAGTTGCAGGCCAATGCCGATCAGGCGGGCCAGATGATCGCCGATTACCTTGCCCGCGCCAGCGATGCCGGGCGCGAAGCCGCGCTGATGGAAAGCGGGCGCGAGCCGCTGGAGCGCGACATCCGCCAGGCAGAAGAGGCGCTGGCGGCGGTGCTGAACGATACCGGCCATGAAACGCTGGTGGTGACGGTTGAAAAGACCTCGGACGATGCGCGACTGTCGCTGTCGGGCTTTACCCGGCAGGCCAGCTGGGCGCCCGATTACGACCTGCGGCTGGAACGCGACAGCGGGCGGATCGCGATGCAGCGGGGGCTGGTCATCACCCAGTCCAGCGGCATCGACTGGCAGGATGTGGCGCTGACGCTGTCAACCGCGCGGCCCTCGGGTCAGGTCGCCCCGACCGAGGTGCCGGGCTGGATGCCCAGCATCGTCGATCCCGCCACCCTGATGCGCAATCAGGGCGCTGCCGCCCCGGCGGTGGCAGGGGCCGTGGCCGAATCCTATATCGCCAGCGACGCGGCGCAGGACTCGCCCGTCGCGGCCAAGGCGGTTCTGGCCAATATCGGCATGACGGTGGCCTATGACTATCCGGGTCCGGTCACCATCCGCGATGGCGCCGACGCCAACCGGCTGCGTCTGGACGACAAGCTGCTGGAGGCCGAGGTTCTGGCCGAGGCCGCGCCGCGCTTTGACGACACGGCCTTCGTCGTGGCCGAAACCACAAATTCGCTGGACGAGCCGATCCTGCCCGGTCAGGCGACGCTTTATCTGGACGGCGCGATGATCGGCCAGACCATGCTGGAACTGACCGCGCCGGGCGACGATCTGGATCTGGCCTTCGGTCCGATCGACGGCATCACCGCCGAATTGCGGGTGCCCGAGGACGAACAGGGCGAACGCGGGCTGATCCGCCGCTCGAACGCGCAAAGCCTGACCGAGACGCTGATCCTGCGCAACCTGACCGGCGAGGACTGGCCGCTGCGGGTGGTGGACCGGGTGCCGGTGTCGCGTCAAAGCGACCTGACCGTGGACTGGAGCGCCGATCCCCAGCCCTCGGAAACCGACCCCGATGGCCGCCGCGGCATCCTTTACTGGCAGGACCTTCTGGCCGCGGGCGACAGCCGCGAAATCACCCTGACCACGCAGATGCGCTGGCCCGAGGGCAAGGAATTGCGGCGCTGAGCCTTATACGGCAACCCAGCGCCGCCCCTCGTCCTCGGCCTGCATCAGGGCGCCGTTCTTGATGTCATGCACCAGCCCGTGCAGCGACAGATCGCCGGTCTCGACGGCGGCCTTGACGAAGGGGAAGGTCATCAGGTTCTCCAGCGAGACCATCACCGCCTCGCGTTCCAGCGCGGTGATCTGCTGGTCCTCGGGCAGATCCTTCACCCGCTCATAGCCGGGACGCAGCACATCCATCCAGCGTCCGACAAAGCTGGACTTCTCCTCCAGTTCCGGCGCGCTGCCCGAACACATCGCATGGCAGCCCGCCACGCCGCCGCAACTGGTGTGGCCCACGACCATCAGATGCGCGACATGCAGCTCGCAAACCGCATATTCCACCGTCGCCGAGGTGCCGTGCTGCAACCCGTCGGGCGCATAGGGCGGCACCAGATTGGCGATATTGCGGTGGATGAAGAATTCCCCGGAATCGGCGCCGAAGATGCTGGTGACATGCACGCGCGAATCACAGCATGAAATCACCATCGCCCGCGGGCGCTGCCCGTCATCGGCAAGGCGCCGGTACCAGGCGCTGTTCTCGGCATAGGATGTGGCCTTCCAGCCGTGATAGCGTCCGACCAGATATTGCGGCAGGGGGCGAAGTATTGGCATGAATGACCTCTCGCGTTCGCCTGCTTGATATGCGGTCATTGACGAAAATTCGAGAGGTTTCTTGCCCGAAGCCTAAGACTTTGTTCATGGGTTATCCGCATTCTGCCCATCCTGAAGGCAACAAGACGACTGGAACCGAAATGGTGCAGATCACGGCGCTGTCCGTGTCGGAAACCGTGCGTGTGGACACGCGACGGGTGGGCGACATCGTCAGTGAATTGGGCGAAACCACCGCCCAGAATGTCATCGGGCTGGCGCTGGAACAGCTGGCCACCGCCTTGATGGCCACCGATCAGGCAATCCGGCAGGACGATTTGGGCGCGGCGGTCGGCCATGCCGACCGGCTGGCGCGGCTGGCATGGCAGATCGGGCTGATCTCTCTGGCCGGGGTGGCGATGGATCTGGGCAGTTGCGCGGACCGGCGCGATCTGGCCTCTCTGGCGGCGGTGCGGGCGCGGCTGATGCGGGTCGGCAACCGCTCGCTGACGGAAATCTGGGAACGCGCCGGCATCGGTTGAGCAGCCTTGCGGGGGCCGCTTCAGGATGTAGTCTGCGGCCCCATGACCCCGGCCGAAAGGAACCCGACATGACCCCGGAATTCGCCCCCCCATCGGACAAGGCGCTGCCGATCTGGCCGGTGGCGCAAGGCGCGCCGATCCCCGCACAGGCCAATGCCGGCACCTGGCCCGCCGCCACCGGTTTTACCGGCCGCCGCGGCGAGATCTGCCTGCTGCCCGATGCGCAGGGCGGGCTGGCGGGGGCGCTGTTCGGTCTGGGCGATCCGGCGCAGGCGACCCGCGAACGGCTGGGCTTTGCCCGCGCGGCGGCGCTGCCCGAAGGCGACTGGTATCTGGCGGCGCCGGTCCCCGATCCGGATCAGGCCGCGCTTGGCTGGCTGTTGGGGCAATACCGCTTTACCCGCTATAAGACCGCACCTGCGCCAAAGGCCCGGCTGGTCTGTCCCGAAGGCGCCGATGCCGCCCGCATTCAGGCCATCGCGGCGGGCGAATACCTGACCCGCGACCTGATCAACACCCCCGCCAGCGACATGGGCCCGGATCAGCTGGAGGCCGCCGCCCGCGATCTGGCGCAAGCGGTCGGGGCCGAAATCACCGTCACCTCGGGCGAGGATCTGCTGGCGGCGAATTTCCCGATGATCCACGCGGTTGGTCGTGCGGCCCAGCAGGCGCCCAGGCTGATCGACATCCGTCTGGGAACCGAGGGCCCGGCGCTGACCATCATCGGCAAGGGCGTCTGCTTCGACACCGGCGGGCTGGACATCAAGCCGCCGTCCTCGATGGGCCTGATGAAAAAGGACATGGGCGGGGCGGCAACCGCGCTGGGTCTGCTGAAGATGCTGGCGGGCACCGGCGCGGCGCAGGGGCGGCGCATCCGGCTGCTGATCCCGGCAGTGGAAAACGCCATTGCGGGCAATGCCTTCCGCCCCGGCGATGTGCTGACCAGCCGCAAGGGCCTGACGGTCGAGGTCAACAATACCGATGCCGAAGGACGTCTGGTTCTGGCCGATGCGCTGGCACTGGCGGCTGAGGAAAACCCGGATCTGATGATCTCTCTGGCGACGCTGACCGGGGCGGCGCGGGTGGCGCTGGGTCCCGATCTGCCGCCGTTCTATTGCGACGATGATCGCACCGCACAGGCACTGTCCGACAGCGCGATGGCGGTTGCCGATCCGCTGTGGCGCATGCCCTTCTGGGACCCGTATGAGGCGATGATCGAACCCGCCATCGCCGATCTGGACAATGCCCCCCCGGGCGGGATGGCGGGCTCGATCACCGCCGCGCTGTTCCTGCGCCGCTTTACCGAAGGGGCCGGGCGCTATGTGCATCTGGACATCTATGGCTGGCAGCCCGTCGCCGCGCCGGGCCGGCCGAAAGGCGGCGTCGGTCAGGGCGCCCGCGCCATCCTGCATGCGCTGCCGCGGATCCTGCCATGACCCATGACCGCCGCCTGACCCCCGCGACCGACCGCGTCGCCCATGACAGCCTGCGCGGGGTGCTGGACCGCCCCGCATATACGCCCGGCTTCCCGGCGCGGCTGGCGGTGCCGCTGGCCGATCTGCTGAACGCCCCCGACGGGCGCCGCGACCGGCAGCTGAATTTCGGCGCCGACCTGACCGTGATCGAGCAGCGCGGCGACCGGACCTTCGTTCAGGCGTCGCTGGACGGCTATTGCGGCTGGCTGGCGACGGTCGCGATCACCCGCGACCTGCCGCCGCTGACCCACCGCGTCACCGCCCCCGCGACCCATATCTATCCCGCCCCGGACATGAAACGACCCGAGCTTGCCAGCCTCTCTCTCGGCGCCCGCCTGTCGGTCAGCGGGACCGAAGGCCGCTTTGCCCGGCTGGCAATCGGCGGCTGGGTGCCCCTGCAACATATCGGCAACCAGCCCGCCACCGACCCGGTGCCGGTGGCCGAAAGCCTGCTGGGCACGCCCTATCTGTGGGGGGGTAACAGCCGCTGGGGGATCGACTGCTCGGGACTGGTGCAGGCGGCGCTGACCGCCTGCGGCATCGACTGTCCCGGCGACAGCGACCTGCAACGCGCGGCCTTCCCCGAAACCCGCCAGATCCGGCGTGGCGACCTGCTGTTCTGGCCCGGCCATGTGGCGCTCGCCATCTCGGACAGCCGCATGATCCACGCCACCGCCTGGCAGATGGCTGTCATCCACGAAGACATCGGGGGTGCCATCGCCCGGATCGACGCGGCGGGCGATGGCCCATTCCTCGGGGCCCACCGACCGCCGGTCTGACCAAAGCAGCGATTGCGGCCCCTGGATCCCGCCCCTAGGATGGCCGCAGGAACAACAATGGACATTCGATGACCTATTGCGTCGGTCTCAAGTTGAATGACGGGCTGGTGCTGCTGTCCGACACCCGCACCAATGCCGGGCTGGACAACATCGCCTGCTATCGCAAGATGTATTTCTTCGAGGAACCGGGCGAACGGGTGATCGTCGTGATGACCGCAGGCTCGCTGTCGGTGACCCAGACGACGCTGGCCCGGCTGGAAGAGGCGATCGCCAACGAGATGGCGGACGAGACCACCTCGATCATGCAGACGCCCTCGATGCTGCAGGTCGCCACGATCATCGGCGACACGCTGTCACGCACCCGGCGCGAGATCCTCGAACAATGCCGCGAACTCAGTCAGCAGGCATCGGCCAGCATGATCGTCGCGGGCCAGCGCAAGGGCGGCACCATGCGCATGTTTCTGATCTATCCCGAGGGAAATTTCATCGAGGCGACCGAGGACACGCCCTTCCTTCAGATCGGCGAACACAAATACGGCAAACCGATCCTCGACCGTGTCGTCACCCCCGCCACCAGCCTCGCCGATGCGCAAAAGGCGGTGCTGCTGTCGATGGATTCGACGCTGCGCTCGAACCTCTCGGTGGGGATGCCACTGGATCTGGCGGTCATCGAACGCGATGCCTGCGCCGTCACCTCGCGCCGCCGTATCCTCGACGGCGACCCCGACTTCATGCGGATGAGCGCGGCATGGTCCGCCGCCCTGCGCGAAAGCTTCGTCAAGGTCGGGATCTGACCCCCCCCCCAAAAAAAAACCGCGCCCATCTCTGGTGCCAAATATCCCCGGGGGAGTCGCCGGAACGGCGGCGGGGGCGGGCAGCCCCCTTCCCCATCGCCTCCTGAATACCCGACCCCGGCCGTCTTTCACGTTGAGCCCCTGCCGCCGCCGCGCTAATCACCTTCAGGCCCAGCCCGGAGGAAGCCATGAACGATACGCCCAGCCGCAATGCCCGCATCACCCCCGAAGAGGCGCTGGCCTATCACATGGAGCCGCGCCCGGGCAAATACGACATCGTCGCCTCGACCCCGATGGCCACGCAGCGCGATCTGTCGCTGGCCTATTCCCCCGGCGTGGCGATCCCGGTCGAGGCGATAGCAGCGCGGCCCGAAACCGCCTATGACTATACCACCAAGGGCAATATGGTCGCCGTCATCTCGAACGGCACCTCGATCCTCGGGCTGGGCAATCTGGGCGCGCTGGCCTCCAAGCCGGTGATGGAGGGCAAGGCGGTGCTGTTCAAGCGCTTCGCCGATGTCAACGCCATCGATATCGAGCTGGACACCGAGGATGCCGACGAGATCATCAATGCCGTGCGGCTGATGGGGCCGACCTTCGGCGGCATCAACCTTGAAGATATCAAGGCCCCCGAATGTTTCATAATCGAGCAGCGCCTGAAAGAGCTGATGGACATTCCCGTCTTCCATGACGACCAGCACGGCACGGCAGTGATCTGCGCGGCGGGCCTGCTGAACGCGCTGGAGCTGTCGGGCAAGAAGATCGAGGATGTGAAGATCGTCCTCAACGGAGCCGGGGCGGCGGGGATCGCCTGCCTTGAACTGGTCAAGTCGATGGGCGCGCGGCATGAAAACTGCATCATGTGCGACACCAAGGGCGTGATCTACCAGGGCCGCACCGAGGGCATGAACCAGTGGAAATCGGCCCATGCGGTGGTGACCAAGGCGCGCACGCTGAATGACGCGATGCGCGGCGCGGATGTGTTCCTCGGCGTCTCGGCCAAGGGCGCGGTGACGCCCGGCATGGTGCAATCCATGGCCGACAATCCGGTGATCTTCGCCATGGCCAATCCCGACCCCGAAATCACCCCCGAGGATGCCCATGCCGTGCGTCCCGACGCCATCGTGGCCACGGGCCGCAGCGATTATCCCAATCAGGTCAACAACGTTCTGGGCTTTCCCTATCTGTTCCGGGGCGCGCTGGACATTCACGCCCGGGCCATCAACGACGAGATGAAGATCGCCTGCGCCGAGGCTCTGGCCGCGCTGGCGCGCGAGGATGTCCCCGACGAGGTCGCCGTGGCTTACGGCCGCAAGCTGCAATTCGGGCGCGATTACATCATCCCGACGCCGTTCGACCCGCGCCTGATCCATGTCATCCCGCCCGCGGTGGCGAAGGCCGGGATGGATACCGGCGTGGCCCGGCGTCCGATCATCGACATGGAGGGCTATGTCCAGTCGCTGAAGGCGCGGATGGACCCGACGGCGGCGATCCTGCAAGGCATTCATGCCCGCGCGCGTCAGGCTCAGGCAAGGATGATCTTTGCCGAGGGCGACGAACCGCGCGTGCTGCGCGCCGCCGTGGCATGGCAGCGTGGCGGCATGGGTCAGGCGCTGGTCGTGGGTCGCGAAGGCGATGTGAAGGAAAAGCTGGAAGCCGCGGGTCTTGGCGACGCCGTGCGCGAGCTGACCGTGGTCAATGCGGCCAATTCGCGTCACATGGAGACCTATCACGAATTTCTCTATGCCCGGCTGCAACGGCGCGGCGTGGATCGCGAGGATGTGCTGAAACTGGCCAATCGTGACCGTCATGTCTTTGCGGCGCTGATGCTGGCCCATGGTCACGGCGACGGGCTGGTCACCGGCGCCACGCGCAAGAACGCCCCGGTTCTGGCGCAGCTGGGCCAGGTCTTCGACCTGCGCCCGCAGGATGGCGCGGTCGGCATTACCGGTGTGCTGCATAATGGCCGGGTCATTCTGGTGGGCGATACGCTGGTCCATGAATGGCCCGAGCCCGAGGATCTGGCCGATATCGCCACCCACGGCGCCGCCGTCGCCCGCGGGCTGGGGCTGGAGCCACGCGTGGCCTTCCTGTCATTTTCGAATTTCGGCTATCCGATCAGCGAACGCGCGGTGAAGATGGCCAAGGCGACCGAGGTTCTGGACCGGCGGGGCGTCGATTTCGAATATGAGGGCGAGATGACCGTCGATGTGGCGCTGAACGCGGAATCGGCGGCGCGTTACCCCTTCAGCCGGCTGAGCGGCCCGGCCAATGTGCTGGTGGTTCCGGCGCGGCATTCGGCCTCGATCTCGGTCAAGCTGTTGCAGGAAATGGCCGGCGCGACGGTGATCGGGCCGATCCTGACCGGGGTGCCGAAGTCGATCCAGATCTGCTCGACCACCTCGACGGTGAACGACATCCTGAACATGGCCGCCATCGCGGCGGGCGGATTGGGCCGGGGACGTTAAGGCGCGCGCGGGTCGGGGGCTCTGCCCCGTTCGTCGCTGAAAAAGGTCCGGCGGACCTTTTTCCGGGCGCTCCTCACCCCCCGGGATATTTGCGCACCAAAGATGGGTCAGGTTTCGGGATTGTCGCGGCGGGCGGCCAGATCGAACTGGCGCTGGCGTTCCCGGAAGCGGGCGCGGTCGGTTTCGTCATATTCACCCACGCAGCGGTGGCAGCAGACGCCCTCTTCATATTCCGGGCGGGTGCGGTCCTCGGGGGCCAGCGGGCGGCGGCAGGCATGGCACAGCTCGTGCCGCCCGGGCCGCAATCCGTGGGTCAGGCTGACGCGCTGGTCGAAGACGAAACAGTCGCCCTGCCACAGGCTGCGCTCTTCGGGGATGTCTTCGAGATATTTGAGGATGCCGCCCTTCAGGTGGAACACCTGATCGACGCCTTGCGACAGCAGGTAATTGGTTGATTTCTCGCAGCGGATGCCGCCGGTGCAGAACATGGCGATGCGTTTGCCCTGAAAGCGATGGGCGTTGTCCTGCCACCATGCCGGGAAATCGCGGAAGCTGCGGGTGCCGGGATCGACGGCGCCCGCAAAGCTGCCGATGGCCACCTCGTAATCGTTGCGGGTGTCGATCACGGCGACATCGGGGGCCGAGATCAGCGCGTTCCAGTCCTGCGGCACGACGTAATGGCCCACCGTCGCGCGCGGATCGACATCGGGCTGGCCCATCGTCACGATTTCGCGCTTGAGGCGCACCTTCATGCGGCCGAAGGGCATTTCGCTGGCCGGGCTTTCCTTCCATTCCAGATCGCAGCAGCCCGGCAGCGCGCGGATATGGTCCAGCACCGCATCGATCCCCGCGCGCGTGCCGGCGATGGTTCCGTTGATCCCTTCGGGCGCCAGCAGCAGCGTTCCCCTGACACCGTTCGTGCAGGCGATCCGCGCCAGCGGCGCCTGCAATGCGGCCGGGTCATCGAAGCGGGTGAAATGATAAAGCGCGGCGACGGTCAGCATGATCGCGGCCATAGCCAGCCCTGTCAGCCGTGGCAAGACCCGCCGCCGCAGCGTCTTTTGCCGCGACGGCCATTGACGCGCCCCGGTTCGGTTTTTAGGCATGGTCTTCTGACAGGAGGAGATATCATGTCCGGGGCGCTGATCGTGATCGACATGCAGAACGATTTCTGCCCCGGCGGCGCGCTGGCCGTGGCCGGAGGCGATGAGATCCTGGCCCCGATCAATGCCCTGATGGCGCAATATGACACCGTCGTGCTGACCCAGGACTGGCATCCGGCGGATCACACCAGCTTTGCCGACAACCATCCCGGCGCCGCGCCGTTTTCCAGCGTCGATATGGCCTATGGCCCGCAGGTCCTGTGGCCGCGCCATTGCGTCATCGGCAGCCCGGGCGCGGCATTCCATCCCGATCTGGACCTCGACCGCGCCGACATGATCATCCGCAAGGGGTTCCGTGCCGGTATCGACAGCTATTCCGCCTTTTTCGAGAACGATCACGTCACCCCGACCGGGCTGGCCGGCTATTTGCGCGAACGCGGTATCGGTCGGCTGGATTTTGTCGGCCTCGCCCATGATTTCTGCGTCGGCTGGAGCGCCATCGACGCCGCGAAGCTGGGCTTTACCGCCACCGTCATCGAATCCGCGACCCGCGCCATCGACCTTGACGGCAGCCGCGAACGCGCGCGCCTGAACATGCGCGACGCAGGCGTCATACTGGAGTAACCCCGATGGTCGATATCGCCACCCGCGTTTATAACCACAAATGGAAGATCGATCCGATCATCCGTTCGCTGATCGATACCGATTTCTACAAGCTGCTGATGTGTCAGTCTATTTTCCGCAATCGCCCGGATACGGTGGTGCGGTTCAAGCTGATCAACCGTTCATCCGATATCCGGCTGGCCGAGCTGATCGACGAGGGCGAGTTGCGCGAACAGCTGGATCATGTGCGCGGGCTGTCGCTGTCGCGCGGCGAAAGCACATGGATGCGCGGCAACACCTTTTACGGCAAGCGCCAGATGTTCCGCCCCGATTTCATGGCGTTTCTGGAGGGGTTGCGCCTGCCCGCCTATCAGCTGGAAAAGCGCGACGGCCAGTATGAACTGACCTTCGAGGGCAAATGGGCCGAGGTCATGCTGTGGGAAATTCCCGCGCTGGCGATCCTGATGGAGCTGCGGTCGCGGGCGGTGCTGGAAACGCTTGGCCGGTTCGAGTTGCAGGTGCTCTATGCCCGCGCCATGACCCGGCTGTGGGAAAAGATCGAGGCCCTGCGCAAGTTTCCCGACCTGCGCATCGCCGATTTCGGCACCAGACGGCGGCACAGCTTTCTGTGGCAGGACTGGGCGGTGCAGGCGATGATCGAGGGGCTGGGCGAGCGTTTCACCGGCACCTCGAACTGCCTGATCGCCATGCGCCGCGATATCGAGGCGATCGGCACCAATGCGCATGAACTGCCCATGGTCTATGCCGCGCTGGCCGAAACGGATGCGGAACTGCACCGCGCGCCCTATGAGGTTCTGGCCGACTGGCAAGAGGAACATGACGGCATGCTGCGCATGATCCTGCCCGACACCTATGGCACCGACAATTTTCTGGAACATGCGCCGGACTGGCTGGCGGGCTGGACCGGTATCCGCATCGACAGTGGCGATCCGGCCGAGGGCGCGGAAGCCGCGATCCGCTGGTGGCGCGAACGCGGCGAGGATCCGCGTGACAAGCTGGTGATCTTTTCCGACGGGCTGGATGTCGAGAAGATCATCGAGTTGCATCGCCGCTTTCACGGGCGGGTCAAGGTCAGTTTCGGCTGGGGCACCCTGTTGACAAATGATTTCCGCGGTCTGGTGCCGGGCGACGGGCTGGCGCCGTTCAGCCTTGTCTGCAAGGCGGTGGCGGCGAACGGTCGCCCGACGGTCAAGCTGTCGGACAATCCTGCCAAGGCGATGGGTCCGGGGGACGAGGTCGAACGCTATAAGCGCGTGTTCGGCGTCGGAGAGCAGATCCGGCAAGAGGTCGTGGTCTGATCAGACCCCCATCACCCACAGCACCAGCCAGCAGCAGGTCGCCCCCATCAGCGCCGTCACCGGCACCGTCACCAGCCACGCCACGCTGATGGTGACGACATGGCTGCGGCGAACCAGGGTGCGGCGGCGCACCTCCTCGGCGGGCAGGCGTTTGCGGGACCGTTTCTTGCGCCGGTCCAGCCATTCGCGGGCAAAACCGACGCCAAAGACGCCACCCACCGCGACATGGGTCGATGAAACCGGCAGGCCAAGGCCGGTCGCGCCCAGCACGATCAGCGCGGTGGCCAGCGTGATGCAGAAGGCCCGCACCGCGTTCAGCCGGGTGATCCCGCTGCCGACCATGACCACCAGACGACGTCCGAACAGCACAGCGCCAAGGGCAATCGCGGTGCCTGCGCCCACCAGCAGCAACAGCGGCACCCCCACCACGCCCGAAATCGCCGCGCCGTCGGTGGCCCGCAGGATCATCAGCAATGGCCCCGCGACGTTGCTGGCATCGCTGGCGCCATGCGCAAAGGCCATCATCACGGCCGAGAACAGCAGCGCCGGGCGGAACAGGCTGGTCATGCGGGGCTTGTCGGGCGAATCCTGCAACATGACATCGACCCGGCTGCGCATGGCCCAGCCCGCGGCCAATCCGGCCAATGCACCCGGCAGCAGATCCAGCCACAGCGGAAAACCCGGCGTGATCAGCGTGAACAGATAGGACACGAACAATCCGACCATGACGCCCACCAACAGATGCAGCCAGCGTTGCGCCGCCGCCCGGCGGTCGGGCGCATCACGGATGTTCAGCTGCACAAACAGCAGGATGGCCCCGGCCAGCCCCGCAGCGGCCAGCGGTGTCAGCATCCAGGCCGAGGCGATGATGCCAATACTGACCCAGTTCACCGCCGCCGCCCCCAGCATCGCGATCCCGGCCCCGGCCAGAGATCCGACGATCGAATGGGTGGTACTGACCGGCAGGCCCGCGCCGGTGGCAATGGTGATCCAGGCCGCGGCCGCGATCAGCGCCGACAGGACGGTCAGCTGCGCCGGCAGGCCGGTGCCCAGTTGCGCGCTGTCGAATATCCCCTCGGCCAGCCGCGTGGTCACCGGCCCGCCCGCCATTGCGGCCCCCGCCACTTCGGCGATGGCCACAAGGATCAGCCCCGGCACCAGCCGCACCGCCCCCGCACCAAAGGCAGGGCCCAGAGAGTTGGCGATGTCGTTCGCGCCAATCGCCACGCCCAGCCAGCCCGCCACGATCAGCGCAGAGCCGACGGCGATCAGGCCGGGTTCATGTCCGGTCACGCCCAGCACCAGCAGCCACAGCGCGATCAGCATCAGGATCGCGCCGCCCAGCCGCAGAACCGGCCGAATGGCGTGCATCTGGGCCTTTTCGACATGGGTGATGCTGCCAAGATCCTTGTCCAGAACGCGAAAATCACGCCCCGCGATCTTCATTGGCGCACAACCTTCCCTGTCATCGTCATGTTTCCTGCGGACGTGTTGAAAGACTGCGGATAATATCCTTCAGTCCGGGTTCGGCAACCAGTTCTGCGGATTTCCCGGGGGAAAACCACCGGCGTTCGCGCTGATGCACCTCGGGGTAGTCATCGGTCAGCGATGTCACATAGAGCGCATAGACCCGCACCTCGACCGGAACGGCAAAACCGTTATCCTGTTCCTTGTCATACATGTAACGACCGATCTCCTTGTCCGAGATCCTGCCCTCGATGCCGCCTTCCTCCCACGCTTCGCGCCTTGCCGCGCCCGGCAGGGAAACACCCGCCATCGGCCATCCCTTGGGGATGATCCAGCGCCCGGTGCCGCGACTGGTGATCAGCATCACCTGCCCGGTCTTGCCGTCAAGGCACAGCGCACCGACCTGCAAGGCCGGGGGACGTTTGCCCAGCAAGATGCCGACCGATTTGCGCAACACGTTCATTCTTCAGTCTCCACCCGGCCGCGCAGCAGTTTGACGCCCGAACGCACCGTCTTTGCCTTCAGCCGGCGGCGCTGACTGCCAAGGGTCGGCCGGGTAGCGATGCGCGGTTTGACAGGCTTTGCCGCCTGACGGATCAGTTCCGCCAGACGCTCGCGCGCCAGTTCGCGATTGCGCGTCTGACTGCGCGTTTCCTGAGACAGGATGACGATTGCGCCATCGGAAGTCCAGCGGCGCCCGGCCAGACGCTGCAACCGGCGTTTGACGGCATCGGTCAGGTTGGGGGAACGTGCGGCCTCGAACCGCAGCTCCACCGCCGTCGCAACCTTGTTCACGTTCTGCCCGCCCGGTCCCTGAGACCGGGTAAACTGCTCTGACAGTTCCCATTCCTCTATGGTTATCTTGTCGGTCACATACAGCATGACCACCAGATATGGCGCTTCGTCGCACCATTAAAAGCGATAATAGCTAAGATCTGGTAAATTTTTGCGACGGTGCCGAAATGTTTCGCGCCGCCCGTCAGGGCAGCAGAGCCATATCGTTCAGCGCATTTCCGTTGCGGATCAGGATGGAGTGATCCGACCGGGCTCCCTTCACATGCCGGGCTTCCATCGACACGATATCGAGTCCAGCCTTTGCCAGCCCGGGCTGAAGCCATCGCAACAAGGGGCCAGCTTCAAGCTCGATGGCGACGATGGGCCCGTCCGGTTCCCTGATCCGGCGCAGCAGCGCCGCAGGTTCGCTGGCCGCCTGAGAGCCCCTCACGATCTTCCCGTGCTCGCGGAGGACACGGATTGCGGTTTTTTCCAGCGACACGTCCAATCCGACAAACAGCCTCATCCCGCAGTCCTTCTTCCGGATCTGATACGAGAACCGCGGCAGCCTGCCCCTGATCTTGCAAGCGGTAATGGGCAGCGCGCGATGCTGGCCCCGTTACAGCATCTTTTCTTGCAGGGCAGCCATCTGGCGATGAACGACGTAAGCCGACTTCATTCCTGCCGGCCGGGCATCGACGCCCCTCAGGCACTGAGAGCCAAAGCGACTTGGAGTCAGGAGGCTTTTTCCACAACCCCCGGAGGAGCAATTCCCCGATGAAAGGGTACAGACGCTCCATCTGCGCCTTGTTCAACCCGAACAGGTTGCTGAGGCATGTTGCAGAAGTCGTTTTCAGGACATAATGCCGCTTTTCCCGGCTGAGTTCATGCCACGCGTTCGATCTGGGCGGTGCCGAGGGCATTGAAGCGGTTCATCAGGGCCACGCGGATGTGGATCTTGGCTGTCTGACGGTCGGGGTCCCTCGAGGCGATCCGCTCGCCGAAGGATTTCAGGTTCCTCATCCGGGCCTCGACCCGGCTGCGGACATGGTCGCCGGACCATCTTTTCCAAATCGTCCGGCCGAGACGCCGGGTTGCCCTCAGGATGTCGTTGCGGGCCAGGGCAGCGGGGCAATCTTCTTTCCAGAGGCGGCCATTTCTGCGGATGGGAATGATCCCTGTGCCACCGCGCGCGAGGATCGCCGAATGGCAACGGCGGGTGCCTTCGGCGCCATCACCGGTAACGGTGCCGATTTCCTCGTCTTCCGGGATCTGGTCCAGAAGATCAGGGAGAACGGGGCTGTCGCCCTCACGGCTGGAGGTGAATTCCACCGCCCGGACGTTGCCGGTCGCCGTGTCCATCGCCAGATGGACCTTGCGGTACTGGCGCCGGCGGTGGGTGCCATGCTTCCTCGCCAGCCACTCTCCGTCACCCAGGAACTTGATCCCGGTGCTATCCACCCGCAGGTTCAGAGCGCCCGGAGCCCGGCGCGACGAAAGCTGGACCGTGATTGTCTTCTGGCGGCGGCTGAGCGTGGAGAAGTCCGGGACCGGCCAGTCCAGACCAGCCATCTCAAGGATGCTGGCGACCAGTCCGGTCGTTTGCCGAAGCGGCAGGCCGAAGGGCACCTTCATCATCAGGCAGAACTGGATGGCGGCGTCGGAGAAGACCGGCGGACGTCCGGGCTTGCCTGCCTTCGGCGCAGGCCAGTCCATGTCCCGGTCCAGCCAGACGAGCAGAGATCCGCGCCGCTTCAGCGCGTCGTTATAGGATTGCCAGTTGGTCGTACCGTAGCGGGCAGGTTCGGGCTTGCTCATGGCAGGCTCTTAACCCACCAGATTCACGCCGTGAATCCCGGATGATGATCAGTTCTGCAACAACGCCGGTTGCTGAGCAGAAAGGTTTCCTGAGTCGACTCTGACCAACGCGGAACGCGTTGATATTGCGTGATCATCCTGCGGTTTTGTTGGTGTTTTCTTGCAGGATTTTGTAATCTTGACGCAGAAACCCTGCAATTTGTGATCGCCAATGAAGCCCCATTTCCGGACCGCCGAACAGGATGATCTTCTGCGCCCCAGGCTGGTGGATATGATCGATCTGCGCCACGAGTTGGTGAAGCTCGCGGCGCTGATCGACTGGGAGTTCTTCGAGCGGGAATGGGCCGGGTTCTTCCCCTCGGCGACGGGGCGCCCGGCGACTTCTCCGCGTCTGATCGCCGGGCTGATGTATCTGCAGCATGCGTTCAAGCTGTCGGACGAGGCGGTGGTCGCCCGTTGGGTCGAGAACCCCTACTACCAGCATTTCACCGGCGAGACCTTCTTTCAGCATCGCCCGCCTATTGATCCGTCATCGCTGGTGCGCTGGCGCAAGAGGATCGGTGAGTGAGGCGTGAGCCGCCACTGGTTCAAGGCCACGCCGAACGCGTGGAATGGCTGTTGACCAAGACGATCGAGGCTGGCCGCAGTTCCGGGACGATCACCGACAAGGTCCTGAAACGGGTGGTGGTCGATACGACGGTCATGGAAAAGAACATCGCCCATCCGACGGACGCCCGGCTCTACGAGCGGGCCCGCGCCCTGCTGGTTGGTCTGGCGAAGAGGGCCGGGATCGAACTGCGCCAGAGCTATGCCCGTCTTGCACCGCGGCTGGCGATCCAGGTCGGGCGCTACGCCCATGCCCGCCAGTTCAAACGCATGCGCAAGGCGCTGCGCCAACTCAAGGGCCATGTCGGCCGGGTGCGTCGCGATCTGCGCCGGCACCTGCAGGACATCCCGCAAAGCCCCCTGCGCGAGAGGGTTGTGGACGCCCTCTGGCTGGTCGGCCGCCTGCTGGAACAGGGACCAAAGAGCCGCGACAAGGTCTATTCCCTGCACGAGCCCGAGGTCGATTGCATCTCCAAAGGCAAGGCACGGGTGCGATACGAGTTTGGCACCAAGGTCAGCCTCGCCACGACCCTTGTTGGCGGCCTCATAGTTGGCGCCCGCAGCTTTCCCGGCAATCCCTATGACGGCCACACCCTGGCACCGGCCCTCGAACAGGTCGAAATCCTGACCGATACGAGGCCCACACTCGCCCTGGTCGACCGCGGCTATCGCGGGCATGGCATCGAGACCACCCGCGTCCTGATCAGCGGCCAGCGGCGCGGTATCACCCCGGCGCTGGCGAAGCTCCTCAAACGGCGCAGCGCCATCGAGCCCGAGATCGGCCACATGAAATCAGACGGCAGATTGACCAGATGCCCCCTGAAGGGCAGGATCGGCGATGCGATCTTCGCCGTGCTCTGCGCCTGCGGCCACAACATCCGCAAGATCCTCGCCCATATCAGGGCCTTTTGGGCCTTCGTCATCCGCTTCATCCTCGGCATCATCGTGGTCGTTAACAGACCACTTCAGATGCAGGGCGCGGCATAACCGCGTTGTTCAGAACCGACTCCTGAGCCCTCCGGAACCGCGCAATTCCATGTAAAGAAATGGGATCTGAATCTGGTATACTGATATTTAACGAAAACATTAATTTTGTCTGGGGGACTGTGCGTCCCCCAGGCCCCCGGCAGGATATTTTCGCACCAAAGATATGGCGGCAAAAAAGGCCCCGTGAGGGGCCTGTGCTTGTCAGGGACGTCAGGCGACCAGGCGGTAGCCGCCGGATTCGGTGACCAGAAGCCGCGCGTTTGAGGGGTCGGGCTCGATCTTCTGGCGCAGGCGGTAGATGTGGGTTTCCAGCGTATGCGTGGTCACGCCGGCGTTATAGCCCCAGACCTCGTGCAGCAGCACGTCGCGTGCCACGACGCCGTCCTGTGCGCGATACAGGAATTTGAGGATGTTGGTTTCCTTCTCGGTCAGGCGGATCTTGCGGTCCTTCTGGTCGATCAGCATCTTCATCGACGGCTTGAACGTATAGGGTCCAAGCTGGAAGATCGCATCCTCGGATTGTTCATGCGTGCGCAGTTGCGCGCGCAGGCGGGCCAGCAGGACGGGGAACTTGAACGGCTTGGTGATATAGTCGTTCGCCCCTGAATCCAGCCCGAGGATCGTATCGGCATCGGTATCGTGCCCGGTCAGCATGACGATCGGGCATTTCACATTCAGCTTGCGCAGTTTCTTGCACAGCTCGCGCCCGTCGGTGTCGGGCAGGCCCACGTCGAGGATGATCAGATCGAAGATCGCGCCCTTGGTCGCCTCGACGGCGGCCGCGCCGGTTCCGGCTTCGGTCACGTCAAAGTCGTCGGTCGCCACCATCTGCTCGGCCAGGGCCTCACGCAGGTCGTCCTCGTCATCGACCAGCAGAATCTTTTTCAGTCCGGCCATGTTGCCTCCTTTGCTCTGTTGGTGAATGACTGGCGTGGCGTTCGGGTTCCGTCCAGCACCATGTCGGATTTCTCACATGGAGTTGTCGGGAAGGGGCGCTATGTTTCAGATTGTTACAGAAACGGGCGGCCCGATGACGCTGATACCGACCCTGACCGAGACCATTTCCCGCGCCCGCGCCGATCTGCGCATGGGGCTGCCGGTGATGATCGGCGGGTATCTGGCGGCGGCGGTCGAGACCCTGTCGCCCGAACGGTTGCAGGCGATGCGCGCCTTGGGGCAGCCGGTGCTGGCGATCACCGCGCGCCGGGCCGAGACGCTGAAGGCGCGGGCCTATGACGGCGGGCTGGCGCGGGTTCAGCTGCCCGGCGATGCCGATCTGCGCTGGCTGCGGGCGCTGGCCGATCCCGCCGACGATCTGCGGGTGCCTCTGAAGGGGCCGCTGGCGACCGAGCGCGGCGGCGACGTGACCGCCCATCGCGCTGCCATCGGGCTGGCGAAATCGGCGCAGCTGCTGCCCGCGATGCTGATGCTGCCCGCGCCCGCGCTGCCAGGCCTGACCGAACTGGCCGCCGGCCCCCTTCTGGCGCAACTGGCGCATGAGGCGGCGATGGCCCCTGTGGCCGCCGCCCGCCTGCCGCTGCAATCGGCGGAAAATTCGCGCCTGCATATCTTTCGCCCCGACGATGGCGGGGCCGAGCATTACGCCATCGAGATCGGCGCCCCGCCGCGCGACGCCCCGGTTCTGGCGCGTCTGCATTCGGCCTGTTTCACCGGCGACGTTCTGGGCAGTCTGAAATGCGATTGCGGCCCGCAGCTGCATGCGGCGCTGAACGCGATGGGGCAGGCGGGGCAGGGGGTGCTGCTCTATCTGAATCAGGAGGGGCGGGGGATCGGGCTGGCCAACAAGATGCGCGCCTATGACCTGCAAAATCAGGGCTTCGATACGGTCGAGGCCAATCACCGGCTGGGCTTCGAGGATGACGAGCGCGATTTCCGCATCGGTGCCGCGTTGCTGAAGCGGCTGGGCTTCGATGCGGCGCGGCTGATGACCAACAATCCGCGCAAGGTCTCGATGCTGGAGGGTCATGGCATCGCCGTGACCGAACGGGTGCCGCTGATCACCCCGCGCAACCGCCACAATACCGGCTATCTGGACACCAAGGCCGAAAAATCCGGGCATCTTCTTTGACAGGCAGATGTCATTCACCTGTCACCAAACGGCGCTAGGTGCTGCGGCTGACATGGCCGTCCAATGGCCTTGATGCGAACAACCCTGTCAGGAGACCCCGATGTCCCGTCTTGCCCTTGCGATGGTCCTGCCGCTGGCGCTGCCCTTTGCGGCATCGGCCGGAACGCTGAAGCTTTATACCTCGCAGCCCAATGAGGACGCGCAAAAGACGGTGGATGCCTTTCAGGCCGCCCATCCCGATGTGACCGTCGAATGGGTGCGCGACGGCACCACGCAGCTGATGGCGCGCATGGCCGCCGAGACCGAAGCCGGAGTGCCCACGCCCGACATCCTGCTGATCGCCGATACGGTGACGCTGGAGGGCATGGCGCAGGAAGGCCAGCTGGCGGCCTATCAATCGCCCGAGGCCGAGAACTATGATCCCGCGCTTTACAGCGATCAGGGGTATTATTACTCGACCAAGCTGATCACCACCGGCATCGTCTATCATACCGGGGCCGGGGCGGTTCCGTCGTCATGGGCCGATCTGGCGGGGGCGGATTACAAGGGAATGGTCGCCATGCCCTCGCCGCTTTATTCGGGCGCGGCGCTGATCCATCTGGCGACGCTGACCACGAATGACGATCTGGGCTGGGATTACTATCAGGCGCTGGCCGATAACGACACCCGCGCCGAGGGCGGAAATGGCGCCGTGTTCAAAGCGGTGGCCTCGGGCGAAAAGCCCTATGGCGTGCTGGTCGATTACATGGCGCTGCGGGCCAGGGCCGAGGGCTCTCCGGTCGAGTTCGTCTTTCCCGACGAGGGGCTGACCTATGTGACCGAGCCGGTGGCGATCATGGCCGATGCGCCGAACCGGGCCGATGCCGAGAAATTCGTCGATTTCGTGCTGAGCGAGGCCGGGCAGGAACTGGTGGTCGAGATGGGCTATATCCCCGCGCGCAACGGTGTGGACAGCCCCGAGGGTTTTCCCGCGCGCGACAGCCTGAAGCTGATGGAGTTTGACGCGGCCCGGACGCTGGCCGATACCGAAGCCAACAAGACCAGATTCTCCGAGGTGTTCGGCGTCCAATGACGGCCATTGCCCCAACTGCTGCGATCAGCCGGTCCCCTGACCGGCTGATTTCGCTTGTGCTGCTGCCGGTGGCGCTGATCGCGCTGGGGCCGATCCTGCGGCTGCTGGCCGAGGGGTTCGGACTGGGCGGCGGCCTGACCTTCGCCCATGCGGCCGAGGTTCTGGGCCACGAATCGACCCGTGTCGCGCTGTGGCATTCGCTGGTCACGGCGGGGGCGGGCACGGTGATTTCGGTGCTGATCGGCGCGGCCTTTGCCTTTGTCGTGGCGCTGACCGATATCCGGGCCAGGGCGGCGCTGGTTTTCTGCCTGATGATTCCGATGATGATCCCGCCGCAGATCACCGCGCTGGCATGGATGCAGGTGACCGGGCCGTCTTCGGTGCTGCTGAAAACCATCGGGCTGGCGCCGCCTTTGGGCAGTCCGCAGCCGCTGCATTCGGCATGGGGCATCGCGGTGCTGCTGGGCATCCAGCACGCCTCGATCGTGTTTCTGACGCTGCGGGCCGGGCTGCGCATGGTGCCCGCCGAACTGGTCGAGGCCGCCCGCATCGCGGGTGCGCGGGGCTGGCGGGTCTGGGCGCAGGTGGTGCTGCCGCTGAGCCTGCCCAGCCTTGCCGCCGGGGCCGCCATGGCCTTTGTCACCGCGCTGGGGAATTTCGGCATTCCGGCCATGCTGGGGATTCCGGCGGGTTATTCGACGCTGCCGACGCTGATCTATCGCCGGCTGGTCAGCATGGGGCCGTCGGTTCTGCCCGAGGTCGCGGTGCTGGCGCTGCTGATCGGCGCCGTGGCGATTGCCGGGGTGCTGGTCAACCGGCTGTTTCTGGCGCGGCGCGCCCACGGGCTGATCGGGCTGTCGGGCCAGCCGCTGTCGCTGTCGCTTGGCCGCAGGCGGCTGCCGGTCGAGATCGGGTTATGGGCGTTCATCGCGCTGATCCTTGCCCTGCCGCTGGCGGCGCTGATCGCGACTTCGCTGATCCCGGCTTACGGCGTGCCGCTGACGTGGGAAACCGCGACGCTGAAGGCCTGGGCCGAGGTGCTGCTGCGTCAGCCGGTCACCCGGCGCGCCTATGTCAACTCGCTGCTGCTGGCCGGATCGGCGGCGCTGATCCTGATGGCGGTGACGCTGCCTTTGGCGTGGATCATCAGCCGCCGCCCGAACTGGGCCACGCGGGCCGTCGATACGCTGGTCGATCTGCCCTATGCGCTGCCCGGCGTGGTGCTGGCGATTGCCTGCATCCTGAGCTTCATGCGGCTGCCCTTCATCTCGGTCACGCTTTACGGCACGCTGACGATCATCCTGCTGGCCTATCTGTCGCGGTTTCTGGTGGTGATGCTGCGCCCGGTGCAGGCCTCGATCCGCCAGCTGGACCCGGCGATGGAGGAAGCCGCCGCCAGTGCCGGGGCCGGGCTGGGGCGGCGGTTGCGCACCATCGTTCTGCCTCTGGCCGCGCCTGCCGCCGCAGCGGGGGCGATTCTGGTGTTCCTGACCGCGGTGAACGAGTTGACCGTCTCGGCGCTGCTGTGGTCGGCGGGAACCGAAACGCTTGGCGTCGTCATTTTCAACCTTGAAGACAGCGGCGACACGGTGATGGCCTCGGCGCTGGCGACCTCGATCGTTGTTCTGGTAATTGTGTTGATGGGGATCGTGCAACTGGCCGCATCCCGCCTGCCGAAAGGAACCGTGCCGTGGCAGAGCTGATATTCTCGGGTGTTTCCCGGCTGTTCGACGGCATCCCGGCGCTGAACGGGATCGATGCGCGGATCGCGGCGGGCGAGTTCGTGGCGCTGCTGGGCCCATCGGGTTGCGGTAAAACCACCCTGCTGCGGCTGACCGCCGGGTTCGAGGCCCCCGATGCGGGCGAAATCACCCTTGGCGGGCAGGTGCTGGCCCGCGTCGGTGGCCCCTTCGTGCCGCCCGAGGACCGCAATATCGGCATTGTGTTCCAATCCTATGCGCTGTGGCCGCATATGACCGTGGCGCGCAACGTCGCCTATCCGCTGGAGGTCCGCCGCATCGCCGCCCCGGAACGCCGCCGCCGCGTGGCCGAGGCGCTGGCGCTGACCGGCCTGTCCGCCTTTGCCGACCGCGCGCCCGCGCAGCTTTCGGGCGGGCAGCGTCAGCGGGTGGCGCTGGCCCGCTGTCTGGTGGCCGAGCCACGCGCGGTGCTGCTGGACGAGCCGCTGGCGAATCTGGACCTTGCCCTGCGCGCCACGATGCAGGACGCCTTTGCCGCCTTTCACCGCCGCACCGGGGCGACGATGCTTTATGTCACGCATGACCAGACCGAGGCGCTGGCGCTGGCCGACCGCGTGGCGGTGATGCAGGACGGCCGGATCCGCCAGTTCGCCGCGCCCGAGGTGCTGTATGACCGCCCGCAGGATTGCTTTGTCGCCGGTTTCGTCGGTGACGGTGCGGTGATCCCGCTGCGGGTGGCCGGGCCGCTGACCCCGGCGGGCATCCTCGTCCATGCGCTTGGCCAGCAGATCGAGGCCCGCGCCACCGATGCCCGCCCGACCCATCTGTGCATCCGCCCCGAACAGGTGGCGATCGACGGCGCGGGGCCCATCCGCGCCCGGGTCAGCGCCTGCACCTATCAGGGCGGGCGGTTCCGGCTGGTGCTGGATGCCGGGGGCGAATCGCTGGTGACGCATGGCGGCCAGCGCGCCCGCATCGGCGAGGAATTGCGGCTGAGCATCCGCCACCCCTGGGCCTTCCGCGACCCGGATACGCAGCCGGTCGGCCTGCCCGGAATGGCCGCCCAGACCGCCCGCTGACGCCCGTTCCGGCCCCGGTTGCATAAATTTTCTTTAAAATTCAAAGCAAAGCGTTGCCACAGCGTACGCTGTATTAACACCCCATTAATGCGGCAAATCTAATTCTTGGTCCTCCGTCCTATGCGGACATTCATGCTCAGGAGGATCTGATGCCGAACAAAGCCACTGTCAGCGGCGTGATGCAGGACGCCAATCTCGACCCGGTTCAGGGCGGAAAGATCGTCGCCACCTTCGTCGGATCGGATATTTTCGACGGCGGCGTGCGGATCGTCACCCAGAAGGTCGAGGCGACCACCGACGATCACGGCGAATGGTCGATGGACCTGATCGTCAATGCTGAAGGCGAGAACGCCTCGACCAGCTGGACCATCGAGGGGTTCAACCAATATGTCACCTCGGTCTTCAAGGCCGAAAAGCTGTTCATCGCCTCGGCCACGCCGGTTCAGCTGGGGGCGCTGGAAAAGATCAGCGCGGCGAATCTGGCTGCCGCCCGCAATGCGGTGAATGCGCGGCTGATCGTGGTCGGCAGCTTTGCCGAATATGCCGCGCTGCCCGCCAGCATGAAGCAGCCCAATGACGCGATTCTTGTGACCGGGGTGTAAGCGATGACCGTGACGATTCTGTCCAATGTCAGCCGCCGCCTGCTGGAAAGCCTGACGGCGGTCTATTACGGCGGCTATCCGGCCTCGCTGATGGATGCCGATGGCAATCTGATGCTGCGTGGCGATCCGGTGGCGCTTCCGGTCTTTACCGCCAACCCGATGGCTGCGCCGCCGGATGCGCAGATCGGCGACAATATCGCCCTGACCCTTGGCAGCGCCCCGCAGGCGGTCAGCCTGTCCGGCGTGCTGCTGCAAGAGGGAATCGACCGCACGCATGAAATCGTGGACGGGATCTGGACGCCGATGACGGCGGGTTCCTATACATGGAGCGTGACGGCCACCAATCCCGGCGGGTCGGTTTCCGCGCCCGTCGTCCCGGGCCGGATCGCCGCGCTGGACGCGGGGCCAGATTACGCGCGCGCCCTGCTGCGGATCAGCCCCCGCACCGCCTTTACCGGCGCGGAAAGCGCGATCACCGGCCTTGCCAATGACGGCAATGGCGACTGGTCCCTGACCACCACCGGCAGCGGGGCCGAGCCGCAGATGCAGGCCGAGGGCATCGCGATGACGGCAGGCGGCAGGTTCCTGACCAGCCCGGCCAGCCTGACCCCCGAAACCACCGGCGGCTTCTTTGCCGTGCTGCGGGTGACGGTGGATCAGGACAGCACTTCGCCCGCGATCTTCCTCGAGGCGACGCCCGCGACCGCGCTGGCCATGCGTCTGTTTGGCGGCAATATCCAGCTTGGCTTCAACCGTGGCGCGGCGGCGCGGTGGGAGACGTTCGAGCCGGTCCCCTTCGGCACCGAGATCGTGCTGGGGATCGAGGTGGACGATGTCGCCAAGACCGTTCGCATGAAGACTCTGGCCGGGGCGTTGACAGTCTTTGCCGATCAGACATTCGAGGACCGGACCTTCACCACCTTGCGCATCGGCAGCGCCAATTTCGGCGGCGTGATCCACGAAGCGGTTGTCGTCACCCGCGCCGAGGACGAGGACTGGCCGATCACCTTCGAAGAGGTCATCGCGGATTTTCAGCGGGGGTGACGCCCCCAGCCCCAACAGTCACCCCGGTCGAACTGATCATGTCCCGTGGCCAGTCGCTGTCGGCCGGTCCGAATCCCGGCGACCGGCGCGCGCCGGATGGGCGGACATGGCATCAGGTCTTCGCCGGCAACGACCGCGTTCAGGCGCTTGGCGGATTGCGCTATCCCAGCGGCAACCCGATCACCCAGATCGGCGCGCCGCTGGCGCAGGGCTATGACCATTCGGTGACGACGACCGGCAGCATCCCGATGCCGGTCCGGTCCTTCATCACCGAAGGCGCGGTGATCGCGCATGGTCTGGTGCGCGAAGGGCTGACACCGGGCCGCACCTCGCATCAATGGCACGACATTGGCGGCATGTCCGTGGCCAGTCTGGACAATGACCCGGCAACCGGCGCGGCCGGTCAGGTGACGCCGTGGCAAAGCGCCGAATACTGGCTGACGCAGGCGATGATCGCCTATCGCGATGCCGAAAGCGTCGTGGTGCCGCGGATCTGCTTCAATCAGGGAGAGGCCGATTTGACCCGGCCGCGCGGCTGGTGGCGGGACGCCTTCCGCGTGACCTATGGCCAGATGATCGAACAGATCCAGCGGATTGTGGGCCAGCAGACCGCGCCGCGCCTCTATCTGCGCCAGACCGGCGGTTACGGCCATCGCGGCAGCCGAAGCAATGAGATCGTGCTGGACCAGATCGAGGTGGTGCGCGAATGGGACGGGATTCTGGTCGGCCCGAACTGGTGCCATCTGGTCGATAACTATGACAACCGCATGGTGCATATGTCGATCGAGGGCCATATCGAGATGTCCGAGATGTATGTCTGGGCCATCGCCGAGGTCGAATCCGGTCGCGGCTGGAACCTGCTGCCGGGTCAGGCCAGCCGCGCGGGCGATATCATCACCATCCCGATCAGCACCCGCCCGGATGAGGAGCTGATCACGGTTCCGGGCCGCTATGAGGGTTATGGCGGCGATCCGGCGCATCTGGGGCTGGAGGCCGTCGGCGGCCAGATCCTGTCGGCGGCGGTGTCGGGCGAAAACATCCTGTTGCAGGTGTCGGGGCCGGTCACCGCGATCCGACACGCGATGCAGAACAGCGGCGTGGATTACCGGACCCATCTGGACGCCAACGGCTATGGCTATGTCGAGCATCGTTCCCTGCTGCGCACGACGCTGACGAAAACCGTGACCCTGGGCGGGCAGGATTTCACGCTGGAACGCTGGCTGCCATCGTTTCAGGTCGAACTCGCCTGACCAATCCCGAACCCGACCGGCAGCCTGCCGCGCTGCCGGCCACCCCCTTTCCGCCACATCCCCTCGCACTCCTTCCAAATACCTCGGGGTGAGGCGCGTCGCAGACGCGCCGAGGGGCAGCGCCCCTTCCCGCCCCGCCGGCAATCACCGCGCAGCCTCAACGCTTTCCGCTCCTCCGTCCGACCCGGTGCCACAGGATCAGCCCGCCCGCTGCAAGTGCCGCCCCGATCATCACATGGCGAGAGGTGATTCCCAGACGTGCCTGTGCGCTGCTGCGATAGCGCGGATCGAACAGGCGGGTCTCGGACAGGAACCGGCCCAGCAGCGGCTCGGCCCGCGGGGGCAGGGGGCGCAACCCGCGACCGGGGCGGGACAGCGCCCGGATGGCGGTGATCAGGCTGCCATGTTCAGTCACGGTCTTTCCGACACGCCCGGCGTCAAGGCCCAGATGCTCGGCGATCAGGCCATCGCGGAACTCGCGGATCCGGTCGCGCTCGGCCTTGTCGCGACCGATTACCGCGATGTCGCATTCGGTGTCGAACCCCATCGAGCGCCGGTCGATATTGCTGGAACCCACGCGCAGAAAGCGGTCATCCACCACCATCAGCTTGGCATGGACATAGATCGGTCGCCCCGACTCCGTCACCGGATGCAGGATGCGGAAGCGGTCATGGCGGTCGATGCCCTGCAAATAGCGGATCGCGCGGCTGCGGGTGACATGCATGGCCTGATCCTCGACGGCCTTCTGCGCCGCGAACGGGTTGACGACCACGACTTCCGGCCCGTCGGGTTCCCGCAGCCGGGCGGCAATGGCACGGGTGATATTGTCGGCGCAGAAATATTGCGATTCCAGATAGATATAATCCCGTGCCCCGGCGATGGCATCCAGATAGAGGGCCTCGATCTCGTTGATGAGCGGCTGGTCGCGCTCGGGTGGCTGGGTGCGGGCGATGGCCAGCGGCAGGTCGTGAAACATCGGCGTGACGCTGTCGGGCCAGATATCGGCGCCGGGGGCGAAATCCTCGTCAACCTCGGCATCATGGGCACGTTTCCAGCGCAGCCGGGCCAGTTTCGAGATCTCTGCCGCCGCCGGGCCGCTGAACACCGCCGAGGCATCGTGCCAGGGCTGGGAAATCTCGCCATCCTTGCCACGGCGCAACGGGTTGTCGTCGCGGTGGTCAGGGTCATCCCAGCGCCCCGCCGTCAGGTCGATGCCGCCGCAAAAGGCCAGCGAATCGTCGATGGCGACCAGTTTCTGATGATGGCAGGCCCCCAGCGGGTGATGCCCGTCAAAGGCCAGATGGATCTGCTCGGGCGACATGAACTTGACCTGCAACGCCGGCAGCACCCCACCCGGAGCAATCATGGCGCCGCCGCTCCATTTCAGCAGATAGATGTCCAGCCCCGGCCGGCGATCGACGATCGCATCCAGAAACGGGCCGACAGCATTGGGAAAGCCGTCCGGGGCATTGCCGTCATCGTCGCTTTCGCCGGGCAGCATCTCGATCTCGAAATCGAAATCCCAGCCGACCAGCATGACCAGCCGACTGGCCTGCAACAGCGCCTCGCGCAGCGCCCGGAAATGCGCCTTGCCGTCGATGATGAACGAAACCCGCCCGGCAGGCGCGACCCGCCAGCAATTCCGACCCGTTACGAATTCGACCATTGACCTGCCCCGCGTCTGTATCCCGTCACGCTGGCATAACGCCCGGTCGCAGGTCCGGGTTCAAGCCCGTTTCAGGTCGCGCGGCCCGATTGCGCATGGCGCAGCAGCCGGTCCAGCTGTTGCAGGAAATGCGAGCGGTCGGCCTTGGAAAAACCCGCGCCGCTGCCCTGAAAGAAGGGATTGGCGGCGCGGATGTCCTGCATCAGATCGCGGGTCGCAAGGCGCGGCCCGATATTCGCCATGGTCAGCGCCTCGCCGTCATGGGTGACGACCTGCGCCCCGGCCTTCAGGCAGCGGTCGGCCAGCGGCAGGTCGCCGGTCACCACCACATCGCCGGGGCCGCAATGCGCGGCGATCCACTGATCGGCGACATCCGGTCCCTCATCGACGATCACCAGCGACACCAGCGGATTGGCCGGGGGCCGGATGCCGCCATTGCAGACCAGCACCATCGGCACCCGCAGCCGTGTTGCCACCCGCTCGGCCTCGGCCTTGACCGGGCAGGCATCGGCGTCAATGTAAAGCGTCGTCACCCGGCCCCGCTTCAGTCGCGCAGCAATTCGTTGACCGAGGTCTTGGAGCGGGTCTGCGCGTCCACCCGCTTGACGATCACCGCACAATAGAGGTTCACGCCATTCTTCGAGGGCATCGACCCCGCGACGACGACGGAACCCGCGGGCACCTCGCCATACATGACCTCGCCGGTCTCGCGATCGAGGATCTTGGTGGACTGGCCGATGAAGACACCCATCCCCAGAACCGAACCCTCACGGATGATGCAGCCCTCGACCACCTCGGAACGGGCGCCGATAAAGCAGTCATCCTCGATGATGGTCGGCCCGGCCTGCAACGGCTCCAGCACGCCGCCGATGCCGACGCCGCCCGACAGGTGGACATTCTTGCCGATCTGCGCGCAGGAACCGACGGTGGCCCAGGTATCGACCATCGTGCCCTCGCCCACATGGGCGCCAAGGTTGACGAAGGACGGCATCAGCACCGCCCCCTTGCCGATATGGGCCGAGCGGCGGACGATGGCGCCCGGCACGGCGCGGAAACCGGCAGCGCGCCACTGATTGTCGCCCCAGCCCTTGAACTTGCTGTCCACCTTGTCCCACCAGCCGCCACCCTGCGGCCCGCCCGACATTTCTTCCATGTCGTTCAGGCGGAAGGACAGCAGCACGGCCTTTTTCGCCCATTGGTTCACATGCCAGTCATTGCCGCGCTTCTCGGCCACGCGCAGGGCGCCGGTATCCAGCCGGTTCAGCACTTCATCGACGGCCTCGCGGGCGACGCCCCTGGTGGCGCTGGTGATTTCGGCGCGGTGTTCCCACGCGGCCTCGATGGCGGTCTCTAGGGCTTGGGTCATGGCGGCTCTCCTCGATCTGTCATGCGGCCTTGGGTGGAAACTGTCGCCTCCGGGCTATAAGCCTGAGGCAAAGATCGTGCAATCCGCACAGTCACTTCATACACCCGAGGCCTGAATGAGCGAAGCAGAACAACGCGCCAATCCCCTGCCACACAGCACCGAGGATGTCGTCCGCGCCGAACAGGGTCCCGATACGCCGCAGACGGCCTCGCCATCCTATCGTCTGGCCTTTACCGACCGCGATTTCCTGCTGCGAGAGGAGTTGCGCCCGGTGCGCCTGCAACTGGAGCTGCTGAAGCCGCAGATGCTGATGGACGAGGCCGGGATCGAATCGACCGTGGTGATGTTCGGCGGCGCCCGCATCCCCGCGCCGGAACATGCGGCCGGGGCACGCACGCCGGTGCTGGCGGATCTGTCGCGCTATTACGACGAGGCGCGGCGCTTTGCGCAGCAGATGACGCTGCGCTCGATGGAGACGGGCGGACGAGAGCATGTGATCTGCACCGGCGGCGGCCCCGGCGTGATGGAGGCCGGCAATCTGGGCGCGCAAGAGGCGGGTGGCAAATCCATCGGCCTTGGCATCGTGCTGCCGCACGAGCAGGCGCCGAATGTCTATGTGACGCCGGAGCTGTCGTTCAACTTCCATTATTTCGCGATCCGCAAGATGCATTTCCTGATGCGGGCGCGGGCCATCGTGGTCTTTCCGGGCGGCTTCGGCACGCTGGACGAGTTGTTCGAGATGCTGACCCTGATCCAGACCCGCCGCATGAAGCCGGTCCCGATCCTGCTGTTCGGCCGCGAATTCTGGGAACGGATCATCAACTGGCAGGCGTTGGCCGAGGCAGGCACGATCAGCGACAGCGATCTGAACCTGTTCCGCTATGCCGAAACCGCGGAAGAGGCGGTCGGAATCATCGACGGCTGGGGAAAGCCGGTCTGAGCGCTGGCGGTTTATTCAAGTCCATTGCGGTCATTAGTCGGCTCTGAACAACCGTGTCAGGCGGGCAATGCTTGCCTGTGAAGGGGCCTTTCGCGCCAGATGATTGCCGCAATCAGGTGGAGTAACAGGGCCCAAAGAGCCCTGGGATGGGCCAGGATAGCCCTGGGATGGGCCAGGATCTTGCGGATATTGTGGCCACAGGCACAGAGAACGGCGAAGACCGCGTCGCCAATGCGACCCTTCAGCGGGCATCTGGCAAGACGTCCGTCGCTCTTCATGTGACCGATTTCGGGTTCGATGGCGCTGCGTCGTTTCAGGAGCTTGGCCAGTAACGGCGTGATGCCGCGCCGCATGCCACTGATCAGGATCTTGGTGGTGCCCACGCCATGGCGCGGACGACGGCGAGATCGGGCACCTGGTCGGTCAGGATCGCGACCTGCTCCAGTGCAGGTGCCGGGGTTTGGCCATCATAAGGGTTGCCGGGAAAGCCGCGGGCGCCGACGACGAAACCTTCGTCGATGGTCGTGGCGAGGCTGACCCTGGTGCCGAATTCGTAGCGCATCCGCGCCTTGCCCTTGGAGGTGCAATCGACCTCGGGCTCGTGCAGGGAGTAAATCTGGCCCTTGCTCTTCAGCCCCTGTTCCAGCAGGCGCCCGACCAGCCAGATCGTCTCCAAGACCCTGTCACGCAAGGCCCCCTCGGGAATGTCCTGCAAATGCCGGCGCAGGTCCCGGCGGACCCTGTCGGCATAGCCCTTGAGCTGGCGCAGGGCCTTGCGCATGCGCTTGAACTGCCGGGCATGGGCATAACGCCCGACCTGGGCGGCGAAACGCGGGGCAAGCCGCGCGTAGCTCTGGCGCAACTCGATCCCGGCCTGCTTCGCCAGACCAACCAGCAGGGCCCGGGCCCGCTCGTAAAGCCAGGCATCCGTCGGATGGGCGATGTTTTTCTCCATCACGGTCGTATCGACTGCGATCCGCCTCAGGCTCTTGTCGGTGACCGCGCCAGAGGCCCGGCCCGCCTCGATCGTTCTGGTCCGCAGCCATTCCACGCGTTCGGCGTGGCCTTGAACCAGTGGCGGCTCACGCCTCACTCACCGATCCTCTTGCGCCAGCGAGTCAGCGAGGACGGGTCGATCGGTGGGTGGTGCTGGAAGAAGGTCTCGCCGGTGAAGTGCTGGTAGCAGGGATTTTCAATCCACCGGGCGACGACCGCCTCGTCCGACAGCTTGAAGGCATGCTGGAGATATATCAGCCCCGCGACCAGTCGCGGCGACGTCGCCGGGCGCCCTTGATGCGAGGGAAAGAAACTCACCCATTCCCGCACGAAGAAATCCCAGTCGATCAGCGTCGCGAGCTTCACCAGATCATGGCGAGCGTCGATCATGTCGACCAGCCTCGGGCGGAGCAGATCATCTTGTTCGGGCACGCGGGAATGGGGCTTCCTCTCGGGAATGCGGGCGTCGGAAAATTATATAAGTATACTTATTGATAGTATGCATCCTAATATGCTATGAGTACTGAGAATGTTTTCCGGGGAGGATTCTGATGCAATTTTACCTGAACGGCTTTCGCACGGGCGACCCCGACGTGCTTGAAGCATGCCCACCGACTGGCAGCGCAAGCGACGTCGATGTGCTGATCGTCGGCTGCGGCCCGGCCGGTCTGACGCTGGCGGCGCAACTGGTGGCCTTTCCCGAGATCCGAATCCGCATCATCGAACAGAAACCGGGTCCGTTGGTACTTGGGCAGGCCGACGGCATCGCCTGCCGCACGATGGAGATGTTCAATGCTTTCGGTTTTGCCGATCGTGTGGCGCGCGAGGCCTATTGGGTCAATGAAACCACCTTCTGGAAGCCAGGCGAGGACCGCCAGATCGTTCGCCATGGCCGTATTCCCGACACCGAGGAAGGACTGTCTGAATTCCCGCATGTCATCCTCAATCAGGCTCGGGTGCATGATTTTTATCTGGAACGGATGCGTAACGCCCCCGGCCGGCTTGCTCCGGATTACAACACTCGCATCGTCGGCCTGACCGTGCCCGAGGATCCTGCGGCCCCCATCACCGTCCGGTTGCAACCGATAAACGCAACCGGCGAGGATCGCGTCGATACCGTCCGTGCCCGCTATGTCGTCGGTTGCGACGGTGCCCGCAGCGTTGTACGCCACGCCATCGGCCGCGAACTGTCAGGCGATTCCGCCAATCAGGCTTGGGGGGTGATGGATATCCTCGCCTATACCGACGTCCCGGATATCCGCCTGAAAAGCGCGATCCATTCTGCCGATCAGGGCAATATCCTGATCATTCCGCGCGAGGGTGGCTATCTGGTCCGGCTCTATGTCGAACTGGACAAGTTTGCGGCAGATGAGCGGGTTGCCTCGAAGAACATCACCATCGAGCAACTTGTCGCCGCGGCCCAACGCATCCTACACCCATATAAGCTGGACGTGAAACGGGTAGCTTGGTGGTCAGTCTACGAGATCGGCCAGCGCCTGAGCGACAAGTTCGACGATGTGCCGATGGGGCTGGAAGCCCATCGGCAGCCGCGTGTGTTCATCGCAGGTGATGCCTGTCACACCCACAGTCCCAAGGCGGGTCAGGGCATGAACGTCTCGATGCAGGACACATTCAACCTGGGCTGGAAGCTGGCCTTGGTCCTGCGAGGGCTGGCACCCGCCCAACTGCTGCACAGCTATTCGGTCGAACGTCAGGCCATCGCTCAGGAGTTGATCGATTTTGACCGAGAGTTCGCCAAGATGTTCAGCGCGAAACCCAAGACCGTAAAGGACGATGACGGTGTGGACCCGGTCGAGTTCCAGCAATATTTCCTCAAGCGGGGTCGTTTTACGGCGGCACGGCGACGCGATATACGCACTCGGCGCTGACCGGGGACGGAGCGCATCAGGCGCTGGCCTCGGGGCTGGTGATCGGGATGTCGGATCTTCTCGCTGTGGACGATGCAAGCGAGGAAGTCATTATTGCCCGGGGTGATGTTCCCGCCGCGTGACTTGCATCCTATGCGGGCAACCTCCAGCTTGTGTTCGACCCAGGGATTCCGCATCGCCCCTTATACGGCGCGGACGGCAATGTTGTCCGGATCGATGGAATGGCATCACCCGGATCCATTCGGCTGCATGATCGCGGTGACCGCCATCGAGATGGCTTGTCTGCTGGTCTCGAAGAACGCACCCTTCGATGGGTTCGATGGGTTCGATGGGTTCGATGGGTTCGATGGGTTCGATGGGTTCGATGGGTTCGATGGGTTCGATGGGTTCGATGGCGAAGATCGAGGTTGGTAGTCACCAGATGCGGCCCCAGCATTGAAGATTTCCTCGACAGTTGCTCAGCGGGGCAGGCGCAACGTCAGCAAGATACCCATCAACGCCAGCGCTGCCAGTACCAACAGGATCGCCTGTATCGACAGGCCCGCCGCAATCAGCAGGCCGCCGATCAGCGGCCCGGCGATTCCGACACCCCAGGCAATGGTCTTGCGCCGGCGTTGTTCCATATCCTGATGTTCCGTCATGCTCTCCTGTTCCTCCCGCAGACGTTTTGCCGACACCACCAGACCGACCAGGCTTGGCGCCTGCGACCATATGTAGTATGCTTTCAATATAAAGTGAGTACACTTCCCACTCACTGCTTGAGTGACCTGCCCCGCTCACGCTAGGAAACGTCATGAGCAACCTCTACACCCTTCCCGGCCATCTGATCCGCAGGCTGCAACAGATTGCAGTCTCGCTTTTCGCCGCGCGGATGAGCGAGGCCGGGCTGGATCTGACGCCTGTGCAATATGCCGCAATGGTGACAGTGCAGGACAATCCCGACATTGATCAGGCGACGCTGGCCGGCCTGATTGCCTATGACCGCGTGACCATCGGCGGCGTGGTGGATCGGCTGGTCGCCAAGGATTTGATCCGGCGCGAGATCAGCCCACGCGACCGCCGTGCGCGCGTCCTGAGTCTGACCGACGAAGGCGTCCGCGTTATCGAGCGTGCCATTCCTTGGGTCGATCGGGTGCAGGCCGATATCATCGAGGGATTGACCGATGACGAACGCCAGACCTTTTCAAGCTTGCTGGTGAAGCTGACAGAGACCGGCAATCAACGCAGCCGTGCGCCGCTAAAAGACCTGCGGCAAAACTGAGTTGATTGAGGTGCTGTCGGTTTTGTGGACAGCAGGTTAAGCCCACAAGGCGCGGGCTTCGAACTGCATGGGGCTGATGTAGCCCAGTTTTGAGTGCCGCCGCGGGTTGTGGAATCGCTCGATGTAATCGAAGACGTCAGCACGCGCTTCACTGCGGGTGCGGCAGACCTTGCTGGCCGTCCGTTCGGCCTTCAGCGTTGAGAAGAAGTTCTCCATTGCCCCGGCGCCCGGACCGCGCCCTGAAGACATTGAGCCGCATCAGCCGTTCGATCCGCTGAAGCCCGCAGGCAAGCCCTTCCTCGAGAACATCGCGCCAGACGCGGCGTGCGCTAGGGGTCCGCTTCGGTCAGCCACCCGTCGGGGATCAGGGTTGCGGGGCCCGGTGCTTATGTGTCGGAACGGTGCTCAGCCGTTCCGACACGTCTTCCCTGATGCGATAATGCAGGCGCAATTCAGGTTCTCGGGTTCGATCGTCAGCTACGGGCATCCGCCCGAACAGTCGCCTTGATCGGGGCAATGCATATCAAGCCTGATTCCGTTCGAAATCAAACGGCATACAGATCCTTCACCTTCTGCGGCAGAAGCGCAAGCGGCGCGACATAGCCGTCGGGATCGATCGCGAATCCAAGCTTTGCGGCTGCTTGAAGGATCTCTTCGGACCACTGGATCCGCTTCTTGTGGTCGCCTGGGGTCATGAGAATGAACTCTGCGGCCTGGCTGCCCGTATTGCGGATGGAGCGCCAGGTATCAGCGGGAAAGGAATAGAGATCCTGCTCTTCGATCGTCTGCACCACTTCGCTTTCGCCCTGATTCTGGCTGATTTCGACCGCGCCGGACAAGACGACGATCACCTGTTTTTCACGCAGAAGGTGTTTCCCGATCGAGCCGCCTGCAGGAATTTTGCCCCATTCGATCGACATGCCGTGGGGGTTTGTGATCTGCGGGACATGCTCGCGATCCTGGGTCATGCCATAACCCAGGACGGGCGCAAGCTCACCCCCATGGCCAGGAATGCAGCTGTCCAGCAAGGCAGCGCCCGAGAAGACCCTGGAATCACGGCGCACCACCCTTTTGGACATCTCCTCGACGGTATATTTGCGCAGGCTGTCGATCTGCTCCCGCGTCATCGGCTCGATCAATTCCGATTCTGCCGGTTTCGGCTGCCCCTGCTGGGTATCGACCAGCAGATTGTCACGGGTAAGGTAAAGGCCATGCTCTGCAGCCACCTCGAGAATATGGGGATGCCACAGAATCCCGCCCGTGTCGTCGCCTCCAAGCGCGGTGAAGATCCAGCCATCATCATCGCCGATATTCGAGAAACCGCGGAAAATCCAGGTGGGTATGCTGACGACATCGCCGGCGGTGCAGACCACCCGTCCGTCCTTGCCGTCCGCGCCCCAGCGGAATACCCATTTTCCTTTGTAAATCATGAAGACTTCGGCAGTATAATGGACATGCAGGTTGTTGGTAATTCCCGCCGGCATGGCCGCCACGCCCAGGCTGAAGCCATGCGGTTCTGACAGGCTGACCTTCTGATCCTTTGATTGCGTCACGCCAGGACCGATAAGGGAATAGTTTTCCTTGAGATGCGAGCCGGGCATCTTGCAATCGATGAAGGCGACGCGCTCGGCCACCATATCCTTGCGACGAACCAGCCGGCGCAGGCTTTCCTCGTTGGAGACCTCTACGGCTGACAGGGAATATTCCATCGTTTGATCGCTCCTTCTTGATACGACATTCGCGCAGGGACGAGATGCCCCCGCAGCAGGACAGGCATTGCTTGCGATCCATCGCCGCTTGTCCCCGTGGAAGACAGGATCCGGGACGACACGCCTCACGCCCGCTGCGGTACAACTCGCTATGCATTCGAATGCGGGCAAGACTTTTCTGGCGCGAGATCCCGATGTATCTTCCTTCGGGTCCGGGCGTGGACACTCCTGCGGCCGTTAAATACTCTTCTCTGCCGAGGCGGGGGCAGATATGTTCCAGGCGATCCGAGTACGGAGACGGAAAGATGAATGAGCCTTCGACTATCCGCCCAAGGAGGATCACGTCCTATGACGTGGCGCGTGCCGCCGGGGTCTCGCAATCCACGGTTTCCCGGTGCTTCAAGGATGATACCAAGATCTCGCCCAAGACCCGGGATCATATCCTTCGCATCGCCCAGGAGATGGGCTATACTCGCAACGCGCTCGCGCGCTCTCTCATCACCCAGCGCTCGAACATGGTCGGCGTGATCGCGACGGCCTTCACCATCCGCAACAACCCGGAATTGATCTATGCGGTGGGCGATGCCCTGCAGAACGCGGGGAACAGCCTGTTCCTCATGGTGATCAAGGACGACGATTCGATCGGCGCATCGCTGCAGAAGGCCGTCGAATATCCGCTGGACGGACTGATCTGCTGCGCGCAGATGCCGCCGAACTGGATCGAGCAATTCGCGACGCGCGGCGTCCCGCTGGTATTCTTCAACAGGGTCGTCGAAACAACCATCGCGGATTGCATCGCGCTTGACCACGCCACTGCCGGGCGGCGGATCGCCGATGCACTTTTCGAAGCCGGACACCGCTCTTTCGTCTGCATCAGAGGGCCCGACCGCGCGCCGGTCAGCCAATTGCGGGTCGAGGCCTTTCAGAATCGCCTGCACAGCCTCGGGATCGGAACCATTCCGACATTGAGCACGGATTTTTCCTATGCCGAGGGACGGCGCTGCTTCCTGGACCTCATGGCCACAACGGACCGCCCCGACGCGGTATTCTGCGCGAATGACCAGTTGGGTTTCGGTGTTCTTGACGCCTGCCGCTTCGATCTGGGCTGGCATGTCCCGGACGATATTTCGGTTATCGGGTTCGACGACATCGCCGAAGCCGGAAGGCCCAGCTATGCGTTGACCACGGTGCGACAGCCCATCGTGGACATGGCGGAGACCGCCGTCTCGATGCTGCTGGAGCGCATGGAGGAACCCGATCTGGAAGCCCGCCGCATCCTGGTGCAGGGCGAGCTTATCCGCAGAAGCTCGGCACGGCTGGCCGGAACCTGACCACCGGGGCGCAACGGGTTTCCGATCCGCGCCGGACCGTCGCAAGCAGGCCGCGTCACCTGCGATCCTGCCCCCGGCCAAGCAGAAAGGCGCGGATCGCCTCGGCGCAAGCCTGCGGTGCTTCCAGCGGCAGGAAATGTCCGGCGCCATCCACGAGAACAAGCTCGTGCCCGCCGATGGCGGCAGCCCGCGTTGCCCGATCCGGTGGCGCGGCGCGATCTTCGCGACCGGTGATGAACAGAACCGGAGATCGTGCAGACGCCAGCATCGGTTCGGCGCCCGGCCGCCGTAATGCCAGCTCGGTCTGCGCGGGCAGGTCCTGAACCGTCTGTTCTGCCATGGCGACGATTCGCTGTCCCACCGCAGAATCTTCGCGCGCCGCCGGTCCAACCTGATCCGGCCAGGCGGCGGTCATGACCGCTCTTGGCCCCTGGGCAGAAATCCGCGCCAGCTGATCAAGACGTGCGGCGCTTTTATCCGGGGTATCCGCAAAGGGATTCGCGGCGATCAGCACCACCGCCCGCGCCCGCATCCGGTCAAGATGATGAGCCGCGACGATCGCGCCGAGCGAGAAGCCCAGCACGATGTCGTCATCCTCCACGGATGCCAGTTTACTGGCGTAATCCTCGACCGCCGGCCGGTCGAGCCGCACCGCACGACATTGCTGCGGAGAGACGGCCAAAGCCCCCAGAAGCGGTTCGAAAACCTCTGCCGTACAAAGGGTTCCCGGTAACAACCACCAACGCCCGGCCATCAGTAACCCGTCCCTGTCGCGGCAACCGGGGCCGCGGTCCCGCGCAATGTCTCGGCCACGGCGGTACGCAGGGCTCGGGTCAGCAACCCGAAATCATTGCCGGGCGTGACCAGTGCAAACCCCTGGGCAATGCGGCGCGCCGCATCGGCGCCATCCGCGCAGAAGATGCCCGCGAGAATGCCGGCTGCCTGCGCGCGGGCCAGAACTTGCGCGATGGCGGCCTCGGATTTCTGCCGGTCCGCACCGACGGCACCATCGAAGGCAAAGGCCATGTCGTTGGGGCCGACATAGATCATGTCCACTCCCTCGACCGCCAGAATCGCGTCGATGTTGCGAACTGCCTCGACCGTTTCGATCATCGGGATCACGAGGATTTCGGCATTGGCATGGGCGACGTAATCGGCGCCGCCATAGAGCAACCCACGCGCCGGACCGAACGAGCGCGACCCGACCGGTGGATAGCGGCAGGCGTCAACCAGTTCCTCGGCTTGCTTGGCGCTGGAGATCATCGGGCAGATGACCCCATATGCGCCTGCATCCAGCACACGCATCAGCAAGGCCGCATCCAGCGAGGGAACGCGCACCAGCGGCGAGCAAGGCTCCAACGTCGTCTGTGAAGGCCCGGCAAGCGCGGCCCGCGCCTGCGTCGCCGCAGATATATACGATCCCGCGACCAAGCGGAATGTCCGGCTCGCCATCAGGCGCACAGACATTCAGCCAGTTTCATCACATCCAGCAAACAGGGAGATATTTGGATGACCCTCAGGACAATCGTGATTTCGGCAATGCTTGCCACGCTTTCGGGGGCGGCAGGCGCACAAGAGGCATTGGCCCCCCGCGAACCTCACCGCATCGAGCAGATCTGTGGTGAAGATGGCTGCCAGTGGGAGAAGGTCGCCACCTGCGAGGGATTCATCGAGGGGATCAACTTCGATGCCGAGGGGCGGATGTTCATCGTCGGCTTGCTTACCGGGTCAATCTACGAGGTTGCGGATGGTGGATGCACCCCCGTGGGCGAGAGTCAGGGCAGCCCGAATGGCGCGCGGATTGCGCCAAACGGCGATCTGCTGGTTGCCGACAGGTTTGAAGGGTTGATCTCGGTCGATCTCGACAGCGGAGAGCGAACCTCTCTGCACCGTGGCGATGGCGTCGCGATGTTCCGTGGCCTGAATGACCTGGCGTTCGATCCCGAAGGTGGGCTCTACTTCACCGAACCCTACGGCTCCGATGCTCTGAACCCGACAGGGCGGGTGTTTTTCCTGTCGGCTGAAGAAGGCGCCGTGCCCGAGGTCTTTGCAAGCGGCATCGCCTATCCGAACGGGGTCGCGGTATCACCGGACGGGGCGCGCGTCTATGTGGCCGAATTCGCCGCCAATTGCATCCTGTCGATCCCCGGCCCGCTCAGCCGGAACCCGGCCGATGTGCCCCACGTCTTCGCGCAGCTTGTCGGTGGCCTTGGGCCGGACGGCTTGTTGGTGGATGACGCTGGCAACCTCTATGCGGCGCAGTTCTTTGCCGGCCAGATTGCGGTCATGGACGCCTTCGCAATGCCCTATGGCGTGATCCGCCTGCCCGAAGGGGCCGGGCAAGGGACGACCAACCTGGCCCTCCATGACGGGTATCTCTTTGTGACCGAGGCTTTCGCCAACGAGGTCTGGCGTGTTGCGCTGAACGGTGATGCGGTAACCCGGCGCGTTGCTCCATGTTGCGCAACCCGTTCACTGGTGCATCCACCGTGACCACCAGCGCCCGGTATCCGGCGTCCTCGGCCCGGCGGACAAGGCGCAGCGTATCCTCGCGCCGGGGCTGCATATACAGCTGGAACCACAGCGGGCCATGAGCGGCGGTGGCGATCTGCTCCAACGGCAGGCTGGCCTGGGTCGAGACCACAATCAGGCTGCCGGTCGCACCTGCCGCCAGCACTGTCGCGGTCTCTCCCTCGGGATGGACCAGACGGTGAAAGGCCACTGGCGCAAGGATCAGCGGATGCGGCAGGTCCAGCCCCAGCAGGTGCAGGCCGGTATCGGCGCCCCGCAGATCGGCCAGCACCCGGCCTTGCAGCCGGATCGCCTGCCACGCGGCAAGATTGGCGTCGGCGGTCAGCCCGTCCGCGCCAGCCCCGTCGATATAGGCGCGCAGCGGCGCGGGTATCCGCTCGGCGGCGTGACGTTCGTAATCGCACAGCGCCACGACATCGGCGGGAATCTGGGCCGGGCCGGCCACCCGTCAGATCTCGGCCCAGTGGCGGATCATGTTGTGGTAATGGGCGGTGATGCCCGCCACTGCCGGATCGTCGTCGGGCAGCATCGCGCGGATGCGCATGATCGACATGTCCAGATCATACAGCATATGCCGCTGCCAGTCGTCGCGCAGCATCGACTGCGCCCAGAAAAACGACGCCCAACGCGAGCCCCGCGTCACCGGTGTCACCGAATGCAGCGAGGTCGCAGGATAGACCACCGCATGACCGGCGGGCAGCTTGACCGCATGCTGGCCATAGGTGTCATGCACGACCAGCTCTCCGCCGTCGTATTCCTCGGGCGGGGTCAGGTAGATCGTGGTCGAGACATCGGTGCGGATGCGCTGCGCCGTGCCCGGTATGACCCGGATCGAGCCGTCCACATGGGCACCGAAGGTCATCCCCTCGTCATAGCGGTTGAACATCGGCGGCAGGACATGGGCGGGCAGCGCGGCCGAGGAATAGGTCGGATTGCGCCCAAGCGCCCGCAGCACGATATTGCCCAGTTCTCGCGCCTCGGGGCTGTCCACGGGTATTTGCAGGTTGTTCTTGACCTTGCCCGCCTGATCGCCAGCGGTGTTGCGGCCGTCGATCCACTGCGTCCCGTCCAGCACCTGCCGGATATAGGCGACTTCCTCGGGGGTCAGCAGGTCGGGGATGGTGATCAGCATGTCAGGCCCTTGGCAGATACGGATTTCAAAGGCGACGATAATGGGTGGCGGCGAGAAAGTTAGATTCAGATCACTAGTTGCCCAGCCCCGCCGAGACGTAATAGGCGTCCGTATCCCGTGCATCGTCGAAGCCGATCCCCGAGGCGATGATGCAGCTGGTGCCATCGTTGCGTGCCGCCACCACGGTCCAGGTGCCCATCAGGTCAGACCCCCAAAGCTCGGTTCCGTTGGCGCCGTCGCGCTCGATCCGGGTTTCGTCGAAATCATGCGCAAGCGTCTGCGAAATCTCGGCATCGCTGGCGCAATAGGGCTGATCGTCCATCGCCATGTCGGACACGGGCCATTGGTCGGCCTCGGCCAGCAGGGTGGCGGCGGGGATCCCGGCCATCGCGGACCAGCTTTGCACAGGCTGATCGGCGCGCGAGACTGCCAGCGCGGGCGAAGCCGCGGCCAGCGCGGTAAAAGCTGCGACACAGGTCGCGGCAAGGGTTTTGGCGTTGATCGACATGGTCGAACCTTTCGCTTGTGTCCTTGGGTGAAAAAACGCGCATCTGCGCCGCAAGTTCCGAAAAACACGGCCCTGGGCTGGCGCTGGCCCTCGAAATGGCCATGCATGCGGGTTATGGATTGCGCCGATCAGATGACAGCCGGAGGATGCGACATGGCGATGCTGCTGGCCGATGTGGGGGGCACCAATGCGCGCCTTGCCATCGCGCGGAACAACATGATCGACGCGGCGACCGTCACCCGGTTTCGCGGCGACGATCATGCCGGTTTCGATGATGTGGTGCGGCTGTATCTGCGCCAGCAGGGCCAGCCGCGCATCAGTGCCGTCTGCGTGGCCGTGGCCGGCCCGGTCAGCGGCGGCAGGGCGGAACTGACCAATCGCGACTGGGATTTCGATGAGGCCCGGCTGGCGCGGCTGACCGATGCCGACCGGGTGCGGCTGATCAACGACCTGACGGCGCTGGGTTATGCCACCCCCGCGCTGCATGGCGACAGCCTGGCCCCGTTGCGCCGCGTGCCGCAAGACCGGCCCCATAACGGGCAATCGCTGGTGGTCGGTCTGGGGACCGGCTTCAACGTCTGCGCTGTGCGTGTCATGCCCGGTGGCGCCCCGGTCGCGCTGGAGGCCGAAGAGGGTCACACCTCGCTGCCCGCCAATATCCATGCACGGCTGGAACAGGCCGTGGGCGCGGCGGCGATGGCCGGGTTCTTCTCGACCGAGGAAACCTTTGCCGGGCGCGGGCTGTCGCGGCTGCATGCGGCACTGACCGGCCAGCCCGCGATCCGCAGCGAGGATATCGCCGCCGCCGCCGCCGCAGGCGACAGGGCCGCGAACGCCACCTATGACCTGTTTGTCGAACTGGTCGGTCTGCTTTGTCGAGAGCTGGCGCTGCGTTTCATGCCGCTGGAGGGGATGTTTTTGGCCGGCAGCGTCGGACGCAGCATCGCCGACCGGATGGAGCGGTTCGAATCCGCCTTCCTGTCGCAGTCGCATATGCGGCAGATCACTGAAAACACACCGATTTTCCTGATCCGTGACGACATGGCGGCACTGCATGGCTGTCTGACCGCGCTGTCCTGATCGCAACAGATTGGTGTAAATCGGCCCTGCAAGTCCGCCTGATACAATCAAATGCTGGATTCCCGGACCTGATGCTGGTTTTATCGGTTCAAAGCAAAAACGACGTTAGGGCAGGACGGAATGCGGGCTTATCTGCGGGCAATATGCGTAGCCTCGATCGCAATTGGCGGGGCGGGTGTGGCCCTTGCGCAATCATCGTCGCCCTTTTCCGGGTTGTTCGGCGGCAGCAGCCGGTCGGATGGTCCGGTCTCGCTGAGGTTCGACATTGATGGCGATGATGGCGCCATTGAACGCCAGATCCGCAACGGATCGTTGCTGACCAGCGCGCTGGACGAGGACCGCACCTCGGGTCAGGACGTTCTGGCCGCCGCGCGCGGTGATTACGCCCGGATTCTGGGATCGCTTTACGATCACGGTTATTATTCGGTCGATGTCAGTATCCTGCTGGACGGGGTCGAGGCCGCCGCGATCGCGCCGCTGGATGCGCCCGAACAGATCAGCGACGTGGTGGTAATCGTCGATACCGGGCCGCAATTCCGCTTTTCCCGTGCCGATATCGCCCCGGTGGCGCCGGAAACCGAACTGCCCTCGGGCTATGCCGTGGCGGAACCGGCCAGCACCGGCACCATCCGCTCGGCCGCGACGGCGGGGGTCGAAGGGTGGCGCAATTACGGTCATGCCAAGGCCGATGTGGCCGGGCAGCAGATCACCGCCGATCACCGCGCCAACAGCGTGGACAGCCGTGTTGGGCTGGATCCCGGTCCCGCCGTGACCTTCGGCAAGCTGCATATCTCGGGATATGAAAGGATGAGCCTGCGGCGGCTGGAAAAGATCGCCGGATTTCCCGAAGGCCAGCGTTTCGACCCCGAAAAGGTCGAGCAGGTCCGCCGACGCCTGCGCCGCAGCGGGGTCTTTTCGGCCATCACGCTGGAAGAATCCGAGACCCTGCACCCCGGCAACGTCATGGATGTGAACCTTGCCGTGGTCGAACAGAAGCCGCGCCGGATCGGGGCGGGCTTCGAGATTTCGACCACCGATGGCGCCATGCTGTCGGCCTATTGGATGCATCGCAACCTGCTGGGCGGCGGTGAGCGGCTGCGTATCGACGGCAAGGTGTCCGATATCGGCGCCGACAACAGCGGTCGGGACGAGGAAATCACCCTGCGCATCGACCGCCCGGCGACGATCACGCCCGACACCACCGCCTATACCCTGCTGGAGGCGATCCGCGAGCGCGAAGAGGATTACGATTCCGATACGCTGGGTCTGTCGCTCGGCTTCAATCACATCTTCGTCGAGGATGAGCTGACCGCCGATATCGCCATTCAATATCGGGTGTCGCGGGTGACCGACGCCAATGGCCGCACCGACTTCAAGGTGCTGGCCCTGCCGATGGACGTGACCTGGGACAAGCGCGACGACCAGAACAACGCCAAGCGCGGCTTTTATCTGCTCGGCGATGTGACGCCGTTCAAGGGATTTGATGAAACCGGCAGCGGGGCGCGGGTGTTGGGCGAGGGGCGCGCCTATTACTCGCTGGGGGAGGATGACCGTTTCACCCTTGCCGGGCGGGCGCAGTTCGGCACCGTTCTGGGATCCGGGATCGAGGAGACGCCGCGTGATTATCTGTTCTATTCCGGCGGCGGCGGCACCGTTCGCGGCCAGCCTTATCAATCGCTTGGCTCTTACGCCATTTCCGGGCCCGATGGCACCGGGATCAAGACCGGCGGCATGAGCATCGCAACCCTCAGCGCCGAATTTCGCGCGCAGGTCCGCGGCAATATCGGACTGGTGCTTTTCGCCGATTATGGCGAGCTTTGGGACGATGGCAGCTGGTCGGGCGGCAGCAACAGCCATGCCGGTGCCGGGGTCGGGATCCGCTATGACACGCCCATCGGGCCGCTGCGGTTCGACGTGGCCGGACCGGTCAGCGGCGATACCGGTGAAGGCGTGCAACTGTATCTTGGTCTGGGGCAGGCATTCTGATGAAGCGCAGGATCTGGATCTGTCTTCTCGCGATTTTCCTGCCCTTCGCGGTCTGGGCGCAGTCGGTTGCCGAAATCTCGGAACAGGTTGACGACGATCGCGGCTTTCTGACCCGCCTGCTGGAGCGCAACCTGTCGGGCGCGGGCCGCGAGGTGGTGATCGACGGCTTTCAGGGGGCGCTGTCCTCGCGCGCGACCTTCCAGCAGATGACCATCGCCGATGAGGACGGGGTCTGGCTGACCTTGCGCGGTGGCGCGATCCAGTGGACACGCTCGGCCCTGCTGCGCGGCCGGATCGAGATTGCCGAGCTTTCGGCCGAGGAAATCCTCGTGCCGCGCATGCCCGCCGCGCAAGAGAGCGCGACACAGGCCGAAACCACCGAATTTTCGCTGCCGGAACTGCCGGTCGCGGTGAATATCGAACGTATCGACGCCGCCCGGGTCGAACTGGGAGAGCCGATCATCGGCCTGCCCGCCGCGATCAGCCTTGAGGGCAGCATGAATCTGGCGGGCGGAGAGGGGCAGGCCAACCTGTCCATCGACCGGCTGGATGGCCCCGAGGGGCATTTCCTGCTGGATGGCTCTTATTCCAACGAGACCCGCGTTCTTGGCCTGAACCTGCAACTGCAAGAGGCTGCCGACGGTTTGCTGGTCAATCTGGTTGACCTGTACGACAAGCCCGCCGTGTCGGCTGAAATTACCGGCGAGGGGCCGCTGAACGGTTTTTCCGCCGATATCCGTCTGGCCACGGACGGAGAGCCGCGCATCACCGGCAACGTCAGCGCCACCGCCCAGCAGGATGCGACGGGCGCGACCGGCACTGCCTTCAGTCTCGATATCGGCGGCGATATCGCCACCCTTCTGCCGCCCGAGAACCGGGCCTTTTTCGGCAGCCAGACCAGCCTGCGCGCCGAAGGCTGGCGCGGAGAGACCGGGCGGCTGCTGATCCCGGTTCTGGACCTGACCACCGAGGCACTGTCGATCAATGGCCGGCTGGAGACGAACGACCAGAACGCCCCGCAGCGCGCGCAGCTGATGATGGCCCTTGGCAGCGATGCCGGGGCGCAGGAATTGCCCGTGACCCTGCCCTTCGGAGAGGGAATGACCGTCGAAAGCGGCCGGTTACAGCTGAATTACGATGCCGCAGAGGGGCAGGGCTGGACCTTGACCGGGCGGGTCGGCGCATTGGATCAGGGCAGCGTCAGCATTGGCGAATTGCTGCTGGACGGTCAGGGCGAGGTGCTGCTGAGCGATGGCGCGCTGGACGGTGTGAACGGGTTGATCGAATTTGGCGGGCGTGAACTGGATTTCACCGATCCCGGCATGGCGCAGGCTGTCGGTCAGGCGATCACCGGCAGCACGCGCTTCGACTTTACTCCCGGCGATGCGCTGACCCTGTCGAATCTGACGGTCGAGGGCGAGGATTACGGTCTCAGCGGCCATGTTCTGGCCTCGGGCCTGTCCAGCGGCATCACGGTTTCGGCCTATGCCGATGCGCGTTATGACGACCTGACGCGGCTGTCCACCATTGCCGACCGCCCGGTGACGGGCCGCGCCGATGCCGATCTGACCGGCTATTATGTGCTGCTCAGCAAGGAATTCGACGTGACCGCCCATGTGATGGGCACCGATATCTCGGTCGGGCAAGAGCAGCTGGACGGGTTGCTGGCCGGTCAGTCCGAAATCCGGCTGGACGCAAGGCGAGACAGGACCGGCATCCATCTGGACGAGCTGACCATCGATGCCGAGCGTCTGGACGCCCATGCGCAGGGCTATCTGAACAGCGGTGCCAGCGATATCACCGCCCGGATTGCGCTGACCGACCTGGCCGATGCGGGCGATCAGTTTGGCGGCGCGCTGACCGCCACCGCCCGGTTGACCGGCGCCAGCGGTGCGCGGCGGCTGGAACTGAATGGCGACGCCGAAGATCTGCGTCTGGGCATTGCCGAACTGGACGGCGCGCTTCAGGGGCAGACCCGGTTGCGCGCCGCCGCCGCCGAGACGCAGGACGGCTATGCGCTGGAAAGCTTTTCTCTGGCCAATCCGCAGCTGAACGCCTCGGGTCAGGGCGATTTCGTGCCGGGTGCGCTGGATGCGCAGGCAGAATTGTCGGTGCCCGATCTGTCGGTTCTGGGACGCGGCTGGTCAGGAGGATTCGAGGCCAATGCGACCCTGACCGAACAGGACGGCACGCGATTCGTCGATCTGACCGGCACCGGGCAGGATCTGACGCTGGGGCAGGAAAACGTCGATGGCGCGCTGACCGGCACCACCGATCTGGTGGTCCGGGCCGAAGAGCGCGACGGTGTGATCACATTGCGCGACATGCGCCTGAACAACGAACAGGTGAACGCGGTGGCCGAGGGCACCTATGGCCCCGGCGTGACCGATGTGACGGCGCAGCTCGATATCCGCTCTTTGGCGTCCTTTGGTCCCGGCTGGCGCGGGTCGCTGGATGCCGATGCCAGTCTGCGTGAAACCGGCGATGGCGGGCGACGGCTGGAGGTGACGGGTCTGGGCCATGACCTGTCCTTCGGGCAGGCGCAGGTCGATGGCGCGCTGGTGGGCGAAACGCGGCTGGCCATTCGCGGGACCGAACGCGACGGCACCTTTCAGATCGAGCAGGCGCAGATCGAAAACCCGCGCCTGACCGCCGAGGCCTCGGGTACGGTGGGACAGGGCGTGACCGATCTGGAGGCGACGGTGAATGCCGGCGATCTGCGCTTTCTGGGCAACGGCATCCGCGGCGCGGTGAATGCGCAGGGCCATGTGACCGACGAAGGCGGCGTGCGGCAGATCACCGCCACCGGCAATGCGAACGGGCTGGCCGTCGGGCAGGCGCAGGTCGATCCGCTGCTGGTAGGCGCGACCAGTTTCGACCTTGCCGCCAGCCAGTCCTCCAGTGGGATTTCGGTCCAGCGGTTGCAGGTGAACAACCCGCAGGTGCAGCTGTCGGCGCAGGGCGATCCGGCCTCGGGCCTCGATATTCAGGGGCGGCTGGCCGATATGGGGCTGATCCTGCCGGAACTGCCCGGCCCCGCGACGGTCAATGGCACGCTGCGCGAAAGCGGGCCGAATGTCATCGCCGATCTGGATATCACCGCGCCGGGGCCGACCCGGATTTCGGTGAACGGCTCGGCGGCGCGCGATTTCTCGACCACCGATCTGGCGATCAATGGCAATACCGAGGCGCGGCTGGCCAATCCGTTCCTGCGTACCCGCAGCATCGAGGGCCCGGTAGCGCTGGATCTGCGGCTGAACGGCGCCCCCTCGCTGTCGGCGCTGTCGGGTCAGGTGCGCTGGCAGAATGGCGGCGTGGCCGAACCGGGTCTGGGCATCCGGCTGGAGCAGGTCGATGTCACCGCGGGCCTGCAAGGCGGGCGGATACAGCTTGATGGTGGCGCGAATGTCTCGGCCGGGGGGCGGCTGACGATCAGCGGTCCGGTCGATCTGACGGGCGGGACAATGGATATCGGCGTGGTGCTGGACAGGGTCGTGGCCCGCGACCCCGACCTTTACGAGACCGAGATTTCCGGTCAGGTCAGCCTGTCGGGGCCGATTATCGGCGGGCCGTTGCTGTCGGGCCGCGTCGATCTGGGCGAGACCGAATTCCGCATCCCCTCGACCGGGCTGGGCGGCTCGGCCCCGATCCCCGACATCAACCATGTGGGCGACACGCGGCCGGTCAGGGCGACGCGGGCCAAGGCGGGGCTGGAGCCCTATCCCAGCCAGGCCTCCAGCGATGCGGGCATGGCCGCGCCGCCTTCGACCCCCCCGGCCAATCCGCCGCGTCTGGATCTGCAGATCAATGCGCCCAACCGGATCTTTATCCGGGGCCGGGGGGTGGATGCCGAGATGGGCGGAGCCTTGCAGGTTCAGGGCACCACGCGCAACGTGATCCCGATCGGGCATCTGGAGCTGATCCGGGGCCGGGTCGATCTGCTGGGCAAACGCTTTGACCTGACCGAGGGGCTGGTCGAGTTGCAGGGCAGCATGATCCCTGTCGTCCGCCTTGTCGCCGAGACCGATCAGGACGGCATCACCACCCGGATCATCATTGACGGAGAGATCCGCGATCCCGAAGTGACCTTCGAATCCTCGCCCGAACTGCCGCAGGAAGAGGTTCTGTCGCAGCTGCTGTTCGGTAGGGGGTTGGATAATATCAGTCCGCTTCAGGCGGCGCAGCTGGCCAATGCCATCGCCGTTCTGGCCGGGCGCGGCGGCGAGGGAATCGTCGGCAATCTGCGCAACCGCGTCGGTCTGGACGATCTGGATGTCGGCACCGACGATGAGGGCAATGTGCAGGTGCGGGCGGGCAAATACCTGTCCGAGAATGTCTATACCGATGTCGCGGTCGGCGATGACGGCAAAAGCACGATCAACCTGAACCTTGATGTCACCGATTCGCTGCGGGCGCGCGGCTCGGTCGGCAGCGATGGCGACAGCACGCTGGGGCTGTATTTCGAGCGCGATTACTGACCCGTCTGCCGCCCGCCGGGATCATGTGCCGGTGGCGGTCCGATCCGGGCAGGCGATGGTCGCCGCGGGTTCCGCCGCATCCTGCCGGTCCAGCTGCGTCGGGTGGAATTGCAACATCCGCCGCCCGCCCGCGATCCGGCTGACGGTCCAGCCCATCAGCCGCCCGTCCGGTCCCGACATCGCGCCCCGGATCTGGCGGGGCGTTTCGTCGGCCTTCAACGCCTCGGTCAGGGCGGCAAAGCCGCTGCCCGGTGCGATCCGTTCCTGCCAGAGGGTCACCGCCTCGGACAGGCTGGTGCAGGACGCGCCCCACATCCGGTCATAAGCCTCGTTGCTGAGAACCATCTGGCCGCCGGGCGCAAAGACAGCCAGCGCATCCTCGATCCCGTTCAGGACCTGCGCGCCCAGCAGCAGGTCCGAGCGGAACTTGCGCGTCAGCGAGATCTCGGTGGTGATATCCTCGAACAGAAAAGCCACCGCGCCGTCGGGATGCGGACGCCCGGTCACCCGATAGGTCTGCCCGCTGGGCAGCGACCATGTTTCGACATGGTGGCCATGTGCGGCCGCCGATTCCAGCTCGTTCATCTGCCGCCGCCAGCTGCGGTAATCCTTGGGTTCCGGCACCATCCGCATTTCCCGCAGCTTGTCCAGAAAATCGAACAGCGTCGGTTGCGCCGTCAGAAAGCCGGTCGGCAGGTCGGTCAGGTCGATCAGCGCCGGGTTGAACAGTTGCAGATTGCGCTGGCGGTCGAATATCGCCAGCCCGATGGGCAGGTCGGCAAAGGTCTTGGTCAGGGTCTGCACGAATTCGCGCAGGCTGCGCTCGGCCCGGACGGCGGCATTGGCGGGCAGGGCGAACATCATCATCTGATCGTCGATCTGATGGCTGTGGCAGTCATACCAGGACACATTGTCGCCCAGATCGAGCGGCGCGCGATGGGTGCTGGTTCCTGCGCCGGGCACCGGGCGGGGCGTGTCCAGCAGCCGGGGCAGCGGCCAGGACAGCTCTCCCTCGGCCAGAGTCTCGGCCTGACGCAGATAGGCGGCATTGGCCCAGGTGATGCGTTCCTGTTCGTCCTGCCGCCAGACCAGCATCGGGGTTTGATCCAGCGCCCGGCGCAGCAGGTCCAGCTCTTCCTCCATCGCCTGTTGGGACATGGAATCGACCACGATCCCGGCATGATCGGCGCGGGGATCGGTCAGCGTGATCCGCAACAGCCCGCCGCCCAGATCCTCGGCCAGCAGACGCAGGCGGGCGCTGCCGGTGCCCGTCGCGCCCTCGATCTCGATCCGGTCGCTGGCGCCCAAAGCCGACAGGTCGGCGTCGGGAAAGCGCGGTCCGATCCAGCGCAGCAGCCGCGACCATTCGCTGTCGGGCGTGCCGATCCGGTGCAGCAATTGCTGGGCGGGCGGGGTTGCGTCGATCAGCCGGTGATCGCGAAACAGAAAGATCATCGGATGCAGCGCAGGTTCCAGATGCCGTGCGTTGACCCGAGGCCCCCGCCTCCGGTCCCACAGCCGGATCAGCATGATCGCCACGATCAGCGATACCGTCCCGATCAGCAGCGAAATTGCCGCAACATACAACCCCTGAAGATCCACTGGACCAGCCCCTCTGCGATTCCCAACAGCAATAGCAGCACAGGGCTTAAAGTAAGGTTAATAAAATCACGTCATTAGGCGGGATGCGAAGGGTTTTCTCCCAATGCCGCCCGGCCATCGGCCCGGATCCGGGCCAAAGGCCAACTGACCTCGACCATCGCACCCGGATCGCCATTGCCGAAGGCAAGCGCCGCGCCGGACCGTTCCAGCAGCGTCTTGGCGATGAACAGGCCCAGCCCCATGCCCTCATAGCCCTTGCGTGATTCGCTACTGCGGCGATTGGTGGGATAGGGATCGCCGATCCGGGCCAGCAGCGCGGCGGGAAAGCCCGGCCCGTCGTCGCGGATCAGCACATGCAGGTGGGTGTCGTCCGCCGCCGCCTCGATCATCACCCTGGAATGGGCGAAATCGACCGCGTTCTGGATCAGGTTGCGCAGCGCGTGGATCACGGCGGGGTCGCGCTGAATGTCAATGTCCTCGGCCATGATCTGCAGATGGATGCCGCGCCCCGCATGAGGTTCGGCCGCGTCCTCCAGCACCACCTGCAAGGGCGCCACACGCAGCAGCAGATCGTCCTTGCCCGCCCGGCCCATGGATTTCAGGATCGCGCCACAACGCTCGACCGAGGCGCGCAGGCTGGACAGGTCATCGGCCAGATCGGGGCGGTCGGACAACTCGTCCTCCATCTCGGCGGCGATCAGCTTGATCGTGGCCAGCGGTGTGCCCAGTTCATGCGCGGCGGCGGCGACGACGCCGCCCAGATGCTGCAAACGCTGTTCCCGCGCCAGCGCCATCTGCGTGGCAAACAACGCGCTGGAGGTCAGCGACAGCTCCCTCGTCACGCGATGGGCGTAACCGGCAAAGAACATCACCCCGATCATCAGCGCCGCCCAGTGCCCCAGCGCCAGCGTCGGCGCCATTTGCAGTACGGCCCCGTTGGCGTCGCGCAGAGGCAGCGCGAAGATCCCCGCCAGCGTGATCAGCGCCATCGTCGCCAGTCCCAGCGCCACGGTCTGGCGCAGGTTCAGCGAGGTCGCGGCAATCGTCACCGGTGCCAGCACCAGCAGCGCGAAGGGGTTGGTCAACCCGCCGGTCAGCGCCATCAGCGCCGAGATCTGCGCCAGATCGAAGCTGAGCTGCATGACCGCCCGGCGCGCCGAGGTCCGCGAGGGCGGTTGCAGAAACAGCCACAGGTTCATCCCCGCCGAGGCCACGATCAGCGTCAGCACCGGGGCCAGCGCGAAATCGATGCCCATCGCCAGCGCGACGATGGTGGTCGCCACCTGCCCGCCGATCGCGAACCAGCGCAGCAGCGCCAGCGTGCGGATGCGGATCGGCTCGATCTGCGGGGTCTCGGACAGGCCGGTGGCGTTGGGCGGCGCAGGGGTCATGGCCATCACCGTCTTTCCGTGTTGCGACATTTGCAATGCTTGATACCGCCGTGCCGATGGGCGATCAATTCGCGCGTTCAGGAAAGGATGAGGAAATGACCGAAAGACGGATTCTGATGATCGGCGGCCTGATCGCCGTTGCGGTGCTGGTGGCGGGTGCGGCGTTTCTGGCCTTTGGCCGGCAGGGCGACGATTTCGCCCAATGCCGCAGCAGCAATGTCGCCGGAGGACTGGATGCTTTCGGAACCGATTTTACCCTGACAAATCAGGATAATCAGCGGGTCAGCGATCAGCAGGTTTTTGACCGGCCATCGCTGCTTTATTTCGGTTATACATTCTGCCCCGATATTTGCCCCATGGATGTGGCGCGCAATGACGCCGCCGTGGAAATCCTGAAAGAACAGGGTCTTGATGTTCAATCGGTGCTGATTACCGTCGATCCGCGTCGCGATACCCCCGAGGTTCTGGCCGATTATACCGCGATGTATGGCGAGGGCATGATCGCCCTGACCGGCGGCGACGAGGAAATTGCGGCGGCAAACAAGGGCTGGCGGAACTATTACAAGGCCCATGACGAAGAGGATCAGGATTATTATCTGGTTGATCACATGACCAATACCTATCTGGTGATGCCCGGAAATCAGACGGTCGAGTACTTTCCGAACAGCCTTTCGCCCGATGATCTGGCCGGACGGACCGCCTGCTTCGTCCGGGCCGCATCCTGAACGCCGTTTGACCTGAACACGGTTTACGCCTAGATCGAAAAACGGATTGGGGGCTGATGACATGGCAGACGACTATGCAGAACAGATCGGCGCCGACGCATCCTTGCTGTTGGTGGATGATGACGAGATCTTCGTGACGCGGCTGGCGCGGGCGATGGAGAAGCGCGGTTTCCAGCCGCAGACGATGCTGACGGTGGCCGATGCGCTGCGGATGATCGCCGCGAAACCGCCCGCCTATGCCGTGATCGACCTGCGGCTGGAGGATGGCAGCGGACTGGACGTGGTCGAGGCCCTGCGAGAGGCGCGCCACGACGCCCGCATTATCGTTCTGACCGGCTATGGCGCGATTGCGACGGCGGTTGCGGCGGTAAAAATGGGGGCGACTGATTATCTGTCAAAACCCGCCGACGCAAATGACGTCACGTCAGCATTGCTTTCCAGCGGCGAATTACTGCCGCCCCCGCCGGAAAAACCGATGTCGGCGGATCGGGTTCGCTGGGAACATATCCAGCGCGTATATGAACAATGCGACCGCAATGTCAGTGAAACCGCGCGCCGGTTGCATATGCACCGCCGGACGTTGCAGCGAATTCTTGCCAAAAGAGGGCCGAAATAGGATTCCCATTCCATCGAAGTTGACATTCATCGCAATTCGTTATTTCGCTGGATATATAGATTGGAATAAAGAAGCGGATAAACAAATGCCACTCGACTTCGATAAAATGTCCCTTAAGGAAATGCGCGACCTTCGGGCGAAACTCGAACGTGCTATTAACTCTTATGAGGACCGCAAGCGCCGCGAGGCCCTTGCCGCCGTGGAAGAAGCCGCGCGTCAGCACGGTTTCAATCTGGCCGAACTGACCGGCGCCAAGACCCGCCGCGCGGGCACCGTCGCGCCGAAATACGCCAATCCCGATGATCCGACGGTGACCTGGACCGGTCGTGGCCGCAAGCCGCGCTGGATCACCGAATATCTGGCAAAAGGCAAATCGCTGGAAGATCTGGCGATCTGAAACGGAAAAAGGGGGCCCGGAACGCGGCCCCCTTTTTGATTGCATCGGCAGTGCGCCTGCGGATTATCGGGCCGCGCCATCCATCAGTGCGGTCAATTCTGCGTGACGGTGCAGGAACGCCTCGCGTGCCTCGGCAGGGGGGCGCAGGCGGATTTCCAGACCTTTCAGGATATCGGCATTCGGCACCGGAAACAGACGCCGTGCCTCGGATTCACTGAAACCGGCGATCTGCACTGCCTCCAGCCGGGCCGAGATCCTGTCGGCCGTCTTGATCCGCTTGCGTATCGCCAGGGGCAGCGCGGCGGGCAGGCCAAAGCGGCGATGGATCGCGATGCTCAGCCGTTCATCCATCGCGCCGTATTCCGTGCCCAGGGCGGCCTTGACCGGAGAGATCATGTCCCCGATCACATATTCCGGTGCGTCATGCAGCAGCGCCGCCAGCCGCCATTGCGGCAGCGCGCCACCTTCGATCCGGTCAAAGATCATCTCGACCAGCAGCGCATGTTCGGCCACGGAATAGGGCCAGTCGCCAAAGGTCTGCCCGTTCCAGCGGGCGACGAAGGCCAGCCCGTGGGCGATGTCGCCGATCTCGATATCGACGGGGGTCGGATCAAGCAGGTCTAGCCGACGCCCCGACAGCATCCGCTGCCAGGCGCGCCGTGGTTTGCTGGCCATCGGAGGGCTTGTCAGGACAGTTTCTGATCGGGGGCCGGAGCCTCGGCCGCCGCTGCCTGCGCCTGTGCCCGGCGCGCCAGTTCCTGACGATACAGCGCGACGAAATCGATCGGGTCCATGTTGAACGGCGGGAAGCCACCGTCACGGGTCAGGTCCGAAATGATCCGGCGCACGAAGGGAAACAGCATCCGCGGGCATTCGATCATCAGGAACGGATGCAGCTGATCCTCGGGGATGCCTTCGATATGGAACACCCCGCCGTAATCCAGCTCGGCCAGAAACAGGGTCTGATCGCTGGATTTGTTCTTCGAGGTGACGCGGAACTTCGAGATCACCTCATATTGATGATCGGCGCTGCGCTTGCGGGCGTCGAGGCTGACCTGCACCGATACCTCGGGTGCGACCTCGCCCTGCGGCGCGCCCTTCTGGGCGACGGCGTTTTCAAAGGACAGGTCCCGAATGAACTGCGCCAGGATCTGCATCCGCACCGGTTGCGGTTGCGCTTCAGCCGGGGCGGCGCCGTTGGGCTGGCTTTCTTCGGACATGGGTTTTCCTCAACAATACGGTTTCGGTTGCGCTTGTATCAGCCTGATGGGCGCGTCTCAATGCCGTGTCCAGCCGGAATTGCCGCTGCGGGGCGGCGGAAGCGGCGCATCGGGCGAGGGCGGATGATCGCGGGCGCCATGTTCGCGGGCCTCATCCTCGTCCACATAATCGCCGTCGATGACGCCATCGGCGAAGGGCGGGCGATAGGGTTCGCGCCGGAAACGGCCCTCGGCCGACATATGGCTGACGCCCACCCGCGCGGCGATCCGGCGCATGATCCATTCACGCAGGGGCGCGATCAGCAGCAGCAGCCCGACGATATCGGTAAAGAAACCCGGCACCAGCAGCAGCACCCCGGCCAGCATGATCAGCGCGCCATGCGCCATCGGCCGGCCCGGGTCGCGCAATTCGTTCATGCTGCGCTGGACTTCGGCCATTGCCCGCGCGCCCTGCGCACGCAGCACCGTCAGGCCCAGAGCGCCTGACAACAGCACCAGCGCCAGCGTCGGCCACAGCCCGATGGCACCGCCGACCTGGATGAACAGCGCGATCTCGATGATGGGCAGCGCCAGAAACAGCCAGAAAAGCCACATGAGAAATCCCCTTCCTGTCGGGACTGTAACTGGACTTGACCCGACCCAACCCCTACATAATGAACGAGACTAATTATACCAGCAAAGACGCATAAAATTCGAGGTAAACCGCATGTCCAACGCGTTGATCCAGTTGCTTGTCCTGGCGGGGATCGCGATCTTCCTGATCCTGCGCCTGCGCAACGTGCTGGGCACACGTGACGGATTCGAGCCGCCGAAGGTCGAAACCCCGGACGAACAACGCGCCCGGTTCGAGGTGATCGACGGCACCGCGGAAGAGGGGGATCAGGACATCGCCGATCACGCCGAACCCGGCAGCCCGCAGGCCGAGGCATTGGCGGCGATGAAACAGGTCGAGCCATCCTTTGCCGTTGGTCCGTTCCTTGGCGGTGCGAAATCCGCCTATGAAATGATCCTGATGGCCTTCGAGCGTGGTGACCTGTCCGAAGTGCGTCCCTTCCTTGCCGAACCCGTGGCCGAGGCGTTCCAGTCGGTGATCGACCAGCGCGCCCAGCAGGGGCTGAAGGTCGAAGCGCAATATCTTGGCACACGCGAAACCGGGCTGGCCAATGCCGAATATGACCCGACCAGCGGCCTGGCGGAGATTTCCGTGCGCTTCGTGGGAGAGTTGATCGCAGCGACCCGCGACGCCGAAGGCAATGTGGTCGAAGGCGATCCGCGCAAATCCAGCAAGCAGCGCGACACCTGGACCTTCGCGCGCCGCATGGGCCAGGACGACCCCAACTGGCTGCTTGTCGCGACTGGCTGATGGCCCGAAGGCGCGGTCTGACCGAGGATGAAAAGCAGCTCTGGTCCCGCGTTGCCCGCAGCGCGGTGCCTTTGCACGGGTCCGGCAAACCCGCCTGCCCGGACAGCTTTGCCGACCCGGCCAAAACTTCCAGCCCGCGCCCGGTCAAGGTGCCTGCGGTAACGCCGCCAATGGCCATGCCGTCCCCCGATCCGGGCCGGTCGCGCCCGTTGCGTCCCGCGACCTCGTATCATCCGCCGCAATCCCCGGCCGAGCATCTGGCCGCCGCGCCCGTCAGGATGGATCACAAGACCCACAAGCGGCTGAAACAGGGCCGCCTGCGCCCCGAGGCGAGGCTGGACCTGCACGGCATGACGCTGGCCGTCGCCCAGCCCGAACTGGCGCAATTCATCCTGTCCTGTCATGCGTCAGGGCTGCGGCTTGTGTTGGTCATCACCGGCAAGGGCAGAAGCGGCGATCACGGCCCGCTGCCGACCCGCCCCGGCGCGCTGCGCCATCAGGTGCCGCATTGGCTGCATATGCCGCCGCTGTCCGCCGTGGTCCAGCAAGTCACCGCCGCTCATGTCCGCCACGGGGGCGAGGGCGCCTATTACGTCTATCTGCGCCGCAGGAACTGTATCGTTTGAAGCTGAAATTCCCGGTTAACATATCCCCGGCCGGGAACGCAGTTGAGAACAATGAAGGTATCAAAGCCCATTGATGAGCGAGGGCTTGTGGCCCTAATGAGGCCACAAGCATGATCGGGTATAACGTCCCGAACGCGCTGCATTTTCAAGATGGCATCATCGGCCCGCCCACATAAGGATGGCCGGGGGCGTCAGCTTCTGGCGGGCCATAAAAAGTCGGTTCTGAACAACGCGATTATGCCGCGCCCTGCATCTGAAGTGGTCTGTTAACGACCACGATGATGCCGAGGATGAAGCGGATGACGAAGGCCCAAAAGGCCCTGAGATGGGCGAGGATCTTGCGGATGTTGTGACCGCATGCGCAGAGCACGGCGAAGATGGCATCGCCGATCCTGCCCTTCAGGGGGCATCTGGTCAATCTGCCGTCTGATTTCATGTGGCCGATCTCGGGCTCGATGGCGCTGCGCCGTTTGAGGAGCTTCGCCAGCGCCGGGGTGATACCGCGCCGCTGGCCGCTGATCAGGACGCGGGTGGTCTCGATGCCATGCCCGCGATAGCCGCGGTCGACCAGGGCGAGTGTGGGCCTCGTATCGGTCAGGATTTCGACCTGTTCGAGGGCCGGTGCCAGGGTGTGGCCGTCATAGGGATTGCCGGGAAAGCTGCGGGCGCCAACTATGAGGCCGCCAACAAGGGTCGTGGCGAGGCTGACCTTGGTGCCAAACTCGTATCGCACCCGTGCCTTGCCTTTGGAGATGCAATCGACCTCGGGCTCGTGCAGGGAATAGACCTTGTCGCGGCTCTTTGGTCCCTGTTCCAGCAGGCGGCCGACCAGCCAGAGGGCGTCCACAACCCTCTCGCGCAGGGGGCTTTGCGGGATGTCCTGCAGGTGCCGGCGCAGATCGCGACGCACCCGGCCGACATGGCCCTTGAGTTGGCGCAGCGCCTTGCGCATGCGTTTGAACTGGCGGGCATGGGCGTAGCGCCCGACCTGGATCGCCAGCCGCGGTGCAAGACGGGCATAGCTCTGGCGCAGTTCGATCCCGGCCCTCTTCGCCAGACCAACCAGCAGGGCGCGGGCCCGCTCGTAGAGCCGGGCGTCCGTCGGATGGGCGATGTTCTTTTCCATGACCGTCGTATCGACCACCACCCGTTTCAGGACCTTGTCGGTGATCGTCCCGGAACTGCGGCCAGCCTCGATCGTCTTGGTCAACAGCCATTCCACGCGTTCGGCGTGGCCTTGAACCAGTGGCGGCTCACGCCTCACTCACCGATCCTCTTGCGCCAGCGCACCAGCGATGACGGATCAATAGGCGGGCGATGCTGAAAGAAGGTCTCGCCGGTGAAATGCTGGTAGTAGGGGTTCTCGACCCAACGGGCGACCACCGCCTCGTCCGACAGCTTGAACGCATGCTGCAGATACATCAGCCCGGCGATCAGACGCGGAGAAGTCGCCGGGCGCCCCGTCGCCGAGGGGAAGAACCCGGCCCATTCCCGCTCGAAGAACTCCCAGTCGATCAGCGCCGCGAGCTTCACCAACTCGTGGCGCGGATCGATCATATCCACCAGCCTGGGGCGCAGAAGATCATCCTGTTCGGCGGTCCGGAAATGGGGCTTCATTGGCGATCACAAATTGCAGGGTTTCTGCGTCAAGATTACAAAATCCTGCAAGAAAACACCAACAAAACCGCAGGATGATCACGCAATATCAACGCGTTCCGCGTTGGTCAGAGTCGACTAATAAGCAGGCAGAGCGAAGGGCGCTGTGTCGAACTCCAATTGCATATCCGTTCGGGCCACCGGCTACTGATGTCGGCGAATTGTGTGAAAGAAATCGTAATTTTATCAACGTGTTGTAACGAGGTTAGCCAGCCCGCACATGGCGTGACCCCACGCGTGAGGGCGATTGCGCAGGTCACGCTTGACACAAATGTTTTACTGATGGCTAATGAAGGGACAGTTGTTTCCCCTCGTTTCGTGGTCACGCCATGCCCCTGCAACAGATCTGGCACCTGATCGAGGCCCGCTATGGCGGCTTTTCCCCGCAGTTGCAGCGTGCCGCGCGGTTCGTGCGCGAGAACCCGCAAGAGGTCGCCCTGCAATCCATGCGCCATATCGCCGGACGGGTCGGGGTGTCGCCCGCCACGATGACCCGGCTGATACAGGCGCTGGAGATCGGCACATGGGAGGCGTTCCAGACCATTCACCGGCAATGGCTGACCGAGGGGAAGCGCGGCGTCTTTTCCGGGCCCGCCGACCGGGTCATCGCCGACGCCCGCAAGCCGGGGGCCGAGGATCTGCTGCTTGAATCCATGGCCCATCTGGACGGGCTCAACCTTGAAACCACCCTTGGCCCGCAGATGCGCGCGCCGCTGCGCAAGGCCGCCGCGCTGATCGCGCTGGCCCCCACCGTGGCGATCGCGGGGCTGCGCAGCAGCTTTCCGGTGGCCTACGGGCTGCATTACGCGCTGTCGCTGTTTCTGGCGGGCACGGTGCTGATGCCCGGCGCGGGTGGCGCGCTGCTGGACGGGTTGCATCATCTGCGCCCCGGCGCGGTGCTGATCGTCATCTCGATTTCGCCCTACAGCCGTGAAACCGTCACGCTGGCGCAACTGGCGCATGAGGCGGGCTGCACGGTCGTGGGCATCACCGATGGCCCGCTCAGCCCGATTGCGCAGGTTGCCGATATCGCGCTGATCGCGCGCACCGACAGCCCGTCGCATCTGGCCTCGCTGGTGGGGCTGATGGCTGTGGCGCAGGCGCTGGCCATGCTGGTTCTGGCGCGCGCGGGCGACGGCGCGCTGGAAGCCATGCGCCATCGCGAAGCCATGTTCGAGACCACATCCGCTTATCTTCCCTCTCAGGACTGACCCATGACAACCAACCGCACCCGCATCCATCACCGCGCCCCCAGCCTGGACCTGCCCGTTGCGGTGGGCGGTGACGGGCCGTTCGTCATCGACAGCGCCGGGCGGCGCTATCTGGATGCTTCGGGCGGCGCGGCGGTGTCCTGTCTGGGCCACAGCGAACGCCGCGTGATTGAGGCGATCAAGGCCCAGCTTGACCGGCTGCCCTATGCCCATACCGGCTTTTTCACCAATGAACCGGCCGAGGCGCTGGCCGATCATCTGACCAGCCGGGCACCCGGTGATCTGGGTCATGTCTATTTCGTCTCGGGCGGGTCCGAGGCGAATGAGACCGCGATGAAGCTGGCCCGGCAGTATTTCTTTGAACGCGGCGAGACCGGGCGGCGCCATTTCATCGCCCGGCGGCAAAGCTATCACGGCAACACCATCGCGGCGCTGTCGGTGGGCGGCAATGCCGGGCGGCGCGCGGTCTATGAGCCGATCTTGCTGCCTGCCAGCCATATCGCGCCCTGCTTCGAATACCGCCATCGCGCGGACGACGAGACGTCCGAGCAATATGCCATCCGCGCCGCGGATGAGCTGGAGGCCGAGATCCTGCGTCTGGGCGAGGGCAGCGTGATTGCCTTCATCGCCGAAACCGTGGTGGGTGCGACCGCCGGGGCGGTGCCGCCCGCGCCCGGCTATTTCCAGCGCATCCGCGAGATCTGCGACCGTCACGGCGTGCTGCTGATCCTTGATGAGGTGATGAGCGGGATGGGTCGGATCGGCCAGCTTTACGCCTGCGATCATTACGGCGTGGTGCCCGATATCCTGACCTGCGCCAAGGGGCTGGGCGCGGGCTATCAGCCCATCGGCGCGGTGCTGATGTCGGATCGCATCCACGACACGATCATCGGCGGATCGGGCGCGTTCCAGCACGGGTTCACCTATATCGGCCATGCGACCGCCTGCGCGGGCGCTCTGGCCGTGCAACAGGTGATCGAGGAGGATGGCCTGCTGGAAAACTGCCGCGACATGGGCGCGTTGCTGCGCGATCAGTTGCGCGATGCCTTTGCAGATCGTCCGTGGTTCGGCGATCTGCGCGGCGAGGGGTTGTTCATCGGGCTGGAACTGGTTCAGGACCGCGCCACGAAACGCCCCTACGACCCGGGCCTGCGGCTGCATGCGAAGATCAAGGCGGCGGCGATGGCCGAGGGGCTGATGGTCTATCCCGCCGGCGGCACGGCGGACGGGCAGGCGGGCGACCATGTGCTGGTCGCGCCGTCCTTCATCATCAATGAAACCCATGTCGCGCAGATCGTGGAACGGCTGGACCGCGCCATCACCTCCGTGGTTCCGGCATGAGCGCCCCTTTCGCCATTGCCGTCGCCCCCAACGGCGCACGTCGTGGCCGCGCGGATCATCCGCGTCTGCCCCTGACCGCGCCCGAGATCGCCCGCGACGCCGCCGAGGCATTGGAAGCGGGTGCGGCGATGATCCATCTGCATGTGCGCGACGCGGCGGGTGCGCATGTGCTGGACGCCGATCTTTACCGCGAAGCCGTAGATGCCGTGCGCCGCGCCGTGGGCGACCGGCTGGTCATCCAGATCACCACCGAGGCCGTGGGGCGATATACCGCCCCTGAACAGATCGCGCTGATCGACGCGCTGCGCCCGGAATCGGTGTCCATCGCCCTGCGTGAGATCCTGCCGGAAGGGGCGGATGAAACCGCTGCCGCCGCGCTGTTTCAGCGGATGGAGGGGGCCGGCATCCTGCATCAGATCATCATCTATGAGGCGGCGGAATTGCAGCGGCTGGACGATCTGGCGGCGCGCGGCGTGCTGCCGGATGGGCCGCTGGCGCTGATGGCCGTGTGCGGACGTTACACCGAAACCGGCGCGACGGATGGCGAACTGGATGCCTATCTGACCGCCGGAATCGGCCGGCATCAATGGATGCTTTGCGCCTTTGGCCCGGATGAGACCCGCTTCATGGCCCGCGCGGCATCGGCGGGCGGTCATGCCCGCGTGGGATTCGAGAACAATCTGTGGTTGCCTGATGGCACGCTGGCGCCGGACAATGCGGCCATCGTCGCGGCGACTGCGGCGGCTTGCGCGGGATCCGGGCGCCCGCTTGCCACAGCGGATGACTTGAGGGCCGGCTGGCGTCATAGTAACGAAGCCGCCCCGCAAAATTCGGAGGCGTAACCGACGCGCTTCGATAAACGCGCGCCCTTGGTGCGCAGAAGCAAGAAACGGCCCCGACAGGGGGTTTGAAGAAGGAGAGTTTGAATGACATCCCGTAAACTGATCGGTCTTGGACTGGCCGCCGCAATGATTGGCAGCATGGGCGCGGGCGCGGCCAGCGCGCAGCAGCAATTCGTCACCATCGGCACCGGCGGCGTGACCGGCGTCTATTACGCGGCGGGCGGCGCGCTGTGCCGGCTGATGAACCAGACGCGCGAGGAACACGGCTTCCGCTGCTCGGCCGAGGCGACGGGCGGATCGGTGTTCAACATCAACGCCATGCGTCAGGGCGAATTCGATTTCGGCATGGTTCAGTCGGACTGGCAATATCACGCGCTGCACGGCACCAGCAGCTTCGAGGACAGCGGCCCGTGGGAAGACCTGCGCGCGGTGTTCTCGGTCCACCCCGAGCCCTTCACCGTGGTCGCCCGCGCCGATGCAGGCATCGCGGGTGTCGAGGACCTGAAGGGCAAGCGCTTCAATATCGGCAATCCGGGGTCGGGCACGCAGGCCTCGATGGATCTGCTGCTGGAGGCCCTGGGCTGGAGCCGCGGCGACTTTTCGCTGGCCGCCGAACTGCGCCCGGATGAACATGGCCCGGCACTGTGCGACAACCAGATCGACGCCTTCTTCTATGGCGTGGGCCATCCGTCCGCCAATATCGCCGACCCGACCACGACCTGCGGCGCCAAGATCGTGCCGCTGGAGGGCGAAGCGATCGACAAGCTGGTCGAAGAGAACCCCTATTACGCGCAGGTCAATATTCCGGGCGGCCTTTATACCGGCAACCCCGACGACATCCCGACCTATGGCGTGATGGCGACGCTGGTCGCCTCGACCGACGTGCCCGAGGAAGCGGTCTATAACCTTGTGCGGTCGGTCTTCGAGAACTTCGACAGCTTCCGCAGCCTGCATCCGGCCTTCGCCAATCTGGAGCCCGAGGACATGGTCACCAACGGCAACTCTGCCCCGTTGCATCCGGGTGCCGAGCGTTACTATCGCGAGCAGGGCTGGCTCTGAGCCCCATGAACGCGCCGGGGCGGCATTGCGCCCGCCCCGGCGTCCGGTAAGAACAGGATAAGAAGAACCGCAGGGAGAATCCGGCTCATGAATGCTGCCAGCACCGACAGGGACGAACAGGCCGAAGCGCTTGCCCGCATGGTCGCGGAATCCGATACCGGCGGGCGTAATCCCGCGGATCGCCCGTCGCGTCTTTTGCTGTTGATCGTGCCTCTGGCATGGTCGCTGTTCCAGCTGTGGTATGCCTCGCCGCTGCCCTATCGGCTGGGCATCGGCGTCTTCAATGCGACCGAGGCACGGGCCATCCATCTGGCCTTCGCGGTGTTTCTGGTCTTTACCGCCTATCCCGCCTTTGCGCGTTCCCCACGGGAACGGATCCCGCTGCTGGACTGGGGTCTGGCGCTGGCCGGGGCGTTCTGCGCCGGATATCTGTTCCTGTATCAGACCGAAGTCGCCCGCAGGCCGGGCCTGCCCACGACGATGGATCTGGTCGTCGCCGTGGCCGGGATGCTGTTCTTGATGGAGGCCGCGCGGCGCTCTCTGGGGATCGCGCTGCCCATCGTTGCCAGTCTGTTTCTGGCCTATGCCTTCCTTGGGCCGCATCTGCCGGGGCTGCTGGCGCATCGCGGCGCATCGCTGTCGCGGGCGGCGTCGCAATACTGGCTGACGACCGAGGGTGTCTTTGGCGTCGCCCTTGGTGTCTCGACCAGTTTCGTCTTTCTGTTCGTGCTGTTCGGCGCGCTTCTGGAACGCGCGGGGGCGGGCAATTACTTCATCAAGGTCGCTTTCGGCCTTCTGGGCCACCTGCGCGGCGGTCCGGCCAAGGCCGCCGTTCTGGGCTCGGCCGCGACCGGGCTGATCTCGGGGTCTTCGGTGGCCAATGTGGTCACCACCGGCACCTTCACCATCCCGCTGATGAAGCGCACGGGTTATCCTGCGGTCAAGGCGGGCGCCATCGAGGTGTCGGCCTCGGTCAACGGGCAGATTCTGCCTCCGGTCATGGGCGCGGCGGCCTTCCTGATCGCCGAATATGTCGGCATCGCCTATTCCGAGGTGGTCAAGCACGCCATCATCCCGGCGCTGCTGACCTATCTGTCGCTGTTCTATGTCGTCGATATCGAGGCGCGGAAATACCGCCTGACCGGCCTGCCGCGCGTGCGGCGCAGGTCGGGGGCGGTCAGCCTTGCCATCGGTGGCATGACGATCTCCGGTTTCATCCTGTTCAGCGCCGCGATCTATTACGGGCTGGGCTGGACCCGCAGCGTCTTTGGTGCGGGCGCCACCTGGGCCGTCGCGGTCGGCACGCTGGCGATCTATGTCGCCTCGATCGCCGTGCGCGCGCGCTTTCCCGATCTGGAAGAGGACGACCCCGAAAAACTGGCCGAGGGCCTGCCCGATGCCGCGAAAATTGCCCCGGCGGGCATCCATTACGCGCTGCCGGTCTTCATCCTTGTCTGGTGCCTGATGGTCGAGGAACTGTCGCCGGGCCTTTCGGCCTTCTATGGCACCTGCGCGCTGCTGTTCCTGGTGGCGACGCAACATTCGCTGATCGCGTTGTTCCGGGGTGAATCCGACTGGATCGCGCCGCTGAAGGCCGGGTTCGTCGATGTGGTCGAAGGGCTGGCCACCGGCGCACGCAACATGATCGGCATCGGCATCGCCACCGCCGCGGCGGGGATCGTCGTCGGCACCGTGGCGCTGACCGGTATCGGGCTGGTGCTGGCGGAACTGGTGATCTCGGCCTCGGGCGGCAATCTGCTGATCATGCTGCTGATGACGGCGGTGATCTGCATGGTCGTCGGGCTGGGCATGCCGACCACGGCGAACTATGTCGTGGTGGCGACACTGCTGGCCCCGGTCATCGTCGAGGTCGCGACGCTGAACGGTCTGGCCGTGGCGCTGGTCGCGGTGCATCTTTATGTCTTCTATTTCGGGCTGATGGCGGATGTGACGCCGCCGGTGGGGCTGGCGTCCTTCGCGGCCTCGGCGATTTCGCGCGCCGATCCGGTGATGACCGGGGTGCAGGCCTTCCGCTATGAGATGCGTACGGCGATCCTGCCGCTGATCTTCATCTATAACCAGCAATTGCTGTTGATCGGCGTGGGCAGTTGGGCACATCTGATCATCGTCGTGCTGGGGTCGCTGATCGCGATGCTGGCCTTCGTGTCGGTCACACAGGGCGTCTTCGTCACCCGCAGCCGGATCTGGGAATCGGCGGTGCTGCTGTTTGCCTGCTTCATGATGTTCCGCCCCGGCTACTTCATGGACCGGATCGAGGACCCCTATCTGGACCAGCCCGCCGCCGATATCGTCACCATGGCCGAGGCCGTGCCCGCGGGCGGGTTCCTGCGCTTCGAGGTCGAGGGGATGGACCTGTCGGGCAACGACTATACCCGGCTGGCGCAACTGCCGATGGGCGAAGCCGGGCGTCCGGGGGCCGAGCGTCTGAACGCCGCCGGTGTCCAGATCACCGAATTCGGCGGTCAGGTGCAGGTGATGAATGTCTCGTTCCGCAGTCAGGCCGACCGGCTGGGGCTGGAGGCCGGGCAGAACGTCACCCGCGTCCTGCAACCCAATACCGACCGCATGACCGCCGAATGGATGTATATCCCGGCGCTGCTGCTGATCGGGCTGATCGGGCTGCTGCAATGGCGTCGCCGCGACTGGGACCAGCCCGGCATGCCCACCGCGTCCGAACGTCGCCGCGCGGCCTGATACCTGCCCCGCCGGACCCTTTTGGGGTCCGGCGGGGACATCAGCCCAAAGACCTATTTTCCCAAGGCGATCCTTGCGGCGTCGGGGTTTGCCGCCCCAGAATGGCGCAATGAAGATACCCTCGATCCGCTGCCTTGCCCTTGCCCTGCTGACCGCCCTGCCTGCGATGGCCGGGGAAAGCGCCCTGACGCTGGATCGCGGCATCGCCGCCACGCTCAGCATGCCCGAGGGCGACGGCCCCTTTCCCGCCGTTCTGCTGCTGCACGGCCTCGGCTCGACCCGCAACGAGATCGGCAATATCTATGTGGACAAGGCCGAGGCGCTGGCCGCGAATGGCATCGCCTCGCTGAGGTTCGATTTCCGCGGTTTTGGCAAATCCGACGGGGATACGGGCGAATTCACGCTGGACCGGCAGAACGCTGATGCGCTGATCGCGCTGGAGGCATTGCAGGACATTGACGGCGTGGATCCCGAACGGATCGGCGTGCTGGGCTTTTCCTTCGGTGCCGGCGCCGCGATCGAGCTGGCCGCCGCCCAGCCGCAGGCCGTCAAATCGGTGGTGGTCTGGTCCCCCATCGGCGATTACGCCGCCGACATGCTGGACAGCCTTGGCCAGAAGGTCTTTGATCGCGCGGCCGAAGACGGCATCGTCGGGCTGAACCTTGGCTGGCGCACCATGGCGCTGAAACAGGACTTCTTCGACAGCCTGTTCACCCACGACCTCTATGCGGCGCTGACGGAATATCCAGGCCCGTTCATGACCATCAACGGCGCAGATGATTTCTATCTCAAATATGCCGAACGCCTTCGGGACGCCGCCGCAGGCACCGACAAGAAGGGAATGGTGATCGACGATGCCGATCACGTCTTTCACGTCTATACCCCCAGCAAATCCGTCGCGAGCCAGGTGATTGAGCTGACCCTGGACCGGTTCGAGGAAACGCTGTAGGCAAGAGATCGGCCCGCCGATCCATGAGGTTCGGCCCTGCCGTTTCGCCCCCTTTGGTGCCGCAATGGAGGTACCCTGAGGTCTGGCTCCATAATGACGGTGTGCGCTGTGGGGTCGTGGTCAAGAATATCTGACCCTCATCCAGCAGAGAACGTGACTTTGTGAGGGGAACGGTTGCCCCGGACCTTTTCTTTGCTATGTCAAAGCGGCAGAGTGCCCAACGACAATTGGAGCGGAGCGTCCAGTGATCGACGTATATAAAAAAATCCTTTTACTGCTTGACGCCCGCGAACGGCGGCAGTTCTGGCTGCTGACCATATTGATGGTCCTGGTCGCGCTGGTCGAGGTGGCAGGTATCTCGGCAGTGCTGGTTCTGCTCAACATGCTCGCAGATCCCGCGATCATTTCGGACAGCCGGGCTCTGTCTGCTGTTCAGGATATGCTCGGCTATGAAAGCCTCTTTTCCTTTCAGATCGCGATGGCTGTCGCTGTAACGGCGGTCGTGGTCTTCGGACTGGTGGTCAAGGCCGTGGGCAGCTATGCGCTGATCCGCTTTTCGGCCATGCGCGGCTATACGATCTCCAGTCAGCTGCTGGGGGCCTATCTGCACCAGCCCTATACCTGGTTTCTGGAACGCAACAGTGCCGATGTCGGCAAGAATGTCCTGAACGAAACCGACAGCCTTGTGGGGCGGGTGATTTCTCCGGCGCTGCGGTTGATCGCCAATGTCTTTCTGGTGGTGGCGATCGTGGGGTTCCTGCTTCTCGTCGATCCGCTGGTGACAATCATGTCCGCAGGAATTCTGGGCGGCAGCTATGCGCTCATCTATCTGCATCTGCGCGAAAAGCTTCGCCATGCCGGCACCGATCTGATGCAGACCTTCGGAGAGCGCTTCCGCGTGTCGCAGGAGGCCATGGGAGGCATCAAGGACGTCAAGCTTCTCGGGCTCGAGGAAAACTATACCGGGGTTTACAGGGCAGCGGCCTATCGTGGCGCGCGTACCGTCGCGACTCTTGGGGTGATGTCCGAGTTGCCGCGCTTCGTGCTTGAGGCGATCACGTTTGGCACCTTGCTGACAGTGATTTTCATACTTTTGCTGCGCAGCGATGGTAATATCGTCGATATCGTCCCCACTCTGGGTGTTTTCGCCTTTTCGGTCATGCGGCTTTTGCCGGCCTTGCAACAGATCTATCACGGCCTGGCGACCATGCGTGGCGGCAAGGCGGTACTCGATACACTGGTGGGCGATTACGCCGAGGCTGGACGCACCCAGCAACCTTATTCGACAGCGCAAGACCAGCTGCATCTGAAGCACGATCTTGAGTTGTCGCAGGTGCATTTTACCTATGCCACCGCCACGCGCCCGGCACTGTCCGGACTGGACCTGAAGATATCCGCCCGTACGACCGTGGGTATTGTAGGCGGTACCGGAGCAGGCAAGACCACGCTGATCGACCTGATCCTGGGCCTTCTGGTACCGGATGAAGGTGAGATCCGCGTTGACGGCATATCCGTCACTTCCGAAAACCGACGCGGCTGGCAACAGACCCTCGGCTATGTTCCGCAGTCGATTTTCCTGTCCGACGACGATATCGCGGGCAATATCGCCTTTGGTGTCCCAAAGGACCGGATCGACATGGCGGCGATTGAACGCGCTGCCCGGGCGGCCGCGCTGCATGATTTCGTCGTCTCGGATCTGCCGCAGGGCTATGCCACGCTTGTGGGGGAACGCGGTGTCCGGCTGTCCGGAGGCCAGCGCCAGCGCATCGGTATTGCCCGCGCACTCTATCGCGATCCGTCGCTGCTGATCATGGATGAGGCGACATCGGCGCTCGACAACATCACCGAACGGGTGGTGATGGAGGCGGTGCAGAACATTCGCGGCGACAAGACCGTTATCCTGATCGCCCATCGGTTAAGTACGGTTCGCAATTGCGATATGATTTTCCTGATGGAGCATGGGCAACTGGCGGCCCAGGGCACCTATGACGAACTCGTGGCCGGAAACGAGACCTTCCGCCGGATGGCGTCTGGACACTGACCGGGATGGCCGATGGGGCCCGGCACCGCGCCTGTCCCAAAACGAGGCTTGAAATTTTCATTGTCCCGCGATCTGATCTGCGCGGTATGCGGGATCTTCGCATACTGTCGTTACGAGGATTCCCATGTCTGCACCTGTTCTTCCCATTGATCCGGAAACGCTGTTGCTGCCGATCGACGCCGCGCGAGAGGCTGGGCGCGCCGCCGCAGAGAGCTATCGGGCGCGTAATCCCTATCCACATGGATGTTTTGACAACTTCATGCCGCCCGAGATACTTGATCGCGTTCGCAACGAACTGCGTGAGCTGCCCGAGGCGGAAACCTTCTTCAACCGCCCGCAAGAGAAGCTGAAGACCAGCTATATGCCCGAGAGGCTGCAACCCTATACCCGCAGCCTGTTTCACACGCTGAACTCTCGCGCATTCCTTGCCTTCCTTGAGGAACTGACCGGAATCGACGGTCTGATTCCAGATCCTTATTACAGCGGCGGTGGTATCCATGTGGTCGCAAATGGTGGTCATCTCGATATCCACGCCGACTTCAATCACAACCGGAAGCTGAACCTGGAACGCCGGATCAATATCCTGATCTATCTCAATCAGGACTGGCGTGAAGAATGGGGTGGTTCGTTCGAGGTCTGGCATACCGACATGAGCGCCAAGGCTGCAAGCTTCGTGCCGATCTTCAACCGCATGGTCTGCTTCAATACCGGATCCGACACCTGGCACGGCAATCCGGGGACGGTGGCCAATCCCAACGGCGATCCACGCATGTCGATCGCGCTTTACTACTACACCGCCACTTGGGACACGACGCGCAAGGCGCATTCAACCTTGTTCAAGCCACGCCCCGGCACCTCTGATCAGGAAGATCGGCAGGAGGCCCGCCACGCCGTGTTGCAAAACGTGCTGCCGCCCTTTGTCTATCGGCGCGTAGGACACCGTCTGCGTCGCCTGGGGATCTGACGCCTCCGCTTCGGCAAAGCGGCGTAAGAAGGTTTGCCATCTGTTCCCGATCGTCTCGGGCAACAGATGGTTTTCCGCAGGCTCTGTTTCACAAATGGCCTGCTGGGGCTCACTGCGCGAACCCGGGATGGCAGGCGAGCCGCATGAGCCGACCGACGTCGCCAAGCTTTGGGGCCCGCACCCCGGCGAACTCCAACGAGGCGCTCAGGTGTCACGGTTCTCTGACGATCCGGAGATGATCTGGGCGGTGGCGACCGGCAAGCGCGGACGGCAGCGCAGTTGCAGTGATGCTGCGATCCAGACCTGCCTGAGGATGAAAATGCTTGCGGCGAATGGGCGGGTTCGTCGAAAGCCTGCCACACCTGATCGGGCTGGAGTGGACCGTGCCCGACTTCAGCACGCTGAGCTGCCGTCGAAAATCCCTTCCGTCAACATCCCCTGTCGCAGCTCCATTGGCCCGCTGCACCCGCTGATCGACAGCACAGGCATCAAGGTCGAGGCAGAAGGCAAACGGAACGCGCGCAGGCACGGCGGTCCGAAACGGCGCACTCGCCATTGTCCTCGGGCCAATGGCGGACAACGGCTCTCGGCGCAAGGCGCGCCTCGGGATCGACGAGCGAACACTGGAGATCCGGGCCGGCGGCTCCAGCACCAGCCGCAAACCGCCCAGCCATGCACCATGCCCGAAGGCCAGAACCGACCCCTACACGGCCAGAACGCGCTGGCGGATACGCATGATCCGGGCCGTGAAATCGGCGAATGTCTCGCCCAGGGCCAGCCGGTTGACGGCCAGCGTGGCCATGTCCTGGTCGTCCAGTGCGATGTCGCGCTGGCCCTGCAAGCGGCCCTCGGCATTCCAGGGCGTACGGAAATGGCGGATGAACCAGAACTCGGCCATCAGTCTACCAGCAAAGGCGCGCTCTGGCTGTCGATGGACAGTGAGACCGGCGCGCCCTCATCGTAAGGCGGCAGGCCGAAGGAATGCAGCGTATCGACGATGATCTGCCCGTCGGGCGTTTCGACCAGATAGCGGATCTGACTGCCCAGAAACTCGCGATGCGTCACCTTGCCCGTGATTTCGCCGCCCGACGCAGCGATACGGATGTTCTGCGGGCGCAGCACGATGCGGTTCGCCCCTTCCAGCGGCGCGACGACGGGCAGGCGCTGGCCCGCCTCGGTCACGAAATCCGCGCCCTGCATCGCGCCCTTCAGGATATTCGCCGTGCCCAGAAACCCCGCGACAAAGGCATTCTCGGGGTGGTCGTAAAGCTGCTGGGGCGTGCCGATCTGCTGGATCACGCCCTTGTCCAGCACCGCCATCCGGTCCGAGGTGGTATTGGCTTCCTCCTGATCATGGGTCACGAAAATTGTCGTCAGACCCAGCTTGCGCTGCAACGCCAGCAATTCGCGCCGCATCTGGACCCGCAAGGCGGCATCAAGGTTCGACAAGGGTTCATCCAGCAGCAGCACCTGCGGCTCGATGGCAATGGTGCGGGCAAGGGCGACGCGCTGCTGCTGGCCGCCCGAAAGCTGCGCGGGCATCCGGTCGGCCAGGTGCAGCAGACCCACGGTTTCCAGCGCACGCTCGACCTTCGGGCCGATCTGGCGCGTGGGCATCCGGCGTTCCTCAAGCCCGAAGGCCACGTTGCGGCGCACCGACATATGCGGCCACAGCGCATAGGACTGGAACACCATGCCCACATTGCGCTTCCACGGCGGCAGCCGGGCAATGTCGCGGTCGGCGATCAGGATGCGACCCTTCGGCACCGGCCCGAACCCCGCGATCGCCCGCAGCAGCGTCGATTTGCCCGAGCCAGAGGGACCAAGGAAGGCGAAGAACTCGCCCGGCTCGATCACCATGTCGATACCTTCCAGCACCTTGGTCTCGCCGAAGGACAGGTGCAGATCCTCGATACGGATTCCGGCTTTTGTCAGTGTCATCTGTGCTTCTCCGAAACTCAATGCTGGTCGGCTGTCATGGTCTGGCGGGCGCGTTCACGCTCGATGATGCGCTGCGAGAGGTAAGTGCCAAGCGCCACGATCACCACGGCAAGGATGCCAAGCGCGGCCCCCGGCCCGCGTCCGGCGGGCGACTGCATGTAAAGATAGATGCCATAGGCCAGGGGCGCGTCCGAGGACCGCCCGACCAGCATGATCGTCGCCGACAGTTCCACCGCCGCGGTGGCAAAGCTGGTGACGAAGCCTGCAAGGATGCCGCCCGTCATCAGCGGCACTACGATGCGCCGGATGGTGCTGGTGCGCGATGCGCCAAGGCTTTCGGCCGCTTCCTCCAGCGACAGTGAGACCTGTTGCAGCGCCGCCATGCAGGCGCGCAGCGCATAGGGCAGACGGCGCACGGCCAGTGCCACGATGATGATGCCCCAGAAACTGGACATCTGGCCCAGCCCGAAGGGCAACTGGATGCCGTGGAACATGCGCAGATAGCCGATGCCCAGCACCACGCCGGGCACGGCCAGCGCGGCGGTCGCCATATAGTCCAGCCATTTGCGCCCCGGCAGCCCGGTGCGGATCACGATATAGGCGATGGCGGTGCCCAGAATAACGTCGATCACGGCAGCCGATCCGGCATAGATCAGCGTGTTCCAGACATATTGCGACGACTGGGTGAAGATCGTCCCGAAATGCTGGACGGTGAAGCCGTCAGGCAGCGGTGAAAACGACCAGATCGTGCCGAAGGCCAGCAGCAGCAGCCCGATATGCGGCGACAGCACCATCGCAAGGATGAACAGAATCACCCCCCATGCCAGCCATTTCTCGCGCGGTTTCAGGTCGCGGCGCGACAGCCCGCCGCCGCCCTTCTGCACGGTCGCGTAATCCTTGCCGCGCATGAACAGGAAGGACGCCCAGAGCGAAAAGACCGAAAACGCCACCAGGATGAACGAGATCACATAGCCCATCGGATCGTTGATCCCCACCCCGGTGATGCGCAGATATGCCTGCGGCGCCAGCATGTTATTGACGTTCAGCAGCAGGGGCGTGCCCAGATCGTCGAAAACCTTGATGAAGACCAGCGCCGCCCCCGCCAGATAACCCGGCATCGCCAGCGGAAAGACGATGCGCCGGAACATCCGCATCCCGTGAGAGCCAAGGTTCTGCGCCGCCTCCTCCATCGAGCGGTCGATATTGCGCAAGGACGCCGACAGGTTGATCAGGATGAAGGGGAAGTAATGGATCGACTGGACCAGAATGACGCCGTTCAGCCCCTCCATGAAGGGAATACGGAAGCCGAAATACTGGTTCAGCAGCAGGTTGACCGAGCCGTTACGCCCGAACAGCAGCGACATCGCCACCGCGCCGACGAAGGGCGGCATGATCAGCGGGATGATCCCCAGCGCCTGAATCGCCGCCGTGCCGGCGAAGTTGAAGCGCGTGGTGATATAGGCCAGCGGCAGCGCGATCACCGTCGCCAGCACCACCGACATGGCCGAGACATAGAACGAGTTCACGAAGCTTTCGCGAAACAGCGTCGTGTTGAAGAAATCCTGAAAGTTCTGCAACGTGAAGGCGCCGGTGCGGGCGTCCAGAAAGGCCACATAGATCACCTGCGCCACCGGCAGGACCAGAAAGGCCATCAGAAAGATCGCGATCAGGATACCCGCGACGGCGGCACCCGACAGGCGGGGAAACAGCGTGAACCCGCGCGAAGCGGTCCGGGAAGTGTCGGGCATGGTGTCCTCGCGGCGTCAGGGGTTCCGCGCCGCGACAAGGCGGCGCGGAAAGCTGGCTCAGTTCAGCGCGGCGGCCTGATCGGCCAGTTCGCGGGCCTTGCGGTAGTTTTCCACCGCGAAGCTGTCCCAGGACTGTTCCACCTCGGCCTGACGGCCGACAACCTCGGTGTCAGGGTCGGCGCGCGAGGTGGTGAAGACCTGCGTGAAGGACGGGTCCAGCGATTCCTCCTCGGTGATCGGCATGGCCTCGACCAGCGCGCGGGCCTCGGCGATCAGGGCGGCGGCTTCCTCGTTGCCGGTGTCGGCATGGGCGGCCTCGGCCCGCTGCACGGCGGCAACAGCGGCGCGCAGATCGTCAAGGCGATAGGTCACCAGTACGTCGAACAGCGAGTTCACCAGATTGTAGCGCACCCCCGACATGTCCACGTCGAACTCGATCGCGCCCGGCGCGAAATCTTCGGAAAACGGGTTGGGGAAATCCTCGGGCGCGTTGGCATATGCCTCGGGGTTAACCGGCAGGCGCATGATGGCGGGATCCAGAAGCACCTGCTGGCCTTCGGGCGACAGCAGGAATTCCACGAATTGCTTCGCGCCTTCCTGATTGGGCGCGTTCTCGATGATGCCGATATTGGCAGGCACGATGGCGGTCACGCTGGGATAGACCAGCTCGACCGGAAAGCCCGACGCCTTGGACGCCAACCCGAAGAAGTCGATCACGATCCCGAAGCCGGTCGAGCCGGAATTGACCGCATCGGGCACGCCGAAGCTGCGCTCGGTCACGGTGTTCATGTTGCCCGAGATCCATTTCCACGTCGCCCAGCCTTCATCCCAGCCTTCGCCTTGCAGCACGGTCTCGACCGTCAGGTGGGTGGTGCCGGAGCGCGAGGGCGAGGACATCGCCACATGGCCGTTATATTCGGCGCGCTTCAGATCCTCCCATTCCTCGGCCACGGGCAGGTCGTTGGCCTCGACATAGCGGGTGTTATACATGATCCCGTAGCCCGAGGCGGCGAAGCCGAAATAGGTGCCGTCGGGATCGTTGATCGGATAGCCGCCAATCTCGTCCGGGATGCCTTCGGACTGGATATCGACCGCGGCCAGCAGGCCGTCTTCCTTCAGCACCTCGAAAGCGTCGGGGGCCGAGGCCCACATCAGGTCGATCGTATTGGCGCTGCGGGTTTCCTGCAGATGCGACACGGCGGCATTGGTGTTGCGGCTGACCACTTCCAGCGTGGTGCCCGGATGGGCGGCCTCGAAGGCGGCCTTGAACGGATCGGTCAGATCGCGCGGAAACGAGGTGACCACCGTCACCGTATCAGCGAAGGCGGCAGCCGAGGTCATCATCAGCGCAAGCGCGCCGAGCGTAAAGGTTCTGTTCATGTTTCTCCTCCCAGAGGCGTCAGGCGGGCCGGGACATGCCGGCGCACCATTGGCGCGATAACTGTGCAAGAAGAGGAGCTACCTTTCAACATATTGTTTTGTTTAATTTTTATGGGTCAGTTTCGACACGCCAGATGGGTCATTTTCGACCCATTACAGCATGTGGTGATGGCGCAGCCGCAGATAGAGCCGCTTGCGCGGGATACCCAGAAGCGCCGCGGCCTCGGCCTTGCGGCCCCCGGTCTGTATCAGCGCCGAGCGCAGCAGGCGGGATTCGAAGGCATCCATCGCGGTATCAAAGTCCATGTCCGCGGTACCAGTGGTCTCACCGGGAGACGGAAAGCTGACGTCGAGGCCGATCACCAGCCGCTCGGCCAGGTTGCGGGCCTCGCGGACATTGCCGGGCCAGTCGTGCCAGGCGATCCGGCGGCCCAGGGTGTTGTCGATATGGGGCTTCGGCAGGTCGTGGCGGGCGGCGGCCTCGGCGGCGAAATGGGCAACCAGCAGGGCTGCGTCGCCCTCGCGCTCGCGCAGGGGCGGCAAGGGCAACGTGGCGTGGAAGCGGTGGAACAGGTCGGCGCGCAACCGCCCCTCTGCGACCAAAGCGTCCGGTGGGCGCTTGACGCTGCCGAGAATGCGCAGATTGACCGGAAGGGGGGCCGCGCCAAGCGGCGTGATCTCGCGCGATTCGACCACGCGCAGCAGGCGGACCTGAAGCCCGTCGGGCATGGATTCCAGCTCGTCCAGATAGAGCGTTCCGCCTTCCGCCCGCGCGATCAGGCCAGGCGCGTCGCTGGTGCCGAACAGTTCCCGGTCTACCTCGGCTTCCGACAGCGCGCCGCAGTTGATGGCGACGAAGGGGCCGTCCGCATGCGGCGACAGGTCGTGCAGGATGCGCGCGGCCAGTTCCTTGCCGGTGCCGGTCTCGCCCGCGATCAGCAGGTCGAGTTGCAGGCCCGCCAGCGCGCGCAGGTGCTGGCGCAGGTCCTTCATGGCGGCGGAGCGCCCGATCAGGCGGTCTTCGATCCGGGTCTGGCGCAGCCGGGCGTTTTCCAGATGCAGGTCGCGCATCGCCTGCGCGCGCCGCAGCACGTCCAGCATCAGTTCGGGCGCACAGGGTTTTTCCAGAAAGTCATGCGCACCGCCCCGCATGGCGCGGATCGCGGCGGGCACGTCGCCATGGGCGGTGATCAGGATGAAGGGCACCTCTGGCGCAACCTCCCGCGCGCGGTCCAGGAAATCCAGGCCGGAAAGGCCCGGCATCCGCAGGTCCGACAGGATCACGCCCGGAAAATCGGGCGCAAGCGCCGCCAGCGCGGGCAGGGCGGCCTCAAAGGCATGGACCCGGAAACCGGCCTGTTCCAATGTCTCGGTGGTGGCCTGCCGCAGGTCGGCGTCGTCCTCGACCAGCATCACTTCCATGTCATTCCTCCTGCCATCGGTTCAGGCGCAAGCGGACCTCGGCGCCGCCTTCGGCCTGCTGCTCGATTTCCAGATGTCCGCCCATGTCCTGCATGACGTTGAATGCGATGGAAAGGCCGAGGCCAAGCCCCTTGCCCGATTCCTTGGTGGTCACGAAGGGGTCGGTCAGCACCTGCCCGCTCTGGCCGCCCAGACCCACGCCATTGTCGCGCACGACCAGCCGCACGGGATCGAGTCCCGCCAGTTCGACGCGGATCAGGCCCGGATCAGACGCACCTTCCCGCGCCCCGATGGCATCCAGCGCATTGCCGAGGATGTTCAGCAGGACCTGTTCCAGCAGGATCTCGTCCCCCGCGACCGCCAACCCGGTCAGATCGGCACAGTCCACCCGCACGTCCTCGGCCCGCAGGCGGTGATCCAGCAGCTCCAGCGCGGCCTGCACCGGCTCGGCCAGCAGCACCCGCGTATTGTGATGCTCCGAGCGGCGGGCGATGCGGCGCAGATGGCCGATGGTGCGGGTAATGCGGTCCAGCAGCGCCTCGATCCGGGCGATGGCCGGGCGGGCCTGGGGATGGGCGGCGCGCAGGTTGTGCAGGCGGTGGCCGATGGCGGCAATGGGCTGGTTGATCTCATGGCTGATCGCGGCGGACATCTGGCCAAGCGCCGCCATCTTGCCCGCCTGCACCAGCTCGCGTTGTGTCATCTCCAGCCGCTCCAGCGCCTGCTGGCGGGCCTGGACCGAGGCACGAAAGACCTCGACCGCGCGAGCCATCTCGGCGATCTCATCGCCCTGGCGGGGCGTGCCGGAATCGCCGCCCGCGATGCGGGTCAGGTCGGTGGAAAGCGCCTCGATCCGCAGAAGGATGCGGTTATGGACGAAAACCGCCAGGATGATCGCCGTCGCCACCGCACCCAGGGCCGTCACCAGCCCCAGCCACAGCGATCCACGCATGATCGCCGAGGCGGCGGCATCCGCGCGGGCCTGCGCCCCGATCCGCTCGGTCCGGCCCAGATCGGTCAGCAGCGCCTGCATCCCGGCCAGCGCCGCTTGTGCGGCCTGCAACTCGGCCACGGCGGCGCGGTGCAGTTCTAACCGCTGTCCTTGCTGGACGAAAACGCTGTCCTCGCCCGAGGCCAGAGCCTTCAGCCGGTCCAGCGCCTGCATCAGCAGCGTCACATCGACCCGCTGCGGCAGGTTCAGCTGCGACAGGGCCAGCCGGTCCAGCGTGTCGCGGCCAAGCGCGGCGGTCTGTTCCAGCGCCTCCGGGCTGTCGGCCGAGCGCGCCTGCAACAGAAGCGCGGTCAGCGTCGCGGCCTCGGACCCGATCTGCTGCACCCGGTCGCGCAGCAGCCAGTCCTGCGACAGCGCCTGCTCGGCCCCGGCGCGGGTATCGGGATCGGTATTCACCACCAGCGCCGCAAGCTGCGTGTCCATGTTGAAGGACAGGTCGCTGAGGATCCCCTGCACCTGATCCTGCACATCGGCATGGATCCAGCGCAGGTCGGCCCCGATCCGGGCATCGAGTCGTGCGCGCCGGGTCAGGTTGGTGCTGATCCTGCCGAAGCCCGTCAGCGCGCGGCGCAAATCGTGCTCGGCGGCCTCGATCCCGGCGCGGGTCTCGGCGCGCTCAGGCGCTGCCAGCCAGAGTGGCGAGGCCAGAATCCCCTCGACCCCCTGCGAGGCGCTGTCGATGGCGCGCTTCATCCGATCGGCGGGCATGGCGGGGTCGGCGACCATCTGCATGGCCAGCGCGGCCAGTTCGCCCGTCGCCTCGGCCAGTTCGCCGGCCAGCGCGACGGCGGGAATGCGGTCCTGCGCCAGCGCACGAAAGTCGCGCTCGGCCCGCAGCATCACCATCATGCCGACCGCCAGCACCCCCACAGCTACGATCACGACCAGCACCAGCGCCGCCATCAGCCGCCCCCGGATCGAGCCGCGGCGGATCATCGCTGCTCCAACGCGCGGATCAGCGCCTCGGCATCGCGCAGGATGGTATGAGAGCGTTCCGACCATTCCAGCAGCGTCTCGCGATCCGTCGGGGCCGAGCGCGCCCGATGTTCGGTCAGCGGCATCCATGTCAGCAACCGCCGGATGCGGGCGCGTTCCGCCGCGGGCGCGTCGTCCAGCGCCCGCAGACGCCGCCACAGATCGCGACGCAGCAGCAGGTCGCGGGCGACGAAAGCCTCGAACAACTGCTTGACCTGCCAATAGCGGCGCGCGGCCAGTTCGGGATCATAGCGCGACCAGCTGAAATTCAGCGCCGCACGGATCGCCGGGTCCAGCGATTCCGACAGTTCGGTGCGAATCTCGGGATCGACGGGGATGCGGCGGATATCGGGGTGCAGCAGGATGCGCTGCCCCTCGGACGAAAGGACGAAATCCATGAAGGCCCGCGCCGCGTCTGGCTGGGTGCCGCCCTGCAATGCGGCGATCCGGGCGGGGATGAGGATGACCGGGCGGCCATAGCGAAAGACCAGCCCGTCGCGGGTCAGCGCCAGGAAGTCGATGGTCAGGCCGATGACGAAATCGCCGTCCTCAACACCTTCCAGCACGCCGAAGCTGCGCGCCGAAATGGTGTTCAACTGCCCCGCCAGTTCCAGGATCCACGCCCAGCCCGCCTGCCAGCCGCGATCCTGCAAGATCGTCTCCAGCAGCGAATGCATCGTGCCCGAGCGCATCGGATGCGACATGGCGATGCCCTGCGCGAAGACAGGATCCAGCAGGTCGTTCCAGTCCTGCGGCACCGGCCCGTCGCGAGATGCGCGCCAGGTCCAGCCGACGGCAGACCATGCAAAATCGGCATAAGGTCCATGCCCCAGATCGACCAGACGCCCGGCGCTGTCCAGCACCACGAAAGCCTCGGGGGCAGAGGCCCAGAACAGGTCGAATCCGCGATCATTGCCCGCCAGCACCTCGTCGACGGCGGCATGGGTGTTCTTGTTCAGGACGCGGACGCGGATATCGGGACGGCTGCGCGCGAATCCTTCCAGCATCGGATCGACCACCTCGGCCTGGTAGGAGGTAATGATCCGCAACTCCTCGGCGGGAACGGGTGCTGCAAGCAGGACCATCGCCCAGAGCAGGGCCACCAGCCTGCATGTTCTGACCCTGGTCTGATCTGGCCGGCCCATGTTTCCTCCCCCATGCGGAACTGTTGCATCCTCGGCATCGGCGAGGCAACTGGCCCGGGGCGCGAAACGCCTGGGCTGATCCACCGAAAAATCCACAGGCTTGCCGGGCCTTGCTTCGTGACTGGATCCGGTGTCGTTCTTCTGCAATGCGAGGCCTGTCAGGTGCTCCAACGGCAACAACTCCCGCTATTGATGATGGTTCGGCGCGGGCATGAGCATATGTTTTGGCTCAGCGCCCGTTGATGAGTTCGTCAGCCCGAGAAACGCTTTGTCCATGCGACGGGATCGACATCCTTTCCCTTGATCCGCCTGCCTCGTGGATCGAGATTGCGTCACCATGACATCCCGATATGCGATCATCCTCTATGGCCGGTCCGATTTCATCCGCCGGCAGGCGCTTGCTTCCCTGATTGACAGTCTTGCGGCGGAAATTCCGGGCGCGCTGGCCGCGACGGGGATACGCCGGTTTTGCATCCTGCCTTGCGGTGTGCCGGCGCACCGCTCGATCTCGCGATGGCTTCCGGGGGCGCTGAGCGCGCATTGCCAGTTGGCCGGCGTCGATATGGATATACGGATCGCGTCACCCGTGGAAGATTTCCTCGATTTCGGCGCAGCGGATCGTGGTATGGCTGCGAAAAGCGGAAGCATGCTCGCGACTGTGGCGGGGAAGTGCGTGCAGGGTCATTTTCCGCCCCCTCCGGCCTGTGCCGGTTTCGCGAATGAGGGGCCAGATTCATGATTTCATTCCAGAGGCTTACAGGGCACCTCGGTTCCCGATAGTACGGGCCAAGGGTGTGTCAAAACCCGGCGGTGTGCTATGCTTTCTCGACGTCGGGAGGGCAAACCATGACCGGTTTCATCGAAGGTGTGCCGCCGGGCCAGACGTTGCTGTTCCCGGATCGGCTCGACGACCGGATTGGTGAGGATGACCTTGTCCGCGTTGTCGCTCTTTTCGTCAATGAGCTTGATCTGCTGGCCCTCGGATTCGACCGCGCCCTTGCCGCGAGGACCGGGCGGCCGGGCTATCATCCGGCGACGCTTCTGAAGCTCTTCATTTATGGCTATCTGAACCGCATCCCGTCGAGCCGGCGGCTCGAGCGCGAGGCCGGGCGGAATGTTGAGGTCATGTGGCTGACAGGACGCCTGACGCCTGACCACAAGACGATCGCGGAGTTCCGGCGCACTAACGGCGGCGCCATCCGCAAGACCTGCGCCCGGTTCGTAGAACTGTGCCGGCGGATCGACGTGCTGAAGGGCGACTGCGTTGCCATCGACGGCAGCAAGTTCAAGGCGGTCAACAATCGCGACAGGAACTTCACCAGAAACAAGATCGCCAGCCGCTTGGCCCATCTGGAGGCCGATGTCGAACGCTACATCGACGAGATGGTGCGCATCGACCGGCAGGAGGAAGGCGAGTCATCCGGCGGCTGATGCAGGCCATTTCGGCCTGATCTGTGGCGCGTCTGTACTTCACGCTTGAAGTCTGTTTGGCGGCCGGTCGAAGCGCTGGACGAAAGCGGCAGCCTGCGGCTCTTAAAGTCCCTCGCAAATCACGTGCCACCAAGGGTTCTGACACACCCTCAGCCCATTGTGGTCTGGCCGCCTGCCTCGCGAAGGGGTCGGCGGCATCGACAAAGGTCTGGGCACGATCCCGGTCGAGCGGCGAGGATTCGGGCCAAGCGCAGGGTGCGCGTGTGTCGGGATGGATATGGTCGTCCGGTGACGGGAAGCCGGGCCGGGCTATTGCGTCAGCGACACGATGCGGCGGGTGGCGGCGGCATAGCCTTCGATCCCCAGCCCGGCGATCACCCCATCCGCCCGCAGCGAGACATAGGAATGATGGCGGAACGATTCGCGCTTGTGGACCTGACTGATATGGACCTCGATCACAGGGCCCTCGAAGGTGTTCAGCGCATCGAGGATCGCGACCGAGGTATGGGTCAGCGCGGCGGGGTTGATGACGATGCCGCAGGCGTCCTCTCGCGCTTCGTGGATCCAGTCCACGATCTGGCCTTCGTAATTCGATTGCAGCAGCCGGATCTGATAGCCGGGGGCGACATCGCGGCACAGCAGTTCGACATCCTCCAGCGTCTCGCGGCCATAGATTTCGGGTTGGCGCTTGCCCAGCAGGTTCAGGTTCGGCCCGTTCAGAACATAGATCGTCGGCATTGTTTTCCCCATCGTCGCCCCGATGATTAGCCTGTCGCGCCGCCGCTGTCAGCCCCGTGGCCGCGACATTCGCCCCAAAGGTTGCGCCCGATCAGCGCCTTGACCTGATCGCGGTTCCAGCCGTGATGATCGGCGGCAGAGAGCAGGATCTGCGTCTTGGCAAATGCGGCCATCGGGGTCATGTCCCCGGCGCTGATCGCGCCGGTCCCGGCCAGCCACGCCCCGGCGGCATAGTGGAACGCACCCACGCTGCCCCCGGTCACGCGGGTTGCGGCGACGATCACCACCCCGGCCTCTGCGGCGTCGGCCAGCGCCTGCCGGATGGCGCCCTGCGTGCCTGCGGGGAAATTGCCCTCTCCATAGCCCAGCAGGATCAGGGCACGGGGGCCGGTCGCGGTCACAGCGCGGATCATCTGCGCCAGAAAGGCATCGCTGGCGGGGAAGGCGTCGATCTGCGCCACCGGATGCGCGTCGATGGTGGCGGCGATGGCGCGCAGCTGATCGCGGGCAAGGGCCAGCGCGGCGGGATGGTCCAGCGAGATATCGGCACGCGGCGCGGGCAGGGCGGGTTCATGCAGGGTGGTGCCGGTGCCAAGCTGCGCCAATGGCGGCAGATGCGGGCTGGCGAAGGCGTCGAAGCGGATCGTGCTGGCCTTCACGATGCGGTTGGCGCGAAACAGCCTGCCGTCGAAAAAGGCGGTGACTTCGGGCAGGCGCAGTTCCATGCAGGCCAGAGCGCCGGCCAGATTGGCGAAGGCGTCGCTGCCGGCGTTCAGCACCAGCCCCTGCGGGGTTTCGCGAAACAGCGGCAGTTGCGAGCCGGTCAGGATCACCGGCTTGGACAGCGCGGCGCGCGTCTGATCCCCGGCCACGTTCAGCAGCATCGGCAGCGCCGCGCCGGTGAAATCCAGCGTATCGGTGCCGTGCAGGATCAGGAAACCGTCGAAATCGGCGTAGCGATTCAGGATATGCCCGGCCATCCGGCACCAGTCACGCGGTTGCAGATCGGTGCTGTCCAGCGTGTCGGCACCATCCGCGAAATGCAGATCCAGCGCAGGCAGGCGGGCCACCAGCGCGGGCATCAGCAGGGATCGCGCGGCGCGGGCGAAATCGGCGGCGGGCATGGGCGCAAGCGGCTGACCCACGCAGGAAATCGTGCCGCCGGTATTGATGATGCAGATCCTCATCGCCCGCCTTTTGCTGGTCCCACGCGATTGATAGCCGCGCGGGCCGCCTGACGCCAGCCGCTCAGAAGCCTTGATGGGTTTTGAGGAACTCGGCCTCTTCCGGGGTATCCTCGCGCCCCAGCACGCGGTTGCGATGCGGAAAGCGGCCAAAGCGGGCGATGATGTCGCGATGCTGATGGGCGTAATCCAGCGCGCTCTCATCGCCAAGCGCCTGATACAGCGCGACCGAGCGGTCCTGATCGGCCAGATCCTCGCTGTGCTCAAAGGGCAGATACAGAAATTGCCGCCCGACGGTGTCCAACTCGTCATCAAAGCCGCGATCCACCGCCATGCGGGCATGTTTCAGCGCCAGATCGTTGCTTTCAAAGCTGCGCGGGTCGCCCCGGAACATGTTGCGCGGGAACTGGTCCAGCACCACCACCAGCGCCAGAACGTCTTGCGCCGATTGCGCCCAGTCGTCCAGCTCGCCTTTGTGGGCGGCCTCGTAGGTGGGGCCGAATTCGCGGGCGATGCGGCGGTCGAACTCGTCCGATTTGACGAACCAGTGCGGGCGCGTGTCGTCCGAGAACCAGAAATTGCGCACATCGGCGGCGGTCTTGATGGTCATGCTGTCCTCCTTCATTGCGGCAGCGGGATATGTTCGTCGCGGTCGCCCGTGGGCAGATCGAATAATCCCCGACCCCAACGCTCGGCCTGCCATTGGCGTTTCGCCTCGTCTATGCGTTCCTTCGACGAGGCGACGAAATTCCACCAGATATAGCGCGGCCCGTTCAGCGTCGCACCCCCCAGCGCCATCAGCCGCGCGCCCCGGTCGCCCGCCTGAACGGTGATCGCGTCGCCGGGGCGGAAAACCATCATCTGCCCGGCCTGAAATTCCTGCCCGGCGATGTGGATGCTGCCCTCGGTGATATAAATGCCGCGGTCCTCGTGCTCGGTGGGCAGCGGGAAACGCGCCCGCGCGGCCAGCGTCACGTCCAGATAAAAGGTTTCGGAAAACATCGTCGCGGGCGCCTGCTGGCCATAGGCGTGACCAAGGATCAGCCGGGCATTGATGCCCTGATCGGTGATGTCCGGCAGATCGTCCTTGCCGTGATGTTCGAAGATGGGTTCCATGTCCTCGTGGTTTTCGGGCAGGGCGATCCATGTCTGGATGCCGAACAGGCTGTTCGGCCCCTGCCGCGCCTGCGCCGAGGTGCGCTCGGAATGGGTCACGCCCTTGCCCGCGACCATCCAGTTCAGCGCGCCGGGGCGGATGATCTGGTCGCTGCCGATGCTGTCGCGGTGGTGGAAATCGCCGCGATAGAGATAGGTGACGGTGCCCAGCCCGATATGGGGATGCGGGCGCACGTCGATGCCTTGCCCGGTCAGGAACTCGGCCGGGCCTGCCTGATCGAAGAAGATGAAGGGGCCGACCATCTGTCGTTTGGGCGCGGGCAGGGCGCGGCGGACCTCGAATCCGCCGATATCGCGGGCGCGGGGGATGATCAGGGTCTCGATGGCGTCCGGGCCGATCTCGTCGGGGCAGCCCGGTGTCAGGGCGGGGTTCCAGCTCATGGCGTCCTCTCGGTTGCTGCTATGAAGGGTAGTGGCGGGACGGGCGAACACAAAGCATTAATGCGTTCTGGAAAACCGAACGCGGGGTTGCGGCGTTACACCGATGGCAAGGGCGCGTGGCATGACGCATCTTGGGCGCGAACGACAAGCGGAGGCGAAGATGACCAGCGGCATCCACCACGTCACGGCGATCACGCGCAATGTGCAGGACAATGTCGATTTCTGGATGGGCTTTCTGGGGCTGGATCTGGTCAAGCAGACGGGCGGCTTCGAGGATGCCGAGCAGTTGCACCTGTTCTATGGCAACCCCGAGGGCGCGCCCGGCACGCTGGTCAGCTTTCTGGTCTGGCAGGATGGGGCGCGGGGCCGCGCCGGGCTGGGGCAGGTGACCGAGATCGCCCTGCGCATCCCCCGCGCCCGGATCGGCGACTGGCTGACCCGCGCCATGCAGCACCGGATCAGCGTCGAAGGCCCATCGCGCGAATTCGGCGAACCCGTGCTGCGGCTGAAGGATCCTGACGGCATCATCGTCAAGCTGGTCGGAACGGATATCGCCGATGGCGGCTGGCCCGCCGCGCCCCGGGGTCTGCGGGCGGTGACGATCTGGTCGGATGTGCCGGAACAAAGCGCGGCATTCCTGTCGCAATTCGGATATCAGACCGGCCCGGTCGAGGGCGCGGTGCAGCGTCTGGTCTCGGGCCGTGACGCGCTGGATATCCGCGATGCGACGGGTTTCGTGCCGGGCATACCGGGCACCGGCATCATCGACCACGTCGCGCTGCGTGTGCCGGATCTGGCCGCGATCAACGCCCATCGCGACCGGCTGGCGGCGCGGAACCTGCACGAGACGAACGCCCATGACCGCAAGTATTTCCACTCGCTCTATCTGCGCGAACCTGGAGAGACGCTGATCGAGCTGGCCACGGAAGGCCCCGGAATGACCGTTGACGAGGCGCCCGGCCAGTTGGGCCGGGTGCTGATGATTCCACCCCATTTCGCAGCCCGCGCCGATGATCTGCGTGTGATGCTGCCGCAATTCGCCCGACCGGGCGAGGAAAGGAGACCGATGCGCGATCTTCCCTTTGTTCACCGCTTTCAGCAGCCTGACGATCCCGACGGCTCGGTCATGCTGCTGCTGCATGGTACCGGCGGCAATGAATCCGACCTGATGCCGCTGGCCCACCGGATCGCGCCGCGTGCGACGCTGCTGGGTCTGCGGGGCCGTTCGACCGAGGAAGGCGTGGCGCGGTTCTTTCGCCGCATCTCGATGACCAGCTTCGATCAGGACGATATCCGGGCCGAGGCCGCCGCCTTCGACGCCTTCTGGCAGGGCGCGATGGCGGGCTATGGGCTGGAGGCAGGCCGCGTCACTGTCATGGGCTATTCCAACGGCGCGAATTTCGCGGGCGCGGTGATGGCGCTGGCCCCGGGTCTGATCCGCCGCGCGATCCTGATGCGGCCGATGCTGGTGCTGGAGCAGCCGCCGCAGGTCGATCTGGCCGGCGTCAGGGTGCTGACATTGACCGGCACGCGCGACCCTTACGGAACCCATGCCCCTGCGCTGAACGACTGGCTGACGGCCAGCGGCGCGGAACTGGATGCCTGCGCCGTCGAGGCGGGACACGAGCTGTCGCAGGATGATCTGACGGCGGCACAGGACTGGATGGAAAGGAACCCGACATGACCGAGATCACCGTCACCAAAGAGGAAACCGGTCCGCGCGCCGGGCGCTATGTCGCCCGCGTCGCGGGGATCGAGGCCGAGGCCGAACTGACCTTTACCCATCGCGGGCCGGGCCGGATCAGTGCCGATCACACCGGCGCGCCGGATGAATTGCGCGGCACCGGCGCGGCATTGGCGCTGGTCCGCTTCATGGTGCAGGATGCGCGGGACGGGGGGTTCCGGATCATACCGCTGTGCCCCTATGTGCAGGCGCAATATGCGAAGAACCCCGACTGGGCGGATGTGTTCACCACCCAGCCGGGAGAGGCGCCGGGCTGACCCGGCCCCTCAGATCATCGCGAACCGGGTGCCCCAGGGGTCGTGCAGCACCTGACCGGCGCGGTCGGGGGCGTTCAGCACGATTTCGGCCAGCCCGGTCATCTGCGGATCGCGGGGCCGGGCGTCGCGGCTATTCCAGACATTGCCCGCAAGCTGGTGGTGATAGCCGTTCCAGCCATACCACGCGCCCCCCGGCCCGTCGAAGGTCCGCGTCAGGCCCAGATCGCCGCGAAAGAACGCATCGGCACGGTCGATATCGCCGACCTGCAGATGGACGTGGCCGATGCTGCCGTCCTGCGGCACGCCCTGCCATTCGCCGGGCGAGGCTTGCGACAGCTCGGTCAGGTCCAGACGATGAGTGAACATCTCGATCCGGTCGCCGTCGCGGGTCCATTCCGAGGGCGGGCGGTCCCAATAGATCTCGATGCCGTTGCCCTCGGGGTCGTCCAGATACAGCGCCTCGCTGACGCCGTGATCGGATGCACCGGTCAGCCGGATATCTTGATCGGGGGCGTGACGCAGCCAACGGCCCAGATCGGCGCGTTCCGGCAGCAGGAAGGCGGTGTGGAACAACCCCGCCTGTCGGGGATCGCGGGGCCGGGCTGCCGCGTCATGCCGCAGCTCGATCAGGGTGCGATCCGCCGTGCCCAGCCGCCGCGTCGCATCATCACCGCCCTGCGGTTTCAACCCCAAGGCGCGTTCATAGAAATCCGCCATGCCGAGCAGGTCGCGCACCGTCAAGGCGACGTGGTCGATGGCCATATTGGTCATGCTGTCCTCCTTGTGGGTCATGCCCGGTATCACCTCAGCCGATGCTGGCGGCGAAGCCTGCCACGAACTCGGCCAGCCGCTTGCGCGTCGCCTGATCCGTCAGGTTGCCATCGGCGTCGAACAGATCGCCCGCGCGCGACACCATCAGTCGCCCGTCCCACCATGGCCGCATGTTCAGCGTCCGCAGCACCTGCAACCAGTGGGTCTGTGCCAGAGTGGTGCCGAAATTGCCGGGCGAGGCGCCGGTGACCGCGACCGGCTTGCCCTTGAACAGCCGCAGGCCGTCGCCGCGCGACATCCAGTCGATGGCGTTCTTGAAGGTGCCGGGAATGCCGTTGTTGTATTCCGGCGTGACCAGCAGCAACCCATCGGCCCCGGCCAGCTGCGCATTCAGCGTGGCAACGGCGGTGGGGGTGCCGTTCGCGGCCTCGTCATCGCCATCATAAAGCGGCACCCCGGCGATCGAGCCGATGATGATCTCGACCCCATCGGGGGCCAGTTCGGCGGCGGCCCGCAGCAGACCGGAGTTGAACGAGGCGCGGCGCAGGCTGCCCGACAGGCCAAGGATCTTCGTCATCTGTCACTTCCTTGCATCGTTGATGGGGACGGTTTCCCGCCCCCATGAGATGTTTGCGTCTGTCAGCCGGTTAGTCCAGCGGTTTCAGATTTGCCTCGATCCGGGCGCGCTGCGGTTCGAGGAAGGGCGGCAGGGACAGCGCCTCTCCCATCGTTTCGCGGGGTTCGTCCACATCGAAACCGGGATCGTCGCTCGCGATCTCGAACAGGTTGCCGCCCGGTTCGCGGAAATAGAGCGAGCGGAAATAGTAACGCTCGACCTCGCCGGAATTGGGCACCCGCATCTGGTTCAGATGCTGCGTCCAGTCGCGGATCGCGGGCTGGTCGGGCACGCGGAAGGCGACGTGATGCACCGCGCCCGCGCCCTGTCGGGAGATGGGCAGGCCGGGCTGGACCGCGACATGCAGTTCCGCCGCCGCGCCGCCGTCGCCCATCTGGAATACATGGATATGGCCGCTGCCGTCGGGGCTGGCGTAATCGCGGACCTTGCGCATGTTCATCACCTGCGTCAGCACCGCCTCGGTCGGGGCCAGTTCGGGGACCGAGATGGTGATCGGCCCCAGCCCGCGGATCTGGTGCGGGGCGGGAACCGGGCTTTTCGCCCATGCCTCGCCCACCGGCTGCGGCGCCGCGACAAGGCGCAGGCGCTGGCCCTCGGGGTCCTCGACATCCAGACCGGCGCGACCGTCCTGCGTGGTGATCTGACCGGTTGCCACGCCCAGATCGGCCAGACGCGCGGCCCAGAAATCCAGACTGTCCTCGGCCACCCTCAGTCCGGTGCGGCTGATCGAGCGGGTGCCGCGCCGTTCCCGCGCCACCGGCCAGTCGAAAAAGGTGATGTCGGTGCCCGGCGTGCCCGCGCCATCGGCGAAGAACAGGTGATAGGCCGAGGTGTCGTCCTGATTGACGGTCTTCTTGACCCGCCTGAGACCAAGGGTCTCGGTATAAAAACGGTTGTTGCCCGGCGCGTCGGCGGTGATCGCGGTCAGGTGGTGAATGCCGGTCAGTTGCATGGCGACCTCCTTTCAGGGGTGCGTGTTTGGGCTTGCCACCAATATGGCGCAGCCGGACCGTTCGTGGCAGGCGGTCATATCGCAAAGCCGCGTTCGGTTATTGCGAACGGCGCGGGGGCGGTTATGCTGTGCCGCATGGGCTGGACGATCGCGGATATCGAGACCTTTCTGGCGGTGCTGGAGGCGGGCAGCATTTCGGGCGCTGCGGCGCGGGCGGATCTGTCGAAATCGGTCGTCAGCAAGCGGATCAGCGATTTCGAGGCCGCTTTAGGCGTACCGTTGTTTCTGCGCCATGCGGGCCGGATCACGCCCACCGACACCGCCCATGATCTGGCCGAACGCCTGCGCCCCGCCCTGTCGGAACTGATCGCGGCGACCGAAGGCGCTGCGGGCGCGCAGGCCGAATTGCGCGGACGCTTGCAGATCGCCGCACCGATGAGCTTCGGCATCCGCCATCTGGGTCCGGTCATCGCCGGTTTCGCCCGCGCCCATCCGGGGTTGGAGATCGTGCTGGATTACGACGACCAGCTGACCGATCTGGGCCGGGCGGGCTTTGACGTGGGGCTGCGGATCGGGCTGATGAAGGACAGCACGCTGATGGTGCGCCGGTTGTGCGAGGACCCCCGCGCGCTGGTCGCCAGCCCCGATTACCTGTCGCAGCACGGCGCGATCACCCGCCCCGAGGACCTGCGCGGGCACGAAATCATCGGCTATCGGAATGCCCGTCTGGCCGAGATCTGGCCCTTTGGCGGCGATATTCCCCTGCCGCGCCCCGGCCGGATCACCGCCAATAATGGCGAGGCGATGCGTGATCTGGCGACGGGCGGCGCGGGGCTGGCGCTGCTGCCGCTGTTCATTGTCCATGACGCGATCCGCGACGGGCGGCTGGTGCGCCTGCTGCCGGACCTGCCGCAGCAACCCCTGCCGGTGAATATCGTCTGGCCGCCGGTCAGGCCGATGCCGCGCAAGCTGCGCCTGTTCATCGACCATGTGACCGATGCCTTTGCCGATGACCCGCCCTGGCAACGCGGTCTATGATATGGGTGCGGCGGGGCAGTTGCGGAAGGAAATGACGCCATGACCAATATCCTGTTCGATGCGCTGATGGGCTCGCGTCAGGGCGATATGCGGGCGGCGCTGATCTGTCCCGATGGCCGCCGCATCAGCCATGACGCGCTGTTTCGCATGTCCGGGCGGCTGGCCAGCCTGCTGAAGGAAACCGGCCTGCGCCCCGGCGACCGCATCGCGGTGCAGGTCGGCAAATCGGTCGAGGCGCTGGCGCTCTATCTGGCGGCGGTTCGGGTGGGGGCGGTTTTCTTGCCGCTGAACCCGGCCTATACCCCGGCCGAGGTCGGCTATTTCATCGGCGATGCCGAACCCTCGCTGGTCGTCTGCGATCCTGACCGCGCGGGTCGTCGCGACGATTTCATGCCCTCGGGCACCGCGCTGCTGACCCTTGCGGGCGATGGCAGTGGCAGCCTGACCGATCAGGCCGCCACCCAGCCCGAGGATCACACGCCCGCCGCCCGCAAGGGCAGCGATCTGGCGGCGATCCTTTACACATCGGGAACGACCGGGCGGTCCAAGGGCGCGATGCTCAGCCATGACAACCTGCTGTCGAATGCGCAGGTGCTGGTCGATGAATGGCGCTTTGACGCGGATGACGTATTGCTGCACGCGCTGCCGATCTTTCACACGCATGGGCTGTTCGTGGCCTCGAATGTCGTGTTGCTGTCGGGTGGCGCGATGATCTGGCTGCCGAAATTCGACCCCGATCAGGTCATCGCGCAACTGCCCCGGGCGACCACGATGATGGGCGTGCCGACCTTCTATACGCGGCTGCTGGACCAGCCCGGCCTGACCCGCGATCTGGTGGCGGGGATGCGGCTGTTCACCTCGGGCAGCGCGCCGCTGCTGGCCGACACCCATCGCGATTTCGAGGAACGCACCGGCCATCGCATCCTTGAACGCTATGGCATGACGGAAACCAACATGAACAGCTCGAACCCCTATGAGGGCGAGCGCCGCGCGGGCACCGTCGGCCTGCCCCTGCCGGGGGTCGAGTTGCGCATCACCGAGGGCGGCAAGCCGGTGACGCAAGGCGAAATCGGCATGATCGAGGTGCGTGGCCCGAATGTCTTTCGCGGCTATTGGCGGATGCCGGAAAAGACCGCCGAGGAACTGTCCGAGGATGGCTGGTTCACCACCGGCGATCTGGGGCAGGTGGATGGCGACGGCTATCTGACCATCGTCGGGCGCGGCAAGGACCTGATCATCTCGGGCGGCTACAACATCTATCCCAAAGAGGTCGAGGAGGCGATCGACCAGTTGCCCGGCGTGCTGGAATCGGCGGTGATCGGTCTGCCCCATCCCGATCTGGGCGAGGGCGTCGTGGCCATCGTCGCGCGCCACAGGGGTGCCGATCCCGACCCGCAGGCGATCATCGCCGGACTGGCCGAGCGGCTGGCCCGCTTCAAGCAGCCCCGGCATGTGGTGATCGTCGATGAACTGCCCCGCAACGCGATGGGCAAGGTCCAGAAAGCGGCCCTGCGACAGGACCATGCCGGGCTGTTCGACTGAAGGCGCGGCCGGGACGTGGATGTCTGATCCCACGGTTCGACGGCGCTGCCCTTTCAGCGGAAGGACCGAAGCCCGGTCGGGAGGGTCGCCCCAGCCATATGCGAGAGGGCGCAAGATCCTGATGCGGCGCCGGGGTCGCCCCCGGCGCGCAAGCGTCACAGGATGAAATCATCCGCCGTCAGCCGGTCCAGATCGCGGACCCAGAACGCGAAATCGGCGCGGCCATCGCCGTTGCGGTCGCCCTGCACCATCAGATCATCGCCCCGCTGCGCATACCAGACCGAATTTGCGCCCGCCTCGGTGCCGCCAAAGGCAAAGTCCTGATGGCCTGCCCGGCGGCTGTTGGCGTCAATGCCGCTGATGTCGATCACATCGATCCCCGAGACGAAATCGAAGATCTGGTCCAACTGGCCACCGCTGCCGAAATCGGCCGCTTTCTCGAAGACAAAGACATCGCGCAGGCGATCCTCGCCGCCATAGAGCATATCTGCCCCGGCGCCCCCGATCAGCACATCGCGCCCCACGCCGCCATTCAGCGTATCGCTGCCCGCGCCGCCCAGCAGCCGGTCGGCACCAGCCCCGCCCAGCAGAAGGTCATTGCCATTGCCACCCAGCAGCGTATCCATGCCAGCGCCGCCCTCCAGCCGGTCATTGCCGTTGCCGCCATTCAGATGATCGTGGCCATTGCCACCGCTCAGCACGTCATTCCCGGCACCCCCGACCAGACTGTCGGCACCCGCGCCGCCGTTCAGGGTATCGCTTCCGGCCCCGCCCATCAGAGTGTCATTGCCGCCAGCCCCGTTCAGCAGATCGTCGCCGGCGCCACCATTCAGCCGGTCGTTCCCGGCCCCGCCGTTCAGCACGTCGTCGCCACCATTGCCGTTCAGCGTGTCATTGCCCGCGCCTCCGACCAGGCGATCACTTCCGGCGCCACCGTTGAGAAGATCGTCGCCCTGACCGCCGTTCATCCGATCATCACCGGCCCCGCCGATCAGCGTATCGTTGCCTGCCCCGCCTTCCAGCAGGTCATTGCCGCCGCCGCCCTCCAGCCGGTCGTTCCCGGCCCCGCCACGCAACGTGTCGTTGCCCGCGCCACCGCGCAGCAGGTCGTTCCCGGCCTCCCCCAGAAGGGTGTCGTCGCCGTTGCCGCCCAGCAGAGTGTCATTACCTGCGCCACCACGCAGCCTGTCGTTTCCGGCAAACCCTTCCAGCTTGTTGTTGCCGGAATTGCCGATCAACTGATTGGCCAACGCATTCCCGCGGCCGTTGATATTGGAACTGCCGGTCAGGGTCAGGTTTTCGATATGGCGCCCCAGCGTCCAATCGATCCCGGCGACCACGTGGTCGATGCCGTTCCCTTCAAGCTCCAGAATGTTGTCACCTGCCGTGACGTGATAGATGTCGTTGCCCGCCCCGCCCGCGAACTCGTCCGCGCCCGCAGTCCCGTAAAGAATATCGTTACGCACGGTCCCGATGGTCTTGTTGTCGTCGATGATCGCGATTTCGATGACTTTCATCGAGCCACCATCGGCGAAAGTCATATTTCCGCCTAAGTCTATAGTCAGATACGCGGTCTCGGTATCTTCCGCGATACCGTCGCGATTGGCCCGGATCTGGAACGAGGTGCTGCGGTTGGTCGGACTGGTGGATGCGATTGACAGCGAGCCGCTGCCCGACAATGCGCCCAGATCATTCGCCGAGGCCGTGCCGCCGATAGTCGAGATGCCGTAGCTGTAGCTGACCCAATGATTGGTCATGCCGTTGAAGCGCAGAACGGCGTCGATCGTTTCGCCTTCGCGAATCTCGATCCGGTCGGGGATAGAAACGGTGACATGGGCAACTGGCGGTGGCATGTTCGATCCGTTCACCATCTGGAACGAGGTTTTGAAGCCAAGCCCCCGCAGGTCCTCGTTGGTGTAGGTGATGCTGTTGCCTTCGAGATCGGACAAGACCACGCGATCAATATCGACAGTTCCACTTCGTGAGGTGGGCTGAATCCAGCTGGAAGCTGAGGACGTGCCATCGTCCCAGCTGTCAAAGTAACCGGAAAGAACAATTAAGTTGGATGAACCATACTCCCACTCGACGTCCCGATCGAGCCAGATCACGGCTTGATCGATCCCAAAATCGTCCGTTGCCGAAACTGTAAAAACCGCCTCTCCCCAACTATCCCCCAGATCAATCACATCGGGAAGGTCGAGGCCGGTCAGAACGGGCAGGGGAGAGGATACGGCACGCGACATCACGTCGCCCGCAGGCAAGACAGCATTTGCCATGAATGACTCCAAAGGATAAATCGTTACAACTCGCCATTCTGGCGTATGTGGCTCATCAATGGTCTACCCGAACCACTCACAGCGCGTCAAAGCGGAAAACCGCCGATGCACCTGCCTTTTTGGACAATTACCCTGCATAAAACGTCACCCGCAAACAAAAAAACGGGGCGCGACCGAACGCACCCCGCCAACGCACCAAATATAGCGCGGATCAGAAATCCCAGTCCTCATCCTCGGTCGCCACCGCCTTGCCGATGACATAGCTCGACCCCGATCCCGAGAAGAAATCGTGGTTCTCGCTGTCGGGCGACAGGGCTGCCATGATCGCCGGGTTCACCTCGCAGACCTGCGGCGGGAACAATGCCTCATAGCCCAGGTTCTGCAATGCCTTGTTGGCATTGTAATGCAGGAAGGCCTTCACATCCTCGGTCAGTCCGATCCCGTCATACAGTTCGGCGGTGTATTTCTGCTCGATATCGTAAAGGTCGAAGATCATCGAGAAGGCGAAATCCTTCAGCGCCGCCCGCTCGGCCTCGCCCAGCTTTTCCAGCCCGCGCTGGAATTTATACCCGATGTAATAGCCATGGACGGCCTCATCGCGGATGATCAGCCTGATCAGGTCGGCGGTATTGGTCAGCTTGGCGCGCGACGACCAGTACATCGGCAGATAGAAGCCCGAATAGAACAGGAAGCTTTCCAGAAACACGCTGGCGATCTTGCGCTTCAGCGGGTCCGCCCCGGCCTTGTACTCATCCAGGATCAGCCGCGCCTTGGCCTGCAGATGCGGGTTTTCCTCGGACCAGCGGAAGGCCTCGTCCACCTCTTTGGTCAGGCACAGGGTCGAGAAGATCGAGGAATAGGACCGCGCATGCACCGCCTCCATGAAGGCGATGTTGGACAGCACCGCCTCTTCATGCGGCGTGATCGCATCGGGCATCATCGAAGGCGCGCCGATCGTGTTCTGAACCGTGTCCAGCAGCGTCAGCCCGGTAAAGACCCGGATGGTCAGCTCCCGTTCTTCGGGGCGCAGGGTCGCCCAGCTTTGCACGTCATTGGACAGCGGTACCTTCTCGGGCAGCCAGAAATTCACCGTCAGCCGGTTCCAGACCTCCAGATCCTTGTCGTCATCCAGCCGGTTCCAGTTCACCGCACGCGCAACTGTCCGCATCACATGATCCTTCATCTGGAAGAACCCCTCTCATCTTTGGTGTCCAAATATCCCGGGGGTCCGGGGGCTGGCCCCCGGCCTCGCTTACAAAGTGCAGGAAACGCAGCCCTGAACTTCGGTTCCCTCCAGCGCCGTCTGGCGCAGGCGGATATAATAGATCGTCTTGATGCCCTTTTTCCAGGCATGGATCTGGGCGCGGTTGATGTCGCGCGTCGTGGCCTCGGACGGGAAGAACAGGGTCAGCGACAGGCCCTGATCGACATGTTCGGTGGCCGCCGCATAGGTGTCGATGATCGCTTCGGGGCCGATCTCATAGGCGTCGCGATAATATTCCAGATTCTCGTTCGACATGAACGCCGCCGGATAATAGACGCGGCCGATCTTGCCTTCCTTGCGGATCTCGATCTTCGACACGATCGGGTGGATCGAACTGGTCGAGTTGTTGATATAGCTGATCGAGCCCGTCGGCGGCACCGCCTGCAAGTTGCGGTTATACAGCCCGTGCTTCATCACTGATTCCTTCAGCGCCGCCCAGTCCTCGCGGGTGGGCAGGCTGGTATCCCCGAACACCCGCTCGACATCCGGCAGGGTCGGCAGCCAGTCGCGCTCGGTATATTTCTCGAAGAACGACCCGTCGGCATATTTCGATTTGTCGAAATCCCGGAAGCTCTGGCCCTTTTCCTGCGCCAGCAGGTTCGAGGCCCGGATCGCGTGATAGGCGATGGCGGCGAAATAGACGCTGGTGAACTCGACCCCCTCGGGGCTGCCGTAATGGATATGCTCGCGCGCCAGGAAACCATGCAGGTTCATCTGGCCCAGACCCACCGCATGGGCCTCGTCATTGCCGCGCCGGATCGAGGGCACGGATTCGATCGACGACATTTCCGACACGGCGGTCAGGGCGCGGATCGCGGCCTCGACGGTGGCGCCGAAATCCGGGCCGTCCATGGTGGCGGCGATGTTCAGCGAACCGAGGTTGCAGGAAATGTCGGTTCCCAGATGGGAATAGGACAGGTCCTCGTTATATTCCGACGCCTCGTTCACCTGCAGGATCTCGCTGCACAGGTTCGACATGGTGATGCGGCCATGCACGGGATTGGCACGGTTCACCGTGTCCTCGAACATGACATAGGGATAGCCGGATTCGAACTGGATCTCGGCGATGGTCTGGAAGAACTCGCGGGCGCTGATCTTCTTCTTCTTGATCCGCTTGTCATCCACCATCTCGGCATATTTCTCGGTCACCGAGATTTCCGAGAACGGCACGCCATAGACCTTCTGGATGTCATGGGGCGAGAACAGATACATGTCCTCGTTCTTCTTCGCCAGCTCGAAGGTGATGTCGGGGATCACCACGCCAAGGCTCAGCGTCTTGATGCGGATCTTCTCATCCGCGTTCTCGCGCTTGGTGTCCAGGAAGCGCAGGATGTCGGGGTGATGCGCGTTCAGATAGACCGCGCCCGCACCCTGCCGCGCGCCCAGCTGGTTGGCATAGCTGAACGAATCCTCCAGCAGCTTCATCACCGGGATAACGCCCGAGGACTGGTTCTCGATCCCCTTGATGGGCGCGCCCGCCTCGCGCAGGTTGGTCAGCATCAGGGCCACGCCGCCGCCGCGTTTCGACAGTTGCAGCGCCGAGTTGATGGAACGCCCGATGGATTCCATGTTGTCTTCCAGCCGTAGCAGGAAGCAGGAAATCAGCTCGCCCCGCGACTGCTTGCCCGCGTTCAGGAAGGTGGGGGTCGCGGGCTGGAAGCGGCCCGACAGGATTTCCTCCATGAAGCGCATGGCCAGCGCCTCGTCGCCGCGCGCCAGCGTCAGTGCGACCATGACCACGCGATCTTCGTAGCGTTCAAGGTAACGCTGCCCGTCGCGGGTCTTCAGCGTATAGGAGGTGTAATATTTGAACGCGCCAAGGAAGGTCGGGAAACGGAACTTGCGCTCATAGGCGGCATCCCAGATCGCGCGCTGGAAATTCTTGGAATACTGGTCCAGCACTTGGGGCTCGTAATAACCCTCATCGACCAGATAGCGCAGCTTTTCGTCCAGATTGTGGAAGAAAACGGTGTTCTGGTTGACATGCTGCAGGAAATACTGCCGCGCGGCCATGCGGTCGGCATCGAAGCGGATCTTGCCATCCGCATCGTACAGGTTCAGCATCGCGTTCAGCGCGTGGTAATCCAGCGTTTCTTTCACGGCCTCTGCCTTCGTGCCTGCGGCCTTCACGCCCACAGCCTTTACGCCATTGTCAAGCATTCCGTCCCCCAGAATTTTGCAAGCCCCGCACGGATGCGGTCAATATCGGTTTGGCTTCCTGCCAGTTCGAAACGATACAGGACAGGAACGCCGGTCTTTTCAGAAATGACACGTCCCGCCAAGGCGAATGTCGTGCCGAAATTGCGATTGCCCCCGGCGATGACGCCGCGCAATCCGGCGCGGCGCCCAGGGTCGTTCAGAAAGCGGATCACCTGTTTCGGTACCGCGCCCCGCCCCGTTCCGTCCGCATAGGTTGGACAGACCAGAACATAGTGTTCCGGCGGGACCGGCATGGGGTCGGCGGGCGAGACCGGGATCCTCTGTGCTGGCAGGTCAAGCTGCGCGATCAACCGCGCCGTGTTGCCCGAGAGCGAGGAGAAATAGACAAGCCCGCACACCGCTTCATGCCCGGGACAGGCTGCCGATCATATCGGGCCGGAAACCGGCCCAATGCGCATCACCGGCAATGACGACGGGGGCCTGACGGTAACCCAGCGCGGTCACGCGCTCCATCGCATCGGCATCCTCGGTCAGGTCGATGACATCATAGGACAGTCCACGCGCATCCAGCGCGCGGGTCGTGGCGGTGCACTGAACGCAGGCGGGTTTCGAATAGACGGTGATGCTCATGCCTCTTGGTCCCAGTCTGTAATGGCGAGGGGGCCGCGCCCGTCAGGGTCGCAATCGCAGCCCGCGCCCGCCGCGCGGTTTCATCTGTCCTCAGTCCGGGTAAGCCTGCGGGCTTGTGGTCCGGGCCGGCTTTTTATCCCGGATTGATCCGGTTGTATTGCTGTGTTCGTCATCATCTTCAGGTTGCATCTTCCTTGGGCCAGACGGCCGATCGGTTTCTGCGTTCTGACGATTCCCGACCTGCTTAATAGGCCCTGAATTCACGGCTGTGTCAACAGGGCGACCCTAGATATTGTGTGATCGATAGCTTGCTGGCCCACAATAGGGTAGGAACAAAACGGGGACGTCCCAACAGTTGCTGGCTGTTTCCGTCTTGCGGGATGTTGCCTCGCTAGTATCGACGGTCAAAACGGGCCACGGGCGCAGCCGCGGGCGTATCATTCGAATCTGGGTCCCCGGCACCGGAATTCAAGATATAATCAAAATATGGTGTCGCGCCCGTCCAGCGCTTTCCAGGCGGCATACATGCCCGCCACAAAACCCGCCTGCGCATCGGGTTGCAGCACATGTGCGCCCTGCAAGGACAGGCCCTGCGCATAAAGTCCGGCCAAGGATGCCTGTTGCGGCACCCCGTCCAGAATCGCCACCTGCTGACCCAGCCAATAGGGTTTTGCGGCGGCCAGCTCCAACCCGATCAGTAACCCGGCGCGGCGGGCGTGCCCGCCCTCGGTTGGCAGATGCGCCAACTGGCCATAGGCACGATGCGGGCGCGACAAAGCGTCACCCAGCGCCTCGGCAAAGCCTTCGCCTTCGGTTGCCTCTGGCGATAGCAGGGCCAGCAGTTCCCCGGTCAGAAAGCTGTGGAAATGGCAGATCTCGCCTGCCGAGATCCGCACCCAATGGCTGCGCGGCCCGGTCAGCAGCGCGACACCGTCGAATTGCGGATGGGCGGCCAGCAATCCGGCGATGGGGGCCAGTTCACCTGCCAGCAGGCCGGGCGGATCGGATTGCGACACCGCAGCCACGCGCCACAGCGGCCCGCCATCGGCGACGCGGTCCAGACGCAGCGCGGCAGGGCAGGGCACCGGGCGCGACGATGCGCCGCCCGCCGGATCGGCAGGCGCGGCCAGCAGCATCGGCAGATCGGGCCAGCGGGTGCGGGCGGTCGCCAGATCGGCGACATGTTCCGGCCCCTCGATCACGCTGGCGCCGGACATGACCCACAGGCGCAGGCCCGCAGGTCCGGCCCATGCGGCCAGCCAGTCCACTGCGCTCATGCAGGCCGGGTCCATTCCAGCGGCTTGGGTTCCTCGCGATGGGCAAAGCGCAGCAGGTGGCTTTCAACCACATCGGCCAGCTTCCGCACCGCCTCGGCATCCTTGCCGGTGACCTGCAAGCGCAGCCCGGCTTCGGTCGTCTCGGCCAGCGCATCGCCGAAGTCAAAGCTGATGACCGCTCGGTCGTCGGCGATCTCGACCGGGATCTTGTGGCCGAAATGCTTGGCCAGCGTCTGCATCAGCTGCGCGCCGCGCGTCGTCGGGAAATCTGCGGAGGATTGCATCGGTTCACCTTTCATCTGGGCCAGCGGCCAGTTCAGCAGATAGGCGCGTTGGCGTCGCGCTTCAATCGGGCCGCATATTGCACCGCCCCGGCGTAAAGGCAGTTCACGATTTGGCCAGCAGCGGAACGGATCGCCCCGTTCGGGGTGCCGTGTGTCTTGCGGGCTTTGGTGATTCTGACTAAAGCTGTCAAGTAACCGGCCCAGCCATTGCCAGGTCATCAGGTATCCGCGTCAACACGAGTATCCCGATGAATGACCTTACCCCGTCGCGCCTGCGCGAAATCAAGCGTGAAGCGAATACCCGCCCCTTCGATCTGGCTGCCCAGCTTGGTCTGCCAGAGGCCGCTCTGGTCGAGGCCGAACTGGGCTTTGGCACCGTGCGGATCGACGCGACACCCGGACAGCTGATCCCGCTGGTGGAACGGCTGGGCGATGTCATGGCGCTGATCCGCAACCGGTCCTGCGTGATCGAGAAGGTCGGCACCTATCGCAATTTCCACGATGGCGAGCATGCGGCGATGACGCTGGATGCGGAAATCGACACGCGCATCTTTCCGCGCCACTGGGTGCATGCCTTCGCGGTCGAGGTGACGGGCGAGACCGGCACCCGCCGCTCGATCCAGGTGTTCGACGCGGCGGGGGATGCGGTCCACAAGATCCATCTGCGCGACGGCTCCGACCTTGATGCGTGGGTGGCGCTGATCGATGCGCTGGCCTTGCCCGATCAGCAGGGGTTGTCGGATTTCGCCACCCGTCCCGCCCCCGAAGGCGCCCGCATCGCCGATGACAAGGTCGAGACGTTGCGGCAGGAATGGGCGAAGATGACCGATACGCATCAGTTCAACACGCTGGTGCGGCGGCTGAAGATGAACCGTCTGGGCGCCAATCGCAGCGTCGGCGCGCCTCATGCGCGGCAGCTGGACACAAGCGCCGTGCCGCTGCTGCTGGAGCGGGTGCGCGACAGCGGCCAGCAGGTGATGCTCTTTGTCGGCAATATGGGCTGCATCGAGATCCATTCCGGCCCGCTGGTCACGCTGAAGCCGATGGGGCCGTGGCTGAACGTGATGGACCCGCGTTTCAACCTGCATCTGCGCGGCGATCATGTGGCCGAGGTCTGGCTGGTGAACAAGCCGACGAAACGCGGCCCGGCGATCTCGGTCGAGGCTTTCGACGCCGCCGGGGACCTGATCTTCCAATGTTTCGGCATGCGTCCCGAAAAGGGCGGCGATGCCGATGCCTGGGCCGCGCTGGTGGGCGGCCTGCCCCGGCAGGAGGCCGCGGCATGACCCCGCTGGCGCGTCTGGCTGCGGCCTCTGCCGGCCTGCTGTCCGTCCTTGCCCTGCCTGCGCTGGCCGATTCCCACCCCGACGCGTCCCGCGTGCTGTCGCTTGGCGGATCGGTGACGGAAATCGTCTATGCGCTTGGCCAGCAGGATCGGCTGATCGGGCGCGACACCACCTCCAGCTTTCCGGCCGAGGTTCAGGCGCTGCCCGATGTCGGCTATGTCCGGGCGCTGTCGCCCGAAGGCGTGCTGTCGGTGCAGCCCGACCTGATTCTGGCCGAGGAAGGGGCGGGCCCCCCAGAAGCCATCGCCGTGCTGAAAGAGGCGGGCATCCCGCTGGAAACCATCCCCGAGGGCCATGATGCCGACGGTCTGGCCGCCAAGGTCGAGGCCGTGGCCGAGGCGCTTGGCGTGGCGGATGCCGCCGGGCCGGTGATCGACAGCCTGCGCGCCGATCTAGACAAGGTGACCGAGGTCAACCGCGCCGCGGGTGAAAAGAAGCGCGTCATGTTCGTGTTGTCCCTGCAGGGCGGGCGGGTGATGGCGGGCGGCGAAGGCTCTGGCGGCGGTGCGATCATCGAACTGGCGGGGGCGGAAAACGCGGTCTCGGGCATCACCGGTTACAAGCCGCTGACGGACGAGGCGATCACGGCGGCGGCCCCCGATGTCATCGTGATGATGAGCCGTGGCGATCCCGAGGCCGATTCCGGTCACGGCGGCAGTCTGGCGCAACTGGCGGGCATGCCCGCGCTGGCCACCACGCCCGCCGTGCGCGACGGGCGCGTGATCACGATGGACGGGCTGCTGCTGCTGGGTTTCGGGCCGCGCACCGGTCAGGCGGCGTTGCAGCTGCATGACGCCATCTATGGGGAAAACGGCTGATGGTGGCCGTGGATGCCACCCGCGACCGGCTGGAGGGCGACCGGCGCCATATCGGGCGGATGCTGTGCATCCTGCTGACCACATTGCTGGTGCTGGTGGCGATTGTGTCTCTGGGCTATGGCGCCTCGGGCGTGTCGGCGCCGCGTGTGCTGGCCGACTGGCTGGCGGGGCGGGACATCGCCGTGACCGACCGGGTGGTGATGATCGACATCCGCCTGCCGCGCCTGCTGACCGGGATACTGGTCGGCGCCAGTCTGGCGGTGTCGGGCGCGGTCATGCAGGGGCTGTTTCGCAACCCGCTGGCCGATCCGGGTCTGCTGGGGGTCAGCGCCGGGGCCTCGCTGGGGGCGATTTCGGGGATCGTGCTGGGTGGTTTGCTGCCCGCCGCGATCCTTGGCCTTGTCGGCTGGTATCTGGTGCCGCTGGCGGCCTTTGGCGGCGGCTGGATCGCGATGCTGACGCTGTATGGCATCTCGACCCGGCGCGGGCGCACCTCGGTCGCGACCATGCTGCTGGCGGGGATCGCGCTGGGGGCGATGGTGGGTGCACTGTCGGGGCTGATCGTCTATTATGCCAATGATGCGCAGCTGCGCGACCTGACCTTCTGGGGCATGGGATCGCTGGCCGGGGCAAGCTGGACCAAGTTGTCCGCCGCCGCGCCGCTGATCGTCACCGCGCTGATTGCGGCGCCGTTTCTGGCGCGCGGGCTGAACGGGCTGGCGCTGGGAGAGGCCGCCGCCGCCCATGTCGGCATCCGCGTGCAGCGGGTCAAGCGCGTCGCCATCCTGACGGCGGCTGCGGCGGTGGGGGCATCGGTCGCGATTACCGGCGGCATCGGTTTCGTCGGCATCGTCGTGCCGCATCTGCTGCGCCTGCTGACCGGGCCGGATCACCGCTGGCTGCTGGTCAATTCGGGGCTGCTGGGGGCGACGGTGCTGCTGTGCGCCGACATGGTCAGCCGCACGGTGATCGCGCCCGCCGAACTGCCCATCGGCATCATCACCGCGATGATCGGCGGGCCGTTCTTCATGTGGGTGCTGCTGTCCAACCGCCGGGTGATCGACCTATGAGCCTGACCGCCCGCGATATCCGCCTGCGGCTGGGCCGGGCCGAGATCCTGCACGGCGTCGATCTGACCGCGCAGGCCGGGCAACTGACGGCGATCATCGGGCCGAACGGGTCGGGCAAGACCAGCCTGATGCGGGTTCTGACCGGCGAACTGGCCCCGGTTGGGGGCGAAGCGATGCTGAACGGCCAGCCCATCGCCAGCCATCATCCCGAGGCTTTGGCCCGGCGCCGCGCCGTCCTGCCGCAGAAAAGCGCGCTGTCATTTCCGTTTTCCGTGGCCGAGATCGTCCGCATCGGCTTGCATTCGCTGCTGGCGGGCGAGGCCGAGCGTGACGCCCTGATCCGGGCGGCGCTGATTCAGGTGGGGCTGCCGGGATATGCCGGACGGCTCTATCAGGAACTGTCGGGCGGAGAGCAGCAGCGCGTGCAGCTGGCCCGCGCGCTGGTGCAGGTCTGGCAGCCGATGGGCGACGACGGCCCGCGCTGGCTGTTTCTGGACGAGCCGGTCAGCAGTCTGGACATCGCCCACCAACTGACGGTGATGCGGCTGGCGGCGCAATATGCGCGCCGTGGCGGCGGGGTGGTCGCGGTGATGCATGATCTGAACCTGACGGCGATGTTCGCCGATCATGTGCTGCTGATGAAGGGCGGACGCGCCCGGGCCGAGGGTCCGCCCTCGCAGGTGATGACCGACGATCTGCTGTCCGAGGCCTATGGCTGCAATCTGCGCGTGGGTCATGCCCCGCCCGAAGGGGTCTGGCTGTTGCCGCAGGGCGCGTCGCTGGCAAGCTGAGCCACCGACAAGGGGGCAAGCCCCGCGCGACCCCATCGAGGGGTCTTCGGGGCTGGGGGCCAAGGCCCCCTTGCGCCCTCGCACCCGCCGCGCCAAAGTCCGGCCATGAATGACGACGCCACCAGTACCGGGAAGTTTCCCGCCATGATCCTTGCGGGCGGGTTGTCGCGGCGCATGGGCGGGGGCGACAAGGGGCTGCGGCTGATCGCCGGTCGCAGCCTGATCGCGCATCTGATCGACCGGCTGGCGCCGCAATGCGGGCCGCTGGCGCTGAACGCCAATGGCGATCCGGCGCGTTTCGCGGAACTGGGTCTGCCGGTGCTGGCGGATTCGGTCGCGGATCATCCGGGGCCTCTGGCCGGGATCCTTGCGGCGATGGACTGGGCCGCGGGTCTGGGCGCGCCCGCGGTGCTGACGGCGGCGGCGGATACGCCCTTTCCGCCGCTCGATCTGGCCCAACGGCTGGCGCAGGCGCAGCAGGGCGCGGGGCCGGCCATTGCCGCCAGTCGCGATGCCGGGGGCGAATTGCGCGATCACCCGATCTTCGGGCTGTGGCCGGTTGCCCTGCGCGACGGGTTGCGCCGCGCGCTGGCGGATGGAGAGCGGCGCGTCACCGATTTCACCCGCCGCCACGATACCGGCCGCGCGATCTGGGATGGCCAGCCGCATGATCCGTTCTTCAACATCAACCACCCTGGGGACCTGATTCGCGCCGAAGCCATCGCCGGCCTGGGCGGCTGATGGCGAAACGCTTGCCGTGACCTGCGCCGGTGGTATAGCTGTGCCCTGCCTTTGCAGGAAAGACGTCCCGTGACCGAACCCAAGACCCCCGCTGGCTTTGTCTCGCTTGTATCAGCCGGTCCCGGCGATCCCGAATTGCTGACGCTGAAGGCCGCGAATCGGCTGGCGGCGGCGGATGTGGTGCTGTTCGACGATCTGGCCTCGGGGCCGGTGCTGGATCAGGCCGGGCCGCAGGCGGAACTGATCGCGGTGGGCAAGCGCGCAGGCAGGCCCTCGGCACGGCAGGACCATGTGAACCAGCTGCTGGTGCAATATGCGCAGGCGGGCCATCGCGTGGTGCGGCTGAAATCGGGCGATGCGGGGATCTTCGGGCGGCTGGAAGAGGAACTGCTGGCCCTGACCGAGGCCGGTATCCCGTTCGAGATCATCCCCGGCGTCACCTCGGCCAGTGCGGCGGCGGCGGCGGCGGGTATTCCGCTGACCCGCAGGCTGACCTCGCGCCGGGTGCAGTTCATCACCGGCGCCGATGTGACCGGCGATCTGCCCGCGGACATCAACTGGGCCGCCATCGCCGATCCGGCGGTGACCACCGTGGTCTTCATGGGTCAGCGCAGCTTTACCCGGCTGGCCCAGGGGCTGCGCGAACATGGCCTGCCGGGCGACACACCCGCCCTGTTCGCCGAGGCCGTGGGCCATCCCCAGCAGCGCCTGCTGCGGACCACCGTGGATGGGCTGGCACGCGAATTGCAGGGGATCGAGGTCGTCAATCCCGGCCTGATCATGTTCGGCCCGCTGGCCTTTCGGCCGGGCAGCTGACCGCCACCGCCCCGGTTGACCGGTAAAATCCAAGCTATTTCGCGGCTGTCCGGACCGCGCGTTTCAATGCCCTGTTAAGGGCGGCGGGCCTAGCCTGTCGGTCCAAGGCAACACGACGCGCAGACAGACATGATTTCCTATCGGTTGGTCGCGACCTATGGGTCCGCGCCCGCACGCTGGATCAGCAATATCACCGATCTGACGGCGGTTCAGGTCGGGGAGAGGGTATTCCTGACCGTCGCCACCCAGCCCGGCGGCGGGCTGACCAGCCTGTCGCTGGCCGCGCCGGATCAGCCGCTGCAACTGGTGGCGAATCTGGCCTATCCCTCGGGCTGGGCCTATCGCGGCACGCCCCGGACCTCGGTGCTGGTGATGGGCGGTGCCAGCCACCTGTATCAGACCGGACTGGCGGGAGGAGAGGCGTTTACCACCCCCCTGACCGGCAATGGCGCTCTGGGCCCCTTTGCCAGCCGTTTCGACGCCCAGCAACTGGGCACGCGGCTGACCGATCTGGGCCATTTCAGCACCACGGCAGGCGATTTCGTCTTTTCCGCCCGTACGGGAGAGGCGACGCTGCTGGTGCGCAAGCTGCTGCCGGGCGGCCAGCTGGGCATCGCGGGCAGTCAGACGCTGAGCGGGCCGCTGGTGTCCGATGGCGCCTCGCTGGACCGGATCATCGCCGTCGATGTCGGCCGCCAGAAGATCCTTGTGGCGATCTCGGGGCTGGGGAATTTCGTCTCGACCCATCTGGTCGGCAATGACGGGCGGTTGGGGACGGGCGCGCTGCACAGCGCGGCGGTGGGCACGGGTTTCCATACCCCCACGGCGATCGAGGCGGTCCAGTTCGGCGGCAAGACCTTTCTGGTGATGGCGGCGCAAGGCTCGTCGTCGCTGAGCGTGTTCCAGCTGTCGGCGAATGGGGCGCTGACCGCCCGCGATCACATCATCGACGAATTGCTGACCCGGTTCCAGTCGGTGACGGCGCTGGCGACGGCGGTGGTGGATGGCCGCGCCTTCGTCTTTGCGGGCGGGCGCGATGACGGGATCAGCGTCTTTACCATCCAGCCCGACGGGCGGTTGCTGCACCTGACCTCGATCGCCGATACCGATGCGATGGCGCTGGCCAATGTGACGGCGATCGAGGCGCAGGTGATGGATGGCCGGATCATGCTGTTCGTGGCCAGCGGGACCGAGGCCGGGGTGACGCAGCTGCTGTTCGATCCCGGCCCCATCGGCTTTACCGGCGTTGCCGCCAGCGGCGCGCCCACCGGGACCAGCGGCAACGACCTGATGCTGTCGCGCCCCGGCACCACATGGATGGGCGGGGGCGAGGGTGACGACATCCTGATCGCCACCACCGAATCCATCGCGCTGGTCGGCGGCCCCGGCGCGGATATCTTCGTCGCCGCCAATATCAAGGGCCGCATCGCGGTGCGCGACTTCGAGCCCGGCACAGACCGGCTGGACCTGTCGCAGCTGGGCATGATCCGCAGCATCTGGCAACTGACCTTCGCGCCGCAAAGCTATGGCATCAAGATCTTCTATAACGAGGCGGTGATCGACGTCTTTTCCAGGGATGGCCGCACGCTTGGCCCGGCGGATTTCGGCAACGACATCTTTCCGGTCGCGCATTACAACCTGCCGCCGCTGAACCCGGCCAAGATCAAGCCTGCGGATACGCCCTCGACCATCGGGCGCTATCACTTCGGCGGGCGCGGAGAGGATGTGATCCGGGGCGGCGCGGGTTCGGATTTCATCGCGGGCGGTCCGGGCAACGACCGGCTGTTCGGGCTGGCGGGCAATGACACGATCCGCGGCGATGCCGGGCATGACATGCTGCGCGGCCATCAGGGCGATGACCTGCTGCTGGGCGGTCCGGGCCGCGACACGCTGTTCGGTGATGCGGGCCGGGACACGTTGCGGGGCGGGGCAGGGCCGGATCTGCTCTATGGTGGGGCGGGCCATGACCTGCTGCTGGGCGAGGGCGGCCATGACCGGCTGTATGGCGGCGCGGGTGCCGACACGCTGGATGGCGGCGCGGGCAATGATACGCTGGACGGTGGGCCGGGGCATGACCTGCTGGAGGATATGCGCGGCAACAATGTCCTGATCGGCGGCGGCGGCAATGACACGTTGCGCGCGGGCAAGGGCCATGACCTGCTGGAGGGCGGGCAGGGAAACGACCGGCTGTTCGGCGGCGCAGGTCGCGACACGCTGCGGGGTGGCAACGGCAATGACCATCTGGAGGGCGGACCGGGGCCGGACCTGCTGATCGGTGGCAACGGCAATGACCGCCTGCTGGGCGGCGCGGGCCGTGATACGTTACGCGGCGGGGCGGGCAACGATACCCTGCGCGGCGGTGCCGGACATGACCGGCTGGAAGGCGGCGCTGGCAATGACGTGCTGTTCGGCGACGGCGGCAACGACACGCTTCTGGGTGGCGCAGGCCATGACCGGCTGGCGGGCGGGCCGGGTAATGACCGCCTGCTGGGTGGCGCGGGCCGCGACACGCTGCAAGGTGGCAACGGCAATGATTATCTGGATGGCGGCGCCGGGCCCGATCTGCTGGTCGGCGGTGCCGGCAACGACCGGCTTCTGGGCGGTGGGGGCAATGATACGCTGCGCGGCGGCGCTGGCAACGACACCCTGCGCGGCGGTGCCGGACGCGACCGGCTGGAAGGCGGCGCTGGCAACGACATGCTGTTCGGCGACGGCGGCAATGATACGCTGATCGGTGGGGCAGGCCGCGACACCATGACCGGCGGTCCGGGTGCGGATACATTCGTCTGGGCCAGCGCCGCCCAAAGCCGCCGCGCCGCGCCGGACCTGATCACCGACTTCCAGCCCGGCACCGACCGGCTGGACCTTCGCGCGCTGAATCTGGACTATATCGGTCGCGGCGATTTCTCGGATCGGGGGCAATTGCGCTGGGATCATGCGGGGCAGCGCACCCATGTCCTGATCGACCTGAATGGCGACGGTCAGGCCGATATGCTGATCCACCTGTCGGGCAGGCTGCAACTGGACGCGGACGATTTCCTGCTCTAGCGCCGCAGCGCCATGACCGCCCAACGCGCCGCATCGGCCACGGCGCCGTCGGCATCCCCGGCCAGCCCCTGCGCCACCGGGATCAGATCGGCCCGACCCGAATTGCCGATGGCATAAAGCACGTTGCGCACCAGCCGGTCGCGGCCGATCCGCTTGATCGGGCTGCCCGAAAACCGCGCCCGGAACCCGGCATCGTCCAGCACCGCCAGATCGGCCAGATGCGGCGCGCCAACCAGCCCGTGATAGCGCGTCTCGGACCCCTTGCGCGCAAACTTGTTCCAGGGACAGACGGCCAGACAGTCATCGCAGCCATAGATCCGGTTGCCCATCAAGGGCCGCAATTCGGGATCGACCGGCCCCTTGTGCTCGATCGTCAGATAGGAAATGCACCGCCGCGCATCCAGTTGGAACGGCGCGGGAAAGGCCCCTGTCGGACAGATATCCAGACAAGCGCGGCAATTCCCGCAATGCGGCTTTTCGGGGGGATCGACAGGCAGCGCCAGCGTGGTGAAGATCGAGCCCAGAAAGAACCAGCTGCCCAACTCGCGCGACAGCAGATTGGTATGCTTGCCCTGCCAGCCCATTCCCGCCGCCTGCGCCAGCGGCTTTTCCATCACCGGGGCGGTATCGACAAAGACCTTGATCTGCTCGCCCTCGGCACCGCGCCGCTGCGTCTCTTCCAGCAGCCAGCGCCCCAGCCGCTTCAGCCGTTTCTTGACCAGATCGTGATAATCGCGTCCCTGAGCATAGACGCTGATCGCTGCCCGGTCCCGGCTTTCCAGAACCTCCAGCGGATCGTGATCCGGCGTATACAGCTCGGCCAGCACGATCACCGACCGCGCCTCGGGCCACAGCGCCGACGGATCGCCGCGCCAATGAACCCGCTCGGCCATCCAGCCCATCTGCCCATGCCGCCCGGCCTCCAGAAAGGCACTCAGCCGCTCGGCAATCTCCGGCACCGAATCCGGGGTCGTCACCCGCATTCGCGAAAACCCCACCGCCTCTGCCTCGGCAGCCAGCGCCTGCTTCATCCCTGGTGCGCAAATATCCCGGGGGGGATCGTCCGGTACGGACGATGGGGGGCAGCGCCCCCCTGACCTATCCAAAGTCCAGTTCGGCATAATGCGGCGCGGGCTGAAGGCCCGGAACCTGATCGGCCAGAACCGGGCGAAAGGCCGGGCGCGACTTGATCGTCGCATACCAGTCGCGCAGGATCTCGGACCGGTCCCAGTCCACGTCGGAAATATAATCCAGACAGGAAAAATGCGCCGCCGCGGTGAAATCGGCCAGGCTCAGCGCATTGCCCGCCAGCCAGCGGCGGCTTTCCAGCAGCGAGGTCAGATAGTCGATATGCTCCTTGATCGCCCGCAGCCCGTCCTTGACCATGCGGCTGTCGGGATAGCCGGTGCGCATGATCTTCTTCCACACCCGCTCGCCCAGAATCGGCTGGGTCACCTCGGCGTTGAACTTGTCGTCGAACCACGCGCACAGCCTGCGCACCTCGTGCCGTTCCAGCGGCGATTGCGGCATCAGCGGCGGGTTCGGGCAGGCCTCGTCCAGATATTCGATGATCGCCTGACTTTCGGCCAGCATATTGCCGCGATGGCGCAGCACCGGCAGTTTCCCCGCCGGATTGCGCCGCTTCAGATCGGGCGGGTTTTCCCAATAGCGCTCTTCGACCAGTTCGACCTCGATCCGCTTTTCGGCCAGAACCAGCCGCACCTTCCGGCAGAAGGGCGACAGGGTGGAATGGTAAAGCCGCGTTGTCTGCGTATTCGTGTTCATTGGCTGCTGCCGGTCCCCTCGTTCCACAACCCCGCTTTGATACGGCCCCGACCCGGCGTTTTCAACCACGGGGGCCACCTGCGCGCCGGGCTAGAGGCAATCCGCGCGCCGATCCCGCGCAATCGTCGCCGCCCCGTCGGCAATTGCCCGCGACCGGTTCGAGGCCTGAAGCGGGCTGCGGTGCCGGGGCGCGGGCAGGATCGCGGCCAGCCGCGCCGCCTGCACCGGGGTCAGCTTGTCCGGGGTCGTGCCGAAATATTCGCGCGACGCGGCCCCGACGCCAAAGATGCCCGGCCCGAATTCGGCAAGGTTCAGATAGACCTCCAGCGTGCGGCGCTTGGACCACAGGGCCTCGATCATCGGCGTGAACATTGTCTCCAGCGCCTTACGCGCCCAGCTGCGGTCCTGCCACAGAAACACGTTCTTCGCCGTCTGCTGGCTGATGGTCGAGGCCCCGCGCGACGACCCCGACGCCACCACCTTGCGGATCTCGGTCATGTCGAAACCCCAATGCAGGCAGAAATTCGCATCCTCGGCGGCGACGACCGACCGGCGCATCACCGGGGCGATATTGTCGATCCGCACCCATTGGTGCGGCGCGATCGGATGTTCGCGCGCGGCATGGACGATGGTCAGCGTGGTCGGTGGATTCACGAAGGCATAGAAGGCGACCAGTGCCAGCATCAGCAACAGCACCCGCAGCGCGAACCAGCGCAGCCATGCCAAGGGCCTGCGCATCGGGCGCAGCAGCAAGGGCGGAAGAAGGATCAACGCGCGCAGCATGAACGGGCTTTGCCCGCCGCGCGCGCTTTCGTCAAGATTTCATGGACCTGCCGCAACCGCGCCGACCGCCCCGGATGCCGGTTTTCAGGCGCCGGATGCGCCGCCCGACAATGCCTCGCGCAGTTTCTCCTCGTCCGCGTTCGACAGCGAGGTTTGCAGCACCCGGCCGCGGGCGTGGAAATCGCTCAGCCGCTCCAGCACCTTGTCGGCCGTCACCTTGCGCAGCAGCACGCAGACGGCCGAGCCACCGGGCGGCACCGAATGGCCCACCTGACGCATGAAATCGTCGTTGATGCCGACATCGCTCAGCCGCCCTGCCAATGCGCCCGAGGCCGCCCCGACCGCCGCCCCGATCAGCGGATTGAGAAACAGCATGCCGACCAGCGTTCCCCAGAAACCGCCGCCGATGGCACCTGCCGCCGTCAGGTTCACCGCCTGATGCAGCTTGATGTCGTCCTCGGCGTCGCGGGTGACGACGACGGCATCCTCCATCTCGATCAGGTAATCCTTTTGCAGCTTCACCAGTTCGGCGCGCAGTTCAAAGCCGCTGGTGGCATCGTCGAAGGCGATGACAATCAGGTCTGACATGGAAGACTCCGTTACACTATGGACCAGCCCCAAGGCTGCGCCAGATCGCGCCGCCCCGCAAGATGGCCCGCCAGTGATGCCCGCCAATGATGCGCGGCAGTCCGGCAGGTGCCGTAACGCCGCAGTCAGCGGGACGTGAAGCGCGATTTTGTCTTTATATCTTGCCCTGATGGCCGGACAGGCGGCATAAAACAAGGTGATTGCAACCACCGATGGTCAAGCCATTGCCTGTTCGCCCAGCCTCTGTCGTCCCGGTGCTGATGATGATCTCGCTGATCGTCATGACCATTTCGGTGGCAGGATCGGGCGGGTCGGGTTGCGGCGGCGCGCAATTGAGGGCCGATATGTGTTACGCCTCGGTCGCCTCTGGCGGGGCGGCGGACAGCGGCAAGAAAACCGGCGCGTCCTGTTGCGACATGCTGGTCACTCAGGACGAAACGGTCCGACCACCCGACGGCCTGCCCGATCAGGCCCTTTCGGAAGCAAGCCTTTTAGCCAGCCCGATACTGGCTGTTCCCTGGAAGCCTCCGCGCATTCAGGCGGCTGTTCCATCGTTCCGGTCCATCTGGGCCGGTATGGCAATGGCCGCATGATGACGCGGCCAAAAGTTTCCGGAGATTATCAAGATGTCGAATTACGATCACAACAATGACGAAGCCCGCCTGATCCTGCCGGGCCTGCAATCGCTCTATTCCGCGCTGTCGCCGCTGGTGGTGCTGTATATGCGGGTCATCGCCGGGATCGCCTTCATGGCGCATGGCTGGCCCAAGATGGCCACGTTGCCGACCGGCCCCGTGGGCATGGTCGAGGGGCTGGGCTTTCCCGCCGCCGGGCTGTTCGCGCCGCTGCTGGCACTGACCGAATTCGTCGGCGGCGCGCTGCTGGTGGCCGGGCTGCTGACGCGCCCGGTGGCGCTGGCGCAAAGCTTTGTGCTGCTGGTCACGGTCTATGCCCACTGGATCGCATGGGACGAGGGCTATTCGGGGGCCGAAACCTCGCTGCTGTGGCTGGGCCTGATGCTGTATTTCGCCGTGCATGGCGCCGGGCGGTTCTCGGTGGACCGGGTGATTGGCAAGCAGTTCTGATCCCGCACGGGGGCGGAACCTGACCGCCCCCGGCCTGTTGCAATGAAAAACGCGGCCCCGATGGGCCGCGTTTCCTGTTTTCCGGGTCGGGTGCGCCTATTCGGCGGGAACGGCGCTGGTCTCGTCCATCTCGACGATGGGATGGGGCAGGTGTGGCAGCATTTCCTTGGGGCAGAGTTGCAGGAAATGCGCCTTCTGGTGGTCCCAGTCGGACAGGATATCCTCGGCCCGGCGCGAGCCGGTTTCCTTCAGATGCCGTTCGATCAGCCCCTTCAGCTCGCCCTCCCAGTGGTCCTGCGTGACCGGGCACATCACCAGCGTTTCATCGTTGATATAGGCCCGCGCCATGCCTTCGGGATCATAGAGATAGGCCATCCCGCCGGTCATGCCTGCACCGAAATTCGCGCCGATCCGGCCAAGGATCACGGCAACGCCGCCGGTCATGTATTCGCAACCGTTGCTGCCGCAGCCCTCGATCACCACCTTGGCGCCGGAATTGCGCACCGCGAAACGCTCGCCTGCGCGGCCGGCAGCGAACAGGAAACCATCGGTCGCGCCATACAGCACCGTATTGCCGATGATGGTGTTGTCCGCCGCGACAAGGGGCGAGGCCATCGGCGGGCGCACGGTGATGGTGCCGCCCGACAGGCCCTTGCCGACATAGTCGTTCGCGTCGCCCGAGACCTCCAGCTTCAGCCCCGGCGCGGCAAAGGCGCCAAGCGACTGCCCGGCGGAACCGGTCAGGCGGACCGTCAGGTGATCGGGTTGCAGATTGTTCCGCATGCCGAACTTCTGCACGATCATGCTGGATGTCCGCGTGCCGATGGTGCGCAGCGTGTTGCGCACGGCATAGGACAGCTGCATCTTCTCGCCATCGGTAAAGAACCGCTCGGCATCGCGGATGATTTCGGCGTCCAGCGTGTCCATGACGGCGTTGCGCGGGCGCGAACGGTCATAGACGATCTTGTCTGCCCCATCGACCGAGATCAGCAACGGGTTCAGGTCCAGATCATCCAGACGCGCGTGCCCCCGGCTGACCTGGGTCAGCAGGTCGGCCCGTCCGATCACCTCGTCAAGGCTGCGCGCGCCAATGCTGGCAAGGATCTCGCGGACCTCCTGCGCATAGAAGGTGATCAGGTTCACCACCTTGTCGGCGCTGCCGGTGAACATGGCGCGCAGGCGTTCGTCCTGCGTGCAGACGCCCACCGGGCAGGTGTTCGACTGGCATTGCCGCACCATGATGCAGCCCATCGCGATCAGCGCGGCGGTGCCGATGCCGTATTCCTCGGCCCCCATCATCGCCGCCATGACGATATCGCGCCCGGTGCGCAGGCCGCCGTCGGTGCGCAGCGTCACCCGCTCGCGCAGCCGGTTCATGGCCAGAACCTGATGCGCTTCGGTCAGGCCCATTTCCCACGGCAGACCGGCGAATTTGATGCTGGTCGCGGGGCTGGCACCGGTGCCGCCGTTATGGCCGGAAATCAGGATCACATCCGCCTTGGCCTTGGCCACGCCCGCCGCAATCGTGCCGACGCCGCTGGAGGCCACCAGCTTCACCGTGATCTTGGCCCGCGGGTTGATCTGTTTCAGGTCATAGATCAGCTGCGCCAGATCCTCGATCGAATAGATGTCGTGATGTGGAGGCGGCGAGATCAGCGTGACGCCCTTGGTCGAATGCCGTAGCCGGGCAATCAGCTCGGTGACCTTCATGCCGGGCAATTGCCCGCCCTCGCCGGGTTTCGCGCCCTGCGCCACCTTGATTTCCAGCTCTTCGCAGGCGTTCAGATATTCCGCCGTCACGCCGAACCGGCCCGAGGCCACCTGCTTGATCTTGGCGCAGGGGTTGTCGCCGTTGGGCAGGGGGTGGCTGTGGGCCGGATCCTCGCCGCCCTCGCCCGAATCGGATTTCGCGCCGATGCGGTTCATGGCGATGTTCAGCGTCATATGCGCCTCGGGCGACAGCGCGCCAAGCGACATCCCCGGCGTCACGAAACGCTTGCGGATCGAGGTGATCGATTCCACTTCCTCCAGCGGGACCGGCTTGCCCAGAGGCTTGATGTCCAGCAGGTCGCGGATATGGATCGGCGGATTGGCCCGCATGGTGGCGCTGTATTGCTTCCACGCGTCATAGGAGGCCTTGTCGCAGGCCACCTGCAACAGCTTCATGGTGTTGGCTTCCCATGCGTGTTTTTCACCCGTCCGGCGCAGCTTGTAGAAACCGCCCACCGGCAGCAGATCGACATTGTCGGCGTGAAAGCCCAGACGGTGCAGATCCGACAGCTTGGCCTGCAACCCGTGCAGACCGATGCCCGAGATGCGCGAATGCATGCCGGGGAAATATTCGGCCACCATGGCGCGGGACAGGCCCACGGCCTCGAAGTTCAGCCCGCCACGATAGGAGGACAGCACCGAAATCCCCATCTTGGCCATGATCTTCAGCAGGCCCGCATCCACCGCCTCGCGATAGCTTTCCATCGCGTCGAACAGATTGCCTTGCAGCAGCCCGCGCTCGATCCGGTCGCTGATCGAATCCTGTGCCAGATAAGGGTTCACGGTGGTCGCGCCGCAGCCGATCAGCACCGCGAAGTAATGCGGATCGATACATTCCGCGCTGCGCACATTCAGCGAACAGAAGGTCCGCAGCCCCTTGCGCGTCAGTCCCGAATGAACCGAGCTCGTGGCAAGGATCATCGGCATGGCGATGCGGTCCGGGCCCTGCGCCTCGTCCGTCAGCACCAGATGGCCCGCGCCGGAACGCACGGCATCCTCGGCCTCGGCGCGGATGCGGGCCAGCCCCTGACCCAGCGCGTCCGGCCCGGCATCCGCCGGAATGGTGCAGTCGATCCGGGTGACCAGTTCGCCGAACATCTGCGACATCTCGGCCAGTTCGGAATTGGTCACGAAGGGGCTTTCCAGCACCAGAATCTCGGTCTGGGCGCTGCTTTCGTCCAGCACGTTCTTGAGGTTGCCGAACCGCGTTTTCAGGCTCATCACCCGCGTTTCGCGCAAACTGTCGATCGGCGGGTTGGTGACCTGGCTGAAGTTCTGGCGGAAGAAATGGCTCATCGGGCGGTATTGGTTCGACAGCACCGCAGGCGGCGTGTCGTCGCCCATCGAGGCCAGCGCCTCCTTGCCGTCCTCGACCATCGGCGACAGGACATGCTCCATGTCCTCCAGCGTATAGCCCGCGGCGACCTGCCTGCGGCGCAGCTCCTCGCCGGTATAGGCGGCGTTTTCGGGCAGGTCCTTCATGATGTGACTAAGGTCGATGACCTTTTCCAGCCATTCGCCAAATGGCTGGCTGGAGGCCAGACGGTCCTTGATCTCGGTATCGTGGTACATCCTGCCGTCCCACATATCGACGGCGATCATCTGGCCCGGCCCCAGCGCGCCCTTTTCGCGCACATTGGTTTCATCGACCGGCACCATGCCGACCTCGGAACCCGCGATCAGCAGGTTGTCCCCGGTCACGACATAGCGCATCGGCCGCAGCCCGTTGCGGTCCAGTCCGCCGCAGACCCAGCGGCCATCGGTCATCGCCAGCGCCGCGGGGCCGTCCCACGGTTCCATCACCGCGTTGCAATAGGCGTACATGTCGGCCCATGCCTTTGGCATGTCGGTGGTGGCCTTGGACCAGCTTTCGGGAACCAGCATGGTCTTGGTCATCGGCGCATTGCGGCCCGAGCGCACCATCACCTCGAACACCGCATCCAGCGCGGCGGAATCCGACGATCCGGCGGGCACGATGGGCTTGATATCCTCGGCCATGTCGCCAAAGGCGCTGCTGGCCATGCGGATTTCATGGCTGCGCAGCCAGTTCAGGTTGCCCTTCAGCGTGTTGATCTCGCCGTTATGGGCCAGCATGCGGAAGGGCTGGGCCAGCCACCATTGCGGGAAGGTATTGGTGGAATAACGCTGGTGATAGATCGCAAAGGCCGATTCGAAGCGTTCGTCCTTCAGATCGGGATAGAATTCCGCCACCTGTTCGGCCAGCATCATCCCCTTGTAGATGATCGAGCGGCAGGACAGCGAACAGAAATACAGGTCGTGGACCTGCGCGGCCACGGCGGCCTTCTCGATCCGGCGGCGGATGATATACAGCTCGCGCTCGAACTGGATATGGTCGATATCCTTTTCGCAGCGGATCAGGATCTGTTCGATCTCGGGGCGGGTGGCGTTGGCCTTTTCGCCCAGAACGGTGGTGTTCACCGGGACGTGGCGCCAGCCATAGATGTAATGGCCCATGCGCAGCACTTCGGATTCGACGATGGTCCGGCAGGTTTCCTGCTGGGCGAAATTCGTGCGAGGCAGGAACACCTGACCGACCGCGATCAGCTTGTTCTGGTCGGGTTCGTGTCCGGTGCGGCGCACCTGATCGTAGAAGAACGGCACCGGGATCTGCACATGGATGCCCGCGCCGTCGCCGGTCTTGCCATCCGCATCCACCGCGCCGCGATGCCAGATCGCCTTCAGCGCGTCGATGCCGTTCTGCACCACCTGCCGGCTGGATTTGCCGTCCAGATCGACCACGAAGCCCACTCCGCAAGAGGAATGCTCGTCCTCGGGGCGATACAGGCTGTGTTCGGCCATCCAGTCGCGGCGGGCCTGTTCTTCTGCTTGCCAGCTGTTGGTTTGGCTGTCCTTGCTCATAGCTGGGTCCCTTCGAGGTAAAGCTGCGTCATCAGTTGTTCGCAGTCGAATTCCGGTGTCGTGCTGCCAAAGCCCCTCTGGCCGGGAAAGCGGAACAGAACCGGGCTGTCATTCGTCTCGCGGCGCTGGCCGGTCCAGTCGCTCTGCTCTTCGATGCCGCCATAGAAGCGGCCAAAGCTGCGGCTGATGAATTGCTGGCCCTGACGGGTGATCAGCACCTCGCCCGCCTCGTTGGTGGTGGTCAGCTCGAACCGGGTCTTTTCCAGCTCGATGCCGTCGATGCTGACCTTTTCGCCGGTCAGGACGTCGAAACCCTTGTGGTGCAGGCGCTCGCCCGTGTTCGATTCGGTCCAGAAATCGAAATCGTCGCGCCCGGTATCCAGCAGGTTCTTGAACGAGGCGTGGTTTTCAGCCTCATCCACCAGCCGGTCGGCGATACCGCTATTGGGGTTGCTGCTTTCGATCCAGCGGGTTTCGCGGTCGATGCGCGACAGATGGGCCAGCCCGTCCTTACCGAAAATGGCGCTGCGCTGATCGCCCTCGGCATCGCTTTCGCAGCGGTAATACTGGCTGACCGTGCAGCTTCGGTTCTGCACCGTCACTTCCAGCCGACAGCCTGCGGGCGGGGTAAAGGTCGCGGCGGCGGCGGTTTGCGGCAGGCCGGGTGCCGCCATGACGGCCAGCAGCGCGGTCAGGGTGATGTTGCGGATCATGGGCATTGCCCCCTTATTCGGCGGCGACGCGGGCGTCGCCGGTCAGGAAATTCGCAATCGATTCGGCGGCTTCGCGCCCGTCGCGGATCGCCCAGACCACAAGGCTGGCGCCGCGCACGATATCGCCCACCGCAAAGACGCCGGGGACCGAGGTCTGATGCGTCTGGAAATCGGCCTTGATGGTGCCCCAGCGGGTGACCTCCAGCCCGTCGGTGCCCCACAGTTTCGGCAGGTCCTCGGGCTCGAACCCCAGCGCCTTGATGACCAGATCGGCGGGCTCGTCGTAATCGGCGCCGTCGATCAGTTCCGGCGACTGGCGGCCCGACACATCCGGCGCGCCAAGCCGCATCTTCTGGATGCGGACGCTGCCGATATGGCCGATGCCATCGACATCGCGTTCCTGCGTTTCGGCGGCGATGCCGGTGACATGGCCGGAGAACGCGCCGGGGGCCGACAGCCAGACGAATTCGACGCCCTCTTCCTCGGCATTCTGCACCTCGCGCTGGCTGCCGGGCATATTCGCGCGGTCGCGGCGATAGAGGCATTTGACCGATTCCGCGCCCTGCCGGATGGCGGTGCGGACGCAATCCATCGCCGTGTCGCCGCCGCCGATGACGATGACGCGCTTGCCCTGGGCGTTCAGCTCTCCATCCTCGTAATCGGGCACCTCGTCGCCGAAATCGACCTTGTTGCTGGCGGTCAGATAGTCCAGCGCGCGCACCACGCCGCCCGCATCGGCATTGTCCAGATCCAGATCGCGGGTCTTGTAAACGCCGGTCGCGATCAGCACCGCATCATGCTTGCCGCGAATGGCGTCAAAGCTGATATCCTCGCCGACATTGCAGTTCAGCACGAATTCGACGCCGCTGTCCTCCAGCAGCTTGTTGCGACGCATGACCACATCCTTTTCCAGCTTGAAGCCGGGGATGCCATAGGTCAGCAGCCCACCCGCGCGGTCGTGGCGGTCATAGATGGTGACCTGAAAACCCTGACGGCGCAGCATGTCGGCCGCCGCCAGCCCGCCCGGACCCGCGCCGATGATGCCGATGGATTCGGCGCGTTCCTGCGCCGGGGCGGACGCGCGGACCCAGCCTTCCTCCCATGCGGTGTCGGTGATGTATTTCTCGATCGCGCCGATGGTGACGGTGCCGTGGCCCGATTGTTCGATGACGCAATTGCCTTCGCACAGGCGGTCCTGCGGGCAGATGCGGCCGCAGATCTCGGGGAAGGTATTGGTGGACTGGCTGACGCGATAGGCCTCTTCCAGCCGCCCCTCGGCGGTCAGGCGCAGCCAGTCGGGGATGTTGTTGTGCAGCGGGCAATGCGACTGGCAATAGGGCACGCCGCATTGGCTGCACCGGCCGGCCTGTTCGGCGGCCTTGGCGGCGGCGTATTCGCGGTAAATCTCGTGGAAGTCCTCGTTTCGTTCGGAGGCCGCGCGCTTTTCGGGCATTTCGCGCGGGGTGGAGACGAATTTCAGCATTTTCTGCGTGGCCATGGCTGCGCAATCCTTGATGTCAGGAACTTCCGTTTGGTTGGATAAACGACTGCGCGGCCATATAAAAGGCAGCATTGCTGACCTATTAATACGATTTACAGCCTCGCGCTGAAAAAACTGCGCCGCAGGCGATGAAATTGGGTCAGTATAAGTTCCCTATATCGCTCTGGCGCGGCAAATCCACCATTGTCTGACGCTGATTCGCGGGGGACACATGAAAAAGGCCCGATCACCAGATGATCGGGCCAGCATGGGCGTTCGGCAAGGATGGCGGTCGGGGCGTTATTCGCCGTTCAGGGGCTGGGCGGGTTCTCTCATGACCTCATACTGGCCCGAGGCCCGGAAGCGCCACAGATAGGTGTCGATGATGGCGGCAGGCGCGGTCGGCTGGATGCCCAGATCGGCAAAGCCTTTCGCATCGGGCGACACGATATTGTCCTGCGACAGCAGCACGATCTGATCGCGGGTCAGCAGGCGGTTGCGGAACAGCCCGCCGGTCAGCGTCTCGGCCAGCCCCAGCGCGCCCGCACCGATCCGTGCGATCCAGAGCGGCATGCTCAGCACCAGGCGGCGACGATTGACCGTGGTCAGCACCTGCTGAACAATTTCGCGCACGGTCAGCACATTCGGGCCGCCCAGTTCATAGATACCCGAATCGACCCGGCCTTCGACGGCCATCGCCGCGACCTCGGCCACGTCATCGACATGCACCGGCTGGATGCGGGTCGAAAGGCCGGGCACGGGCATCAGCGGGCCAAGCCGGGTCAGGCTGGCGAAACGGTTATAGAAGTAATCCTCGTTCCCGAAGATCACCGAGGGGCGCAGCACGACGGCAGCGGGGAAGTGCTGCAACACGGCGGCCTCTCCCTTCGCCTTGGCTGCGACATAGCGGCTGGGCGATCCGGCATCGACGCCGATGCCCGACAGATGCACAACCTGCCCGACGCCGGTTTCCGCCGCGATCCGGGCGATGTTCCCGGCGCCGCCGACCAGCACATTGTCGAAATTGCTTTTGCCTTCGCGGCCCAGCAGGTTGACGCAGTTCACCACCGCATCGGCCCCCGCCATCGCCGCCCGCACCGAATCGGCATCGCGGATATTGCACAGCACCGGCACGACCTGCCCGACCGCGCCATAGGTGCGGGTGAACAGGGCCTCGTCCGGGCGCCGGACCGCGATGCGCACACGCCAGCCGCGGGCGGCCAGACGCCGCGCGACCTGTCGCCCGACAAAGCCCGACCCGCCATAGATCGTGACAAGTTTCGACATAGGCTTCGCGCCTCCTTCATGCCCCGCATTATCCGATCAATACCCAAGCTGACAGCGCGCCACAAGCCGCACGGTCCAGCCGGCACCCCGCGTAACGCCATGCCGATCACGGTTTCAGGGGTCGCAAATGATCCGGCGCAAAAATATCCGCAGATTTTCGGCATCACCCCATTGACGCCCCCCGAGACTGGCATTAATCACCCCGCTCACACCACCTGCCCAGGTGGCGGAATTGGTAGACGCGCACGGTTCAGGTCCGTGTGCCGCAAGGCGTGGAGGTTCGAGTCCTCTCCTGGGCACCATTGAACGACAAGAAGCCGCGCGACCGTAACAGGTCGCGCGGCTTCTGTCTTTTCCGGCCGTCGGTTCCGGGGATGAGGGCTGGTCGCGGGGGCTGTCTGCCCCCGCCGCCTTCCGGTTCGCGAACCGGAAGGCCCCCCGAGGATATTTCAGCACCAAAGATGGGCAGGGCGGTTCTGGCTGTGCGGATTTTTCGTGACGGCCAAGGAACTGTTACATTCCGGGCCTATGAGGCCGGTGTTGCCGCCGGAATATTTCGTGCGGCGTGACACCGATGTTAGGACGTGACATGAAAAAAGCCTTCGTCAGCAGCGTTTCGTTGCTTGCCCTGTCGTTGCCGGTCCATGCGCAGGACGCCGTGCAGCAGGCGGATGATTCCTATTTCCTGGAGGCGCAGGAGCAGCTTGCCAGACAGATCGCGCTGGAGCCGAATACGGGTCAGGCGAAGAACGTGATCTATTTCGTCGTTGACGGGCTTTCGATCCCGACCATCACCGCCGCCCGGATCCTGGAAGGGCAGATGCGCGACGTGGACGGCGAATCGAACCGGCTGTCCTTCGAGGATCTGCTGCCCTGGTCGGCGTTGTCGCGGACCTATACCCATGATGCGCAGGTGGCCGACTCGGCGCCGACCGCCACCGCCATGTTCTCGGGGGTGAAATCGGTCAATGGTACCATCGGCGTGACGCAGGGCATCGAGCTGGATGTCTGCGCCAGTCAGGAAGGCAACGAGGTCACCACGATCTTCGAGCAGGCCGAAGCGGCCGGGCTGGCCACTGGCATCGTCTCGACCGCGCGGATCACCCATGCGACCCCTGCGGCGACCTTTGCCAAGGTGGCCGGACGTGACTGGGAGAACGACACCAACCTGACCGACGAAGCGCGCGAGAACGGTTGCAAGGATATTGCCGCGCAGCTGATCGACTGGCCCGCCGGTGACGGGTTCGAGGTCGTCTTTGGCGGTGGCCGCGGCAATTTCATGACCGCCGAGCAGGCCGATCCGGAGGATGAGACGCAGACCGGCTCGCGCGCCGATGGCCGTGATCTGGTCGGTGAATGGCAGGCGAAGCATGATGATGGCATCTATGTCTGGGACCAGGAGGGCTTCGATGCCATCGACCCGGCCAATGTCAGCCGCGCCTTCGGTCTGTTCAACCGCAGCCACATGCAATACGAGGCCGACCGCGAGACCGATGCCGGGGGCGAGCCGTCGATCGCCGAGATGACCGTGAAGGCCATCGAGCTGTTGCAGAAGAACGAGAACGGCTTTGTGCTGATGGTCGAGGGTGGCCGTGTCGATCACGCCCACCATGCCGGCAACGCCTATCGCGCGCTGACCGACACCATCGCCGTGGCCGAGGCCGTTACCGCCGCGATGGAGGCCGTTGATCCGCAGGAAACGCTGATCGTGCTGACCGCCGATCACAGCCATGTGTTCAGCATCGCCGGCTATCCCGAGCGCGGCAACGACATCCTTGGCATTGCCGGCGCGGCCGATGACGGCAAGCCCTATACCACGCTGGGTTACATGAACGGCCCCGGCGCCCGTCTGGACGAGCCGCGCGCCGATCTGACCGATGTCGATACGACCGACCCGGACTTCCTGCAGCAGGCTCTGGTCCCGCTGGGGGAAAGCGAAACCCATGCCGGTGACGACGTGGCCATTCTGGCGCAGGGCCCCTGGGCGCATCTGTTCACGGGCATCCTTGACCAGCAGGTGATCTATCACGTGGTCAATCACGCGCTGCAACTGGATCAGCGCGCCGCGAACTGATCGCCGGCAACCCTGTCGCGACCGCCGGTTCATCCCCGGCGGTCGTTCATGTTTTTCGCCTGACACAGGAGGCCGGTCATGGACCGCCGTGATTTCCTTGCCGTCGCGGGCGCCAGCCTTGCCATGCCCTCTCTGGTGCGGGCCGATGGGGCGACGGTGCTGCGCTTTGCCGATCTCTATGTCCGGGGGCGTCAACTGACCGATGCCGCCGCCGCGCTGGAGGGGCAGGCGGTCCAGATGACCGGCTATATGGCGCCGCCGCTGAAGCCCGAGATCGATTTCTTCGTGCTGACCCGCCGTCCGATGTCGGTCTGCCCCTTTTGCGAGACCGAGGCCGAATGGCCCATCGACATCGTGCTGGCGTTTTCGGAAAAGCCGGTCGAGGTCGTGCGCTATACCGATCTGATCCGGGTCACCGGCCGGTTCGAGACCGGCTTTGACACCGACGAGGAAACCGGCTTCGTCAGCTTTCTGCGCCTGCGCGACATCAGCTATCGCAGGCTGTGACATGAGCGGAGTTGTCATTCACGATCTGCGCTTCGAGACCGGTCCGGCGGCAAGGCGGCAAAGCATCATCCGGGTCGATGCGCTGTCGCTGGCGCCCGGGCAGATGGTCAGTCTTTCGGGAAATTCGGGGTCGGGCAAATCGACGCTGCTTTATCTGTTGTCGGGGCTTCTGGTGCCGACATCGGGTTCGGTTGTCTGGGGCGGCACCGATCTGACGAAACTGGGCGAGGCCGGTCGCGACCGCTGGCGGCGCGGGAATGCGGGTTTCGTCTTTCAGGGCTTTCACCTGATCGAAGAGCTGTCGCCGCTGGACAACGTGCTGGCGCCGGTCTGGTTCGGTCATCTGCGGACAGCCAAATGGCGAAAGCGGGCGCAGGAATTGCTGGACCGTTTCGGCGTGCCGCAGGATCGGGGCCGCGCCGGGCTGTTGTCGCGGGGCGAACAGCAGCGGGTGGCGCTGGCCCGCGCGCTGATCTTCGATCCGGCGGTGATCTTTGCCGACGAACCAACCGCCAGTCTTGATGCGGAATCGGCGCGCAAGGTCGCGCGGGCCCTGTCCGATCTGGCACGGACGGAAAACCGGCTGGTGATCGCCGCCAGCCATGACGAAGAGATGCACCGTCTGGCCGACCGGCGCATCGCCATCAGCCGTGGCCGCCTGAGCGAAGGGATACCGGCATGAACCCCTTTCCCCTGATCCTTGCCGCGTTTCGCCGCAGCAGGCTGAGCGCCATCGTCTTTATCGCCGTCATCGCGCTGACCGTGACGATGGGCATCGCGATTTCGGCGCAGGAACGCGCGCTGCGCAAGGGCAGTGGCACGGCGGCGGACGGTTTCGACCTGATCGTCGCCGCGCCGGGCAGCCATACGGACACGCTGTTTTCGGTCGTCTATCTGGACCCGGTGGCGGGCGGATTGCTGCAACCCGGCACTCTGGCCGGGCTGATGGCCGAGGACAGGGCGGATTTCGCTGCCCCCGTGGGGTTCGGCGACAGCTTTCGCGGCGATCAGGTGGTGGGCACGACCGCCAATCTGGTCGGCCATCTGAGCGGCGATCTGGCCGAGGGCCGCATGTTTGCCGACCGGTTCGAGGCGGTGGTGGGGGCGCTGTCTCCGTTGCAGACAGGCGCGGTGATCGAGATCGCGCATGGTGACGCGGGCGAGATGGGCGACGCGGATCATGCCGGGGATCACGGGCACGACCATCACGACCATCACGAGGGTCACGCCCATGATGAGCATGACGATCACGCCGATGAGCATCTGCACGATCCGGTCACCGTGGTCGGGCGGATGCAGGCAACCGGCACGCCCTGGGATCACGCCATTGTCGTGCCGATCGAATATACATGGTATTCGCACAACCTGCCGCTGGGGCATGCGCCGGGGGATCAGGACCGGATCGGCCCGCCGTTTTCGCCCGATCATCTGCCGGGGGTGCCGGCGGTGGTGGTCAAGCCGCAGAACTTTGCCGCCGCCTATGAGTTGCGGACACGTTATCGCGACGAGGGCAGCACCGCGTTTTTCCCGGCCGAGGTTCTGGTCGAGCTTTATGCCGTTCTGGGTGACGCGGCGCGGATCATGTCGGCGCTGACGCTGGCGGCGCAACTGCTGGTGGTGGTGGCGATTCTGGCCGGGTTGTTGGCGGTGCTGGACCTGCAACGCCAGCGGTTCGCGGTGTTGCGGGCGCTGGGGGCACCGGGAGGTTTCATCTTTCTGACCGTCTGGCTGTATGTCTGGCTGCTGGTGATGGTCGGCACCGTTCTGGGGCTGCCGCTGGGGATGCTGGCGGCGCAGGTGGTGTCGGGGCTGATCACCGCGCAGACCGGGGTGTCGATGGCGCCCGAGATCCGGCTGGCGGAACTGCGCCTGATCGGCGGGCTGATCGGGCTGAGCCTGCTGCTGGCCGTCGTTCCCGCCGCGCTGATCTATCGCCGTCCGGTGGTCGAGGCGCTGCGGTAAGCCGGTGGACAGAGGCTGTCACCTTGTCTTTTCCACCAGACCTTAACGGCAATCAGAGTTTCGGGCTGGGATGGCCAGAGCAGGGCCGCGAAAAAGACAGGTTCTGGCGCAGATGATCGGCATCGACATCTCAAAGGCGACGCCTGATGTAAATGCCCATCCTGAAGGTGACGATCTCTGCAGCCATGACTTGGCACCGATCTTTCATCTGATCGCGACCGGATCGTTTTGGACGCTGCCAGCGGGCTCTGCACAGAGTGGATGTTTTTTGCGTATCCGACTTGACGGGCGCGCGCGGTCTGCGTAAACCCCGCTCACCCCGGCGGGCGATCGGCCGGGGCAAGGTGAGTGTGCGGTTGTAGCTCAGTTGGTTAGAGTACCGGCCTGTCACGCCGGGGGTCGCGGGTTCGAGCCCCGTCAACCGCGCCACCACCCTTCGCCCGATAAATGCGCGGTTGTAGCTCAGTTGGTTAGAGTACCGGCCTGTCACGCCGGGGGTCGCGGGTTCGAGCCCCGTCAACCGCGCCATTTATCCCTGATTATGCGAACAAGGCATAAAAGCGTACGAACCCGAGGCTTGTCGGGCACTCCCCTGTTCAGAGGAAGCTTTGGGAAGGCGACGGGTGAATGCTTGCGTTGTTTGTCAATGATCTGAATGTCCAGATTGGTTGATGTTCAGGATTCGGGGCTACGAGTTCTCTGATTCTGATGTCCAGACCTTGCAGATGTATTCGCAGGGCGTGAGGGCCAGCCAGGATCCGCCATCGGTGCGAGGACCATGGCTGGCGAGAGTTTTGAGGCGACCGGCAAAGTTACAGGCGGCGATGAAGCGCCATTCCTGCGGGTCCGAACAGAATGATCTGTTGCCGTCGGCGCTCAATCTGTCAGACGAGGCGGTTGTCGTCCGCTGGATCAAGAACCCCTGCTGAACTGCATTTCACCGACGGGACGCCCTTTCCGCATCGTCCATCTGACGGACGCCCGGCTTGAGATGTCGGATTTGGGCGCTGCTGGTCGGCCTCGCAAAGAAGGCCGGGATCGATCTGCGCCAGGGCTACGCGCTGGTCACCTGCTTCGGCAACACCGCCGCGCGGATCCATCCGTTCTGACCGTGCAGACCTGAAAGCGCCCCCGACGCCAGATCAATGGCCAGCCCCCCGGCCTCGGACCGCTATGCACCTTCGATGCGGCTGAAGGCGGCAGCCATCGCATCGGTTCAAAATGCTGGGCGCAGGCGGTGCGCGGCGTCAACCGTTATTGACCACCATCGGCAGACCCGTCCGCATCGTCCCATTCCCAGGGACGTGTCAGCTCGCCCAGTCGCTTGCGCACCTGATCCTCGTCGGCCGTGCCGTCGCGCCCCAGACGGGCGACAAGACCGCGTTTCTTGTCCTCATAGACCTCGGTCACATGGGCGCCGGTGCCTTGCAGCGTGGCGTCATAGACGCGGCGGATCGCCAGTTTGCGCAACTCGGGCTTGAAGATCTTGCCGACGGCGGTCTTGGGCAGTTCGGGCAGGATCTCGATATGTTTCGGGATTGCGGCGCGTTCGTGGATATGGCTGCGGGCATGTTCGGTCAGTTCCTCGACCGTCACCCCGGCGCCCGAGATCAGTTCCACATAGACGCAGGGCAATTCGCCCGCGAAACTGTCGGGCTGGCCGATGGCGCCGGCGAAGCCGACGGCGGGATGGGACAGCATGCCGTCCTCGATCTCGGCCGGGTCGATATTGTGGCCGCCGCGGATGATCAGGTCCTTGGCGCGGCCGGTGATCCACAGATAGCCGTCCGGGTCGATCCGCCCCAGATCGCCGGTGCGCAGATAGCGGTCCTCGGCGAACAGGCGGTGGTTCTTGTCGGCCTCGGTATAGGTGCTGCCGGGAAAGACGCCGGGATTGGCCACGCAGATTTCGCCCACCTCGTCGGTGGCGCATTCATGGACCTTGCCCGCATCGTCATGCCTGAGGATGCGCACATGGGTATAGGGCAGGGGCAGGCCGACCGAGCCGACCTTCTTCACCCCGTCGGGCGGGTTGCAGCTGACCAGACAGGTGGCCTCGGTCAGCCCGTAGCCCTCGGCGATCTCGACCCCGGTGGCCTGTCTGAAGCGGTTGTAAAGCTCGATCGGCAGGGGGGCGGAACCCGAAATCGCCGTGCGCAGCGATGACACATCGGCATCGACGGGCCGCTGCATCAGCGCCGAGATCGCGGTCGGCACGGTAATCAGGAACGTCGCCTGCCAGCGTTCGATCAGCTTCCAGAAATTGTCGAAGACGCCGTCGCCGCGATAGCCTGCGGGCGTCGGCATCACCACCTGCGCGCCGGAATCGATGCAGGACATCAGGATCGGATAGGCCGCGAAGACGTGAAACATCGGCAGCGGGCACATCAGCACATCGGTTTCGTCGAACAGCAGCGAGCCGCCCAGCCAGCCATTATAGATCATGCCGGAATATTTGTGCTGCGCGACCTTGGGCGTGCCGGTGGTGCCGCCGGTGTGGAAATAGGCGGCGACGCGATCCTGCCGGACATCCTCGAAATCCAGCCGGGTGTGGTTCATGGCACTGGTCGCGGCCTCGAAATCCAGCACCTTGGCGTGATGGGCGGTTTTCACCTTTGGCCGGATCAGTGGCACGATATAGTGCTTCAGCCCGCGCAGGTGCCGGTTCAGGTCGATCTCGATGATATGGGTGATGTCTGGGCACATGGCGACGGCCTCGGCCGCCTTCTGCGCCACGTCGGTCTTTGGAAAGGCCTTCAGCGTCACCAGCACCTTGGCGCGGGTCTCGCGCAGGATGCCTGCGATCTGCTGCGGGTCCAGCAGCGGGTTGACCGGGCTGACCACGCCTGCGGTCGCGCCCGCCAGCAGCACGACCGGGGTCTCGATGCTGTTGGGCAGCATATAGGCGACGGTATCGGAAGGACCGACCCCCAGACTGCGGAACAGGTTGGCGGTTTCCGTGACACGTTCCAGAAATTCGCGCCAGTTCAACGTGGTGGCGTGATCGCGCGGACCGGACAGCAACTGAAAGCTGATGGCGGGGCGTTCGGGAAAGCGCGAGGCCGTTCGCGACAGGAATTCATGAATGGTGACCGGCAGGTCGCGATCTTCATAGGCCATTTCGGCTTCGAATCGCCGCAGGTCGTCACTGTTCTCGAATCTTGCCATTGTCTTCTCCCCTCAGGGCATGTCTCCGCCCTGTTCCCTGACCACCAGAATGAGACAAAGGTCGGAAGCGGGGCAAGACCCAAGGGCCCGCCCCGCTTCAGAAACGCCGCGTCAGAGCGGGTTTGCGTCGGGTCAGACGGGGATGCGCAGCACCTGACCGGGATAGATCTTGTCGGGATGAGTCAGCATCGGGCGATTCGCCTCGAAAATGGCCGGATATTTGTTCGCGTCGCCCAGATGTTTCCTGGCGATGGCCGACAGGGTTTCACCCTTGGCGACGGTGTGAAAGACCGGCTCGGCGGGCAGATCGGCATCGACCTTGGCGATGCCTTCGATATTGCCCACCGCAAGGACCAGCTTTTCCATCGTCTCGCGGTCGGCGCCGCGCGATTCGATCCGCACGGTATCGCCGCGCAGGGTCAGGTGCACATCGCCGCCGTCCAGCCCCAGACCGCGCAATTCGGCCTTGAGCGCATCGACCTTGCGCTGCGTATCGCTGGGGGCGGCGGCCGCTTCGGCGGTTTTCAGGGCCTCGGCAGGGGCGGTCGGCGTGGCGGCTTCCGCCTTGCCGAACAGGGATTTTCCCGCGTCCTTCACGAAATCGAGGATTGCCATGATGATGTCCTTTCGGGCTGATCCATGCCTTCACAATGCAGGCTAGAGGATGGCGGTTCCCTTGCACAAGGCGCAAGTTGCACCGCCCGCCCGGGGCAGGGCGATGGCGCCGATCCGCCGCATTTTACACAGCCTTTGGTTGAGCCTGCCGCGCATGGCCACTAGGTTGCCCGCGACCGACAACAAGCCGCAGGATATTGACCCCACGATGACACGCCTTCGAACCCTTGCCGCCCTTGGCTGTGCCCTGCTGGTCACGGCCTGCGCCACCACCACGACAACGACCGATGAAAGCGCGGCACCCGGCACCAGGTTCAGCGACAGCGACATTCAGGCCACCGCGCCCGGAACCGCCCAGTGTATCGCCAGCAGTCAGGCCCAGAACGCCGCCGGGGTGCAGGCGACCAACACGGTCCGGCGCGGGGCGGGGCTGCCGCCGGTCCGTTCCAGCACCGTGCTGGCCGAGGCAGCCGCGCGTCATGCCTGCGACATGGCGCAGCGCGGGCGCATGGCCCATCACGGCAGCGGCAGCAAGGGGCCGTCGGACCGGGTGAAGTCACTGGGCTATCAGCCGATGATCACGGCGGAAAACATCGCCGCTGGCCCCTATGGGCTGGAACGGGTGCTGGCGGAATGGAACGGCTCGTCCGGGCATCGCGCCAATATGCTGATCCCGCAGGTCAGCGAGTTCGGCATCGGTCAGGCAATCGGGCCGGACGGGCGGACGCGGTTCTGGGCGGCGGTCTATGCCGCGCCGCGCGGGCGATAGGGCTCAGGCGGGCGCAATTGCCGCATCGGGCTGATCCGCCGGTTCGGGCCGGGCGGCGGGGGTGCCGTCCATGAACTGCATTCGCGCCAGCCGCGCATACAGCCCGTCCTGTTCGACCAGCTGTTCATGCGTACCCTGCGCGACGATGCGGCCATGTTCGAACACGACGATCCGGTCGGCCTTTTTCACCGTTGCCAGCCGGTGGGCGATGACGATGGTCGTGCGCCCCTCGGCCAGCCGGTTGACGGCGGCCTGCACCAGCGCCTCGGATTCCGCATCCAGCGCGCTGGTCGCCTCGTCCAGCAGCAGCACCGGCGCATCGCGCAAGATGGCGCGGGCGATGGCGATGCGCTGGCGCTGGCCGCCCGACAGCATCACCCCGCGCTCCCCCAGCGGCGTGTCATAGCCCTGCGGCAGCGCCGAGATGAAGTCATGCGCATTCGCGGCGCGGGCGGCGGCCTCGATCTCGGGCGCATGGGCATCGGGGCGGCCAAGGGCGATATTGTCGCGGGCCGAGGTCGCAAAGATCACCGGATCCTGCGGCACCAGCGCGATCTCTTGCCGGAAATCGTCGCGGCGCATGTCGCGCAGGTCGATTCCGTCCAGCGTGATCCGCCCCGCCAGCGGATCCCAGAAGCGCTGGATCAGCTGGATCACCGTGGTCTTGCCCGCGCCCGAAGGGCCGACCAGCGCCACGGTCTCACCCGGCCGGATCAGCAGGTCGACACCTTCCAGCGCCGACACATCTGCGCGGGTCGGGTAATGGAAGGTCACGCCCTCCAGCGCGATATGCCCGCGGGCCGGGCGCGGCAGGGCCACCGGTTGGGCCGGATCGCCGAGGTCGTCGCGGGCGGTCAGCAGTTCGGCCAGCCGTTCGGTCGCACCGGCGGCGCGCTGCAATTCTCCCCACACCTCGGACAGGGAACCCGCCGAACTGGCCACAAGGATGGAATAGATCACGAACTGCACCAGCTGCCCGGCCGACATCACGCCTTGCTGAACGTCGCGCGCGCCCGCCCACAACACACCGATCACGCCGGCGAAGATCAGGAAGATCACGATGGCGGTCATCGTGGCGCGGGTGCGGATGCGGGTCTGGGCGACCTCGAACGACTGGTCGGTCACACCGTCGAACTGCGCGATGCTGCGGATTTCGTGGGTATAGGCCTGCACCGTCTGCGCCGCCAGCAGGCTTTCCGATGCCGTGCCCGACGATGCCGCGATCCAGTCCTGATTGGACCGTGACAGCCGCCGCAGCTTGCGCCCGAAGATGATGATCGGCAGCAGCATGACCGGCACGATCAGCAGCACCAGCCCCATCAGCTTGATCGAGGTGATGGCCAGCATCGCCAGCCCGCCCGCCAGGATCATCATGTTGCGCAGCGCCAGCGACAGGGTCGAGCCGATCACCGACTGGATCAGCGTCGTGTCGGTGGTGATCCGCGACAGGATTTCCCCGGTCATGATCCGCTCGAAAAACGCCGGTGACAGGCGGATCACGCGGGCAAAGACGGCCTTGCGGATATCGGCCACGACGCGTTCGCCCAGCCGGGTCACGAAATAGTAGCGCAGCGCCGTTCCCAGTGCCAGCAGCGCCACGATCAGCAGCGCGGCGGCGAAATATTCGTCCAGCAGCCCGGCGCCATCGTCGAAATTGTCCACCACGCGCCGCGCCGCCAGCGGCAGGATCAGGCTGATCCCCGAGGTCAGCACCAGCGCCAGCAGCGCCAGCGTCAGCTGCCGCCGATAGGGGCGGATAAAGGGCCACAGCGCCCGCAGGGCGCCCACGCGCTTGCTGGAGGCGCGGTCTTCCGTGATCGTGTTGCGGCGTGCCATGGCGTGGTCCCGTTTGCTTGCGGCCTCGGGTTTAGGCGGCGGGACGTGCCGAAACAAGGGCCGCGAGGGCAAAGCGGGACGTTCAGATGGACAGCAGCCCGTCGGACAGCGCCGTCTCCAGCAGATCCAGCGAGGCTGCCAGCCGCTGGTCGATCACATCCAGATACTGTGTCCAGTCCGAGATATGCCCCAGTTCTGCCACCCCGTCCGAGATCCCCCTCAGACCGATCAGCGGGATGCCGAAATGCTGGGCCACGCGCAGATGGGAAAATGTTTCCATATCCACCATGTCCTCGGCAATGCCATCATAGCCTGCCCCGCTGACGATATTGGCGCCGGTGGACAGGCTGGCCCGTTCGATGCCCGGCACGGCGTGGTCCAGCGCGATCCGGGCGGGCAGGTCCAGCAGCGGGGTGCGCCCCTTCTCGAAGCCAAGGGCCGAGGCGTCCATGTCGCGCCAGGCGACGGTGCTGACCTGATAGACTTCCGTCTGCCGCAGCCGCGCCGATCCCGCCGACCCCAGTGAGACGATCAGTCGCGGCCTGTCGGCCATGCCGGCCAGCGCGGCGGTCAGTTGCACCGCGGCCTCGATGGGGCCGATGCCGGTGATCAGCGGATTGATCCTTGCGCGCAGATGCGGGCCGTATTCGGCCTCGGCCGCCATGACGAACAGCACGGGGAGGCGGGCGATCAGGTCGGGTGTGGCATGGGGCATCGGACGCTCTGGCTATGGGCGGGTCAGAACTGACATGCGGCGGGCGGGCGGACAACCCCTCTTGCGGTCGGATCGGGGCCTGTGGCAGGTGGCAATCATGGGCAAGGTTTCCGAACTTTATCACCAGTATGTCGCGCAGGGGCGGATCGGGGCCGATGCCGCCCAGCAGGCCATCCTGCCGCAGCTGGACCGTGTCATCGCCGAACTGGCCGCGCTGCCGCCGCCCGCGAAGCCGCGTTCCGGCTGGCGCGGGCTGTTCGGCGGCGGGCAGGCTGGGCCGGTGACGGGCGCGCGCGGGCTGTACCTGTGGGGCGGGGTCGGGCGCGGCAAGTCGATGCTGATGGACCTGCTGGCCGCCTGTTCGCCGGTGCCGACGCGCCGGGTGCATTTCCACGAATTCATGCAGGAAATCCAGATGCGGCTGGAAGCCGCGCGCAAGCGGGGCGATCAGGACATCGTCCGCCCCGTCGCGCTGGAGGTGGCCGCGCAGGTCCGTCTGCTGTGCTTTGACGAGATGCAGATCACCGATATCGCCGATGCGATGATCGTGGGACGGCTGTTTCAGGTCCTGTTCGAGCAGGGGGTGACGGTGGTCACCACCTCGAACCGGGCGCCTGAAGATCTGTACAAGAACGGGCTGAACCGGCAGCTTTTCCTGCCCTTCATCGCGCTGATCGGCGAAAGGCTGGAGGTGGTCTGTCTGGACAGTGCCACCGATCACCGTCAGGGCCGCGATCCGGGCGGGCAGGTCTGGTTCGTGCCCGCCGATGCCGTGGCTCATGCCGCGCTGGACGCGATCTGGAACGACCTGACCGGTGGCGCGCTGCCCGAGCGGGGGGAAATCCGCATGAACAGCCGCAGCTTTGCGCTGGATGCGCTGTCGGGGCGCGTCGGGCGGGCAGAATTCTGGGCATTATGCGGCCAGCCCCTGGGGGCCGCGGATTATCTGGAACTGGCGCGGCGGGTCGATGCGCTGCTGATGGATGGGGTGCCGCGGCTGGGCATGTCGAATTACAACGAGGCCAAACGCTTCGTGACGCTGATCGATGCGCTTTACGAGGCCCGGGTCCGGCTGTTCGCCAGCGCCGCCGATGAGCCCGAGCAACTGTATAACGAGGGCGAGGGCAGCTTTGAATTCGAGCGCACGGCCAGCCGGCTGCGCGAGATGCAGGATGCGGCCTGGGGAAACAAGGGCTAGGGCGCTTGGGTCGGTGTCCCCTCCGGGGGGGATATTTGTACACCAAAGATGGGGCTGGCGGGTCAGCCGTTGTCGCGCAGCACCCGGCCTGCCAGATAGAGAGAGCCGCAAATCAGGATGCGGGCATGGGGGTCGGCGGTGGCGATGCGGGTGATGGCCTCGGCGGCATTGGCGGCGGTGCTGGCGGGGATGCCTGCGGTCCGGGCGGCGGTGGCGGTATCGGTGGCGGGCAGGGTGTTCGGCTCTTCGGGGATGTCGATGGCGATCAGGCTGGCGACCTGCGGGGCCAGCGGGCGCATATAGCCGGTGATGTCCTTGGTGTTCAGCATGCCGCAGACGAGGTGGGTCTGGCGCGGCGGCAGGGTGGCGAGGGTTTGCGCCACGGCCTCGGCCCCGGCGGGATTGTGGCCGCCATCCAGCCAGAGTTCGGCTTGCGGGCCTGCCGCGCGGATCAGCGGGCCGTGGCCGAGGCGCTGCATCCGGGCGGGCCATTCGGCGCGGGTGACGGCGGCGACGGCCTGCGCATCGGTGGCGCCAAGCTGGCGCAGGGCGGCCAGTGCCGTTCCGGCGTTCTGGATCTGGTGGGCGCCGATCAGCTTTGGCAGCGGCAGGTCCCAGAGCCCGTGATCGTCCTGATAGATCATCCCGTCGCGGTCGGGTGCGGCCATCCAGTGCTGGCCGTGAACGAGGAGCGGCGCAGTCAGGCCCGAGGCGCGGGTCTCGATCACCTGCAGGGCCGCATCGGGCTGCGGGCCGACGATGCAGGGGACGCGGGGCTTGATGATGCCGGCCTTTTCCGCCGCAATTTCGGGCAGGGTTTCGCCCAGATACTGGGTGTGGTCGATGCTGACCGGGGTGATGACCGTCAGCCGCGGCCGGTCGATGACATTGGTCGCATCCAGCCTGCCGCCGAGGCCGACTTCCAGCAGGGTATAATCCGCCGGGCTGCGCGAGAAGGCCAGCAGGGCGGCCGCCGTGGTGATCTCGAAGAAGGTGATCGGCTGGCCTTTATTGGCGGTTTCGCATTCCTGAAGCAACGCGGCCAGATCAGGTTCGGCGATCAGGTCGCCCGCCAGCCGGATGCGTTCGTGGAACCGCGCCAGATGCGGCGAGGTATAGGCATGGACGCGGGCGCCCCCGGCCTCCAGTCCCGCGCGGATCATCGCCTGTGTGCTGCCCTTGCCGTTGGTGCCCGCGATATGGATCACTGGCGGCAGGTTGCGTTCGGGATGGCCAAGTGCGGCCAGCAGGCGGTGCATCCGGTCCAGTGACAGGTCGATGATCTTCGGATGCAGCGCCATAAGGCGGTCGAGGATGGCGTCGGAATGGCTCATCTGGGGCACTTGTGTTGAAGGAGGGGCGACCGGGGGCTTGTCCCCCGAGCGATGGCGGACCCCTCGATGGGGTCCGTCGGCGCTGCCCCCTGATCCCGGGGCGGTCAGTCGGGTTTTTGCGACGCGGCTTCGGCGGGTTGGGGCTGTTCGGCGGCCTGCTGAGGGGCGGGCAGTTCGCCCGCGACGGGTGCCGGTTGCAGCGTCAGCATCCGCAGGATCGAGACCAGTTCATCGCGCAGTTTCGTGCGATGCGTCACCCGGTCCAGCATCCCGTGCTCCAGCAGGTATTCGGCGCGCTGGAAGCCCTCGGGCAGTTTTTCGCGGATGGTCTGTTCGATCACGCGCGGCCCGGCAAAGCAGATCAGCGCGTTGGGTTCGGCGATATGGATGTCGCCCAGCATCGCATAGGATGCGGTGACGCCGCCCGTCGTCGGATGGGTCAGCACGACAATATAGGGCAGGCCTGCCTCGCGCAGCATCTCGACCGCGACAGTCGAACGCGGCATCTGCATCAGCGACAGGATGCCTTCCTGCATACGCGCGCCGCCCGCGGCGGAAAACAGCACCAGCGGGCGTTTCGTTTTCACAGCGCGTTCAGCCGCCGCGACGATGGCATTGCCGACATACATCCCCATCGAGCCCGCCATGAAGCTGAAATCCTGCGCGGCAGCGATGATGGGGGTGCGGCCCATTTCGCCCTCGGCGACCAGCATCGCCTCTTTCTCGCCGGTGGATTTCTGTGCCGCCCTCATCCGGTCGGGATATTTCTTCTGGTCGCGGAACTGCAACGGATCGGTCAGCGGTTCGGGCACCTTCACCTCGACGAAGGCGCCGCCGTCGAACAGTGCGGCAAAGCGTTCGCGCGGGCTGATCGCCAGATGGTGATCACAGCTTGTGCAGACATTGAGGTTGTCGGCAAGCTCGCGGTGAAACAGCATGGTTCCGCATTCGGGGCATTTGGTCCACAGATTCTCGGGCACTTCACGGCGCGAGAACAACGAATTGATGCGCGGGCGGACGTAGTTGGTGATCCAGTTCATTCGCGGGCGGCCTTTGGCTGTGACAGCCCCCCAGATATGCCGGACGGGGGGGAATTGCAATTGTGGCCCCGCGCGCGGATGATGCGTGGATGTGGGCAACCTTCGTCGTCGTCAGTCATGCAGTCGCCGCCCTGGCGGTCATCGTCCGGGTGCTTTTGCGCCCAAGGATGGAGCCTGCCGTCCGGCTGGCATGGATCATGGTCATCGAGGCGGTCCCGCTGGTCGGCATCATCGCCTATTTCCTGTTCGGCGAGGTTCGGATGAACCAGGCCGAGGTGCAGCGCATGGCCGATGTGCGCGACCGGCTGACCGGATTGCGGGTCACCAGCCCGGATGTGGTGACGGACCCGCCCGACCGGCTCAGCCGGGTCATTGCCACCAACCATGCCGTTGGCGGCATGACCGCCCTGCGCGGCAACCGGATCGCGCTTCTGGACGAAAGCGACGAGGCCATCGACCAGATGATCGACGTGATCGACGGTGCGCGCGATCATGTCCATGTCCTGTTCTATATCTGGCTGCCGGATGACAGCGGTACCAAGGTTGCCGATGCCATCATGCGCGCCGCCCATCGCGGCGTGACCTGCCGGGTCATCGTCGATGCGCTGGGGTCGCGGCTGCTGGTGCGCTCGCATCTGTGGGGGCAGATGCAGGAGGCAGGGGCGGAATGCGTCACCGCCTTTCCGCTGGGGCTGCCCTTCGTCAGCGCGCTGTTCAGGCGGCTGGATCTGCGCAATCACCGCAAGGTGCTGGTCGCGGACAACCGGCTGGCCGTCACCGGCAGCCGCAACTGCGCCGATACCGCATTCGAGATCAAGGCGCGTTACGCCCCCTGGATCGACATGATGGTCCGGGTCGAGGGGCCTGCGGTGCGGCAGTTGCAGGCGGTGTTTCTGGCCGACTGGATGGCCTATACCGGGCGTGATCTGGGCCATATGCTGGTGCCGGTTCCGGCGGCGGACACGCCCGGCGCGACGGTTCAGGTTCTGGCGACGGGTCCCGACCGGCGCGTGGGTTCGGTATCCGACAGCATGGTGGCAATGCTGCATGCGGCGCGCGACTGCGTGACCATTACCACGCCCTATTATGTGCCCGACAACCCGCTGGATGCCGCGATCCGGGCTGCCGCGCGTCGCGGGGTGCGGGTGACGATGATCCTGCCCGAGCATAACGATTCGATCGTCGTCGGCGCGACCAGTCAGGGCTTCTATCACGGCTTGCTGAGTGCGGGCGTCGATCTGATGCTGTTCCAGCCGGGGCTGCTGCATTCCAAGATCATGACCATCGACGGCGATATCGCCATGATCGGCAGCGCCAATCTGGACCGCCGCAGCTTCGAGTTGAACTATGAGGTGAACATGGCCGTCTTCGACCCCGCGCTGATCGCGGAACTGGATGCGCGTCAGGCCAGCTATGTCCGCCGTTCGCGCAGGATCACACTGGACGAGGTGCGTGGCTGGAGCCTGCTGCGCCGCCTGCGCAACAATCTGATGGCGCTGGCCTCGCCATTGCTGTGACAAAGGAGGATGTGATGACCGGAAACGATCTTGCCAGTCAGGACTGCGAACCCTGCAAGGGCGGCGCGCTGCCGATGCCGCAGGATCAGGCGCGGCAGATGATGGCGCAGCTGCATGATTGGGACCTGAGCGATGACGCCACCACGATCCGGCGCCGCTTCGCGTTCAAGGGCTTTGCCAAGGCCGTCGAGATGGCCAATCTGGCCGCATGGCTGGGCAACAAGCAGGGCCATCACCCCGATATCGCCTTCGGCTGGGGCTATTGCGAGGTCAGCTTTACCACGCATGACGCCGGGGGGCTGACACGAAACGATTTCATTTGTGCGGCAAGACTGGATGCGCTTGTCGCCTGAGGGTTGTTCGGGACCTTGACCCGGTCTATCCCCGACGGGGTTGCGGATTGCCGGCCCGGATGGGAAACCTCGCGCGTGGCAGGCGTGGCCGGGCGGCGGTTTCACGACCGGGAATGGACGAAGAGGAAGGGTGGCATGGCGGTAAACCCCTCAAGCTGGCTGGGCAGGCGGATCAGGCATCGCGCGGCCGAGCAGTGGCATCTTCTGGCGCAGCGCATCCAGCAGGGCGACCGGCGCAGCGCCCGGCGGCTGCGCGACGAGGCGCAGGCATTGCGTCAGGATCTGAACCTGTTTTTGCAGGGCAGCGACGCGCAAACCAATGCGGCCGGGACTTCGGTGCAGGCGTTGCAGATGCCGCCCGGCACCGACTGGCGCTGGCGGCCGCTGATCTTTCAGGGGGCGATGCAGGATTCCTCGATGACCGCGCCCGACAACGGCCAGCGGCTGGGCGAAGAGGTGGCGCTGTGGCACGACTGCGCCAACCGCTCGCTGATCCTGCGCCAGAAGATCAACCGCCGCGCCACCGATCTGGCCCCCTATGGTCTGCGGCTGGAGGTGATGGGCTTCAGCGGCAGCTATCTGTCGCTGTCGCTGGACCTGCCCGAACCGGCGCGCGAGGGGCTGGACGGGCACCACATCCTGCGCCTTGCCGCGACGCTGCGGGCGGAACGTCCGATCACCGTCTATGGCCGGTTGAATCTGGCGCAGGGGCCGAATTCCGAAACCATCCTGCGGCAACTGGGCGATCCGGTCGGCGGCCAGCGCGATGAACGGGTGGTCGAGTTCGATCTGGGCTATGCCGAGCTGAGCGACCGCCCGGTGGACAAGCTGTGGCTGGACCTGATCTTCGAATCGCCGCGCATGAATGCAGTGACGCTGTCCGATATGGTCATGTCCCGCCATGCCCGCGCCAGTATCTGATCCGACACCAGACCCGACGGAGCCGAAAGAATGAGCGATTTCGAAAGCCACGGCCTGCGCGCCGGTAAATGGAGCGGCCTTCTGCGGGCCGACAAGGCACCGGCGCGGGTGGTGGTGACGCATCTGTCCGAGATCGTCGCGACCGCCCGGATCACCGACACAGCCGAGGGCGAATGGCTGATCGAGGCTCAATTGCCCGCCGATTCCCTGTCCGAGGGCATCCACAGCTTCGTTCTGGTGGCCGATGACGGCGAGGGCGAAGAGGTCGTGCGCCCCGGCGCGGTGCGGCTGGCGCAGCTGCCGGTTCTGGCCGGTTCGGTTCTGGCCGACGACCTGATTGCCGAAATCGGCCATATGCGGTCCGAGCTGGAACTGCTCAAGCGCGAATTCCGGCGGCTGGCCAGCGAGGAATAGCCGTCATCCGACTGTCATGTGATTGTCAGCCTTGCTTGCGAAAAGCGGGGCAGGGTCCTATATCGTCCGTTCCGTTTTCCCGCCCCCGGCTTGCTTATGTAAGGTTGCGCCATGACCGATCTGCAGACGCCCTATTACCTGATCGACAAGGCGGCCCTGCGCCGGAACATGGAAAAGGTCGCATGGCTGCGCGAACGCAGCGGCGCCCGGGCCTTGCTGGCGCTGAAATGCTTTGCGACATGGCCGGTCTTCGATTTCATGCGCGATTTCATGGACGGCACCACCTCTTCCTCGCTGTTCGAGCTGCGGCTGGGGCATGAGGAATTCGGCAAGGAAACCCACGCCTATTCCGTCGCATGGGCCGATCACGAGATCGACGAGGCGATTTCCTATGCCGACAAGATCATCTTCAACAGTCTTGGTCAGCTGGACCGTTTCGGCGACAAGGCGGCGGGCATCACCCGTGGTTTGCGCCTGAACCCGCGCTTTTCGACCAGCGGCTTCGATCTGGCCGACCCGGCGCGGCCCTTCAGTCGCCTTGGCGAATGGGACGTGACCCGGCTGGATGCCGCGCTGGACCGCATCAGCGGCGTGATGATCCATTACAACTGCGAAAACGGCGATTTCGACCTGTTCGACCATCAACTGACCCGGATCGAGACCGAATTCGGCGATATCCTGAAACGGCTGGACTGGGTCAGCCTTGGCGGCGGCATCCATTTCACCGGCGAAGGCTATCCGCTGGACCGGCTGGCCGACCGGCTGCGCGCGTTTCAGGACCGTTTCGGCGTGCAGGCCTATCTGGAGCCTGGCGAGGCCAGCATCACCGGCTCGACCACGCTGGAGGTCACCGTGCTGGACATCATCAACAACGGCAAGGACGTGGCCATCGTGGACAGCAGCATCGAGGCGCATATGCTGGATCTGCTGATCTATCGCGAGACGGCCAAGCTGCCGCAGGACGGCCGCCACGAATACCAGATCGCGGGCAAGACCTGCCTTGCGGGCGACATCTTCGGCGACGGGCGCTTTCCGCACCCGCTGGCCATCGGCGACCGGATCAGCATCGCGGATGCGGCGGGCTATACCATGGTCAAGAAGAACTGGTTCAACGGCGTCGCCATGCCTGGAATCGCGATCCGCGACGAGGATGGAACGATTCGCACGGCGCGCAGCTTTTCCTATGACGATTACAAAGGCAGCCTTGGTTAAGGCGCCCCAACCTCTGCCACCTGAAGGAGACAGAATTGGCCCAGAAGAACGTCCTGATCATCGGCGCGGGTGGGGTCGCGCAGGTTTCGGCCCATAAGGTCGCCCAACGCGCGGCTGAATTCGGCGATCTGCACATCGCCAGCCGGACCGTCGCCAAGGCGGATGCCATCATCCAGACCCTGCGCGACAAGGGCCACGACATGCCCTTCACCAGCCATGCGCTGGACGCGATGGATTCCGATGCGGTCGAGGCGCTGATCCGTCAGCTGGATGCAAAGATCGTCATCAATGTGGGCTCGGCCTTCATCAACATGACGGTGCTGGAGGGCTGCATCCGCGCTGGTGCCGCCTATATCGACACCGCGATCCACGAGGACCCGGCCAAGATCTGCGAAACGCCCCCCTGGTATGCGAATTACGAATGGAAGCGGCGCGAGGATGTCGCGGCGGCAGGTATCACCGCCATTCTGGGCGCCGGGTTCGATCCGGGTGTGGTCAATGCCTATGCCCGCTTTGCCGAGGATGAATATTTCGACAAGATCGACAGCATCGACATCGTGGACATCAATGCCGGCTCGCACGGTCGCTGGTTCGCCACGAATTTCGACCCCGAGATCAATTTCCGCGAGTTCACCGGCACGGTTTACAGCTGGCAGGGTGGCGAGTGGAAAGAGAACGCCATGTTCGAGGTCGGCCGCGAATGGGATCTGCCCGTGGTCGGCAAGCGCACCGCCTATCTGTCCGGCCATGACGAGGTCCACAGCCTTGCCGCCCGCTATCCCGCCGCCGATGTGCGCTTCTGGATGGGCTTCGGCGATCACTATATCAACGTCTTCACCGTGCTGAAAAACCTTGGCCTGCTGTCGGAACAGCCGGTGACCACCGCCGAGGGGCTGGAGGTCGTGCCGCTGAAGGTCGTCAAGGCCGTGCTGCCCGATCCCGCCAGCCTTGCGCCCGATTACGAGGGCAAGACCTGCATCGGCGATCTGGTCAAGGGCAGTCTGGACGGCAAGCAAGGCGAGGTGTTCATCTATAACGTCGCCGACCACAAGGAAGCCTTCAACGAGGTCGGCTCTCAGGGCATCAGCTTTACCGCGGGCGTGCCGCCGGTCGCTGCCGCGATCCTGATCGCGCGCGGGGTCTGGGACGTGAAGAAGATGGTCAATGTCGAGGACCTGCCCGCGCGACCCTTCCTCGAATTGCTGGGTGAAATGGGCCTGCCCACCCGCGTCATCGACGCCACCGGCGACCACCCGATCTGAACCGCGCTGAAACGGCGTATGCTTCAACCGGCGACCCCGAGGTCGCCGGTTTTTTGCACGTCATGCGGGTTCCAGGGTTGGCGTTCGATTGCGGAGGCGGGTGCCGAATCCTACGATTTCTGATAATTTGTGATGCTTTTTTAGTCAGTTGTGGCAGGTGAACTGTAACGCTTATGCGATATTTCATCCACTCCCGCGTGTTTCTTCTGTTTGGCGGTTGACCCCATCAGAGAGCATGATATTCCTCGATCATCCGGTCAAATCTGCCCGGATTCGATGTGCGAAAGCCGTCTGTTTTTAGAAAGATCGCATCCCCTTCATCTATTCATCGGCGAGGCCTCGCAAGGGGCGCGTCTGTTACTTGTGTCGTGAAAGGACGCCGGAATGGCTGAATATACGATTTCTTTCTTTACCGCGGACGCTTTTCAGGGCGGCACACTGCCTCCGCAGTGGGAAAACGTTACTGCTAATGGCACCGGTCAGCAATGGAACGAGGACTGGGTCACCAAAACATTCACTCTTGACTATGATGCCGATGGGCTAAGCACGATTACCGTGAATGATACCGATGCGGAAGACGATACGCTCAACGATTACGAGGGCGAGACCACGGGGCAAGCGGTAACTGCGTCCACGGATTCCGCTCTGGTCGGCGCGAATGTAGAAAATGAGTATGAATTTTCGTTCGAGGACGCAGAGGGAAATGTGTTCCGCCTTGTCGCGCTGAGCGACGGCACCTACATCTTCGGCTATACCTTTGATGGGGCTTGGCCCCCGTCTGGAACTGAACTGACGGTCATTCCGGGACAGGATATTTCCACCACCGACGATCAATCGCTCAACTCTGCCGACATGAGAGCACCGTGCTTTACGCGAGGCACCATGATCGCCACTCCGCACGGAGAGGTTGCCATCGAGGATCTGCGCGAAGGTGATCTCGTTCTGACCAAGGACCACGGTCCGCAGCCGGTGCGCTGGATCGGTTCCACGAATGTCAACGCGATGCAGATGGCGTTGAACGAAAAAATCCGCCCCATCCGTATCAAGGCGGGCGCGCTTGGCGACAACAGCCCGGCTTCCGATCTGGTCGTTTCGCCGCAACACCGTGTTCTGGTGCGCTCGAAGATCGCTCAGCGGATGTTCGGGACCAGTGAAATTCTGGTTGCCGCCAGACAGTTGCTGCAACTGGACGGTATCGACATTGCCGGGGATCTGGCCGGGGTCGAGTATTTTCACATGCTGTTTGACCGGCATGAGGTGGTCGTCTCGAACGGCGCGGAAACCGAGTCGCTGTTCACCGGCCCGCAGGCGCTGAAGGCGCTGGGGCGTGCCGCGCAGGAAGAAATCTTTACGATTTTCCCCGAATTGCGCGATGCGGGGGCCGTGATCGAGGCCGCGCGGCCGATGGTTTCGGGCCGCAAGGGCCGCAAGCTGGCGCTGCGTCATGCGCAGGCCGGTCGCGCGCTGGTCGCCTGAAGCGCAGGGCTTTGCGGCCCGGTCTAAAATCCGCTGAAATGGGCAGGGCGGCGCATCCGGTGCGTCGCCCTTGTCATCGGTGCCCCATTTTCAAGCGGTGTCAGGCCCGCAGCCCTTCGGCCATCTGCAAGGCCGGATCGAACGAGGCGCGGAAGGTCGCGCCGTGGGTCAGCCCTTTCAGCACCTCGACCCGCAGGGACAGGTCGTCGCGGCTGCGCAGCCGTTCCGCCAGCGCCATCGTCTGCGGAGAGGGGCGCGGTTGGACCGGGGGTTCCGAGCCGTGGCGGTGTTCACTGTCGCCCAGCATGATCAGCACCCCGGCCCGGCCAGCGGGAATGGGCGCGGCCTCGGCCTCGATGCCGTCCAGCGCGTTGCCGCCAAAGCCGGTCGAGGGGCTGACCGGGATATAGCCGCGAAACAGGTCAGGGCGGCGGAACAATGTGGCCAACGTGAACAGCCCGCCAAAGCTGTGCCCCCACAGACTGCGCCGCGCCGGGTCCAGATAGACCCCGTCCGAACCCGCCTGCATCAGCGGACCCGCCAGCCGGTCGCGAAAGGTGTCATGGCCACCGGTCTGACGATCGCGGGCGCGCGGCTCGGACGCGCCCTCGGTAGGGGCGGGGGTATAGTCCAGCGTCCGGGCCTCGGGCGCCAGTTCGGTCGCCACCTGATAACCCAGGCAGATGATCGCCAGCCCCGGATGCCGAGCCAGTTGATCTGCCGTCAGCCGGTTGAAGGCCGCATTGCCGTCCAGCATCCACAGCGAGGGCCAGCCTCCGGCAGGCGCGGCACCACCCGGCAGGGCGCGGAACAGGCGATAGCCATGCCCGTCCACGGTCACATCCTGCACGGATGTCCGATGCGTCGGCGGCGGTGCCGTCAGCAGTGGATAGGTCGCGATCGAGGGCGCCGGGCGCGATTGTCCCGACAGCATCGTGACGGCGGCAATACCCGCCAGCAGGCGGCGACGGTTCAGCGTGATCATGGATCCCCTCCTGTTGGCCTGCGGTCCCGCCCTTGGGTCAGGTCTGTTCGCGCGCATAGATGACGATGGCCTGCACGCGCGATGTCACCCCAGTTTGCGGGTGATTTCGCTGATGTGATAATCGATGCCGCGCTTGGTCTGGTCCATGATGACGGCGATTTCGGCATTCGACTTGCCCATGGCCGCCCAGTGCAGGATTTCCCTCTGCCGGTTGCTGAGCGTGCGAAACGCCGCTGCCGAAGAACCCGTGCCCGCATGCAGCAGGCCGGTCGCCGCCAGCCTGCTTTGCGCGACATTGGCAAGGATCTGCGTGGCGGCCAGTTGATCGCCGCTGATCTCGGGCGTCAGAGTCAGCAACGTCATCGCGTTGAAGCGCCCGGTCGAGGAGGCCAGCGGAACCGTGACCCCGCCGCCGATCCCGACACCATGCACATATTCACTATAATCGTGATACGGCGTCTCAAGCCAGTCGGTGCTGCACCAAGTATGTGCCGCCGGCTCCCGACCCTCAAGCCGTTGCAACAGCGGATCGCGTCGCCCCCAGCGGTCGCGGTCATAGGCCTCCAGCTCATGTGTGGTCCATGATGTCAGATCGGGATCGGTCATGAAATCCTGTGGGTTCAGCTTGCCGCAGGACAGGTTATAGCTGACGAAATTCAGGTCCTGCACCGCCCGAGCCAGCACCGTATCGATCTGGGCGCTGTCTTCAGCCGCACAGATATTGGCGACGTATAATGACAGTTTTTGCAGCATGTCACGACCCGGATTCATGATGAATTATGTCAACTGTGCATATGCACAGTTGCGCAGGATCGGGGCAAGAGCCAAAGAACAGATGACCACGCGGGTGTGCCGGCGTGGTTACGGTTGACGAAGTCCCGCTGGCGTCAATCGGGTTTTCCAGTATATGTTTTTTGTAGTGCGGGACTACAGGCGCCGGATCTTCCGGCGCCTGTGCGCATAAAACCCGGGCCGCAGCTTACCAGGACGTCAGGACAGCGCCGTCGTATTTTTCATCGATAAAGGCTTTGACCTCGTCGCTGTGATAGGCGTCGACCAGCTTTTTCGCCCAGTCCTCGTCCTGATCGCCCTGGCGCACCACGATGATGTTCACATAGGGGCTGTCGGCCTCTTCCATTGCGATGGTGTCGTTGCGCGGGCTCAGCCCGGCGGCCAGCGCATAGTTGGTGTTGATGATCGAGATATCGGTATCGGCCAGCGAACGCGGCAGCTGCGCGGCGTCCAGTTCAAGGAAACGCAGGTTCTTGTCGTTCTCGCTGACATCCAGCGGGGTCGGCACCAGCCCGGTGCCCTCGGCCAGCGCGATCAGCCCCAGATCCTGCAACAGCAGCAGCGCCCGGCCGCCATTGGTGGGATCGTTCGGGATGCCGACGCGGCCGCCATCGGGCAGTTCGGCGAGGTCCTCGATCTTGTCGGAATAGATGCCCATCGGCGTGGTGATGGTGGTGCCGATCTCGACCAGATCAAAGCCGCGATCATTCATCTGGTTTTCCAGATAGGGGCGGTGCTGAAAGCTGTTGGCTTCCAGATCGCCATCGGCCAGCGCCTGATTGGGCACGACATAATCCGAAAACTCGATGATCTGGATGTTCAGGCCCATCGGTTCGGCGACCTTGGCAACCTCTTCCATGATCTCGCCATGTTCGCCGGGCGAGACGCCGACCTTGATATCCTGCGCCATGGCGGCGGCGGCCGACAGGGCCAGGGCGGAAACGACGGTGGTAAAACGCAGCATCGGATGACTCCTTGTCGTAATCTGCGAAGAAACTCAGTGGCCGCGATTGCGCGGCGCGCGCTTGTCGAAACGGGCGGCGATCCATTCGCCGATGGATTGCACCAGCTGCACCAGCACGATGAGGATGACCACGACCGCCAGCATCACATCGGGCATGAACCGCTGATAGCCATAGCGGATACCCAGATCGCCCAGCCCCTCGCCGCCGACCGCGCCGACCATCGCGGAATAGCCGATCAGGCTGACCACGGCCAGCGTCAGGCCAAGGGCAATGCCCGGCAGCGCCTCGCGGATCAGCACCTTGCGGATGATCTGCAAAGGGGTGGCACCCATGGCGCGGGCGGCCTCGATCAGCCCGGCATCGACCTCGCGGATGGCATTCTCGACCAGCCTTGCGATAAAGGGGATGGCGGCGATGGTCAGCGGCACGATGGCGGCATTGGTGCCGATCGAGGTGCCCGCGATCATCCGCGTGAACGGAATGATCGCCACCACCAGAATGATGAACGGGACCGAGCGCGTGGCATTGACCACCAGCCCCAGCGCCCGATTCAGCATCGGCGCAGACAGCAATTCCCCACGCTGCGACGTGGCCAGAAACACACCCAGAGGCAACCCGCCAAGCGTGCCAAGGATGGCCGAAACCGCCACCATATACAGCGTTTGCAGGCTGGCCTGATAAAGCAGCGCGATCAGGTTAGCGGACATAGCCCAGAACCTCCGTCAGCAGCCCGTGACTTTCCAGAAATCCTCGCGCCTGCTCGCCCCGGTCGGCATCCAGCGACAGCAGCAGGTTGCCGAAAGGATGCGGCCCGATCTCCTCGATGGCACCGGCAAGGATATTGACGCTGATCCCCAGATCCGCATTCAGCCGCGCCAGCATCGGATCGGTGGCGTGATCGCCCGAAAAGGTCACCCGGATCACCTCTTGCGAGGGGCCCTGCGGGCGGTCCGCCTGCATGCGGTTGGCGACGAAACGCGGCAGGGTGATGCCGGTGACGCCCGACAGGAACGACCGCGTCGTGGCATGGCGCGGGTGGACGAAGACATCATAGGTCGGCCCCGCCTCGACGATCCGCCCGCCATCGATCACCGCCATGTCGCTGGCAATGTCGCGCACCACGGCCATCTCATGGGTAATCAGCAGGATGGTCAGCCCCAGATCGCGGTTGATATCGGCCAGCAACCGCAGCACCGTCTGCGTGGTCTCCGGGTCCAGCGCCGAGGTCGCCTCGTCCGACAGCAAAACCTTGGGCTGCGTCGCCAGCGCCCGCGCGATGCCGACGCGCTGCTTCTGCCCGCCCGACAGTTCCGCCGGATAGCGGTCGCGCAAACCGTCCAGACCGACCCGCGCGATCAGATCCTCGACCCGCGCCCGGATGCTGCCCGAGGCCATGCCGGCGATCTCCAGCGGCAGCGCGATATTGCCGAAAACGGTGCGCGAGGCCAGCAGGTTGAAATGCTGGAAAATCATTCCAACCTCGCGCCGGATCGCCCGCAGCGCCGAACCCCGCGCCCGGCCCACATCATGCCCGGCCACGGTGACGGTGCCACTGGTCGGACGTTCCAGCCCGTTGACCATGCGCAGCAGGGTGGACTTGCCCGCCCCCGAACGACCGATGATGCCGCAGATCGCGCCCGGCCCGATCCGCAGGGTCACGTCCTCAAGCGCGGTGACCGCCTGGCCGCCGCTGCCCGCAAAGGCCTTGCCCACCTTGTCAAAGGTAATGGCCGCCCCGGTTTTCGCGCTGTCGGTCATCCTCTTTTCCCAGGAAATCCAAACCTGACCGTTTGTGCTGCCGGGGTGCCTGAAACCGCGCAGCGATGCAAGCCCGCAGATATCCGCCACGACTGCGGTGACGCCGGGTCGCCGCCGCCAGACGCAGAACCAAAAAGGACATGGCCGCCCGCTACGGCAGCCATGTCCCGGCACATTACCCATCTCTGGTGTATAAATATCCATCCGCGGTTGCCGGCTGGCGCATCACTGGCCGGGACACCAGCCGGCAACCCCGGTCGATCTCAGTCCGCGCTTGCCTCGTTCAGTTGCAGCCCGGCAGGCGCGGCGTTCAGATGCCCCACCGGCCGCACCGCTCCTTCGAACAGATCGCCCGCCATGGCGCGGTCGAACTGGTCGCGGTCCAGCGCGTTCTGCCAGCGGCTGACGACCACCGTGGCGACCGCATTGCCGATGAAATTGGTGATCGAGCGGCATTCCGACATGAACCGGTCCACCCCAAGGATCAGCGCCATGCCCGCCACCGGCACCGTGGGCACCACCGACAGCGTCGCCGCCAGCGTGATGAAGCCCGCCCCGGTCACCCCGGCCGCCCCTTTTGATGACAGCATCGCCACCAGCAGCAGCAGGATCTGCTGTTGCAGCGACAGGTCGGTATTGGTTGCCTGCGCGATGAACAGCGCCGCCAGCGTCATATAGATATTGGTGCCATCCAGGTTGAAGCTGTAGCCGGTGGGCACGACCAGCCCGACGACTGAACGCTTGCAGCCCGCCTTCTCCATCTTCTCCATCAGCGAGGGCAGCGCCGATTCCGACGACGAGGTGCCCAGAACCAGCAGGATCTCGGCCTTCAGATAGGAAATCAGCCGAAAGATCGAAAAGCCCTGCATGGCACAGACGGTGCCCAGAACCACGATGATGAACAGCGCCGAGGTCAGATAGAAGGTCCCCACCAGCGTCGCCAGATTGACGATCGAGGCGATGCCGTATTTGCCGATGGTAAAGGCGAAGGCCCCGAAGGCGCCGATGGGCGCGGCCTTCATCAGGATATCGACGACGCGGAAGATGGCGTGGCTGGCGGCCTCGAACACATGCAGCACCGGCTTGCCCTTGTCGCCGACCATGATCAGGCCGATGCCGAAAAGGATGGCGACGAACAGCACCTGCAGGATATTGCCATCTACAAAGGCCGAGGTCAGCGTCGTCGGAATGATATCCATGACAAACCCGGTCAAAGAGCTTTCATGCGCCTTGGCGGCGTAATCCGACACCTTGCTGGCATCCAGCGTGGCCGGGTCGATATTCATCCCGGCGCCGGGCCGCACGACATTGGCCACGATCAGGCCGACGATCAGCGCGAAGGTCGAAAAGAACAGGAAATAGCCGAATGACTTGCCGACGACCGACCCCACGCCCTTCAGCGTGCCCATCCCGGCCAGTCCGGTGACGATGGTCAGAAAGATCACCGGGGCGATGATCATCTTGACCAGCTTGATGAAGCCATCGCCAAGCGGCTTCAGCGCCTCGCCGGTTTCGGGATAGAAATGGCCGATCAGCGCACCGGCGACGATGGCGCAGATCACCTGAAAATACAGGTGACGATAAAAGGGGCGCGGTGCGTGAATGGCAGGCTGTGCCTGTGTGTCGATCTGCATGGGGTCTCCTCCAACCGGGTCGCATGACAACAATGTGACCATTCTAAAGCCCGCGATCCCTGCGCCCGGATTTTCGGCAGAATGGTGACGCCCGTTGTTTTTCCATGATTTCATCGTGGGGGCGGGCGAATATCTGTGTGGATTTCCGCACGGTGTTCTGGCACAAGTGCGAATATTCACACAGCGCGTGGGAGCGGATGAAACAGGCAATGCAGGTTGATTCGCGGGACGGGGTCGGGCGGGCGGCCCTGCTGCGCCGCGTGGCGCTGTCGGCGGGGCTGACCCTGCTGGCGGTGGCCGCTCTCGCCGCGATCTTTGCCATCAGCCGGGGCATCGCGGTCGAAAGGGTGCGCGAAAGCGCGCAGGCGACGCTGGGATCGCGGGTGCAGGCCATCGAAAGCGTCCTGGAAAAGCAGCGCGCCGTCGCCACCGTTCTGGCCTCGGACGAGTTGGTGCGCCGCGCCGTCGCCGACCCCGACAGCCACCACCGCGAGGTCTCGCGCAAGCTGGAACGGCTGCAACAGGAAACCCGCAGCGCGGTGATCTATCTGGTGGATGCCGGGGGGCTGGCCTTCTCGGCCTCGAACTGGAACCAGCCGGACAGTTTCGTCGGCAATGACTATGGCTTTCGCGACTATTTCACCCAGGCGCTGCGGCAGGGCGAGGCCACGCAATTCGCGCTTGGCACCGTCAGCCACCGGCCCGGGCTTTATCTGTCCCATGATGTGCAGCCTCTGGGCGGTGACACGGCGGCAGGGGTGATCGTGGTCAAGTTCGAATTCGACGATCTGGAGCAGAACTGGGCAAGATCCGATGCCCGGGATCGGCAGCTGACCTATGTCGCGGATGGCACGGGGCAGGTGGTGCTGACCTATCGGGACGCCATGCGCTTTCGGTCCGAACCCGCGCCGGATGGCGGGCTGATCCCGGTATCGGTGCCGGTGCCGGGGATCGACTGGCGGATGGTGCAACTGGTGCCGATGCGGCTGGCCGATCAGAATGCGGCGCTGGTCACCGGCACGGCGGGGTTCGGGCTGACGCTTCTGGCCGGGGCCGCGGGCTGGGGTCTGCGCGCCCGCCGCCGCAGCGCGCGCCGCGCCGCGCAAGAGGCACGCTATCGCGCCGATCTGGAAGCTGCCGTCGCCGCCCGCACCCGCGCGCTGTCCGACGAGATGCGCGAACGCCGCGCCGCCGAACAGCGCCTGACCAACCTGCAATCCGAGATGGAGCAGGCCAATCGGCTGGCAACCCTGGGCCAGATCACCGCAGGCGTGGCGCATGAGGTCAACCAGCCGCTGATGACGATCCGCCTGCTGGCCGAAAACGCCCATGACATGGCGGGCGGCACCGTCACCCAGCTCCTGCGCGACAATCTGGCCCGGATCCTGCGCATGACCGACCGGATCGGCCAGATCACCACCGAATTGCGCGGTTTTGCCCGTAAACCCACCGGCGCGGTCGGCCCGGTCGTTCTGCGCGACGCGCTGGAGGCCGCCTTGCTGCTGACCGCCAGCGGGCGGCGCGGCGACGGGATGCGGCTGGTCCTGCCCGACATCCTCGACGATCTGACCGTGCAGGCCGAAACCGTCCGGCTGGAGCAGGTTCTGGTCAACCTGATCCGCAACGCGCAAGAGGCTCTGGCAGACCATCCCGATCCAGAAATTCGCATCGACCTGACATTGGGCGGCGACAGCCTGCGCCTGTCGGTCTGCGACAACGGGCCGGGTCTGTCGCCCGAGATGGCGCAGCAGCTGTTCACCCCCTTCGCCACCTCGAAACCCGAGGGGCTGGGGCTGGGGCTGGTCATCTCCGAAGAGATCGCGCGATCCTTTGGCGGGCGGTTATGGGCCATGCCGCCGCAACCGGGGCAGGGCGCGACATTCCATCTTGAACTGCCGAGGGTCACATGAACGACGCATTGGTCATGCTGGTCGAGGATGACGAAGACCTGCTGGCGGCGCAGGTCCAGACGCTGGAAATGGCCGGTTTCCGGGTGCAGCCCTTTGCCCGCGCCGCCGACGCGCTGGAGGCGCTGGACACAGAGTTTCCCGGCGTCGTGCTGTCGGATGTGCGGATGCCGCAGATGGACGGGTTGCAGTTGTTCCGCCATATCCACGCGCTTGATCCCGATCTGCCGGTGATCCTGCTGACCGGGCATGGCGATGTGCAGATGGCGGTGCAGGCGCTGAAACAGGGGGTCTATGATTTCCTGACCAAGCCCGCGGGCCGGGACGAGTTGCAGGCCGCGCTGCATCGTGCGCTGTCGGCGCGGGCGCTGGTGATCGAGAACCGCCGCTTGCGGGCGCAGGCGCTGGAACCCGTGGCCTCGGACATGCTGATCGGGCAAAGCCGCTTCATGCTGGATCTGCGCGAAACGCTGGACCGCGATCCGCTGGCGGCGGGAGATCTGCTGATCACCGGCGGGCCGGGCAGCGGCAAGCAGACCGTCGCCCGCGCCATCCACGCCCGAAGCCAGCGCCGCGCCCGCCCCTTTGTCGCCATCGCCTGCGCCGCGCTGGACGAGGCGCGGTTCGATGCCGAACTGATGGGCGCCGGGCCGGGCGACAGCCGCCTGCCCCGTCAGGGCGGCAGGCTGGAAAAGGCCCATCGCGGCGTTCTGTATCTGGACGAGGTCGATGCGTTGAGCCCGGTCCTTCAGGCCCGTCTGCTGGCGCTGATCGAGGCGGGCGAGATCTGGCCCGCAGGGGCCGTCGCGCCACGCCCGCTGGATCTGCGGATCATCGCCTCGACCATGCGCGATCTGTCGCGGCTGGTCGAGGCGGGCGCGTTCCGGGCCGATCTCTATTACCGCCTGTCGCGGCTGGTGATCGAGATGCCGCCGCTGTCGGCCCGGCGCGAGGATATCCCGGCGCTGTTCAGCCATTTCCTGCTGGCCGCCTGCCAGCGGCTGAGCCTGCCGGTGGCGCCTGTCACCGGGGCGGTCAAGGCGCGGCTGTCAGGCTATGGCTGGCCCGGCAATCTCAGCGAACTTAGGCAATTCGCGGAAAGCCACGCGCTGGGGCTGACCCCCGCTGGCGGGGGCGGGTCGGCGGCGGATCAGCCCTCGCTGGCCGATATGGTCGCCGGATACGAGGCCGAACTGATCCGCGACGCGCTGCGGCAGGCCGAAGGCAATGCGACGCAGGCGATGGCGCGGCTGAAGCTGCCGCGCAAGACCTTCTATGACAAGCTGAACCGCCACGGCATCCGCCCGTCGGATTTCCGCGCCGCTGACGGCGCGTGACCGGCCGCAGCCTGTTTCAGGCGCTTTCGCTTTGGGCAGAGCCGGGCTGGCGGGGCGCCAATGCGCGGACCACGGCGGGCATTTCCAGAACGCCGACGCCACGGCCGTCCTTCGTCACGCGATAGCGGTGGTTCAGCGCGCCCCCCGACATGGCGATGATGCTTTCCAGATTGGCGTTGTGATCGACCTCGCCCGAGATTTCGCCGCCGCTGTCGCCCTCGGTCATGACCGAGCGCACCCGCAGCACCCGCGCGCGGTTGATGTCGCTGACGAAGGCCTCGATATAGGGGTCGGCGGGGTTCAGCAGGATATGCTGCGGCTCTCCTTGCTGGACGACCTGACCGTCCTTCAGGATCACCAGATGATCGGCCAGCTTCAGCGCCTCGTCCAGATCATGGGTGATGAAGATGATGGTCTTGCGCAATTCGTCCTGCAACTCGTTCAGCAGATCCTGCATGTCGGTGCGGATCAGCGGGTCCAGCGCCGAAAACGCCTCGTCCATCAGCATGATGCCGGAATTCGAGGTCAGCGCGCGGGCGATCCCCACGCGTTGCTGCATGCCGCCCGACAACTGGTGCGGGTAGCGCGCGCCATAGCCGCCCAGACCCACGCGTTCCAGCCATTTGTCGGCCTCGGCCTCGTAATCCTTGCGCGCGATGCCCTGCGTGGCCAGCGCCATGCCAGCATTTTCCCGCACCGTGCGATGCGGCAGCAGGGCGAATTTCTGGAACACCATCGACATGGTCTTGCGGCGCAGTTCCCGCAGCCGGGACTGACCCCATGTCAGGATGTTCTCGCCATCCACCAGCACCTCGCCCGCGGTGGGTTCGATCAGCCGGTTCAGGTGCCGGATCAGCGTCGATTTGCCCGAACCCGACAGGCCCATGATGACGGTGGTCTGCCCCTCGCGCATGTCCACGTTGATGTCGCTGAGGCCCAGAACGTGGTTGCGTTGCGCCAGCAGTTCGGGCTTGGTCATGCCCGCCCTCACATCGGCCAGCGCGGCTTTTGGATTATCCCCGAAGATCTTGTAGAGATTGCGGATCGAAACCTTGACGTGATCGTTCATGCCGCTCTCCCTCAGTTATGCGATTTGCTGGTATCGATGCGTGCCAGCGATGCCTTGGTGACGCGGTCCAGCACGATGGCCAGCAGCACGATGCCAAGGCCCGCGATCAGCCCGACCCCCAGTTCCAGATTGCGGATGCCGCGCAGCACCAGCACGCCCAGCCCCGGCGCCGAGACCAGCGAGGCGATGACGACCATGGCAAGGCTCATCATGATGGTCTGGTTCACGCCCGCCATGATGTTGGGCAAAGCCAGCGGAATCTGCACCCCGAACAGCTTTTGCCGCCCGGTCATGCCGAAGGCGTCGGCGGCCTCGATCACGTCGCGATCCACAAGGCGGATGCCCAGATCGGTCAGCCGCACGATGGGCACGATCGCGTAAAGGATGATCGCGATGCCATACAGCTTGGGTTCGGTAACGCTGAACAGGAAGATCAGCGGGATCAGATAGACGAAGGCGGGCAGGGTTTGCAGCATGTCGAGGATCGGGATGACGATCCGCTGCAACCGGTCGCTGCGTGACATGGCGATGCCAAGCGGTACCCCGAACAGCACGCAGATGAAGGCGCAGACAAAGATGATCGCCAGCGTCTGCATGGCGGCGGTATAGTGATCGACGAAGGTCAGGAACCCCAGCGACAGCACCACCAGCAGCACGACCCGCCACGACCGCGACACCAGCCAGGTCAGCAGAAACAGGATCGGCAGCATGATGAACCACGGCAGCGAGGTCATCAGCCACAGCATCTCGCGCAGCATCCATGACAGCGGTTGCGTCGCCGGGTCCAGCACGATGCGCAGCGTGTCGCGGGCAGACAGGAAGGCGCGTTCCAGCCCCAGCGTCAGATCGCGGGTTTGCGGGATCGCGCCGCAGGCCTCGTGCAGGTTGTTCAGCGACGGCATCGGCAGATCCCACCAGCTGCCACCGCCGGTATCCGCGCCACCGCGCGTGCGCGCCAGCAGATCGGCCATCGACATCGGACCATCCTGCCCGCTGCCGCCGTCGCACCATTCCCTCAGCCCAAGGCTGTCGAACAAGCCGTCATATCGTGCCATCCTATCCCCGCTGTCCTGTCTGTTTTTTGCTTAATGTGAGGCGAAAAAGAGCCGGAGCCGATAACGGCACCGACTCCTTTCAGCCATTTCGCGGCAGATCAGTTCTGTTCCAGCAGCGCCGACAGGTTTTCCCGCGCCTCATCGCTCAGCCAGCCGGACCACTCGTCGGTGTGGTTGGTCAGGTAATGGACCGCGACTTCCTGCGCCGAAGCGCTGTTTTCATCCTGCCATGCCAGCAGCGCGCTCATGTCGTCGGTGTTGAAGGTCATGTGGCGCAGGAATTCGACGACCTGCGGTTTTTGCTCTTCCAGCACCGAGGTGACGGCGGTCACGCTGGGGGCGACGGGGAATTCGGACACCTGCGGATCGGGCGCGTTGGGGTTCTGCAGGGGCGTGAATTTTTCCTCGTCATATTCGCCCAGCTCGATCCGGGTCATGTCGTATTTGCCCAGAGGCACGGTCGGACCCCAGTAATAGCCGAACCACGGTTCCTCATTGGTCACCGCCGAACCCATCGAGGATGCCAGCGTCTCGCCCGAGCCGTGGTTGAACACCTCGATCCCCGAGGATTCCAGATCCAGCGCCCGGATCAGGTTGTCGCTGACCACACGGCAGCCCCAGCCTTCGGGACAGTTGTTGAAGCGCCCGCCGACCAGTTCGGGGTTTTCCATGACACCTTCGATGGTGGCCAGTTCGGGATGCGCCTCGACCAGATAGGTCGGCAGCCACCAGCCCTCGACCCCGCCGGGTTCCAGCACATTGGCCAGCGTGACCATGGTTCCGGCCTCTTCCAGCTTGGTATAGGCCTCGCCCGCCGAATTCAGCCACAGGTCGGTGACGACATCGGGTTCACCGTTTTCCGCGACCGAGGTGATCGCCGGGATGGTGTCCGAGTTCACCAGACTGACATTGCAGCCATAGCCCTGTTCCAGCAGGAACTTGGCGACTTCGGTGATGACCTCGGCCGAGGCCCAGCCCATTTGCGCGATGGACACGTCGCCGCATTGTTCGGCGTCCTGCGCCATGGCCGGGGCGGCGAAGGCCATCCCCAATGAAAGGGCGGCTGCTGATGCAATGGCTTTCATGCCATTTCCTCCTGTTGCTGCTTATTGTTCAAGTCTGAGACATTTTTCAGACATGAGGCGATACGAATGCGTCACTTGATGCCGCATTTGCGATCTGACTCGGGGTGGATATGCCAGTCCGCTGACCATATCCCTTTTGTTAACAAGCCCCGGCCCGCGCCGCAACCGCCGTGAACCGGTCAATTCCGGGTCGAGTCGCCGCGAGGGGCGGCCATGTCGGCAGTCACAGCCCGACGCAGGCGCGTCAGAGCGTGTGACCACCACATGGAACAGCCCGAAGGCCAGCAGCGTGGTAGAGAGGATCGACACTCAGGGTGTCCGGAACCAGCTCCAACCCATGCGGCAGCGGGCCCCGCCACGCCGTCGCGACCCGCCGATGCCCATGTCGCGTTATTCCGCCGCCTCGGCGTAGTCCTCCAGCGGCGGGCAGGTGCAGATCAGGTTGCGGTCGCCATAAGCATTGTCCACGCGCCCGACCGGCGGCCAGTATTTGTCCACCCGGAAGGCGCCCGGCGGAAAGCAACCCTGCTCGCGGCTGTATGCGCGGTCCCATTCGGCCACCAGATCCTCGACCGTATGCGGCGCGTGGCGCAGCGGGCTGTCCTCGGCACTGATGCGGCCCTCGGCCACCTCGGTGATCTCGTCGCGGATCGCCAGCAGGGCGGTGATGAAGCGGTCGATTTCGGCCTTGGTTTCGGATTCCGTGGGTTCCACCATCAGCGTGCCGGAAACCGGCCAGCTCATCGTCGGCGCGTGGAAACCGTTGTCGATCAGTCGCTTGGCGATATCGTCCACGGTGATGCCATGTTCGGCAAAGGGGCGGGTGTCCAGAATGCACTCATGCGCCACGCGGCCGCGATTGCCCATGAACAGGATCGGATATGCCCCCGACAGGCGCGACGCGACATAGTTCGCGTTCAGGATCGCGACCCGCGTCGCCTGCGTCAGCCCGGCCCCGCCCATCATCAGGATATAGGCCCATGAAATCAGCAGGATCGAGGCCGAGCCATAAGGCGCCGCACTGACCGCGCCACTGTCATCCTCGCGCGGATCGCCGGGCAGGAAGGGCGCCAGATGCGCCTTGACGCCGATGGGCCCCATGCCGGGGCCGCCACCGCCATGCGGGATGGCAAAGGTCTTGTGCAGGTTCAGGTGGCTGACATCGCCGCCGATATCGCCCGGTTTCACCAGTCCGACCAGCGCGTTCATGTTCGCCCCGTCGATATAGACCTGCCCGCCATGTTCATGCGTGATCCGGCAGACCTCGCGGACCGTATCCTCGAAAACGCCATGCGTGCTGGGATAGGTGATCATCACCGCCGCCAGCCTGTCCCCGGCCTTCGCGGCCTTGTCGCTGAAATCCTCAAGGTCGATATCGCCATTCGGCGCCGATTTCACCACCACGACCTTCATCCCGGCCATCTGCGCGCTGGCCGGGTTGGTGCCATGGGCGGACACCGGGATCAGGCAGATATCGCGATCCTCCCCGCGCGCGCGGTGATAGGCTGCAATCGTCAGCAACCCCGCATATTCCCCCTGCGCGCCGCTGTTGGGCTGCATGGAAAACGCGTCATAGCCGGTGATCGCGCACAGCTTGTCCACCAGATCGCCGATCGCCTCGGCATAGCCCGCCGCCTGATCGCGCGGGGCAAAGGGATGCAGCGCGCCGAATTCGGGCCATGTCAGCGGCATCATCTCGGCCGCCGCGTTCAGCTTCATCGTGCAGGACCCCAGCGGGATCATCGCCCGGTCCAGTGCCAGATCGCGATCCGACAGACGCCGCATATAGCGCATCATCTCGGATTCCGCCCGGTTCATGTGAAAGACCGGATGGGTCAGGTAATCGCTGTCGCGCAGCAGATCGTCGGGAATGGCGGGCAAGGTCGCAGGCGCCGCCGCCTCGTCGATGCCAAAGGCGTCCAGCAGCCGCGCGATCACGCCCGCATCGGTGGTCTCATCAACGCTGATCCCGACGCGGTCGCGACCCACCTTGCGCAGGTTGATGCCGCGCTGCTCGGCGGCGGCCAGAATCCCGGCCTGCCCCACGCCCACCCGCACGGTGATGGTGTCGAAAAACGCATCCGGCGCCACCTCGGCCCCGGCGGCACGCAGCGCATTGGCCACCGTCACCGCGTTCAGATGGACCCGCTGCGCAATGGCGCGCAGACCCACCGGCCCGTGAAACACGGCATAGAACGATGCCATCACCGCCAGCAGCGCCTGCGCGGTACAGACATTGCTGGTCGCCTTCTCGCGCCGGATATGCTGCTCGCGGGTCTGCAGCGACAGCCGATAGGCGCGGTTGCCGCTGGCATCGATGGACACGCCGACGATCCGCCCGGGCATGGCGCGCTTCAACTCATCCTTGCAGGACATGAACCCGGCATGCGGCCCGCCATAGCCCATCGGCACCCCGAACCGCTGCGCCGAACCCACGGCGATATCGGCCCCCATCGCGCCCGGCTCCTTCAGCAGGCACAGCGCCAGCAGATCGGTGGCGATCACGGCCAGCGCCCCGGCGACATGCAGCGCAGCGATATCGCCGCTCAGATCGCGGACATGGCCATAGGTGCCGGGATACTGGAAAATCGCGCCAAAGACCTGCGCCGGATCCAGATCCTCGGCGGCACCGATGACGACTTCGATCCCCAACGGCGCGGCGCGCGTCTCGATCACCGCGATGGTCTGCGGATGCAGGCCACGGTCCACAAAGAACGCCCCGGCCTTCGACTTCGCCTGCCGCTTCGCCATGGCCATCGCCTCGGCCGCCGCCGTCGCCTCGTCCAGCAGGCTGGCATTGGCGACGGGCAGGCCGGTCAGATCGCTGACCATGGTCTGGAAATTCAGCAAGGCCTCCAGCCGCCCCTGCGCGATCTCGGGCTGATAGGGCGTATAGGCCGTGTACCAGGCCGGGTTTTCCAGGATATTGCGCTGGATCGCGGGCGGCGTGACAGCGCCGTAATAGCCCTGACCGATCAGGCTGGTCATCACCCGGTTCTTCTTCGCGACCTCCTCCATCCGGGCCAGCAACGCGGCTTCGGACAGCGCCGGCCAGTCCAGCGGCTCGCTTTGCCGGATCGCGGCGGGCACGGTCTGCTCGATCAGCGCATCAAGGCTGTCCGCCCCCACCGCCTTCAGCATCTCGGCCATCTCCGCCGGAGAGGGGCCGATATGGCGGCGATTCGCAAAATCATCGGGGTTATAGTCGGTCGGGCTCCAACGGGTCATACGCGCCATCCATTATCATTGGCAGGACAGCTGCAACGCCGCCCATCTCTGGTGTGCAAATATCCTCTGGGGGTCCGGGGGGCGAAGCGCCCCCGGCCTCCGCCGGGCCGCAAGGCCCGGCAAAACGCTCAGCCGATCAGCGCGTTATAGGCGGCCTCGTCCAGAAAGCCCTCCATCACGCCCGCGTCGGTCGGCTTGACGCGAAAGAACCACGCCGCCAGCGGGTCGGCATTCACATCGCCCGGATTGTCGGCCAGCGCCGAATTCACCGCCGTGATCACGCCCGCCACCGGCGCGGTGATGTCCGAGGCCGCCTTGACCGATTCGATCACCACGATCTCTTCGCCGGCCTCGACCTCGCGGCCCTCCTCGGGCAGTTCGATGAAGACGACATCGCCCAATTGCTCGCTGGCATGTCCGGTGATGCCGACGACGATCTCGTCGCCCTCGGCGCGCAGCCATTCATGGTCTTCGGTATATTTCAGCATCGGGTAAAGGCTCCTCAGCGTTTATAGGAGGGGGGAAGGAAAGGCAGCGGCGCGATGGTCACCGGGATGCGCTTGCCGCGCAACTCGGCCCACAGGCGGGTGCCGTCGGGCAGGCTCGGGTCCAGCAGCGCCATCGCCACCGGCCCGCCGACCGACGGGCCGAACCCGCCCGAGCGGATATGGCCCAGGGGCTCACCGCCCTGTTCGGCCTCGAAGATCGCGACGCCCTCTCGGATCGGGGCGCGACCCTCGGGACGCAGCCCGCGACGGATGCGCCGGGGTCCGTCCGTCAGTTCCGCCAGAACCGCATCGGCGCCGGGAAAACCACCCGCCCGCGCCCCGCCCTGACGGCGGATTTTCGGGATCGACCAGCCCAGCCCGGCCTCGGCCGGGGACACGTCGGGGTCCATGTCGTGACCATAGAGCGGCAGCCCGGCCTCCAGCCGCAGGCTGTCGCGGGCGCCCAGACCAACCGGCAGCACTTCGGGATTGTCCAGCAGCGCCTCGGCAAAGGCGCGCAGATGCGTATCGGGGATCGAGATCTCGAACCCGTCCTCTCCGGTATAGCCCGCGCGGGAAATCCACAGCACCGCATCCTGCCAGTCGAAATCGCGCAGATCCATGAAGCGCATGTCATCCACGCCGGGCACCAGCCGCGCCAGCACGGTTTCGGCGGCGGGGCCCTGCAGCGCGATCAGCCCGCGATCGGTGACGGGCCGGACCGTAACGCCAGACAGGCCGCCCAGATGGGCGATATCCTGATCGGCGCAGGCGGCATTGACCACCAGCAGGAAATGATCGCCGCGATTGGCGAACATCAGGTCGTCCAGAATCCCGCCGCGTTCATTCGTGAACAACCCGTAACGCTGCCGTCCCTGCGCCAGACCCAGCACATCGGCGGGGATCAGCGTCTCCAGCGCCTTCGCGGCGGTTTCGATATTGCCATCCTCGGGGATGACCAGAACCTGACCCATATGGCTGACATCGAACATCCCGGCCTGCGCGCGGGTATGCAGATGTTCGGTCAGCACTCCGGCGGCGAATTGCACCGGCATGTCCCAGCCCGCGAAGGGCACCATTCGCCCGCCTTCCTGAATATGCAGATCGTAAAGCCCGGTCCGGCGATTGCTGTCGGACATATTGCCCCCTCATCCTCTCTGCCGAAGGTCCGGCATCGTTTGACGGGCCGATGCCCGCGTTTCGATGCCCCCTCTGTCCGTGCCCGCAAGCGGGTGCCTGAGATCGTTATCCCTTCGGCGGGCCACAACGGCCACTCTCCAGAGTTCTTGCGAAAGCCGGTCCTTTTACCTGAGAGTTCGCCGGGGCGGCTGCTCCTTCGGTCCCGGCGCGATGTCCGGCTTCTCCCGATTTCCTGAATCACAGCTAGCCGCAGCGCAGCCCCAAGGCAAGCCTTTTGTCGTAGATGCGCCCCACCCCCGACCGGCCCCCTTTCGCCACCCCGGCGCGGGTTTCATTGACACCGCGCGCCCATTGCCCGACACAGGCCGCCGCTTTGCCCCGGCATGGGGCCGTGGATCGGGGTCGGTTGTGACACGAAAGCTTTTCCAGATTGGTTTCAACAAATGCGCGACGACCTTCATCGCGCGCCTGTTCCAGATGAACGGCATCCCCACCGTTCACTGGCTGGAGGGCGCGCTGGCCGAGGATATCGCCTATTCCCGCCTTGCAGGCCGCGCGCCGCTGCAACGATGGGCCGACAAGGTGGTGGCCTTCACCGATATGGAATCGGTGCGTTATCTGAACATGCCGGTGGTTGAGGCGTTCAGGGATTACGCCTTTCTGGACGCCAGCTTTCCCGGCTCGATCTTCGTGCTGAACACCCGCAATGTCGAGGATTGGGTCATCAGCCGCTATATGCATCGTGGCGGCAGCTATGCGCGGGCCTATGCGCAGATTCTTGGCGTCGGTCCGGGAGATCTGGCCGATATCTGGGCCGACGCATGGCAGCAGCATCTGGACGGCGTGCGCGCCCATTTCGCGGGCCGCCCCGAACTGGTCGAGATCGATATCGACACCGCCACGCCCGAAGATTACCGCCGCGCCCTGTCGCCGTGGTTCGATCTGCCGCTTTGTCCGCCGCTGCCCTCGGGCAGGGTCCGCAAGGCGCGGGATGGCTATCTGATCCATCTGGGGCGGATGCTGGACGCCCCGCTGCCCGGCGAAGGCGTGTCTCCGGCCCTGCGCCAACAGACGGCGACGGCGCTGGCTGTCGCCGCGCGACCCGCGACCGTCCAATGCGGTGCAGGGGCGTTCAGCGCGGCATCGGATCTGTTCGCCACATTCGACGCCGCCCGACAAGAGGTCCGCGCCCGCGACGGCAGCCGCCTGCCGCTGATCCGCGGCGACAGCGGCAAATACCATCTGGACCCGGCGCAGGGCAGGCTGCTGCGGCTGGCCACCACCGTCAACGACATTGCTGATGTCGCGGATCACGGCATCTATCATCTGGACATGGCGCCGGTCTGCCCGCTGGGGCAGGGCGATCATGCCATCCCCGGCCCGGTCATCGCGGGCAGCCGCAGGGCAGGGGCGGCGAATGTCTTTCTGTGGCCGATGCCGTGGATTCACCGGCTGGGCAATGACGGCTTTCTGGGCACACCGGGCCGGGTCGATCCGGCCTTTGCCGACAAGCTGGACCGGGCCGTCTGGCGCGGCGGCTTTGCGGGCTATGAGCGCAGCACCGATGGCCCGGACCTGAACCGGCGGCTGGATGCCGCGATCGGGGTACTGTCCACGGCGGACCCCGATACCCCCGGCTTTGACCGCGCCGCCGCCAGCCTGCGCGACAGTGCGCGCCTGGCCTTCGTGCTGGCGGCGCAGGGAAACCCCGATATCGATGCGGCTTTCCTGCCCGATGAACGTGCAGGCAAGGCGCTGACCCGCGCCGGGATCGCCGATGTCTTTGCCCGCGACCACGACGAGGCATTCCTGCTGAAACACCGCTATCTGGTCTGTCTTGGCGGCAATGCGGGCCCCGAGGATTTCCTGCCGCTGGCCAACAGCCATTCGGTGGTCCTGAAGGAAGAGGACGGCTGGGAACTGTTCGCATCCGACCTGTTCCGCCCGTGGGAACATTACATTCCGCTGGCCCCGGGCGGCACCGATCTGGCCGAGGCGCTGGCATGGGCGCGGGCCCATCCCGACCGCTGTGCCGAAATCAGCGCCGCCGCCCGCCAGCTTTGCGCCGTGCTGGCCGATCCCGAATGCCGCCGCCTGCACCTGATGCAGGTGCTGCGCGATTATCGCGCAGCCAGCGGGCAAGGGGCATAGCCCTCAGATCGTGGCGTTCAGCGCCCCGCCATCCAGCAGGATGTTCTGACCGATGATGAACCGCGCCTGCTCGCTGCACAGGAAGGCGCAGGTGGCGCCGAAATCCTCGGGCCGGCCATAGGTCCGCGCCGGAATGGTGGCCTCGCGCCGGTGCCGCGCCTCGTCCATGTCGATGCCTTTCTGGCTGGCGACGCCCCTGTCCAGACTGTCGGCGCGGTCGGTGGCATGGATGCCCGGCAGGATGTTGTTCACCACCACGCCGTGCGGCGCGACCTGCCGCGACATGCCCGCGACAAAGCCGGTCAGCCCGGCCCGCGCGGTATTCGACAGACCCAGCACCGACACCGGAGACCGCACCGAAGCCGAAGTGATATTGACCACCCGGCCCCAGCCCCGCTCGATCATCCCCGGCACCAGCGCCTGCATCAGCGCGATGGCCGACAGCATGTTGGCATCGATGGCGCGGATGAAATCGTCGCGGTTCCAGTCGGTCCAGTTGCCCGGCGGCGGCCCACCCGCATTGGTCACCAGAATATCGGCCTGCCCGACCGCTGCCAGCACCTTCGCGCGACCCTCATCCGTGGTGATGTCGGCGGCCACCGGCGTGACCGAGACCCCGTAACGGTCGGCGATCTCATGGGCGGTCTGGGTGATCTCGGCCTCGGTGCGGCTGTTGATGACCAGATCGACGCCCGCTTCGGCCAAAGCCTCGGCGCAGCCGCGCCCCAGCCCTTTCGATGCCGCGCAAACCAGCCCGCGCCTGCCCTTGATCCCCAGATCCATGCTGTCCTCCTGCGTTTCCTGTTGGGGGCAGGAAACGCAGGAAGCCCGGAAAAGTCAAATAGCCGCTTCGGCAGCCGCGCGGATGGCGCGGATATTGTCGCCATAGACCTGCGGCGCATCGACCGAGCCGCCCCGGAACACGGCCGAACCCGCCACCAGCACATCCGCCCCCGCCGCCGCGACGATGGGCGCGGTTGCCGGATCGACGCCGCCGTCGATCTCGATATGGATGGGCCGGTCGCCGATCAACTCGCGCAAGCGGCGGATCTTGGTGGTCATGTCCAGGAACTTTTGCCCGCCGAAACCGGGATTGACCGTCATCACGCAGATCAGATCGGCCAGATCCAGCAGATGCGCGACCGAATCGGCCGGCGTGCCGGGGTTCAGCGCCACACCCGCCTTTTTGCCGGTGGCACGGATCGCCTGCAGGGTGCGGTGGATATGCGGACCGGCCTCGACATGGGCGGTGATCAGATCGGCCCCCGCCTCGGCATAGGCCTCGATATAGGGATCGACCGGCGCGATCATCAGGTGAACGTCCATGAAGGTCTTCACATGCGGGCGGAACGCCTTCACGGCGGGCGGGCCGAAGGTCAGGTTCGGCACGAAATGTCCGTCCATCACATCGACATGGACCCAGTCGGCGCCCTGATCCTCGATGGCCCGGATCTCGCGGCCGAAATCGGCAAAATCGGCGGACAGGATCGACGGCGCGATCCTGATCTTGCGGTCGAATGTCATGGCTGGTCCCTTTCCACGCGGCTGCCATCTATGTCCAGCCCGCCGCTGAATACGCGACTGGGGCGGATGTCGGCTTCGGTTATGGTCGAAAGCGCATCGGCGTCAACCTTGCCCTGAGCCTCGAACAACCGGTTGGCCTGCCGCAGCTTGGCCCGGTCCAGCGCATTGCGGATGCTGCGGGCATTGGCGAAATGCGGCTGCTCGCGGCGCAGATGGATATATTCCTCCATCGCCGCCCGCCCGGCCTCGTCAAAGCGGTAATTCTGCGTCTCCAGCATCGAATCCGAAATCCGGCCCAGTTCCTCGCCGGTATAGTCGGGGAACTCGATGTGATGGGCGATGCGTGAACGGAAACCCGGATTGGCGGCAAAGAACCGGTCCATCCGGTCGGCATAGCCCGCCATGATCACGACCAGATCGTCTCGGTTGTTCTCCATCACCTGCAACAGGATCTCGATGGCTTCCTGCCCGTAATCGCGCTCATTATCCGGCTTGTACAGATAGTAGGCCTCGTCGATGAACAGCACCCCGCCCATCGCCTTCTTCAGGACTTCCTTGGTCTTGGGCGCGGTATGTCCGATATATTGCCCGACCAGATCGTCGCGGGTCACCGACACCAGATGCCCCTTGCGGACATAGCCCAGACGATGCAGCAGCCCGGCCATCTTCAGCGCCACCGTGGTCTTGCCGGTGCCCGGATTGCCGGTAAAGCTCATATGCAGCGTCGGTGTTTCATGGGCCAGCCCCAGATCGCGCCGCGCCCGGTCCACCAGCAACAGCGCGGCGGTCTCGCGGATCCGCTGCTTCACCGGCGCCAGCCCGATCAATTCGCGGTCCAGTTCGTCCAGAACCTCGCGCACGCCCGAGCTTTCATATTCCGCCTTCAGATCGACCGCCCCCGGCCTCTGCTCGCTCACATCGCCATCCATCGCGCCATACCCCATCTTTGGTGTTCAAATATCCTCGGGGGTCGCCGGGTGGTGCGCCATTGGTTCGGGCACCACCCGGCGACGGGGGGCCAAGCGCCCCCGGGCCTTCGCCGGGTCGCAAGGCCCGGCGACCGTCTCAGCCCGTGACCATCTCGTGCGTGTAACGCACCGAGCGGCCATCGACCTCCTGCCGCCAGGTGCGGAAGGTCGGCTCGGTCTTCGGGCGGTTGACGATGAAGGACATCATCACCGTCTCCCATCCGCGGGTGCTGTCGAAGGCGTTGATGCGGATATAGCTGTCGCCATGCGCCTTGCGGCACTCGTCCAGCTCCATCATCACGCCCTTGGCGTCCTTCAGGTCGAACATGGGATGGCCCCACATTTCCCAATAGGTATTGCGCGGATGCGGCTCGTCGGTGAACTCGATGCCGACGGCCCATTCCCTCGACAGGATATATTCGATCTGCGCGCTGATCTGGCTGTCATCCAGATCGGGCAGAAAGGAAAAGCAACCCTGAGTGATACGCATAAGATGATCCTCGCTTAGCTGACGGACGCGGTCGGAACGAAGTCCGAGGTGTCGGTCGAGGTATAGTTGAAGGTGATGTTGCCCCAGGTATCCAGCGCGGCTTCCAGCGGCTTGCACCACTTGGCGGCCTTGCGCAGGACTTCGGGGCCTTCGTTCTTGATGTCCACGCCCTCGTTGCGGGCCAGGATCATCGCTTCCAGCGCCACGCGGTTGGCGGTCGCACCGGCCTGGATGCCCATCGGGTGGCCGATGGTGCCGCCGCCGAATTGCAGCACGACGTCATCGCCGAACAGGTCGATCAACTGGTGCATCTGGCCGGCATGGATCCCGCCCGACGCGACCGGCATCACCTTCTTGAGGTTGCCCCAGTCCTGCTCGAAGAAGATGCCACGCGGCAGATCGACCTCGTTCACCATCTCGCGGCAGACGTTATAGTAACCCTGCACGGTCAGCGGATCGCCCTCCAGCTTGCCGACGGCGGTGCCGGTATGCAGGTGATCGACCCCGGCCATGCGCAGCCATTTCGCGATCACGCGGAAGCTGATGCCGTGGTTCTTCTGCCGGGTATAGGTGCCGTGACCGGCGCGGTGCATGTGCAGGATCATGTCATTGGCGCGGCACCAGTTGGAAATCGACTGGATCGCGGTCCAGCCGATGATCAGGTCCACCATGACGATGGTCGATCCCAGCTGCTTGGCGAATTCCGCGCGGGCATACATCTCTTCCATGGTGCCGGCGGTGATGTTCAGGTAATGGCCCTTGACCTCGCCGGTGGCGGCGGTGGCCTTGTTCACGGCCTCCATGCAGTACAGGAAACGGTCGCGCCAGTGCATGAAGGGCTGGCTGTTGATGTTCTCGTCATCCTTCATGAAGTCGAGACCACCCTTCAGCCCCTCATAGACCACCCGGCCATAGTTCTTGCCCGACAGGCCCAGCTTGGGCTTGGTCGTGGCGCCCAGCAGCGGGCGGCCGAACTTGTCCAGACGCTCGCGCTCGACCACGATGCCGGTGGGCGGGCCGTTGAAGGTCTTGATATAGGCGACGGGGAAGCGCATGTCCTCCAGCCGGGCGGCCTTCAGCGGCTTGAAGCTGAACACGTTGCCGATGATCGACGCGGTGACGTTGGCGATCGAGCCTTCCTCGAACAGGATCAGGTCATAGGCGACATAGCAGAAATACTGCCCTTCCTGCCCCGGCACGGGTTCGACCTTATAGGCCTTGGCGCGATACTGGTCGGCGGCGGTCAGCCGGTCGGTCCAGACCACGGTCCAGGTCGCGGTCGAGCTTTCGCCCGCCACGGCCGCCGCCGCCTCGATCGGATCGACGCCTTCCTGCGGGGTGATACGGAACAGCGCCAGGACATCGGTGTCCTTGGGCACATAGTCGCCATCCCAGTAACCCATCTGGGCATATTTCAGCACGCCTGCGGTATAGCGCTTTTTCTTGTCGGTGATTTCGGTCTGGGACATCTCGTTCATGTCGTCTCCTCCTCCTCAGGCGGCTTTTGCGCCGGTGATCGCCGGGTTCAGCGACCCCGACGCATATCGTTTTGCCATCTCGTCCATCGGGATGACGCGGATCTTGCTGGCATTGCCCGCGGTGCCGAACGCCTCGAAACGCTCGCGGCACAGGTCGCGCATGGCGTCCATGGCGGGTTTCAGGAATTTGCGCGGATCGAATTCCGCCGCATTCTGCTGCGCGATCTTGCGGAACTGGCCGGTCATCGCCATGCGGCAGTCGGTGTCGATATTGACCTTGCGCACGCCGTGCTTGATGCCGCGCACGATCTCTTCGACCGGGACGCCGAAGGTCTGGGGCATCTCGCCGCCGAACTCGTTGATGATGTCCTGCAATTCCTGCGGGACCGAGCTGGAGCCGTGCATGACCAGATGCGTATCCGGCAGCTTGCGGTGGATTTCCTCGATCACACCCATCGCCAGAATGTCGCCATCGGGCTTGCGGCTGAACTTGTAGGCGCCGTGGCTGGTGCCGCAGGCGATGGCCAGCGCATCGACCTTGGTGCGGGCGACGAAATCCACCGCCTGATCGGGGTCGGTCAGCAGCTGCGAATGATCCAGCTTGCCCACCGCGCCGTGACCGTCCTCGGCCTCGGATTCGCCGGTTTCCAGCGATCCCAGCACGCCCAGCTCGCCCTCGACCGATGCGCCGACCCAATGGGCCATGCGGCTGACACGTTCGGTAATGGCGACGTTATAGTCGTAATCGGCGGGGGTCTTGGCATCGGCTTCCAGCGAGCCGTCCATCATCACGCTGGTAAAGCCGTGGCGGATCGCGGTCATGCAGGTGGCCTCGTCATTGCCGTGGTCCTGATGCATGCACAGCGGAATCTCGGGATAGATCGCGGCCAGCGCCTCGATCATCTTCGACAGCATGATGTCATTGGCATAGGACCGCGCGCCGCGGCTGGCCTGCATGATGACCGGCGCGTCCACCGCGCGGGCGGCCTCCATGATCGCCAGACCCTGTTCCATATTGTTGATGTTGAAGGCGGGCACGCCATAGCCATGTTCGGCGGCGTGGTCCAAAAGCTGTCTCAGCGTGATCAATGCCATCATTTTCCTCCTTCGATCAGCGATTTGGCCAGTTCGGCGACTTTTTCAGCCGTGATGCCGAAATGGGCATAGAGTTGCGGGGCCGGGGCCGAGGCGCCAAAGCCGGTCATGCCCACAAAGCCGTCATCGGGGCGCAGGAACTGGTCCCAGCCTTGCCGGATCGCGGCCTCGACGCCGATGCGCGGCGCGTCACACAGCACGCCCTGGCGATAGGTGCGGTCCTGCGTGGCGAACAGCTCGAAGCAGGGGGCCGAGACGACGGCGGCGTTGATCCGGTCGGCGCGCAAAAGATCGGCGGCGGCCAGCGCGATCTCGACCTCTGAGCCGCTGGCGATCAGCGTCACATCGCGTTCCACCGGCGTCGAGCGCAGCACATAGGCCCCGCGGCGGGAACGGTTTTCCGCGTCATCCTCGATCCGCACCGTGGGCAGGTTCTGCCGCGACAGGCACAGAACCGAGGGCGTGGTGGGCGCGGTCAGTGCGATTTCCCACGCCTCGGCGGTTTCCACCGCATCGGCGGGACGGAAGACCATCAGGTTCGGGATCGCACGCAGCGCCGCCAGATGCTCGACCGGCTGGTGGGTCGGGCCATCCTCGCCCAGACCGATGCTGTCATGGGTCATCACATGGATGACCGGCACCCCCATCAGCGCCCCCAGACGGATCGCGCCGCGCGAATAATCGGCAAAGGCCAGGAAGGTCCCGCCATAGGGCACGAAGCCGCCATGCAGCGCGATGCCGTTCATCACCGCCGCCATCGCATGTTCGCGGATGCCGTAATGGATATAGCTGCCCGTATAATCGCCCGGCGTGACGGATTGCTGCCCCTTGCTGCGGGTGTTGTTCGAGCCGGTCAGATCGGCGCTGCCGCCGACGGTGTTGGGCAGGGTGGCGTTCACCACCTCCAGCGCCATTTCGCTGGCCTTGCGGGTGGCGACCGAGGGGCGCTCGGATGCGATCCGGGCGCAATGGGCGGCGATGGCGTTGCGCAGCGCCCCCGCATCGGGGCGGTTCTGTGCCTCAAGAAAGGCGGCGCGGTGGGCCGAGCCTTCCAGCCGCGTGGTCCAGTCGGCCCGCGCCTGCGCCCCGCGCTGGGCGATGGCGCCCCATGCGGTCATCACATCCTCGGGCAGGGTGAAAGGGTCATAGGGCCAGTTCAGCGCCTTGCGCGCGGCGGCGATCTCTTCGGCTCCCAAAGGCGCGCCGTGCACGTCATGGCTGCCCTGCTTGTTGGGCGCGCCAAAGCCGATCACGGTCTTGCAGGCGATCATCGACGGGCGGTCATCGGCGCGCGCGGCCTCGATGGCGGCGGCGACGGCGTCGCGGTCATGGCCGTCCACCGCCTGCACATGCCAGCCGGCGGCGGCGAAGCGCGCCTTCTGGTCGGTCGAGGTGGACAGGTCGGTCCCGCCGTCGATGGTGATGCCGTTATCGTCCCAGAACAGGACCAGCCGGCCCAGCTTCAGATGCCCGGCAAGGTCGATGGCCTCGTGGCTGATCCCCTCCATCAGGCAGCCGTCGCCCGCGATCACATAAGTCCAGTGGTCGGCCAGATCATCGCCCCAGCGGGCATTGGCCATACGCTCGGCCAGCGCCATGCCGACGGCGGTGGTGATGCCCTGACCCAGAGGGCCGGTTGTCGTCTCGATCCCCTTGGCATGGCCGTATTCGGGATGGCCCGCCGTGCGCGCGCCCATCTGGCGGAAGTTGCGCAGCTGGTCCATGTCCATGTCGTCATAGCCCAGCAGGTGATTGATGGCGTAAACCAGCATCGAGCCGTGACCAGCCGACATCACGAAACGGTCGCGGTCGGGCCATTGGTGATCGGTCGGGTCCACCCGCATGAAGCGGTTGAACAGCACCGTCGCCACGTCGGCCATGCCCATCGGCGCGCCGGGATGGCCGGATTTCGCGGCCTCGACCGCGTCCATGGCCAGCGCGCGGATGGCATTGGCCATGCGGGTTTCCAGCGCGGGATCTATCCGTGTCATCTGGTTCATCTGTTCCTCCGTCAGGCGCGTTTCGATTCGCTGATCATCCGGTTGACCATCGGGGTCAGGATCAGTTGCATCGCCAGATCCATCTTCGGCCCCGGAATGACGATCGAGTTGGCCCTGCTCATCCACGAGCCGTCGATCATCTGGGTCAGATAGGGAAAATCGATCCCCCGCGGGCTTTTGAAGCGGATCACCACAAGGCTTTCGTCGGCGGTGGGAATCCAGCGGGCGATGAACGGGTTCGAGGTATCGACCACCGGCACGCGCTGGAAATTGATGTCGGTATGGGTGAATTGCGGGCAGATCACATGGGTATAGGCATGCATCCGGCGCAGGATGGTGTCGGTCACGGCTTCGGTCGTGTAACCCCGCGCGGCCTTGTCGCGGTGGATCTTCTGGATCCATTCCAGGTTGATGACCGGCACGACGCCGATCTTCAGATCGGCATGCTGCGCCAGGTCGAGGCCGTTGGCCTCATCCACCACCGCGCCGTGCAGGCCCTCATAGAACAGCAGGTCCGAGCCATCCTCGAACGGCGCCCATTCGGTGAAGGTGCCGGGGGCGGCGCCCCATTTCTCGGCCTCCAGATCGTCATGGACGTAATGGCGCGTCTCGCCGCCGCCGGTTTCGCTATAGACGCGGAAGACATCTTCCAGCTTGGCCAGTTCATTGGCGTCGATGCTGAAATGGCTGAAGGTGTGGTCACCGGTCTCTTGCCGGCGGGTCAGTTCGGCCTTCATCGCGGCGCGGTCGAAACGGTGGAAGGCGTCGCCCTCGATGCTGACAGCGGTGATGCCTTCACGACGGAAGATCTGGTCGAAAGTGTTCTTGATCGTGGTCGTGCCCGCGCCCGAGCTGCCGGTGACCGAAATGATGGGATGCTTCTTGCTCATGTCACTTATCTTCCGAAGTTTCAGGCGCGGAACAGGCCGCGGTTTCCGAACAGGGCCGAGACCTCGCTCTCGGGCAGGTCGTGATAGGCCGCGACCCGGTCCACCTTGTCGGGCGATCCGAAGATCAGCGGGGTTCGGCCGTGAAGCTGGGTGATCGTGGCGTCCAGAATGGGCAGCGCGCCATCGGTCGCATGTCCGCCCGCCTGTTCGATCAGCATGGCGATGGGGGCGCATTCATACAGCATCCGCAGCCTGCCCCGCTCGTATCCCTCGCGGGCATCGGCGGGATACAGAAAGATGCCGCCGCGCATCAGGATGCGATGGGCCTCGGCCACCAGCGACGCGATCCAGCGCATGTTGAAATTCCGTTCGCGCGGCCCGTCCAGCCCGGCCAGACAATCGTCGATATAGGCCCGGACCGGCTGCTGCCAGTGACGGTAATTCGAGGCGTTGATGGCGAATTCGAACGAACAATCGGGCAGGGTGACGCGCGGGTTGGTCACGTCGAAACAGCCGGTATCGGGGTTCAGCGTATAGAACTGGGTGCCATCGCCAAAGCTGACCATCATGGAGCAGCGCGGCCCATAGATGATATAGCCCGCGGCGATGATATCGCGGGCGGGGCGCAGAAAGCTGGCCTCGGCCGGGCCGTCCTCGGCGGGATAGACGGCAAAGATCGTGCCGATCGAGACGTTCGTATCAATGTTGGATGATCCGTCCAGCGGGTCGATGGCCAGCGCCATCGTCCCTTGGTCCTGCATCGGGATCGGATCTTCCTGCTCTTCGCTGGCATACCAGCGCAGGCCTGCATCTTTCAGCGCATCCTGAAACAGCGCATCTGCCTGAACATCCAGCTTTTTCTGTCCGTCGCCGTCACTGTTCGTGCCGACCTCTGCCCCCAGATTCGCCCCGCCGCGGCGAATGACGGCTGCCAGCGCCGCGCCGCCACGGGCCAGAGCCAGCATCAGCGGACGGAAATTCTGTGGGATATGCGTCGTGTCTATGGCTGGCGCGGTCATCGGCCCCTCCCTTGGCGTCTGCTCGTCTTGAGGAGGAACTTGACAGCGAATGATCTTCGGGAAAATTTAATAATCTGGAAGATCACTTAAGGAAAATTTAAATGAGGCTGGATTCCCTGACCCTGCGGCAGCTGCGCAGTCTGCGTTCCGTGGCCGACAATGGCAGCCTGACGGCAGCGGCCGGGCAGTTGGGCCTGACGCCCCCCGCCGTCCATAGCCAGTTGAAGGCATTGGATGATCTGGCAGGCTGCGCGCTGCTGGAACGGACCGATCAGGGCGTGTTCCGACCGACCGCAGAAGGGCAGGCGCTGTTATCGGCCCATGCGCGAATCCAGACGGCGCTGGATCGGGCCTCGCGTCAGATATCGGCGCTGCGTCACGGGCAGATCGGCAGTGTCACGTTGGGCGTGGTCTCTACCGGAAAATATTTCGCGCCGGGTCTGGTGGCACGTCTGCTGCGGCGCTTGCCGGAAATCGATGTCACCCTGCGTATCGGCAACCGCGATACCATCATTTCGTCGTTGGCGGGGGATGAACTGGATCTGGTCATCATGGGCCGCCCGCCACGCGAACCCGCCGTGACCGCCGATTCGATCGGCCCGCATCCGCATATCATCATCGCCCCACCCGACCACCTGCTGGCCGACGCCGATCCGGTCATGCCGGGCGATCTGCTGGGGCAGACCTTCCTGTCACGTGAGGAAGGGTCCGGCTCGCGTATCCTGATGACCCGCTTTCTGGACCGCATCGGCGAAGGCCTTCCCTGGCGGGCGGTCGATATGGGCACGAATGAGACGATCAAGCAGGCGGTCATTGCCGGGCTGGGCATCGCGCTGATCTCGCAGCATACGGTGACCGAGGAATTGCGGGCGGGGCGACTGGTCGCGTTGCGCGCGATCGGCCTGCCGATCCAGCGCAGCTGGTATCTGATGCACCGCAGCAACCGCCAGATGAATCCGGCGACCACCCGGATCCACGCGGAAATCCTGTCGATGCGCGGCAGCTTCCTGCCGGTGGTCTGAAGGTGCGGTGGCATCTGACCCTAACGCGCCTCGCGCAGCGATTCGACCGCGCTGGCGGGGACCGATACCCCGCCCGTCAGGACCAGAACCGCGCCCTCATCGCCCATCTCGGTTTCGGTTACGCGGGAATAGGCCGCGACGGCGCGGGTTGAAATGATCTCTCCGTTAAACATGCTCTCGGTGCGGAAGCTATATCGCCCCTCGGGCAGTTTATCCCCGGCGGGCGTTGTTGCAGAAGTCAGTGTGTGAGCGCAGTTTTCCCTTTCCGCGTTGAGTTCATGCCACGCGTTTGATCTCGGCGGATCCGAGGGCATTGAAGCGGTTCATGAGGGCGATGCGGATATGGATTTCGGCGGTCTGGCGGTCCGGGTCTCGTGATGAGATGCGTTCACCGAAGGCCTTGAGGCAGCGCATCCTTGCCTCGATCCTGCTTCGGACGTGATAACCTGACCAGCGCTTCCATATGGCCCTGCCCAAGCGCTGGGTTGCCCGGAGGATCTCGTTGCGCGCCCTGGCTGCGGGGCAATCCTCCTTCCAGAGACGGCCATTCCTCCGGATCGGGATGATAGCGGTGCCGCCTCGATCCAGGATCGCGGTGTGGCAGCGTCGGGTGTCAAAGGCACCGTCGCCGGTGACGGTGCCGATCTGTTCATCCTCTGGGATCTGGTTGAGCAGGTCGGGCAGAACAGGGCTGTCGCCTTCACGGCTTGAGGTGAATTCGACGGCGCGGATGTCACCTGTAGCCGTGTCCATCGCCAGATGAACCTTACGATATTGGCGTCGGCGATGCGGGCCATGCTTGCGGGCAAGCCATTCCCCATCACCAAGAAACTTGATCCCGGTGCTGTCCACCAGCAGGTTCAGCGGCCCCGGCGCACGGCGGCTCGTGATCTGAACCGTGATGCGCTTCTGCCTGCGGCTCAGGGTCGAGAAATCGGGCACCCGCCAGTCGAGCCCGGCCATCGAAAGGATGCTCGCCACCATCCCTGTCGTTTGCCGGAGAGGCAGGCCGAACAGAACCTTCACCATCAAGCAGAACTGGATCGCGGCATCAGAGAAGACCGGCGGCCGACCATTGCATCCGGATTTGGGTGCGCGCCAAACCATGTCCTTGTCCAGCCAGATCAGAAGGGACCCGCGCCGCTTCAAGGCATCGTTGTAGGACTTCCAGTTCATCGTGCGGTAGCGGGTGGGCTCAGGCTTGCTCATACTCGCCCCTTAGCCCACTGGATTCGCAGTGTGAATCCCTCAGAAAACGGAGTTCTGCAACAACGCCCAACACATCTATCAGTGGCGCCAGGAGATGCGGCGCAAGGGGCTTTGGCCTGTCTCGGGTTCGGCGCTGTTTGTGGCGGTTGACGAAGATGCCGCTGGCCGCAGCCAGCCCCTGGCACCCGGGTCGGTGCCGATGATCGAGATATTGCTGCGCAACGGTCGGCATGTTCGTTGCGCCGAGACGATCGATGACCGATCTCTTGCGCGGCTGATCCGTGTGCTGGAGGCCGTATGATCGGACCAGTTGATCCAGGCCCTGCGGTTACGCATCGCCAGGCTGAAGAAGCAGGTGTTCGGCCGGTCCTCGGAAAAGATCGAGCGCGAGATCGAGCAGCTTGAGCTGGCGCTGGAGGATCTGCTGATCGCGACGGCCGAAAGCGAGACTTCGGTCCCGGCTGACGGTCAGGGCGATGATACGCTGGAAACGTCAGCGACCGATGGCGTCTCTGACCGCCCCTCCCGCCGCCGCCCTCGGGTCTCGGACAGCACGCCGCGCGAGCGGCAGGAACTGGACCCCGGCAGGTGCTGCCCCGATTGCGGTGGCGATCTGCGTCTGGTGGGCGAGGATGTCAGCGAGATGCTGGATCTGATCGCGGCACAGTTGAAGGTCGTGCAGATCGCCCGGCTCAAGAAATCCTGCCGCCGCTGCGAACGCATGGTGCAAGTTCCGGCCCCCAGCCGCCCGATCCCCGGCAGCGTGGCAGGCGCGGGCCTGCTGGCGCATATCCTCGTCTCCAAGTTCGACGACCATCTTCCCTTGTATCGCCAGCACGAGATCTTCGCCCGGATGGGAGCGGATATCCCCGACAGCACACTGGTCGACTGGTGCGGTCGCGCCATGAAGGTGCTGGCCCCGTTGATCGAACGGATCGAGGCGGACGTGATGACCAGCGACCTGCTGCATGCCGACGATACACCGATCCGGGTGCTGGATCGTGTGGGCCGGGACAAGGGGCTGGGCAAGGGCGTGAAGAAGGGCCGGATCTGGGCCTATATCCGTGACCAGCGGCCTTGGTCGGGTGCCTCGCCCCCCGGTGCTGTCTATGCGTTTGCGCCGGATTGGAAGGAAGAACACGTCCATCGCCATCTGGCCAACACCCGCGGCATCCTGCAGGCCGATGGCTACAAGGGATATGCAAAGCTCTATGCTCCACAGCCGGATGGGGCGCACCGCCTGCAAGAGGCAGCGTGTTGGGCCCACCTGCGGCGCGACTTCCATGACGAATGGGACAAGACCAGATCCGCGATCGCCCGCGAAGCGCTCGACCGTATCGGCGCGCTCTACGACATCGAGCGGGAGATCACCGGTCATCCCGCCGCGATCCGTCTTGCCGCGCGCCAGAAGCACAGCGCCCCGAAGGTCGAGGCCTTCTTCGCCTGGTCAGAGAGCCAACTCTCGCGGATCCCCGGCAAGGGGGATCTGGCCAAAGCCTTCCGTTATGGGCTGAGCCGTCAGGACGCCTTCAGCCTGTTCTTGTCCGATGGGCGCGTGGGCATCGATAACAATCCGGCCGAGCGCGCCCTGCGCCCGATCGGCGTTGGCCGCCGTAACTGGCTCTTCGCGGGGGCCGATACCGGAGCCGAAACGTTGGCCCGGGCCATGACCATCGTTGAGACCGCCAAAATGAATGGCCTGGACCCGCAGGCCTATCTGGCCGACATTCTGGCCCGTATCCATGATCACAAGATCAACCGGCTCGACGATCTGCTGCCCTGGAACTGGTCGCCGCTGCCCTCCGCCCAGCACGAGGCCGCCTGATGGCAACCGTCACCCACGTCTGCACCCTCGACTACGTCGCAAAGATGCTGGGCGAGGACCCCGAGCTTCTCGAAGCCATCGTCTACAACGATGACAACCTGACCTACGGCGCGATCATCAGCGTCTATACCGGCCCCGATGACACCGTCACCGCCCTGACCGATGACGGTATCGACGAACTGAAAGACATGCTCAGGGACGCGCGCATCACCACCGAAACCTGGCACGCGTTCCTCGACGACCTTGTCGATGACACAGAACTCGTCGCCCGCATCAAAGCCCAATCGCTGCGGTAACAATCGGCTTGCAGTTACCCACAAGTGGTGCGGCGAATTGATTCACCCACCAGACTTGGCCTTGCCTGAGCACAAGCGATCATGATTCGTCATGTGGCACCGAATAATTGAGGTGCAGACATGGGACAGAGTTGGGTGGAAACGGAAACGGCCGGATGCGATCTGGGAGATGTCAGGCTGAACAGGCGGCTTGAGGCAATGCTCGAGGCCCTCGGGGAACGGCCGGGAAAATCGCTGCCGACGGCATTCCAGGACTGGTCGAATACCAAGGCCGCCTACCGCTTCTTTGCTAACGGCAATGTCAGCGAGGACAAGATCCTCGAGGGCCATTTCGCTGCCTCTGCCCTGCGCATCCGGGCAACCGATGGTCCCATCCTGATCCTGCAGGACACCACGGAATTCTCCTTCAAGCGTTCGGCTCCGGAGAAGGTGGGGTTCACGACGGTGTCGACTGGACGCAAACTGAAGGAAGGTCGCTATCAGAAACATGCGGTCTGCGGGCTTTTGATGCATGCCAGCATGGCCATCACGCCGGATGGGCTGCCGCTCGGCCTGACGGCGGCCAAGTTCTGGTCGCGCAGCAAGTTCAAGGGAACCGCCGCTCTTAAACGGAAGATCAATCCGACCCGGGTGCCGATCGAACAGAAGGAAAGCATGCGCTGGCTCGACAATCTGCGCCTGTCCACCGAACTGACAGGGGTGCCAGAGCGCTGCGTGCATATCGGTGATCGGGAAAGCGACATATACGAACTCTACTGCCTGTCCGAAGAACTCGGGACCGGGTTCCTCGTCCGCAGCTGCGTCGACCGTCTGGCGGAGGATGGCGGCACGACCATTGCCAAGGTGATGGCAGAGGTGCAGTCCAGCGGCACCCACGAGGTCCGGTTCCGCGATGCGCAGGGCAAGGATCATTGCGCCGTGCTCTCGGTCCGGCACGCTACAATGACGGTCCGCCCGCCGATCGGAAAGCAGCGGAAATACCGGCATCAGAATCTTCAGATCATCCATGCCGAGGAGCTTGACCCGCCGGAAGGCCGGGTGCCCGTCTTCTGGAAGCTGATCACGAACTTGCCGGTGGCGACCCACGCGGACGCAATCCACAAGCTCCAATGGTATGCGCTGCGCTGGAAGATCGAGACATTCTTCCGGACCCTGAAGACCGGGTGCCGGATCGAAGAGCTGCGCCTGGCCACGGCTGATCGACTGGCAAACTGTATCGCGTTGTGCTGCGTCGTGTCCTGGCGCGTGTCATGGATGACGATGCTCGGCCGAGAGGTGCCGAAAGCATCGCCTGCTGCCGTCTTCACCGACGCCGAACGCCAACTGCTCGAGCGCACAGCGCCCGAGAGCAAGCAAAAGCTTCCGCGTGACCTCGATTTCTATGTCAGACTCGTCGCGCGGCTCGGCGGCTATCTCGATCGGACCTCCGATGCGCCACCAGGAACCACCGTCATATGGCGCGGCCTCTCCCGCCTCGCCGATCTTGTCGAAGGCGCTCGCATCGCCGAAACACCATCATCCGAGACATATGGGTAACTGCAAGCCGATTGTTACCGCGGCGACAGTGCCTTGATGCGGGTGTCGATTGTCGTTCGCAGCACTTTTCATGGAAGCAGCGCGTTGACCGTTGTCTGGGGGTTCTGACGATAAAACAGCTACTGGCCACTTTTCCAGATCCGCGTCGGCCTCAAGCAATCCGGTGCCCGCGCAGCTGCCCGTGAATGCCGCGCGCCCTGTTGCGACCGGCACTCGGTAGGCCGACGACAGGCACTGGAAACCCTCCAGTGTGTTGACGATCATCCTGCGACGACGGCGCGTCTTGCCCAAGATGGCTATCAGCACCTCGTGATGGTGCTTGGAAATGTCGATGGCGACCAGCACGGTCACGGCAGTAAGGTGATTGGTGGTCATGGCCGGTCTCCTCAGCGGTGTGGTCCTGCAAAACCGCTGTTGAGACCTGAGATCCGGTTATGGCCAACCGCTGCGCTATCTGAGGGCCGCGCGTGTGGCCACAACCTCTCTGCAGCGCTTAATGTCTTCTGTCGCAACAAACAATGGTCCCGGTTTTCTTTCTGCATTCTCCTTCCTCCGCGATCAGGGTAGAAAGGCAGAAAGTCACCCCGAACGGATCCAGATGCCCAACGGTTTCGCCTATCTCGCGCTGTTCGCCTGGCCTTTGGTGGCCTGGGCGTTGTTTCGGGCGCTACCACTCCATAAGGCGTTGATCTGGACAATGCTGGGTGGTTATCTGATTCTGCCTTCGGGAACCGGTATCAAGCTGCCGATGATTCCAAGTCTTGATAAGCATTCCATTTCAGCCGTCAGCGCCTTGATTTTCTGCCGCATCTATGCGCCGCACCCAGTTGGAACATCAGGCAACACCCAGGTCTGGACTGTAGGGCGGACAGCAGTTACGGCGCTTGTGGTGCTTCTGGTGAGTTCACCCTTCCTGACGGTGCTGACCAACCCTGAGCCACTCTTTTACGGGCCTCGCTTCATTCCCGGTTTGCGCCCTTATGATATACTGTCAATGATCTCATGGGCGGTAATGTCTATCCTTTCCTTTTTTCTCGCCCGGCGCCACTTGAATACACCCGAGGCTCACCGCGAATTCCTTCGTGTTTTCGTGTTTGGCGGACTGGTCTGCTCGCTCCCCGCTCTGGTCGAGGTGCGGTTAAGTCCACAATTACATACGTGGATCTATGGATTTTTCCCGCACGACTTTGCTCAGCATATCCGCGCGGGAGGATTTCGGCCCATTCTCTTCTTGAGCCATGGCCTGATGGTCGGGATCTTCTTTTGCCTCTCTACCCTTGCCGCGCTGGTGCTGTGGCGCGAGGCCCGACGTGAGAACAAGCCTGCCTTCCGCTGGCTCTGTGCGTCGCTGTGGTTGATGGCCATACTCGTGATGGTTAAAAGTGTTGGTGCACTTGCGATTGCATTGATGCTGGGGCTTGTCGTCGGCTTGATGGGGAGACGGCTGCAAGTTCTGCTCGCGGTCATTGTGGCAGGGGTTGTCCTGTTTTATCCGATGATGCGAGGGGCCGGCTATGTCCCGGTCGATGAGATCTACGATCTTGCCCTGTCCTATAGTGAAGATCGGGCACAATCGTTCAAATTCCGCCTCGACAACGAAGACGTTCTGCTCGCCCGCGCCAACGAGAAGCCTTTTTGGGGCTGGGGCGGATGGGGTCGTAATCAGATCTTTGACCCCGTGACGGGCAGGATGACCAGTGTGACCGATGGTATCTGGATCATCCTGATCGGGGTGTATGGCTGGGCCGGCTATATTGCCTATTTCGGCCTGCTGACGCTACCGATTCTGCTATTTTCACTGCATCAGCGCCGCTTTGGACCATCCCTGATCACACCGGGGCTGATAATCCTGCTCAGCGCTGTGTTGATTGACTTTCTCCCTAATGCCGGCTTGGTTCCCTATGTCTGGATGATGGCCGGAGCATTGGCCGGATTTGTGATGCAGCCTGTCAGGGAGGCAGGAAAAGCTGTCTCTCCCCAACATCGCATGACATCTGCGCCACGATGGCGACCACTCCTTGGCTGATCTCCCGGCATCTGGCGAACCGGATATGCCTCATATCCGACCGCTCCGGAAGCAGCGCGCCCTTGTATCGGCGCAGACAGCATCCATATATGCAGGGCAAACGTTCTTCTTTCGACCCTCTGTCTCCATCCGGCTTCAGACGTTCCAATGACGACGCTGAGCCGGGCTGCCGCATGTTGTGGGCAGCAAATATTTTGAGGAGACTACACGATGGCCAATGGCACCGTGAAATGGTTCAACGCAGACAAAGGTTTCGGCTTTATCGCCCCCGCGAATGGCGGACGTGACGTTTTTGTGCATGTATCCTCGGTCGAGCGGTCCGGCGTGGGCCAATTGAGCGACGGACAGGCGGTCACCTACGATATCGAATCCGGTCGGGATGGTCGGGAATCCGCCATCAATCTCGCTCTGGCATAAGCTTGCTTCCCGCGCATTTTTCCGGCCTGTGATGGGCCGGATTTCGTTTCTAAGGAGCTGAAAATGACCGCCAGGAAGTCCCCGAATGCACGTTACAGCACCCTGGGCATCGCTCCGAAAACACCCCACGAACGAACCGCCGAGGCCGCAAAGCAAGTCATTTCGGATGACCTGAAGCAGCGCGACGAAAATATCGCCCGTTTGCGGGCCCTGCGTATCGCCAAAGAGGCACAGGATGCGGCGACCGATGCCGCGACTGCGCCCGCCAGGAAAAAGCGACCGACCTGAAGGCCTGATCCTTTGGGGCCAGACAATGATACTGGCCCTCGATTTGCGGCGGCGCAAGCAACACCTAAAGCATTTCTACTGAACCCTGAATCGTTTGGGGTTCCGTCGCAGCGCGGATCGTGATTCCCTTCTGTCTGGGAGGATAGATCATGTCAGCACCATTGCCGTCGGCGCTCCGGACGCGGTTTCAGCGATATATCGAGGAAGGTTTAAGCGGTCGGGCGGCGGCGCTGCGGCTGAAACTCTCGCCGGCGACCGGAGCAAGTTGGGGCCGGGCGATCAGGACCAGGGGGCATGCCGAACCATTGCCCCAGGGACGTCCCAAAGGGCATGGAAAGCTTGCCCCGCACCGGGCCTTTTTCGAGGAACTGCTCGCACAGGATCCCGACATCACGCTGTTCGAACTCAGGGACGCGCTGGTCGCAGCGGAAGGCGTTCGTGTCCATCACTCGTCCATTGCCAGTCTGCTGTCGCGGCTTGGGTTCACCTATAAAAAAAGTCGCTGGTGGCCGCCGAACGCCGTGGTGCCAGGGTAAGACAGCGGCGAACCGACTGGTTCGAGCATCGCTTGCCAGCCATCGCGGATCGGCCGGAACGCGTGGTTTTCATAGACGAGACCTCGGTGAAGACCAATCTCACCCGTCTGCGGGGTCGTGCCCTGCGCGGCACACGCCTGACCATGGATGCGCCCTTCGGCAGCTGGGGAACACAGACCCTGATCGCCGGGCTCACACCGGATGCCCTGATTGCGCCCTGGTGCATCCGGGGCGCAATGGACGGCCCCGCCTTCGCAGCCTGGGTTCGCGAGGTCCTGATCCCGGAGATCGAGCCGGGAACCGTGGTGATCCTCGACAACCTTGCCACCCACCACAACAAGCAGGCTGCTGAGGCTCTGCGTGCCCATCGCTGCTGGTTTCTCTATCTGCCGCCATATTCGCCGGACCTGAACCCCATCGAAATGGCATTCGCAAAACTCAAGGCGCACCTGCGCAGGATCGGGGCAAGAACATTTACCGACGTCTTCAAGGCCATCGGCGAAGTCTGTGATCTCTTCGATCCCGGCGAATGTTGGAACTACTTCAAGGCCGCAGGATATGTCGCAGGTTAAAACAGAAATGCTTTAGCTGTTCAGTCCCGGCATCCGGTGTATCGGATTTAAGATGAATCGATTTGGCTCTGAAGTCCAGATTTTGCAGATGTATTCGTAGGGCGTAAGACCGTTGAGGGTCTTGAGCCTGCGTGCGAAGTTGTATGCGCCCATGAAGTCGACGAGGTGCGTGCGCAGCTGATCATGGCTGTCATAATGGTATTTCTTTACCGTCGCCTCCTTGATCGTGCGGTTCATTCGTTCGACCTGGCCGTTGGTCCAAGGGTGGTTTGGCTTGGTCAGCCGGTGCTCGATTTCATTGGCCTCGCATATCATGTCGAAGCGCATCTGCCGCGAATATGCCGTGTTTCGGTTGCGAGGCTGCTCAGCAGACTGGATGCCGTTATCGGTCAGGATCGTTTGGATGCGATATGGGACGGCCTTGAGCAGGTGTTCGAGGAATTCCCACGCGGTCTTGCGATCCGCTTTGCCCACGAGCTGGGCGTTGTTGCAGAACTGATCATCATCCGGGATTCACGGCGTGAATCTGGTGGGTTAAGAGCCTGCCATGAGCAAGCCCGAACCTGCCCGCTACGGTACGACCAACTGGCAATCCTATAACGACGCGCTGAAGCGGCGCGGATCTCTGCTCGTCTGGCTGGACCGGGACATGGACTGGCCTGCGCCGAAGGCAGGCAAGCCCGGACGTCCGCCGGTCTTCTCCGATGCCGCCATCCAGTTCTGCCTGATGATGAAGGTGCCCTTCGGCCTGCCGCTTCGGCAAACGACCGGACTGGTCGCCAGCATCCTCGAGATGGCTGGTCTGGACTGGCCGGTCCCGCGCTCAGCCGCCGCCAGAAGGCAATCGCGGTCCAGCTTTCGTCGCGCCGGGCTCCGGGCCCTCTGAACCTGCTGGTGGATAGCACCGGGATCAAGTTCCTGGGCGACGGAGAGTGGCTGGCGAGGAAGCATGGCACCCACCGCCGGCGCCAGTACCGCAAGGTCCATCTGGCGATGGACACGGCGACCGGCAACGTCCGGGCGGTGGAATTCACCTCCAGCCGTGAGGGCGACAGCCCCGTTCTCCCTGATCTTCTGGACCAGATCCCGGAAGACGAGGAAATCGGCACCGTTACCGGTGATGGCGCCGAAGGCACCCGCCGTTGCCATTCGGCGATCCTCGCGCGCGGTGGCACAGGGATCATTCCCATCCGCAGAAATGGCCGCCTCTGGAAAGAAGATTGCCCCGCTGCCCTGGCCCGCAACGACATCCTGAGGGCAACCCGGCGTCTCGGCCGGACGATTTGGAAAAGATGGTCCGGCGACCATGTCCGCAGCCGGGTCGAGGCCCGGATGAGGAACCTGAAATCCTTCGGCGAGCGGATCGCCTCGAGGGACCCCGACCGTCAGACAGCCAAGATCCACATCCGCGTGGCCCTGATGAACCGCTTCAATGCCCTCGGCACCGCCCAGATCGAACGCGTGGCATGAACTCAGCCGGGAAAAGCGGCATTATGTCCTGAAAACGACTTCTGCAACAATGCCCACGAGCTGTGTGACTGCAAACTTGCTGCTCCGGTCAATGCCTACAAAGAGATAGAGCTTGCCTTCGACCGTCTGCACCTCAGCGATATCGATATGAAAGAAGCCGATGGGATAACGCTTGAACTTCTGGCGCTTCGGCTTGTCTCCCTCGATTTCCGGCAGACGAGAGATGCTGTGCCGCTGAAGGCAACGATGGAGCGCTGACCGTGTCAGATGCGGTATCGATGGCTGAAGGGCGTAGAGGCAATCATCCAGTGGGAGTAACGTATGCCGTCGGAATGCGACGATCATTGACGCTTGGTCGTAGCACCAGGACATGAGGTCGTCGATGCGGGATCTGGGGTGTCCGTCGAGGATGGCCCGGAGGGTATCGGCGAGGTAGCCGACGGGGTTCACGCCGGACAGCTTGCAGGTGGCAACCAGCGAGGCGAGCATGGCCCAGTTCTCGGCGCCGATTTCGTTCCCTGCGAAGAGGGCGTTCTTCCGGGTCAGCGCGATCGGACGGATCTGGTTTTCGACCGGGTTGGTGTCCAGCTCGAGGGTGCCATCGTCGATAAAGCGGGTCTCGTCGACGAAGATCCGGTCGGCGGCGCGCAGGTGGACCTTCATGTGGTCGATCACGGGCATCAGGTGGAAGCAGGCGCGGCCGGCCCAATTGCCGAATGTGCCGCGGTCGAGGTGGAGCCCCTGCCGCTCGAAGATCCCCGCCTGGCGGTAAAATGGAAGGTGGTCGCCGAACTTCGAGATGATGATCCATGCGATCAGCCGCTCGGTGGGCAGGCCGCCCGGCACGACGTGCTCGGGCGCATGAGCCTGCACCACGGCCTGCGAGCAGCGGCGACAGGCATATCTGGGGCGCCGCGTCACAAGAACCTGGAACTGCGCTGGGATCACGTCGAGCCGCTCGGAGACATCCTCCCCGATCCGGGCCATCTCACTACAACCGCAGGGGCAAAGGGTGCTGGCCGGCTCGATCACGCGCTCGACCCGGGGCAGATGCCCACGGTTGCGCGCGGGCTTGCGAGGTTCTTCTCCTTGCGCCCGGGCAAGCGCGGCTTCAGCCTTCTCCTGTGCGGCCTCAAGCACGCCCTGGGCCAGTTCGGCGTCCTCGAGCGGCAAATTGAACTGGTCGGGTGACAACTTCTCGGAACTCTTGCCAAAGCGCTCGCGCTGCGAGGCGCGCAGGATACCCTCCAGCCGGCGGTTGGCCTCCTGCACCTCCGCGAGGCGGGCCTTCAAATGAGCGTTCTCGCGGCTGGGAATGTTGGCATCCATGCCTGAAGTGAATCACGCTGATGCCGTTCTGGCCAGTAAAAGCGGGGCCTCCACTGCGTCGGCCGCACTTACCCTGCAACCAGCGGGCGGCGACCCGCTCGGGTCTTGCCAGTCTCCAGTCCAACCCCTCGAACAGCGCCGCCAGCTGCGCCGAGGACATGCGCATCACCCCATCCCGCACCTGCGGCCAGAAGAACTTGCCGCCCTCGAGGCGCTTGTGAACCAGCACCATCCCGGTCTGGTCCCAGACCAGCATCTTGATACGATCTGCCCGCTTCGCCCGGAAGACGAAGATCGCCCCGCAGAACGGGTCGGGCCCGAACATCTCCTGCACCGCCAGCGCCAGCCCGTCGATGCCCTTGCGGAAGTCCACCGGCCGCGTCGCCACGTAGACCTTCACCGGCCCGCCCTGACCGAGCATCACGACGCCCCCGCCCGCGCCGCTCGGATCGACCGCGTAAGCAGAACCTCATCGGTATCTGCGCCGACGCGGATCACGACATCACCCACAACGATCTCCACGCCGGTGCCGGCCTCTGTCTCTGCCGGCATCTCCGCTGCGGCGCCCTCGACGACCAGTTCTGCAAACATCGGCAGTGCCGCCATGCTCTCGGGCACGACAAGCTGTCCGTCCCGTAGCTTCTGCCGCCAGTCATAAACCTGCCAGCGCGTCGCACCGTGCCGCCGCGCGACTTCGGTCACCGAAGTTCGCCGCACCAAGCTCTCCGCCGCAATCCGCGCCCGCTCCGCCTTCGTGCGTCGCTGACGCCCGGTCGGCCCCTCCATCACTTCCAGCCGCGAAACCCCACCATCCGAGAAGCCGTCCAAATGGCCGCCCATCTTGCCGTCTCGTTCCAAGCCAACACCTCCGACGTTCATGCGCACGGAGATTGGCCCGTTCAGAGCACCAGCGGCAGGAGGGGATCAGCGGCGCGCTTACTCAGAATCGAAGCGACATCCAAGATAAAGCACATCGCCACAATTTTGGGTGTGTATTTATCTTCGGATAATCATGGCACAGGTCTTGCAAAGGGGTTGGTGCAAGCGGCAGTCGCGGAAGCGCGTAGCAACTGCGTAACGGTTCGGCTTTCAGTTGTTACATCCAACGAGCCAGCCATCCGGCTCTACAAGCGCGCGGGTTTCAAGACTTGGACCGTGGACACAAACGCGCTTTACGTCAACGGTGCTTTCCTTGACGAGGCCTTGATGCGCGTAGACTTCGTTTGATTGCTTTCGACCCGCAAACCGGCCACCAGCCAGACAAGCTTGGAAAACCCACGGACTCACCCCAGACATGCGGGCATGGGCCCTGTCACCCCGCCGCTTCGGCCGCGATCTCCGCCCGCGATTTCCGCCCGCGTTCGGTCGCGGATTTCAGCTGCCCGCAGGCGGCCATGATATCCTCGCCGCGCGGCGTGCGGATGGGGCTGGCATAGCCGGCCTTGTGAACGATATCGGCGAAAGCCTCGATCCGCTCCCAGCTTGACCGCTTGTAGGGCGCGCCGGGCCATTCGTTGAACGGGATCAGGTTGATCTTGGCGGGAATGCCGCGAATCAGGCGGACCAGGCGGCGCGCGTCCTCGTCGCTGTCATTCACCCCGTCCAGCATCACATATTCAAAGGTGATCCGCTCGCTGTTCGACAGACGCGGATATTCGCGCAGCGCGTCCAGCAGGGCGGCGATGTTCCAGCGCCGGTTGATCGGCACCAGACGGTCGCGCACCTCGTTGGTGGTGGCGTGGAAACTGACGGCCAGCAGGCAGCCGATCTCCTCGGCCGTACGCGCGATCTCGGGCACCACGCCGCTGGTGGACAGCGTGATCCGGCGGCGCGACAGGCTCAGCCCCTCGCCATCCATCACCACCCGCATGGCATCGCGCACCGATTCGAAATTATACAAGGGCTCGCCCATGCCCATCAGCACCATATTGCTGATCAGCCGGGTCTCGTCCTTGGGGGCGCCCTGCACCGGCCATTCGCCCAGATCGTCGCGCGCCACCATCAACTGGCCGACAATCTCGCCCGCCGTCAGGTTGCGCACCAGCTTCTGCGTGCCGGTATGACAGAAGGAGCAGGTCAGCGTGCACCCGACCTGAGAGCTGACGCACAGCGTCCCGCGCCCTTCTTCGGGGATATAGACCGCCTCGACCTCATGCCCGCCCGCGATACGCAACAGATATTTGCGCGTCCCGTCGGCGCTGACCTGCCGGGTCACCACCTCGGGCAGGGCAATCTCGAACTTCTCGGCCAGCAGGGCACGGTAATCCTTGGCCAGATTGGTCATCCGGTCAAAATCGCGCAGCCCCCAGTGATAGATCCACTGCCAGACCTGCCCGACCCGCATCTTCGCCTGTTTCTCGGGCGTGCCCGCCTCGATCAGCGCATCGCGCAACTGCTCGCGCGTCAGCCCGACGATATTCATCCGGCCACCCTGAGGCAACTGGCGGGGAATGGTCAGCACATCCTGCGTGATGGGGGCGTTCATTGGGCTACCGGCGCTTGGGCAAAGCCTGCAAATAAGCGAAACGTGCCGGCAATTCAACCGACGCCATCATCTTTGGTGTGTCAAATATCCCGGGGGAGCGAAAACCGCCCCCATCGAGGGGGCGGTTTTCGCGGGGGCAGAGCCCCCAGGTCCCGCCAAAGGCCGACCGATCAGCTTACTGGCAACGCTCGCGCGCGGCGTTGGTGGCCGCGGTGATGCCCATCAGGCTGAACGTGTCCTTGGTGGTGGTGCCGCGCGAAGACCGCCCGGTCACGACCACATTCGCGCCGCTGCGCAGCGCCGCGACCAGCCGCTCGTCATCCGAGGGGCTGCCGGTCCAGGCGCTTTCGCCTTCGGTGAACAGATTGAACTTCTGCCCGCCGACATCGACCTCGACCGTCGAATCCGGCGCGAAGGGATAGCCGCCGGTAAAGGAGACCTCGCCGTTCTGGCCGGGGCGATAGGCGACATACAGGCGGATATCGCCGCGCGTCACCTCGACCGTGCTGCCATCGCGGGTATTGACCGTCGATTTCGGCGGCGACACGGCCCAGCATTCCTTGGGGTTGTCGGCGGCGAAGACGGTCCAGTCTCCTTCCGTCGCCACCACATTCGTTGATTCCTGTGCACCGGCTGTCCCCAGTCCGGCGACCAGTACTGCGATGGCGCACATGCCGCGCAGCGCGTTTGTCTTCATGCTCTGGCCTCCTGCCATGTTTCGCCACTTCGCAGGGCGTCGTTCCCGTTTGATGTGGTCTTTTCAACCATCTGCGGCCACGATAGCGAAAATCACCGCCTGCAAAAGAGCACAAGCCCTAAAATCGCGCAATTGTCAGGGAAAAAATGTCGAAGGGAACAGAACTGGTCGAATTGTGGCGCGGAGAACTGCGCGAAAGCACCCATTGCGGCCATGCGGTGATCTGCGACCGCTCGGGCGTGCTGCGCGCCTGGGGCGATCCGGGGGCGGTGATCTATCCGCGATCCTCGTGCAAGATGATCCAGGCGCTGCCCCTGATCGAAAGCGGCGCGGCTGATGCGGCGGGTCTTGGGACAAGGCAACTGGCGCTGGCCTGCGCCAGCCACAGCGGCGCGGCGTTGCATGTGCAGGGGGTGGGCGACTGGCTGGCGGCGCAGGGCATGGCCGAATCCGATCTGCGCTGCGGTTGCCACATGCCGCGCGACCGCGACGAATCCTGCCGCCTGATCCGCGCCGATGCGCAGCCCTGCCAGTTGCACAACAACTGCTCGGGCAAGCATGCCGGATTCCTGACGCTGAACAGGCATCTGGGCGGCGGCGCGGAATATGTCGCGCCGGATCATCCGGTGCAGCAGGCGATCAAGGCCGCTTTCGAGGATGTCACGGAGGAGGCCAGCCCCGGTTTCGGCATCGACGGATGTTCCGCCCCCAATCACGCCTGCACTCTGGCGGGACTGGGCCGGGCCATGGCCGCCTTTGCCAATCCCGGCACCGACCTGCGCGGGCAGGCGATGCGCCGTCTGACCGATGCCATGCGCCGCCATCCCGAACTGGTCGCCGGAGAGGGGCGCGCCTGCACCATCCTGATGCGGGCCACCGGCGGCCGGGCAGTGGTCAAGACCGGGGCCGAGGCGGTTTTCGTCGCCATCCTGCCCGATCAGGGTCTGGGCATCGCGCTGAAGGTCACCGATGGCGCCACCCGTGCCAGCGAGGCCGCGATCACCGCGCTGCTTCTGGATCTGGGGCTTTTGTCCGCCAACGATCCCGCCGCGCAGCGTTTCCTGCCGCGTCCCATCCGCAACTGGCGCGGCATTGCCACGGGCGATCTGCGCGCTGCGCCGGGCTTTCCGGGCTGACGCTCAGATCAACTGCCAGATCAGCCGCAGCGCCAGCAGGGTCGAGGTCACCACCAGCAGCGGCTTGATCAGCCTTGCGCCGATGCGCGTGGCCAGCCGGGTGCCCAGAATCGCGCCGCCGATCTGGGCCACGCCCATGACCAGCCCCAGCAGCCACAGCGGCTGGCCGATCAGCGCAAATGCCAGCAGCCCGCCGATATTCGAGGCGAAGTTCAGCAGCTTGGTATGGGCGGTGGCCTTCAGCACGCCGTAACCGGCCAATGAGATGAAGGCGATCATATAGAACGACCCGGCCCCCGGCCCGACCAGCCCGTCATAGAACCCGATCAGCGGCGCGGCGGTCAGCGCGAAAATGGCGGGCGTCAGCCGCTGCGTGCGGTCCAGATCGTCCAGTCCCGGCTTCAGCGCGAAAAACGCCGCAATGCCGATCAGGATGACTGGCAGCAGGATGCGCAGCCCCTCGGTCGGGATCTGGGTAATCAGTGCGGCTCCGGCCATGCCGCCCAACCCGGCCAGCAGCGCCGGTTTCCACTGGCGCCGCAGATCGACCAGCCCGCTTGCGGCATAGCCGATGGCGGCGGTCGCCGCGCCGAACGCGCCCTGCACCTTGTTCGTGGCCAGTGCCTGCGCGGGCGGCACCCCCGCCAGCATCAGCACCGGCAGGGTGATCAGCCCGCCGCCGCCCGCAATGGCATCAATGACGCCTGCGACAAAGGCCGCCGCCACCAACATCAGGACAAGTTCGAGCGAGAGTTCCAGCATGGCGCGCCGATGCGCCTTTCGCCGCCGATTGTAAAGACCTGCCGACGGGGGGGCGGGCCGTTCCCGCTTGACCCCCGCTGCCGTTGCCGAAACACTTGACGGATTCCGCACGGCATATGGACCACAGACGCGATGACGCAATATATCCTTCCCCCCCAGCCGCAGCCTTCGCTTCCCGTCAGCGGCAGCGAGGCGCGCTTTCCGGTGCGCCGCATCTATTGCGTGGGCCGCAACTATGCCGAACATGCGCGGGAAATGGGCCATGATCCCGAACGCGAGCCGCCGTTCTTCTTTTCCAAACCCGCCGATACGCTGCTGGCCGACGGGCGGGCGCTGCCCTATCCGTCGATGACGGCCGATCTGCATTACGAGGCCGAACTGGTCGTGGCCATCGGCAAGCCCGGCGCGGCGATCCGGCCCGAGGATGCGGCGGATCACATCTGGGGCTTTGCCACCGGCAACGATTTCACCCGGCGCGACCTTCAGGCGGTGGCCAAGAAGATGGCGCGACCCTGGGACATGGCCAAGGGCTTCGATCTGTCCGCCGCCTGCGGCACGCTGCATCCGGTGTCGCAGACCGGGCCGATGCGATCGGGCTTCATCCGCCTGTGGGTGAATGACGATCTGCGTCAGGATGGCGATCTGGACCAGATGATCTGGTCGGTCCCCGAGGTGATCGCCCATCTGTCGCGTTTCGTGGCGCTGGCGCCGGGCGATCTGATCTTTACCGGCACCCCCGCGGGCGTCGGCGCGGTCGAGGCCGGACGCCGCGTCACCGTCGAAATCGAGGGGCTTGACCCGCTGGTGACCGAAATCACCGATTCCGCCACCTGAACGCCGGACCCCAGGATGACGATGCCGGATCACAAAAACGCGGGCCATGCCGGACGACATCTGGCCGCGCATGTCGTGGGCCGCTCGATCAACATGTTCGCGCGGCTGCTGACGGCGGTGCGGCCCTTGTGGCAGGGGCTGGACCCGGCGGACCGGCGGCAGCGGGTCTATTTCGCCAATCACGCCAGCCACGGCGATTTCATCCTGATCTGGTCGGTGCTGCCGCCGCGCCTGCGCGACGCCACTCGCCCGGTTGCCGGGGCGGATTACTGGGGCGGCGGCGGGCTGCGCGGCTTTATCGGGCGCGATGTGTTCAATGCGCTGCTGATCGACCGCCAGCGCAGCGATCCGGGCAGCGATCCCATCGCGCAGATGGCCGGGGCGCTGGACCGCGGCGCCTCGCTGATCCTGTTCCCCGAAGGCACGCGCAACCTGACGGATGAGGCCCTGCTGCCCTTCAAAAGCGGGCTTTACCATCTTGCCGCCGCGCGTCCCGATGTGGATCTGGTGCCGGTCTGGATCGAGAACCTGAACCGCGTCCTGCCCAAGGGCAGCTTCATCCCGGTGCCGTTGATGTGCCGCACGATCTTTGGCGCGCCGCTGCATCTGGCGGCGGATGAGGACAAGGCGGCCTTCCTGACCCGCGCCCGCGATGCGCTGCTGGCACTGCGCCCCAACCCGGAGAGTGGCCGATGACCGCCTTTCATTCCGACCTGCTGGCCGTCATCGCCGGGATCGGCGCGGTGCTGTTGCTGGCATCCGCCGTCGGCTGGGTGCTGCAACGCCGCCTGTCGCCGAACGGCGAAAACGCCGCCATCGAGAACCTGAACGACCGCATCCGCGCCTGGTGGATCATGGTCATCGCCATGTCGCTGGCCTTTCTGGGCGGGCGAACCGGGGTGCTGCTGCTGTTCCTGATCTGCTCTTTCGCGGCCCTGCGAGAGTTCATGACGCTGACCAATGCCAGCCGCGCCGATCACTGGACGCTGGTCGGTGCGTTCTTCGTCGTGCTGCCGGTGCAGTATTACCTGATCTGGATCGGCTGGTATGGGCTGTTTTCCATCTTCATCCCGGTCTGGGTGTTCCTGCTGCTGCCCATCGTCTCGGCCCTGCGCGGAGAGGTGCGGAATTACCTGATCCGGGTGGCGGAAATGCAATGGGCGCTGATGATCTGCGTCTTTTGCGCCTCGCATGTGCCGGCGCTTCTGAACCTGAACATCCCGGGCTTCGAGGGGCGCAACGTGCTGCTGATCGCCTTTCTGGTCGTGGTGGTGCAACTGTCGGACGTGCTGCAATATGTCTGGGGCAAGCTGATCGGACGGCACAAGATCGCGCCGAAGCTGTCGCCCTCGAAAACCGTCGAGGGCTTTGTCGGTGGCAGCCTGTCGGCCACGCTGATTGCGGCCAGCCTGTGGTGGATGACGCCGTTTTCGCCGCTGGAAGCCGGGCTGATGGGGTTCGTCATCACGATGATGGGCTTTTGCGGCGGGTTGGTCATGTCGGCGATCAAGCGTGACCGGGGCGTCAAGGACTGGGGCCATTCCATCGCCGGGCATGGCGGCTTTATCGACCGCCTGGATTCGGTGGTGTTTTCCGCCCCGATCTTCTTCCACCTGACCCGCTATTACTGGAGCATGGGATGAGCGGGCCTGAAAACCGCCGCCCTCTGGCCAGCCGCCAGACCGGCTGGGCCGCGACTGTGACCCGTTGGCTGGCAGGAACGGCGGTTACGCCCAACCAGATTTCGCAGGCGGGGATGATCGCGGCGTTGCTGGCCGGGGCGGCCTTCTGGGCGTCGGGCAGCGTCGGGGGTGGCGCGCGCGTGGCGCTGCTGATCGCGGCGGGGTTGTTGGTGCAGCTGCGGCTGCTGTGCAACCTGTTCGATGGCATGGTCGCCATCGAGGCCGGACGCAGTGCCCCCGATGGCGGCTTCTGGAATGAATTTCCCGACCGGGTGTCGGACCTGCTGATCCTGATGGGGGCGGCGCTGGCGGTGGGCGAACCCGCACTGGGTTGGGCGGCGGCCGGCATGGCCTTTCTGACCGCATATTTGCGCGAACTGGGCGTGAATTGCGGCGCGGGCGCGGATTTCAGCGGGCCGATGGCAAAACAGCACCGCATGGCGGTGATGACGGCGGCGGCGGGTCTGTCGATATTCGAGCCCCTTGCGGGCTGGCACGGACAGGTTCTGACGGCGGCGCTGTGGCTGGTGGCGATTGGCGCGGCGTTTACGGTTCTGCGCCGGGCGGTGCGGCTGGTGCGGGTTCTGCGGGCGGGCCGGGGCGGTTGAGGATCGCCTCGCGTTCGCGCAGGCTGTCGGTCAGAAAACCGATCACGGCGGATTCGCGGCGCATATGGCGTATGTCGCGATGGCAGGTCATCCAGTAGCTGCGTTGCAGGCGGACCTGATCGGGCAGCACGATTTGCAGGTCGGAATGGCGGTTGGCGATGTAATGGGGCAGCACGCACAGCCCCAGCCCGCTGCGCGTCGCAGCCAGCTGGTTGAAGATGCTGGAGCTTTTGATAACCGGCCGGATCGCCGGATGGATCTCGCCCAGATAGTCCAGCCCCGGCGCGACGATCATTTCCTCGATATAGCCGATGAAGCGGTGGCCGGGCAGGTCGTCGCGGCTGCGGATCATGGTGTTCTGACGCAGATATTCGCGCGAGGCAAAGATATGCAGCGTGTAATTCACCATCTTTTCCGACCGATAGGGGCCACTGGTCAGCGGGTCCAGCGTGACCGACAGTTCCGCCTCTCGCCGCGACAGGGACAGGATCTGCGTCATTGTCATCAGTTCCAGCGAGATCAGCGGAAAGCGGAGGGTGAATTCGGGCAGCAGCCGGGTTGAAAAGAAGGTGCCGAAGCCTTCGGGCACCGCCAGCCGCAGCGGGCGGGACTGGCCCCATGTGCTGCTTTGATCGACGGGGATGCGCAGGGCGGCCTCTTCCATGCGCTCGGCGGTCTCGATCAGGCGGCGCCCGGCGGCGGTGGGCTCATATCCGCGGGGGTTGCGCTCGAACAGGCGCAGTTTCAGCGCCCGTTCCAGCCGGTCGATCCGACGCGACACCGTCACATGCGACGTGCCCAGCCTGCGCGCTGCGCGCGACAACTGACCGTCACGCGCAACCGCAAGAAAGAAATGAAGGTCGTCCCAGCTGAAATCGGCCATATCTGTTCGAAAATGTACAGAACCTGTAAGAAATTAATCAGCTCTGAACGCTTGTGTCAAACTGGGAATGGGTTCATCCTTTCGTCATGCCCGGCAGGCCAGAGGAGACCTTCCGGGACATCAAGAGATATCCGGCTGTCTGTCACCGGCGCATCAGATGCCGGACGCGGGCTGCCCACCCCAGGGAGGAAACCTGAATGCGCAAGTTGCTTCTGTCCACGGTCTCGCTTGGCCTGCTGGCCGCCCCGGCGCTGGCCGAGATTTCCGATGGCAAGGTCAAGATCGGCATTCTGAACGACCAGTCCGGCGTCTATGCCGATTTCGGCGGGCGCTATTCCTATGAGGCCGCGCGGATGGCGGTCGAGGATTTCGGCGGCACGGTTCTGGATGCACCCATCGAGGTCATCACCGCCGATCACCAGAACAAGCCCGACATCGCCTCGAACATCGCCCGGCAATGGTATGACACCGAGCAGGTGGACACGATCATGGAGCTGACCACCTCGTCGGTGGGTCTGGCGGTGCAGGCGCTGAGCCAGGAAAAGCAGAAGATCACCATCAATACCGGCGCGGCGACGACGGAACTGACCGGCGAGCAATGTTCGCCCTATGGGTTCCACTGGGCCTATGACACCCATGCGCTGGCCGTGGGCACCGGCGGCGCGCTGGTGAAGGAAGGCGGCGACAGCTGGTATTTCCTGACCGCCGATTACGCCTTTGGTTATTCGCTGGAAGAAAATACCGGCGATTTCGTCAAGTCGCAGGGCGGTGAAGTGGTCGGCGCGGTGCGTCACCCGCTGGCCACCACGGATTATTCGTCATTCCTGTTGCAGGCGCAGGCCTCGGGCGCGAAGGTGATCGGGCTGGCCAATGCTGGTGCCGATACCCAGAACGCCATCAAGCAGGCGGCGGAATTCGGCATCACGCAGGGCGGTCAGCGTCTGGCGGCGCTGCTGTTCACGCTGGCCGAGGTGCATGGCATCGGCCCCGAGGCGGCGCAGGGCCTGACCCTGACCGAAAGCTTCTATTGGAACCGCACTCCGGAATCGCGCGAATTCGCGGAACGCTTCAAGGAACGTGCGGGGGTGATGCCGAACATGGTTCATGCGGGCACCTATTCCGCCGTGACCTCTTACCTGAAGGCGATCGAGGCGGCGGGCACCGACGAGACCGAAGCCGTCGCCGCCAAGCTGCACGAACTGCCGGTCGAGGATTTCTTTGCCGAAAGCGGCAAGGTCGCGCCGAATGGGCGGATGATCTCGGATGTCTATCTGCTGGAGGTGAAGGCCCCGGGCGACATCACCGAGGAATGGGACTATTTCAACGTGCTGGCGACCATCCCCGGTGACGAGGCCTATCTTGATCCTGCGGCCAGCGGCTGTTCGCTGGTTGGCGGTTGAAGGCGGGGCGATGACGGCTTCTGCGGCTGCACAGTCCGGTCCGCGGGTGGTTCTGACCGCCCGCGGTCTGGGCAAGGATTTCGCCGGGTTCAAGGCGGTGAACAATGTCGATCTGGATGTGCGCCACGCGCAGATCCATGCGCTGATCGGGCCGAACGGCGCCGGCAAGACGACGGTGTTCAACCTGCTGACCAAGTTCCTGCAACCCACGCGGGGCCGGATCGAACTGCTGGGCACCGACATCACCCGCACGAAGCCCGACAAGGTGGCGCGGATGGGGCTGGTGCGGTCGTTCCAGATCTCGGCGGTGTTTCCGCATCTGACGGTGCTGGAAAACGTCCGCGTCGCCTTGCAGCGGCCCGGCGGGCTGTCAACGCAGTTCTGGCGGCCGCTGTCCTCGCTGGACCGGCTGAACGGCCGCGCCGATCAGCTGATCGACGATCTGGGGCTGTCTGAATACCGCGATGCCCGCGCCGCCGACCTGTCCTATGGCCGCAAGCGGGTGCTGGAGATCGCCACCACCCTGGCGCTGGAGCCGCAGGTGCTGCTGCTGGACGAGCCGATGGCCGGCATGGGCCAGGAGGACGTGCGCATGGTCGCGGGCATTATCCGCGACGTGGCGCAGGACCGCGCCGTGCTGATGGTCGAGCATAACCTGAACGTGGTCGCCGATATCTGCGACCATGTCACCGTGCTGCAACGCGGAGAGATCATCGCCAGCGGCGATTACGCCCGGGTCTCGGCCGATCCGCGGGTGCGCACCGCCTATATGGGAAATGAGGAATGAACGCGCCGCTTCTGGACGTGGCCGGGCTGCAGGCCTGGTATGGCGAAAGCCATGTGCTGCATGGCGTCGATCTGCATGTCGATGAAGGCGAGATGATCTGCATCCTGGGCCGCAACGGCATGGGCAAGACCACCACCCTGCGCACGATCATGGGGATCCTGCGCAAGCGTCAGGGCCGGATCACCTTTGCCGGGCGGGACATGATGTCGCTGCCGCTGCACAGGACCGCCCGCACCGGGCTGGGCTTCGTGCCCGAGGAACGCGGCATCTTCGCGACGCTCTCGGTCGAGGAGAACCTGCTGCTGCCGCCGAAGGTGGCCGAGGGCGGGATGTCTGTGGCCGAGATCTATGAGCTGTTTCCGAACCTGTCGGAACGGCGCAATTCGCAGGGCACCAAGCTGTCGGGGGGCGAACAGCAGATGCTGGCGATGGCGCGGATCCTGCGCACCGGCGCGCGCTGCCTGCTGCTGGACGAGCCGACCGAGGGTCTGGCCCCGGTCATCATCAACGCCATCGGCGACGTGCTGCGCAAGCTGAAGGGACGCGGCATGACCGTGGTGCTGGTGGAACAGAACTTCCGTTTCGCCGCCAAGGTCGCGGACCGCTTCTATCTGATGGATCACGGGCGGATGGCGGCCGAGTTTCCGGTCTCGGACCTGCCGGCGCAGATGGACATGCTGCATCGGGAACTGGGGGTGTGACATGACGATGATCTTCGGCATTCCGGTTCAGGCCCTGATGGGACAGCTGCTGGTCGGGCTGATCAACGGGTCCTTCTATGCGCTGCTGAGCCTTGGCCTTGCGGTCATCTTCGGCCTGCTTCGGGTGATCAACTTCGCCCATGGCGCGCAATACATGCTGGGCGCCTTTACCGCGCTGCTGCTGCTGACGGTGGGGGGCGTGAACTACTGGTTCGCGCTGATCCTGGCGCCGCTGCTGGTGGGCCTGTTCGGGGCCATCGTGGAACGCACCATGCTGTCGCGGCTCTATAAGCTGGACCACCTTTACGGGCTGCTGTTCACCTTCGGGCTGGCTTTGGCGATCGAGGGGACGTTCCGTTACTTCTATGGCGCCTCGGGCAAGCCCTATGCGGCGCCGGGGGCGCTGACCGGGGCGGTCAATCTGGGCTTCATGTTCCTGCCGATCTATCGCGGCTGGGTGGTGGTGGCCTCGATGGTGGTCTGTTTCGCGGTCTGGTTCATGATCGAGAAGACCCGGCTGGGCGCCTATTTGCGCGCCGCGACCGAGAACCCGGTGCTGGTCCAGAGCTTCGGCATCAACGTGCCCTTGCTGCTGACGCTGACCTATGCGCTTGGCGCCGGGCTGGCGGGTTTCGCGGGGGTGCTGGCGGCGCCGGTCTATCAGGTCAGCCCGCTGATGGGGTCGAACCTGATCATCATCGTCTTCGCGGTGGTGGTGGTCGGCGGCATGGGCTCGATCCTCGGCGCCATCGTTACCGGCTATATGCTGGGCGTGGTCGAGGGGCTGACCAAGGTCTTCTATCCCGAGGCCTCGAATATCGTGATCTTCGTCATCATGGCGATCGTGCTGATCCTGCGCCCCGCGGGCCTTTTCGGAAAGGATGTGTGACATGGCAGGCAATTCCCAGGCTGTCACCACCGGGGCCGTCCATGCGCGCTCCGGGCAGATCAGGATCGCCTTTCTGGCCGTCGCGCTGATCGCGCTGGTGCTGGCGCCGCAGTTTCTCTATCCGATCTTCCTGATGAAGCTGTTGTGCTTCGGCCTGTTCGCGGCGGCCTTCAACCTGCTGCTGGGCTATACCGGCCTGCTGTCCTTCGGCCATGCGACCTTCTTTGGCGGGGCGGCCTATTTCACCGCCCATGCGGTCAAGGTCTGGGGCTGGTCGCCCGAGGCGGGGATCCTGCTGGGCGTTCTTGGCGCGGCGGCGCTGGGGCTGGTGATGGGGGCCATCGCGATCCGCCGTCAGGGGATCTATTTCGCGATGATCACGCTGGCCTTGTCGCAGATGTTCTTCTTCTTCTGCCTGCAGGCCGGCTTTACCCATGGCGAGGATGGCATCCAGTCGGTGCCGCGCGGGCGGCTGTTCGGGATCATCAACCTGAACGACACGATGAACATGTATTTCTTCGTGCTGGCGGTGTTCATCATCGGGCTGCTGATCATCTGGCGCTTCATCAATTCGCCCTTCGGGATGATCCTGAAATCGATCCGCGAGAACGAGCAACGCGCGATCTCGCTTGGCTATTCGGTCAGCCGCTACAAGCTGGGGGCCTTCGTGATGTCGGCGGCGCTGACCGGGCTGGCGGGGGGCGTCAAGGCGCTGGTCTTTCAGTTCGCGACGCTGACCGACGTGCAATGGCAGATGTCGGGCGAGGTGATCCTGATGACGCTTCTGGGTGGCATCGGCACGCTGACCGGCCCGGTCTTCGGCGCCGGCCTGGTGGTGACCTTGCAGAATTACCTCGCGACCTCGGATTTCCCGGTGACGATCATCACCGGCGTCGTCTTCATGGTCTGCGTGCTGCTGTTTCGCCGGGGACTGGTGGGCGAATTCTTCGCCAGCAAAATCGGAAGAAAACTCGGCTTCCGGACAGACTCGTGAAAATAAAAAACTGAGCGGAAAAAAGGCCGCAACCGGCCCGGTCCTGCGTGGAGTGTTGCTATGGAAAGCTATGATTACATCGTGATCGGGGCGGGCAGCGCGGGTTGTGTGCTGGCCAATCGTCTGTCCGCCGATCCGGCCACGCGGGTGCTGCTGCTGGAGGCGGGCGGGCGCGACAATTACCACTGGATCCATATCCCGGTCGGCTATCTCTATTGCATCGGCAATCCGCGCACCGACTGGGGTTTCCGGACCGAGCCAGAGCCGGGGCTGAACGGCCGGGAGCTTGGCTATCCGCGCGGTCGGGTGCTGGGCGGTTGTTCGTCGATCAACGGCATGATCTATATGCGCGGGCAGGCGGCGGATTACGATCACTGGCGGCAGCTGGGCTGCACCGGCTGGGGCTGGGACGACGTGTTGCCGCTGTTCAAGGCGCAAGAGGATCACTATCGCGGTGCATCCGACGCCCATGGCGCGGGCGGTGAATGGCGGGTGGAAAAGGCCCGCGTGCGATGGGCGGTGCTGGATGCCTTTCTGGATGCGGCCGAGCAGGCGGGCATCCCGCGCACCGAGGATTTCAACAAGGGCGACAACGAAGGCGGCGGCTATTTCGATGTGAACCAGCGCTCGGGCATCCGCTGGAACACCGCCAAGGCCTTTCTGCGCCCCGCGCGCGCACGCCCCAACCTGCGCATCCTGACCGGCGCGCAGGCCGAGCGGCTGGTCATCGAGGAAGGCGAGGTTCGCGGCGTCGTCTTCCATCACGAGGGAAGCCGCAAACAGGTCCGCGCCACCCGCGAAACCGTCCTGTCGGCCGGTGCCATCGGCTCTCCGCATCTGTTGGAGCTGTCGGGCATCGGCCGGGGCGAGGTCTTGCAGGCAGCGGGCATCACCCCGCAGGTCGAGGTGCCGGGCGTGGGCGAGAACCTGCAGGACCATCTGCAATTGCGGCTGGTCTATAAGGTCACCGGCGTGCCGACGCTGAACGAAAAGGCCTCGCGACTGATGGGCAAGGCGGCGATCGGGCTGGAATATCTGCTGAAACGCTCGGGCCCGATGTCGATGGCGCCCAGTCAGGTGGGGATCTTCACCCGCTCTGGCCCCGACAAGGCGACGGCGGATCTGGAGTTTCACGTCCAGCCGGTCAGTCTGGACAAGTTCGGCGACCCGGTTCACCCGTTTCCGGCGATGACCGCCTCGGTCTGCAACCTGCGGCCCGAAAGCCGGGGCTCGGTCCATGTGAAGGGCCCGGATTTCCGCGCCCATCCGGCGATCCGCCCGAATTATCTGTCCACGCCGGGCGACCGGCAGGTGGCGGCCAGCGCCATCCGGCTGGCCCGCAATATCGCCGCGCAACCGGCTTTTGCCTGTTTCGATCCGCAGGAATATCTGCCCGGCCCCGCCTTCCAGACCGAGGAAGAGCTGATCTCGGCCGCGGGCAATATCGGCACCACGATCTTTCACCCGGTCGGTACCTGCCGGATGGGCACGGACGATCAGGCGGTGGTCGATCCCCGGCTGCGTTTCCGCGCGCTGGGGCGATTACGCATCGTCGATGCTTCGGTAATGCCGACGATTACCAGCGGCAACACCAATTCACCCACCATCATGATCGCGGAAAAGGCGTCGCGGATGATGCTGGAGGACGCCAGACCCTGACGCGCCGGTTCATTGCTTCAGCCGTAAACGCTGGCATGGGTTTTGTATTACTCCAAGCTTAAAATGTATTTGCGGATGGCGGCGGCGATCAGGCCGGGAACTTCGGGGGCAAGCCCGATGGGATCAAGGCGCGCGCCGGTAAATCCGGCCTTGTCCAGCGCCGTGGGCAGGTCGTCCAGCACATGATCGGCTTGCAGGGCGAACAGCGGCAGGCTGACGGCGCGGCTCAGCCCCCGCGCGGCATCGGCGATGAACGGGGGCTGTTCAACAAAGCCGGTGACGGTGCGGGCGAAATGCGGCGCGATCTGGGCGGCCAGCGCCGAGGTGATGGTAAAGCTGGCCTGTGAACGCCCCGAGCCGTGGGCGGTCAGCAGCAGCGTGGTGTCCTTTGGCTGCCAGCCCTGGGCGATGGCGGCGGCATGGGCCTTGGCGACGATCAGGCCGGGCAGGGCGGGGTCGGTGCCGAAGGGGCGCAGGATGCGGGCGCGGGGGGCACCCGCCTGCACCAGACGGCGCGGCAGTTCGGTGCCGGTGAACCAGCCCTCGGCCATGAACATCGGATAGATCAGGCTGTCGTCATCCGCGACCGAGGCCAGTGCGCCGGGCATGGCCAGCGTCGCGCCGTGAACCGCGATGCCGGGATCCGCATGGGCGACGGTGGCCGCCAGAGCCTCTATGGCCTGCTGCTGCGGGCCGGGATCGCCGGGCTGTCCGTGCGAGACGATGACGGCGTTGCGGATCATGCGTCGCGGAAATATTGCGCAAAGACCGGCGGCATGGCGAAGTCCTGCAAGGCGCGGGCGCGGGCCGTGGCGGACATCTTGCGGGCGGTTTTCTCGATGATCCGCTCCATCCGGTCGTCGGGCTGTTCGGCGGCGAAATCGCCCAGATACCAGCGGATGAAGGTGAAGCAGGCGACATCCTCCAGCGCCTGCACCTCGTCGTCGCGCTTGATGCCCTGTTTGGTCAGCATCCGGCGGGCGTGGTCGATATCATCGGCATCATAGCCCGCGTCAGCCATGATCCCCGCCACCCGTTCGGCATGGCGGCGGCCCTGTTCCTGCCGCCATTGCAGATAGCCCGCCCGATCCATCGGATAAGCGTTGCGCGGCAGCATCCAGCGCTCGATATGCTGGCCCCGGCAGGCGATGCGCAGCGGTTCCGAGGCGTCGGGATACAGAAGCTGCTGCTGATCGGTCATCCGCTGACCATAGAGCAACGCGGCGGGCTGGCCGTCCTCTTGCGTCGGGTCCTTGGCGTTGGCGGCGTCGATGGCCGCAAAAGCTGCGGGCAGGCCGGGGGCTGGCTGGGTCATGGCACTCTCCTGTTTTGTCGCACCTTCACCCGCTGGCGTGTTGCGCTGCAAGCGGCTATCGCTTGGGGTATGGGTGGATGGGTCGAATATCTGGCGGCATCGGCCGCGTTTCTGGGCGCGCATGTGATCCCGGCGATGCCGCGTATCCGGGGCTGGCTGGTCGCGCATCTGGGGCGGCGGGCCTATCTGGCCGGGTTCAGCCTGCTGTCGGTCATGCTGCTGGCATGGCTGATTCGGGCGGCAGGGCAGGCGCCCTATGTCGCGCTGTGGGATGCGGGCAATGGCGGGCGCTGGCTGATCAATCTGGCGATGCCGCTGGCGATCCTGTCGGGCTGTCTGGCGCGCGGGCTGTCGGGGCTGGTGCTGGCTTTCGCGATCTGGGCCGGGGCGCATCTGCTGGTGAATGGCGATCTGGCCCATGCCGGGCTGTTCGGCGGGATGCTGGCCTTCGCGCTGACCGGGCTGGCGCGTTCGGGCCTGCCGTCGCAGTTCCGTCCGACCGTCCCGAGGCTGGGGCTGGCGCTGCTGATCTGGGCAGGGTTCCTGCATCTGCATCCGCTGGTGATCGGTGCCTCGCCGCTGCCGTTCTAGCCTTCGCCGACGCAAAGCCGGTCCAGATCGGTGCGCCGGGCCATATCGACCAGTTCCACGACCGAGCTGATCTCCAGCTTTTCCAGAATCCGCGCCCGGTGGTGATCGACGGTGCGCGGACTGATATCCAGCCTGCGCCCGATATCCTTGCTGGAAATCGCCGAGGGGTCCGCAAGGATCAGCCGCACGATCTCCAGTTCCCGCGCCGTCAGCCGGCCAAAGCGGTCCAGCAGCCTGCGGTTCTGCGCGTCCGTTTCGGCCTGATTGCGGGCCAGTTCCAGCGCCGCCTCGATCCGTTCGATCAGCACCGTCTGGCGAAAGGGCTTTTCCAGAAAGTCGATCGCGCCGCGTTTCACCGCCTGCACCGATTCCGGCACGCCGCCGTGGCCGGTGATGAAGATGATCGGCAGCCCGTGCCCGGACTTCAGCAGATGGTCCTGCAATTGCAGCCCGGTCATGCCCGGCATCCCCTGATCGAGGATCAGACAACCCGGCCTGCCGCCGTCATAGGCGTCAAGAAAATCCTGTGCCGAGGCAAAGCTTTGCACGTCATATCCGCGCTTGCCCAGGGCCCGCGACAGTGACCCGCGGATGGCGTCGTCGTCATCGACGATAAAGACCGTATGCGGCCGTTCAGTCATGGGCACCCTCCTTGAAGGTGGCGCGACCGACGCCGGACCGGCAGGGAGGTTCCAGCCCGGTCACGAGTCGTTTTGCCTCAACCCTCTGCATTCCGTATAGAATTGTCACGCGATTTTGGCAAAAGGTAAGGTGAACCGGAAGCAGGCGCCACCGGTGACCTGCGGGTCCTGCCACAACTGGCCGCCATTCGCCTCGACCATCGTGCGGCAGATCGACAGGCCCAGACCCATGCCGTCGGGTTTGGTGGTCTCGAACCGGCTGAACAGCTTGACCCCCTCGGCCACCCCCGGCCCGCTGTCGTGAACCGAGACCTGCAAGGCCCCATCGACGGGCAGGGCCGAAACGGTGACGCGGCCCGCGCCGCCGGGATTTTCCGAGGCGATGGCCTCGATGGCGTTGCGCAGCAGGTTGACGATCACCTGCGCGACCTGAATGCGGTTGGCCTCGACCATCGGCGGCTGACCCAGATCGGCGATGATCGAGACCCCGGCCCGATGCGCCTCGGGCTGCACCAGCCGCTGGGTCTGCTCGAACAGCTCCACGAAGCTGAACCTGTGACGCGCCCCGCCATCCTTGAGGATGAAGCCGCGAAGCGCGCGGATGATGTCGGCGGCGCGATGCGATTGTTGCTCGATCTCGGTCAGGATTTCGCGCAGTTCCGGGTCGTGATCGGCGTCCTGTTCCAGAATCAGCCGGGCGGTATCGGCATCCTGCGCGATGACGGCCAGCGGCTGGTTCAGTTCGTGCGCCAGACCGGCGGCCATCTGGCCCATCGTGTTGCCCCGCGCCAGATGCGACAGATCGCTGTTGAGCTGCGAGATCTGGGCCTCTTTCTCTTTGCTTTCGGTCACGTCGTCCAGCGTCAGCACCGCATGCAGCGGCCTGCCGTCATGGTCGCGGATGACGATGGCGTTCAGCGTCACGCAGATCGCGCTGCCATCCTTGCGCTGGAACCATGCCTCTTGCGTGGTGGCAAAGGATTCGTCCAGCGCCCCGGCATCCAGCGCCAGCGACAGGTTGCTGCCCGGCTGCACCAGATCGGCGATGCGCATGTCCTTCAGCTCGTCCGCGCCATAGCCCATCATCGCGCAAAGCTGGGCATTGACGCGCAGGAACCGCCCGCTGGCCCAGTCCGTCTGCGCCATCCCGCGCGAGGACAGATCGAAGGTCTGGCCATATTCCTGTTCGGTTTTTTTGCGCGCCACGATCTGCTGGACCAGCGTTTCATTGGCATGGGCCAGTTCGCGATAAGTGCTCGGCTGCGGCTCGGACGGGTCGATTTCCCCCTGAGAGATCAGCGCCGAGCGGACGGCGAAGGCCTTGACCGGCTGGTGGATGAACTCTGCCAGCAGCAGCCCGACCAGTCCGGTGATGATGGCCACGACGGCGGCGATCCACAGGTTTTCCGTCCGGTTGCGCTTGATGACGCCGGTAAAGTCGTCCTCGGGGGCATAGACGGCGATGGTCCAGGGCAGGATCTCGCTGATGATCGGCATCAGGGTCGAGACATAGACCGCGCCGTTATGGGTGAACTGGAAAGGCCGTTCCGAGCCGACAAGGAAATCGAAATCAGGCTCGGCATCGGTATCGCCAAAGGCGGCGCGGGCGATCGGGTCCTCGATCTCGTTGATGCTGGTAAAGCGCAGGGTGCCGTCGCTGTCGCGGGTCTTGATCAGTTCCGGCTGGGGGTGGGCGATGACGTCGCCGTTGCGGTTGATGATCAGCGCCTTGCCGGTATTGCCGATCTTCAGCCGCGCCAGAAAATCCGAAATGTCGCTGATCTCGATATCCACGCCGACGACGCCCCGGATGCCACCCTCACCGTTCAGCACCGGCGCGGCCAGCGTGATGCCGGGCTGTTGCGACGAAAAGAAGATATAGGGGTCGGTCCAGATCGTCCCCAGCGTATCGCGGGCGCGTTCATACCAGGGCCGGGTGCGCGGGTCGAAGGTGTCTGCGGGATCGGTTTCCCGGGTGATGAAATTGAACTTATTGTCGCGCCAGATCATTTCGACATGCCGGCGCGGACCATCGACGATCACGAATTTCGTGCGGAACGGGCCGGGGCCGTCGCTGCGCATGACATAGATGAAATCGCCATTCTCGCTGCCGTAATACAACCCGGCGAACTGCGGCGCCAGTTGCAGCTGCTGGAACAGCAACTGTTCCAGCGCGCGATGGTCGTCGCTGGCCACGATATGGTTCTGCGCCAGCCGCGCCGCCAGTTCCGCCGCCCCGCGGGCCGGGTTCAGAAAGCCCTTGGAATGTTCGATGGTGTTGAAGCCGACATCGCTGAGCAGGCCGCGCGCATGGTCCATCAGCGCCCGTTCCGAGGTCAGATAGGACGAGAACACGATCGCCAGAACCGCAATGAATTGCAGCCCCGCCAGACCGATTGCCAGCATTGCCCCCAGCGAGTTCCTCATGGCCTTGATCCTTCGCAGGCAGGTCCGGCCGCGCGGGCCGGGACGGAGCTAGGCAGAATTGCCTAGGTAATCACACCAATTTACGCACAGCTTCCGATTGGGCACAAAGGAGTCAATCGGATCGGACGACAGATCTGGATGTGTTTTAACAAGTTATACCCCGCTGCAGGTACCGTATCCTTCGGTCTGATTCTGACCAAAGACCTGTAGCACGATTTGAACAAGATACTTTTAATGCGCTGGCATGTCGGGTTGTCCTGACATGCCAGTTTTTTTTGTTGTCGTGACGGTAGTTGTCGCGGTTGTCGCGGCGGCTGGCGCGAACCAGCCGCCATCAACCCTCAGCGGGTGAATTTCTTGTATTTGACGCGCTTGGGTTCGATGGAATCGGGCCCCAGACGGCGCACCTTGTCGGCCTCATAGGCCTCGAAGTTGCCCTCGAACCACTCGACATGGGCATCGCCTTCAAACGCAAGAATATGCGTGCAAAGACGGTCGAGGAAGAAGCGGTCGTGGCTGATGATGACCGCGCAGCCGGCGAAATCTTCCAGCGCGGCTTCCAGCGCCTGAAGCGTCTCGACATCCAGATCGTTGGTCGGTTCGTCCAGCAGCAGCACGTTGCCACCGGATTTCAGCAGCTTGGCCATATGGACGCGGTTGCGTTCACCGCCCGACAGCTGGCCCACCTTCTTCTGCTGGTCGCCGCCCTTGAAGTTGAAGGCGCTGCAATAGGCGCGGCTGTTCATCTGTGCGTCGCCCAGCACGATCTGTTCGGCGCCGCCGCTGATTTCCTCCCACACGGTCTTGTCGGCGGCCAGCGCATCGCGCGACTGATCAACATAGGATAACTGCACCGTGTCACCCAGCGTGATGCTGCCCTCATCGGGCTGTTCCTGCCCGGTCAGCATGCGGAACAACGTCGATTTACCGGCGCCGTTCGGGCCGATCACGCCAACGATGCCGCCGGGCGGCAGGGCGAAATCAAGGTTCTCGATCAACAGCTTGTCGCCCATGGCCTTTTTCAGCCCCTCGACCTCGATCACCCGGTTGCCCAGACGTTCGCCGTTCGGGATGATGATCTGGGCGCGCGCCAGCTTTTCGCGCTCGGACTGACCGGCCAGTTCGTTATAGGCGTTGATCCGGGCCTTCTGTTTGGCCTGACGGGCCTTGGCACCGGCGCGGATCCATTCCAGTTCGCGCTCCAGCGTCTTTTGCTTGGCCTTGTCCTCGCGGGCCTCCTGCTCCAGTCGTTTGGCCTTCTGTTCCAGCCATGCGGAATAGTTGCCCTCGTAGGGGATGCCCCGGCCGCGATCCAGTTCCAGAATCCAGCTGGTGATGTCGTCGAGGAAATAGCGGTCGTGGGTCACGGTCAGGATCGTGCCCGGATATTCGATCAGGTGCTTTTGCAGCCAGGCGATGGTTTCCGCGTCAAGGTGGTTGGTCGGTTCGTCCAGCAGCAGCATGTCGGGCGCCTCAAGCAGCAGCTTGCACAGCGCCACCCGGCGGCGTTCACCGCCCGACAGGCTTTCGACATCGGCATCGTCGGGCGGGCAGCGCAGGGCCTCCATCGCGACATCGATCTGGCTGTCCAGATCCCACAGGTTTTCCGCGTCGATCTGGTCCTGCAACGCGGCCATCTCCTCGGCGGTTTCGTCCGAGTAGTTCATCGCCAGTTCGTTATAGCGGTCCAGCTTGGCCTTTTTCGCGGCCACACCCAGCATGACGTTTTCGCGCACGTTCAGTGACGGGTCCAGTTGCGGTTCCTGCGGCAGATAGCCGACGGTCGCGCCCTTGGCCGCCCATGCCTCGCCCGAGAAATCCTTGTCGAGGCCGGCCATCACGCGCAGCAGCGTCGATTTACCGGCGCCGTTGACGCCGACCACGCCGATCTTGACGCCCGGCAGGAAGTTCAGGCGGATATTTTCAAAAACCTTCTTGCCGCCGGGATAGGTCTTGGACACGCCGTCCATGTGATACACGAACTGATAGGACGCCATCGGAATCTCCTGAAATCTTTAGCTGCTATGTAGGCGAAACGACGCGGGCTGAAAAGGTCAGCGGATTTCGGCGGTAAAGGCCTCGCCCATATGGTCCGCCAGAAAGTCCAACTGCGGTTGCAGCCGCCTGTTCAGCGCCTCGATCGCCTCGGGCGGCGGGTTCAGCCCCGCGGGCGAGGCAAAGACCTTCTGGCGCAGGTTCATATAGGGGAAGGGACCGATCCCCAGATAGGCCTCGACCTGATCCATCACCGCGCCGGGATCGCGGGCGATGCGGCCGAAGGGCAGGATCAGCATGTCGGGATAGCGTTCGCGCCAGCGCGGCAGATAGCTGGCGTAATCGCCGCGGTCGAACAGCACCGGGTTCCCGACCTCGGCCATCCAGTCGGCGACCGTGGCGGGCGTGCGCTTTTCGCGGCGCAGGTTCATGCGCAGTTGCGACACCGCCCGGTCAACCGGATGCCGGATCAGATAGATGATCCGGGCCTTCGGCAGGAATTTCGCGACGTAATCCACGCCCTCGGGCGGCAGGGTCGAATATTCCGGCGTGAAATCCATCGGTTGCGCGATGGCGGGGGCGGGGGCGAAGATGCGTTTATACCACTGGTTATGGAACATCTTGCCGCTGATGATCCGGTCCAGATAGGCGTCCAGTTCCGGCGGCAGCGGGATGTTGCGGCGCTTGTGGCGTTCGCGCACCTCTTGCGGCTTGTTGCGGTAATGCCAGCCGATCCAGCGGCGATGCTCGGGGATGAACAGGTGGTTGAAATACTGGACTTCCTTGAAGGGCGGGATCCAGATCTGCGGATGCTGGCCCAGCATCTGCGCCAGCCACGAGGTTCCTGCCTTCTGCGCGCCGATCCCCAGAATTTCGGGTTTGCGCGGCTGGCCGTCGGGGTCCCAGTTCATCCGTTCCGCTCTGCCTGTGTTGGTGTCTGCCCGGCCTTCCTAGGTCAGCGATCCGGCAAATGAAAGCCGCCCGGCCGATTTCCGCGCGGCTGGACCGTGGACAGAGCCTTGCGGTTTCGATTAGCTTGGATTCCGACCAGAATGGGGACTGAGGCCATGGCCACCGCCAGTGACATCTATCGGCGCCACCATCTGACGCCGCCGCAAAGCTGTTCGACGCATATCGACAAGATCGCCAGCCTGTCGCGCCATATGGCCGCGATGGAAGAAACGCATCGGGAACTGATGCTTGTTCAGGACCGGCTGGATTTCGCCAACAAGGCCTATACCTTCGCGCGGCTGGTCAAGGATACCTGCGTCGGATTTCTGGAACTGGCAGGCGCCATCGGCGGTCCGCAGGCAGCGCGGGTTTCAGGGCTGGCGACAGCGGCGGTGGATACGGCGCAATCGGCATCCGAGGTCGCGCATGGTCAGGCCGATACGGCCGAGGTCGTGCGCCGGTCGCTGGGGACGCTGAACTCGATGGGCGAATCGGGGCCGGGCGGGACCTTCATGCGCATGAAGATCCAGCAGGGCATGGATATCGAGAAGATGGCCAACGACATCCGCAACGCCGAATCCCGCAGCGAGGCGCAGCGGCGCTTTATCAACGGCATGTTCCAGACTCTGGCCAATACCGTCGCCAGCATGGCCGAACTGGCGGAAAACCAGACCCTTGGCCGGGCGGTGGCGCTGGTGAAGGCGGTGCAGAACTATCGCTCGTCGCTGAATGACAGCTTCGATCAGCGGATTCAGACCGAATACGACATTGCCAGCGCAAGACAACGCTATCTGGCCAATAATGCCGAATTCATGCGCCGCGCGCGCAACGACCTGAATGAGGCAATGGACTTGCTGAACGCCTGTCAGGGGCGCGAGGTGCGGCCTCAGCGGTAAGCCGTTACAGCCGCCCCCAGAGGTCGTATTCCCCGGCCTCGTCCACGGTCACGGTGACGATATCGCCGGGGCTCAGCGCCTCGAATCCCTGATCGATGAACAGGTTGCCGTCGATTTCCGGTGCGTCGGCCTTGGTCCGGCAGGTGGCGCCCTGATCGTCAACCTCGTCCACGATCACCTCGATACGGGTGCCGACCTTGGCCGCCAGCTTGGCCTCGGAGATCGCCTGCGCCTTCTGCATGAACCGTTCGAAACGGTCCTGCTTGACGTCATCGGGCACATGGTCGGGCAGGTCGTTGGCGCGGGCGCCGCGGACGTTTTCATATTGGAACGCGCCGACGCGATCCAGCTGCGCCTCGTCCAGCCAGTCCAGCAGGGTCTGGAACTCTGCCTCGGTCTCGCCCGGATAGCCGACGATGAAGGTCGAGCGCAGGGTGATCTCCGGGCAGATCGCCCGCCATGCCGCGATCTCGTCCAGCGTCTTTGCCGCTGCGGCGGGCCGGGCCATGCGGCGCAGGGTCTCGGGGTGGGCGTGCTGGAACGGGATATCCAGATAGGGCAACACAAGGCCATCCGCCATCAGCGGGATCAGCTCGCGCACATGCGGATAGGGATAGACGTAATGCAGCCGCACCCATGCGCCCAGACCGCCCAGATCGCGGGCCAGATCGGTGATATGGGCGCGGTGGCCGCGTTCCGTCTCGAATTTCCGGTCCACGCCATAGGCGCTGGTATCCTGGCTGATCACCAGCAATTCGCGCACCCCGGCGGCGACCAGCTTTTCAGCCTCCCGGACCACGGCATGGGCCGGGCGGCTGACCAGACGCCCGCGCATGTCGGGGATGATGCAGAATTTGCATTTGTGGTTACAACCCTCGGATATCTTGAGATAGCTGTAATGGCGCGGGGTCAGGCTGACGCCGCTGGCGGGCAGCAGGTCGATGAACGGATCGGGCGAGGGCGGCACGCTGGAATGTACTGCGTCCAGCACCGATTCATATTGATGCGGGCCGGTGACGGCCAGAACCCTGGGATGGGCGCCGGTGATGTATTCGGGTTCCGCCCCCAGACAGCCGGTCACGATGACGCGGCCGTTTTCGCGGATGGCCTCGCCGATGGCATCCAGCGATTCGGCCTTGGCGCTGTCCAGAAAGCCGCAGGTGTTCACGATCACCGCATCGGCGCCCTTGTAATCGGGGCTGATCGCATAGCCCTCGGCCCGCAGGCGGGTCAGGATGCGTTCGCTGTCCACCAGCGCCTTGGGGCAGCCCAGGGAGACCATGCCGATGGTCGGCTGGCCGTCGCGGCGGTCGCCCGGATTGTCGGCGGGGATGCGGGCGCGCGCGAGGTCGGGGCGCAGGTCTGGCGGGTTGGCTTGCATCCGGCGCAAATAGGTGATTCGGTCCCGCCAGAAAAGAGGTTCCGTAGGCCCGGCATGCGAATTCCGCAGGCGCAGGGCTGGAAAACGACAACCCCCGGCGGGAAAATCTGCTGACGATCGCGTGACCGCGCCGCCGCCGGCCTTTTCCCGGCCCACCGATGCGGCAATATGGGGACCATGAAAAAGATTGTCGGATGGATTATGGTCGCGATGATTCTGGGCTCGATGCTGCTGGCGGATCTGGCGCTGGCAGCCGGGGGCGGGATTGGCTGAGGGCTGGCGGGCCGGTCCGGCCGTGATATCCCTGAATGTGATGTTTCCCTGATCCGTTTTCCCGGAAAGTCCCGCGCATGAGCCATTTGACCCTTCGCCTGATCCTGCCGCTGGTTGCGGTGCTGATCGCCGCCGCGCCCCTGCCCGGACAGGCCGAGATCGTCCAGCGCGGCCAGTTCATCGACGTGTCGAACAATCGCGGCGGCAATGTGATGCAGATGGTGCGCACGCGCGAGCAGTTGGCGCGGTCGGGCAAGACGGTACGGATCCGGGGCTATTGCCGGTCGGCCTGCACCATCCTGATTACCATGCCGAATGCCTGTCTGGGCCCGAAGGCGCGGATCGGCTTTCACGCGCCACGCCTGCCCGGCACGCAGATCATCCCGCCCTATGTCGATCAGATCATGGGCAGCTTTTATCGGGGCGGCATCCGCGACCGCTGGTTCGGCGGCTGGAACCGGTCCCATCAGATGAACGTGATCTCGGCCAGCGATTATGTCCGCCTGGACCCGCAGACGAAGATCTGCGACAGCCTGCAAACCGGACGGCGCGGCTGACGCATGTGACAGCCCCGCAGCCGGGATGATGGCTGCGGGGCGTGCCGCCCTTATTCGGCGGCCAGCAGTTCCGGCACCGACAGCAGGATGAATTCGTTATCCGCCGCGCGCCCGATCTCTCGCCCGCCCGAGAAGGGCAGGTTGTTGTCATTGGCGACGATGATATGGGTGTCATCGACGCGGGCCACATCCTCGATGGTGAAGAAGGGGAAGGTGAAATTGCCCTCGGCGGGCTTCAGCCCCTCCAGCGCCTTGCCGTCCGGGTCGGCGATGTCCAGCAGGTCAATATGGCCGATGCGGCGGATATAGCCTTCCTCGTCCATGCTGGCGGTATCGACCAGCACCACATTCTTGACCAGCGCGGGCTGCGGATAGCAATCGGCCTGATCGGTCGCGCCTTCGGCGCAGGCAAGGGCGGCGTCGCCTTCGCCGTTGTCACGCTCGATCACCAGCGCGCGGGTGTCGTCGATGAAGTTGAAATCGCCGATAGCGGTCGCGCCTTCGGACAGCGCAAAGCGGAAGCTGTCACCGGTCCAGTCGGCATTGGCGGTGTCGAAGGTGATGACGCGCAGGAAATCGCCCTCGGTCCCGCCGCCTTCGACCAGCAGCGGCTTTTCCATCATCGCCCACAGCAGATCGGTGCCGGGTTGCAGCGCCATGCCCTCATACCCGCCCGAGCGTTGAACGCGGAAATCCGCGCCGGGCTGGGCCGGAACCACGGTGCCGGGCGTGTCGGGTCCGGTCAGGGCCGCGCCGTCCAGCATGGTCTGATGCACCGACAGGATGCGGCCATCGCGGGCCACGCGCAGGATGAACGGGCCGAATTCGTCGCCGATCCAGATCTCGTCGTTCAGGAACTGGATGCTTTCGGGGTCGAAATCCGCGCCGGTCAGATAGCGCAAGTCGGTGCCCTCATTGGCGATGCGGAACGGCACCTTGCCGTCGGGATCACGCAGGAACACGGTCTCCAGACGTTCGACCCTGCCGGTTTCGAAATCGGGGGCCAGACGGTGGAAGAACAGCATCGCGTCGGGGCTGTTCACCTTGTTGCCAAAGCCGTTATCGGTCAGGGCGAACCAGCTGCCGTCCTCGTCGCGGTTCATCGCCAGACCCGACATGCCCTGCACCGGCTGGCCGATGAAGGGCAGCGAGATCCCGGTCTTGTGGCCGCCATAAGCCGCGCCGACATCGCCCTCGACGCTCATCGGGGCATCGTTTCGGGCCGGCCCGGTGAACTTGCCCGACACCCAAAGATCGCGCGGCGCGTCGGCCGGCGGCGTCACCAGCGTATGGGCGGGCAGAACGGCATGACCGGCCAGCGTGGCCGGAAAGGTCTGTTCCGCCGCGACGGGGGTTGCGATGAAACAGGCAAGTATCGCCAGATTGCGACGCATGGACAGGCTCCTTGGAAAGCAGATGATCCGCACCTGCTAAGGCGTCCATGTGACGGTGATGCGGCAGTCATGTGGCAAGTTCGTGACCGCCGCCAAGGCGTCATTCCCGCAGCCGCCAGCCCGTCGCAAAGATCCAGCGGATGATGGCAAGGCAGACCACGATCATGATCCCGACCGCCACCAGCGACACCCCCACCGGCACATCTGCCAGCCCGAAGAACGACCAGCGAAAGCCCGAGATCAGGTAAAGCACCGGGTTCAATTTGGCCACCGCCTCCCAGAAGGGGGGCAGCATGCTGGCCGAATAGAAGGCCCCGCCCAGAAAGACCAGCGGCGTGATGACCATCATCGGCACCAGCTGCAACTGCTCGAACGTGCGCGCCCAGAGGCCGAGGATGAAGCCCAGCAGGCTGAACCCCAAGGCCGTCAGGAACAGGAAGGCCAGCATCCAGAACGGGTGCAGGATATGCACGCCGACGAAGAAGAAGCTGGTCAGCAGGATCACCAGTGCGATCAGGATCGCCTTGGCCGCCGCCGCGCCGACAAAGCCCATGGTCACCTCGATCCAGCCCACCGGCGAGACGAGATATTCATAGATGGTGCCGCTGAATTTCGGGAAATAGATGCCGAAACTGGCATTGCTGACCGATTGCTGAAGGATGGTCAGCATCATCAGCCCCGGCACGATGAAGGCGCCGTAAGCCACACCCTCGACCGACTGGATGCGCCCGCCGATGGCCGCGCCGAAGACGACGAAATACAGCACGGTCGAGACCACCGGCGACAGCAGCGATTGCATGATGGTGCGGAAGAACCGCATCATCTCGTGATGGAAGATGGCCCAGATCCCGGCCCAGTTGACGCTGTTCATGCGGTCTCCTCCTCGTGCTGCGGTTCCGATACCAGCGACATGAACACCTCTTCCAGGTTGGACTGGCGTGTGGACACGTCGCGCACCGTCACCCCGGCGCGTGCCAGATCGCCGATCAGCCGGGCGATGCCGGTCCGTTCGGCGCGTGTGTCATAATCATAGGACAGCGCCCGGCCATCCGCCGACAGCCGCAATTCGCGCCCCTCCAGTTCAGGGGGGATCTGCGACAGCGGCGTGTCCAGTTCGATCGTCAGGGTCTTCTTGCCGAATTCGCCCATCAGTTCCGCCGTCGGCTTGATCAGCAGCAGTCGCCCGCGGTCGATGACGCCAATGCGGTCGGCCATCTCTTCGGCCTCTTCCAGATAATGCGTGGTCAGGATGATGGTGACGCCATCGCGGCGCAACTGCTCGACCACCTGCCACATCTCGCGGCGCAGGGCCACGTCCACGCCCGCCGTCGGCTCGTCCAGAAACAGCACCTTGGGCCGGTGCGCCAGCGCCTTGGCGATCAGCACCCGCCGCTTCATCCCGCCCGACAGTTCTTTGGTGGGGGTGTCGCGCTTGTCCCACAGCGCCAGGCTGCGCAGCACCTGTCCGATCCAGGCATCGTCCGACCCTTCGCCATAAAGGCCACGGGTAAAGCGGACGCTGTTCATCACCGTCTCGAAGGGTTCCAGCGCGATTTCCTGCGGCACCAGCCCGATCAGCCTGCGTGCCGCGCGCCAGTCGGTGGCGATGTCATGGCCGCCGACGCGAACTGCGCCGCCGGTCGGCACGACAAGCCCGCAGATGATCGAGATCAGCGTCGTCTTGCCCGCGCCATTGGGGCCCAGCAGGGCGATGATCTCGCCCTCCTCGATGGTCAGGCTGACATCGTTCAGCGCCTTCGTGCCGCCGCGATACTGTTTCGACAGGTTCTCGATTTCGATGATGGCGGCCATGATGGTCTCCTTGTCGGGGCGCGGGCGGTCAGCCCTTGCGCGGCGGATGGGCAGGGACGCTGCCGGGCTGGCGGCGCATGGTCAGGAACAACAGCGCACCCAGCACCACATAGCTGACCGCAGCCACATGGAAGGCACCGGAATAGCCCAGATAGGTAACCAGAGGCTGCGTTGCCAGTGGCGACAGGAACTGCCCCAGAAAAATCGCCGAAGTGATGATGCCCGACACCGTCCCACGGCGATGGGCGGGGGTCACGTTCAGCGCGGTGGTCACGAAGGCGGGCATGGTCAGCCCCAGCCCCGCGCCGTTCAGCGCGGCAAAGCTCATCTGCGTGACCATGGTCTGGGCCTCGGCCATGCCCCAGAACCCGGCGGCCAGCAGCATGAAGCCGGTGACCGGCGTGCCGACCCGGCCCAGCCAGCGCCGCAGCGGACCCGAGGCCACCGACAGCACCGCCGCCGCCAGCATCGTGGCGCCCAGCACCAGCCCGGCCTGTTGCGGCTGGTCCAGCCCGACCGAGGCCATCAGATAGGGCAGCTGCGTCGGCACCGCGTAATACATCACGAAGGTCGCCCCCGCCGCCACGGCCATCAGCCCGACATTCAGCTGCCAGCCCGGCTCGGCAGGCGCGCGCGGCTCGCCCAGGATGCCGTCATGGATGGTGCGGGCCGGTTCGTGCAGGCAGCGAAGGGCGGGCAGGATCAGGATCAGGCCCAGCCCATAGATGGCAAAGGGCAGGCGCGGATCATGTGCCGCCATCGCCCCGGCGGCGGTGACAAAGATCAGCCCGCCCAGATTGACCGCCGCCATCTGATAACCCATCAGCCGCGCCCGCACCGGCCCCTCATAGTAATCGCCGATCAGCGCCGCCTGCGCGGTCATGATGCAGGCGACCCCCAGCCCCAGCGCCAGCCGGCTGGCCAGAATCGCCTCCAGCGAGCCCAGATAAAGCCCCGCCGTGCCCGCCACCGAAAACAGCACCAGCCCCCAGCACAGCGGCCTGATCCGCCCGATCCGGTCGGTAATCGACCCCGCGATCGGCGCGGTGATCGCCACCAGCAAGGACGGCGCGGTAATCAGCAACCGGGTCATCAGCGCCGCATCGGGATTGGCGGCAAACATCTGCTGCAACCCCGGCAAGGCGGGCGTGATCGTCGCATTCGACATGATCGTCAGCATCGCCGCAGCCATCAGCACCCAGATACGGCGATCGCGCAGAACCGGATCCATCATGCCCTCCACTCCCTTCGCAGGGACCGCGCCAGCGCGCATATCCGGTAATTCCGCCATGTCACATTCCTTGCGTTTTGCTTGTCGGAATGCGACCCTACGGCCTCAAGCATGGTTGAGGACAAGGCAAAAGTGTCCAATAAAATCAATTCAACGCCTCCTTCGACGCCCTATATGTCGGTTGGCGCCCTGTCCCGCCGCAGCGGGATCGCGGTCTCTGCCATCCATTATTACGAACGCGAGGGGCTTCTGCGCGCCACCCGGAACTCAGCAAATCACCGTCGCTACAACCGCGCCAGCCTGCGCATTCTGGCCATCATCAAGGCCGGTCAGCGCGCCGGTCTGCCACTGTCCGAAATCCGCACCGCCCTTGGCCCGGCCCTGTCGGGCGATCCGCTTGGCCGCGAGGAATGGCGGCGGATCTCGGAAGGGTGGCGCGATGATCTCGATCAGCGGATCGAGACCCTGAAGCGTGTCCGCGACCGTCTCAGCATCTGCATCCGCTGCGGCTGTCTGTCGCATGAGCTGTGCCGGATGTTCAACCCCGAGGATGCCGCCGCCGCCGAAGGCCCCGGCGCCCCCGGCCTCGAGGCCGACCTGCCGCCCCGCCCCGACGCAGCCGCACCCTCGCACTCCTGAAAAATACCTTCCGGGGGTCCGGGGGTGGAAAACCCCCGGTCCTGCCGTCTCATCCCCGCGCCGCCAGCAGCGATTCGTCCAGAATCCCCATCGCTTCCTCGAACACCTCGTCGGGAATGGTCAGCGGCGCAAGAAAGCGGACGACATTGCCATGCACGCCGCAGGTCAGCAGGATCAGCCCGCGCGCCAGGGCCTCTTCGCGCACACGACCGGCGAAATCGGGGGCGGGGCTGTCGGTGCCGGGCAGGTTGAACTCGACCGCGTTCATGAAGCCGGGGCCGCGGATATCGACGATCTCGGGCACCTGATCGCGGATCGCGGCCAGACGCTGCTTCAGCCTCTGGCCCAGCCGGATGGCGCGGTCGCACAGCCCCTCTTCCTCGATCACGTCCAGAACCGCATGGGCGGCCGCCACCCCCAGCGGATTGCCTGCATAGGTGCCGCCCAAGCCCCCCGGATTGGGGCTGTCCATCACCTCGGCCCGGCCGGTGACGGCGCTGATCGGCAGACCGCCGCCCAGACCCTTGGCCATGGTCACCAGATCGGCGGCCACGCCGTGATGCTCCATCGCGAACAGCTTGCCGGTGCGGGCAAAGCCGGTCTGCACCTCATCGGCGATCAGCAGCATGCCGAACTTGTCGCAGATGCCGCGCAACTGCTCCATGAAGCCCGGCGGCACCTCATAGAAACCGCCCTCGCCCTGAACCGGCTCGACGATGATGGCGGCCACGCGCTCGGGTGACAGATCGGCCTTGAACAGCCGGTCCAGCGCCTTCAGCGCGTCCTCGGCGCTCACTCCATGCAGCGGGTTCGGGAAGGGCAGGTGCCAGATATCGGGCATCATCGGCCCGAAACCCGCCTTATAGGGCTGAACCTTGCCGGTCAGCGCCATGCCCATGAAGGTGCGGCCATGAAACCCGCCGGCAAAGCTGATGATGCCCGGCCTGCCGGTGGCGTGACGGGCGATCTTGACGGCGTTTTCCACCGCCTCGGCGCCGGTCGTGGCAAAGATGGTCTTTTTGGCGAAATCGCCCGGCACCAGCGCGTTCAGCCGCTCGGCCAGCGCGACATAGCTCTCATAGGGCACGACCTGATGACAGGTATGGGTGAATCGGTCCAGCTGGGCGCGCACGGCCTCGATCACCTTCGGATGGCGGTGACCGGTATTCACCACCGCGATCCCGGCGGCAAAGTCGATATAGCGGTTGCCGTCCTTGTCCCAGATCTCGGCATTTTCGGCGCGGTCGGCATAGATCTGCGTGGTCATCCCGACACCGCGCGAAATGGCGGCATCCTTGCGGGTGGTCAGATCGGTCATGGCGTCTCTCCTGTCCTGATGCAGGTGGGGATCCTATCTCTAGCGCGGGGAGGCGCCTGCGAACAGGGGGCTGCTTGCCAGTCCCGCGCGGCTCGGCCATGATCCGGGCGCAAACCAAAGGATCACCGATGCGTAACGCCCTGCTGGCCAGTGCCGCCATTTTCGCCCTGTCCGCCTGCCTGTCCGGCAGCGACGATTCCGGCACCGATCCGCTGCCGCCCGGCAGCAACTTTGCCGTTCTGGCCATCGACGGCGAAGCCGCCCCCGACGGTACCACATTCGAGTTGGGCCCGGATGACGCCATCGCCGGGCAGGCGCCCTGCAACCGTTTCATGGCGCAACTGAGCCGCACGGATGCGGGGATATCGATCAGTCCCGGCGCCTCGACCCGGATGGCCTGTCTGGACGAGGCGCGATCAGAGGCCGAGACCCGCTTTCTGGCCGCGCTGCCCGAGATCACCGCAGCCAGCCCCGGACCCGAGGCCGGGCAGGTCGCGCTGACCGATACGGATGGTGCCACGCGGTTGCTGCTGGGGCCGCTGGCTGCCGAATAACCGATGTTCCCGATCCGCGATCACAACCCCTCGCATCGGGTGCCTTATGTCACCTATGCGCTGATCGCGGTGAATGTGGGTATGTATCTGCTGACGCTTCCGGTGTCCGAGGGGGCGGACCAGTTGTGGGTCAGCCTGGCGCTTTATCCGCTGGCGGTGGTTCATGGCGATGCCCTGTCCGGGCTGCTGACGCATATGTTCCTGCATGGCGGATTCATGCATCTGGCCGGGAACATGCTGTTTCTGTGGATCTTCGGCGACAATCTGGAAGAGAGGATGGGTCACGGCGGTTATCTGGCCTTCTATCTGGCCTGCGGTCTGGCCGCAGCCGCCGCGCAGATCGCGGCAGAGCCGTTCTCGTCCATTCCGATGGTCGGGGCGTCGGGGGCGATTGCCGGGGTGATGGGCGGCTATCTGCTGCTGTTCCCGCGAGCGCGGGTCGATATCCTGCTGATCCTGATCGTTTTCTTCAAGGTGTTCACGGTGCCGGCATGGCTGATGCTGGGACTGTGGTTCACCTTTCAGCTGCTGGGCGGCTTTACCGTAGCGGGCGGAGAGGGCGGCGTTGCCTATTGGGCCCATGCGGGGGGATTCATCGCCGGGCTGGTGCTGGTCGCGCCGCTGTTCCTGCGTCTTGGCGGGCCGCGTTTCTGGCAGGTGACCCACGGCGTGCCGCCCCATCCCGAGGCGCGCTACAGCGCCAGCCGCATTCCCCGCATCCGCCGCTGACGGCAGGGGGGGTGCGCTGATCCCGACCCCATCGAGAGGCCGGTATCAGCGGCGGGCTTCGCCCGCGATGCGCCCCACGCTCATATGTCGCTTGGTGCCGAAGCCGGGGCGGCGCTGGACCGAGAAGCCTGCCTGTTCCAGCGCCCTGCGCACATGGCCGGCGGCGGTATAGGTCGCGAATGTCCCGCCCGGCGCGGTATGTTCACCGACTGCCGCCATCACCGGCCCGGACCACATTTCGGGGTTCCTGGCCGGGGAAAACCCGTCCAGAAACCACGCATCTGCGCGGCCCGGCCAGTCCGGCAGGGTCTGGCGCACATCGCCCGCGATCACGGTCAGTTCCACCTGCCCGATGCGGATCACCGGCTGGCCCCAGCCCGCGCGCAACCCCGCCGCCAGATCACCCAGTTCGGGAAAGGCGGCATGGGCGCGGGCCATCTGGTCGCGATCCATCGGAAAGGCCTCGAAACTGGTCATGCGGACCGGCACCTGCGCGATCTGCGCCAGCGCCAGACAGTTCAGCCCGGTGCCGAAACCCAGCTCTGCGATGTGAAAGCCGGGATGCAGCCGGTCCGGCAGATCGTTGCCGGCCAGAAACACATGCCGCGTCTCGGCCAGCCCGCCCGACAGGCTGAAATAGGGATCGTCGAACCGGGTCGAGACCGGCACCCCGCCATCCCGCCATTCAAGCTGTGGCTGGCCGGGGCCGCCGCTATCGGATAATGCGCTCATGGTGGACAGCTAGGGGAAAGGGTTGCGCCTTGGCAAGCATCACCATCGTCGGCGGCGGCATTTTCGGCCTGTGCTGCGCATGGGAACTGACCCGGCGCGGCGCCACGGTGCGGGTGGTCGAGGCGCGCCATATCGGGGCGGGATCCTCGGGCGGCACCGTGGGGGCGCTGGCCCCGCATGTGCCCGACAACTGGAACGAGAAGAAGGCGTTTCAGCTGGACAGCCTGCTGATGGCGCCGGGTTTCTGGGAAGGGGTCGAGGCCGCGTCGGGCATCCCGACCGGCTATGGCCGCCACGGGCGGTTGCAGCCGGTGCCGGATATGGCAACGGCGGACAAGCTGGCAGAGCGGATCGCGGCGGCGGGGCAGCAATGGCCCGCCGGGATCGGGATGCGGCTGATCCGGGACGCCGGGGCGGTGCTGCTGCCGCAGTCGCCAACCGGGCTGTGGCTGCATGACGATCTGACCGCGCGGATCGCACCGCGCGCGGCGCTGGCCTCTGTGACCGCTGCGCTGCGGGTCAGGGGGGTGCCGATCGATTTGGGCCAGCCCGCCGGGCAACCTGACGGGACCGTCATCTGGGCCACGGGGGCCGAAGGGCTGGCCGATCTGTCCGCCGATCTGGGCCGCAAGATCGGGCAGGGGGTCAAGGGGCAGTCGGTCCTGCTGGGTTTCGACGCCCCGGGGCAGCCGCAGATCTTTGCCGACGGGCTGCATATCGTGCCGCACGCGGATGGAACGGTGGCCATCGGCTCTACCTCGGAAAACAGCTTTGAACATGCGCTGCCCGACGATCAGGCGCAGGATCTGCTGGCGCGTGCCCATGCCATTTGCCCGGCACTGGCTGACGCGCCGGTGCTGGATATCTGGGCGGGCATCCGTCCGCGCGCGCAGTCGCGGGCGCCGCTGCTGGGGGCGTGGCCGGGGCGTCCGGGGCATTATGTCGCGAATGGCGGCTTCAAGATCGGCTTCGGCATGGCACCCGGGATCGCCCATGTCATGGCCGATCTGGTCCTGACCGGCAGCGCCGACATGCCGGACGGTTTTCGCCTGACCTGAACGGCGGCGTCAGCTTTCGGAATCGTGGTGGTTGCGCACCGACATATGCACCAGCGCCGCACCGGCCAGCGCCAGAAGCGCCAGCATGATCTCGGGCATCCCGATGGCGAAGGACAGCCAAAGGGTCAGCGCGGCGGCAAGGATGACCGCCATGAGCAGCAGCAGGAAATGCGGCAGGGGCATGATTTTGGTTCTCCTTCCTTTCAATATGAGCAGCCGCAGCCCGAAAGAAAAGCACTCTGAGGGAAAGAAAGCAGAATTGTGCCGTGTTTTGGGCGGATTTGACGCGGCGGCATCCGGTTTGGCGGCGAACCCGGTCGGATATTCAGCGCGATGGCTTGCCCGACCGGGTGGGTTGACGTCGCGAATCACTGGCAAATGTTCTGGTAATGTTCTATCGTGGAGCCATGTTGCCGCCACGCGATCCAGATGAACGGCTGAAGGCCCGGGGGGCCGACACACGGCCTTCGGGCCGGTTCGAGGCGCAGGACCGTATCCGCGAATCCGATGGCTGGGACATGCCCGAAGAACAGGCCCTGCTGCGGACCGAGGTGGTTCAGGAACGCCCGCGTTCGATCATCACCCGCAACAACTCTCCGGATATTGCGTTTGACCGCTCGATCAATCCCTATCGGGGGTGCGAACATGGCTGCATCTATTGCTATGCCCGGCCCAGCCATGCCTATCTGGGCCTGTCCCCGGGGCTGGATTTCGAGACCCGGATCACCGCCAAGACCGGCGCGGCCGAACTGTTGCAGCAGGAAATCGGGCGCCGGTCCTATCGGGTGGCGCCGATCGCATTGGGCACGAATACCGATCCCTATCAGCCCATCGAGGCGCGGTTGCAGATCATGCCCGGCATCCTGCGCGTGCTGCGCGACTGGAATCACCCGGTGACGCTGGTAACGCGCGGCCATACGGTGCTGCGCGATCTGGACCTGTGGGCGGAACTGGCGGCCAAGGATCAGGCGGCGGTGGGGGTCAGCGTGACCACGCTGGATGCCGCGCTGGCAAGGGCGATGGAGCCGCGCGCGCCTGCGCCCCTGACAAGGCTGAAGATGATCGCGGCGCTGTCCCAGGCCGGGGTGCCGGTCCGGGTGATGGTGGCGCCGGTCATTCCGGTGCTGACGGAAGCCGAGATCGAGACCATTCTGGGTGCCGCCCGCAAGGCCGGGGCCAGCCATGCCAGCTATATCCCGCTGCGTCTGCCGCATGAGGTCGCGCCGCTGTTTCGCGACTGGTTGCAACGACACCGCCCCGGCATGGCGCAGCATGTGATGAACAGGTTGCAGGCCATGCGCGGCGGGCGCGACAACGATCCCCGCTATGGCCACCGCTTTCGCGGCGAGGGGATCGAGGCGCAGTTGCTGCGCCAGCGTTTCCGGCTGGCGCGGCGCAGGCTGGGCTATGGCGAGGGTTCGCCGCCGCTGGATTGCAGCCGCTTTGGCCCGCCCGCCCGCAAGGGCGATCAGCTTTGCCTGTTCTGACGGGTCTCAGAAGGTGAAGATATCGTCGGCGATATCCTGAACCGTCAGCCGTTCGCCCACAAAGACGATGCGGTTGCCGTCCAGCAGGTCGATCACCACGCCATTCGCCGTCTCGCGGATGTTATCCTCGACAAGCTGGGTGACATTGCCCTGAAACGCGCGTTCGGCGATCAGGATCCGGTCCGTGCCGGGCTGGAAGTCGGTCACCCGGTCGATGCCGGAATTGCGCTGGAAAACAAAGGTGTCGGCACCGGCGCCCCCGGTCAGCGTGTCGTTCCCGGCACCTCCGATCAGCGTATCGGCACCGGCCCCGCCGAACAGCCGGTCATGTCCGGCATTGCCGTGCAGCCAGTCATTGCCCGCGCCGCCGCGCAGCGTATCAGCGCCCGCGCCGCCCGCCAGCCAGTCATGCCCGGCATCGCCTTGCAGCAGGTCGTTTCCGGCCCCGCCGCGCAGCGTATCATTGCCCGCGCCCCCTGCGATCCAGTCATGTCCGCCGCCGCCATCGACGACGTTGTCGCGCCCGCCCAGCCGGATATCGTCGGCCCGGGCGCTGCCCTGAACCGGCGCCGATCCTGCCTGACTGGTGATGGTCAGGCCCCTGTCGCCATAGGTCGAGACCCATTCGCCACGCGCCGGTTGCGCCGCCGACATAAGGCTGAAATCCATACTGTCGATGGTGATTCCCGGCGCCACATCGACGCGCACATTCCCCTGCGTAGAGGCGAAATTCTGCGTCACCATGGCCGCGTTGAAGCTTTGCCCGTCATAGCGGAAATTGCCGGTCTGCAAGCCGATGCCGATAAATTCCAGTTGCGGATTCAGGATGTTGGCGCGATGGCCCTCGCTGTTCATCAGGTTGCGGTGCAGCGCCGCCACCTCGTCCAGCAGGCTGCCATCGCGGTTGTTGCTGATAAAGGCGACGTTCTCGGCCACCATCCAGGTGCCTGACAGATCGAACCCGGCATTCTCCATACGATCCCGCGGGCTGGTGCCATTCCGGCCCGTATGCGAGAATTCGTTGTTGTTCAGCATCCAGCGCGAATGCGCATCGGAACTGCTGTTGAGATGGGTTTCAAGCTGAACCGGCGACAGCCCTTCGGCGGCGCGGGCCTGATTGACAAGATCAAGGAAATGCCGCTCTGCACGGGTGGCGATGGCCATGGGAAACTCTCCGACTGTTCACGTTGCGCGGCATCCTAGCACAGGCGCCGCGCCGATTCCCGATCAGTTTCCGACAGTTTTACCGGACGGGGCCGGCCGCGGCACGAACCCGCTTAAGCCTGCAAGGACCGGACGCCGACCTCGCCCTCTTCGCGCGACTTGATCGCCGCCACAGCCGCGATGCTGCCCGCAGCGGTGGTGAAATAGGGAATCTTATCATAAAGCGCGACCGCCCGGATGTCGCGCGAATCGGCGATCGCCTGCGCGCCTTCGGTGGTGTTCAGCACCATGGCGATATTGCCATTCTTCAACTGGTCCACGATGTTCGGGCGGCCCTCATAGACCTTGTTGACCCGTTCCGTCTGAACCCCGGCAGCCGACAGGAAATCGGCGGTGCCGCTGGTGGCAAGAAGGGTGAAGCCCATTTCGGTCAGGTCGCGCGCGGCATCGGCCATGCCCTCGGTCTTGTCGGCATCCTTGATCGAGACGAAAATCCGCCCCTCGGTCGGCAGATGCGTTCCGGCGCCCAGTTGCGCCTTGAGGAAGGCGCGGGCAAAGTTGCGGTCCCAGCCCATCACCTCGCCGGTCGAGCGCATTTCCGGGCCAAGCAGCGTATCGACGCCGGGGAAGCGGGCGAAGGGCAGCACGGCCTCCTTGACCGAGAACCACGGCGTGATCGGATCGGCCAGCGTCAGCGGATCGGCAAAGGGCAGGTCATCCTCGGGGCCGGCATCGGCGGGATAGGGGTCGCGTGTGGGAAAGTTCGACATCGGCTCGCCTGCCATCAGCCGCGCGGCGATGGACGCAATCGCGCTGTCGGTGGCCTTGGCGACGAAGGGCACAGTGCGGGATGCGCGCGGGTTCACCTCCAGCACATAGATATCCTCGCCTTTCAGCGCGAATTGCACGTTCATCAGCCCGACCACCTTCAGCGCGCGGGCCATCTCGACCGTCTGGCGCTTCAGTTCCTCGATGGTGGCGGCGTCCAGCGTATGCGGCGGCAGCGAGCAGGCGGAATCGCCGGAATGGACGCCCGCTTCCTCGATATGTTCCATGATGCCCGCGACATGGACGTTCTCGCCATCCGACAGCGCGTCCACATCGACCTCGATGGCGCCCGACAGATAGCTGTCCAGCAGCACCGGGTTCTTGCCGGAAACGCTGACCGCCTCGGTGATATAGCGTTTCAGATGGTCCATGTCGCGCACGATCTCCATCGCGCGGCCGCCCAGGACATAGGACGGGCGGATCACCAGCGGAAAGCCGATGCGTTCGGCGATTTCAATGGCCTGCGCGTCGGAATGGGCGATGCCGTTGATCGGTTGCTTCAGCTCCAGATCGTGCAGAAGCTGCTGGAACCGCTCGCGGTCCTCGGCCAGGTCGATGGCGTCGGGGGTGGTGCCCAGAATCGGGATGCCCTCTTCCTCCAGCGCATTGGCCAGTTTCAGCGGCGTCTGGCCGCCGAATTGCACGATGACGCCGTGCAGGGTGCCGTTTTCCTGCTCGACCCGCAGGATCTCCAGCACATGTTCCAGCGTCAGAGGCTCGAAATACAGCCGGTCGCTGGTGTCGTAATCGGTCGAAACCGTTTCCGGGTTGCAGTTGACCATGATGGTCTCATAGCCCGCGTCGGTCAGTGCGAAACAGGCGTGACAGCAGCAATAGTCGAACTCGATCCCCTGACCGATCCGGTTCGGGCCGCCGCCAAGGATGACGACCTTCTTGGCATCCGTGGGGCGTGATTCGCATTCCACATCGCCCATCGCCGGGGCCTCATAGGTGGAATACATATAGGGGGTCTGGGCCTCGAATTCGGCGGCACAGGTGTCGATGCGCTTGAAGACGGGCTTGATGTCCAGCGCGCGGCGCGCGCGGCGGATATCGGATTCACTGCCATTGGTCAGGATCGCAAGGCGGGCATCGGTAAAGCCCATCATCTTCAGCGCGCGCAGCCCTTCGGGGTCACTCGGCAGGCCCTGATCGCGGATGCGGGCCTCGACCTCGACGATCTCGCGCAGGCGGGCAAGGAACCACGGGTCGAAATGGGTGATGCGCTGGATTTCGTCGTCGCTCAGCCCAAGGCGCATGGCCTGCGCGATCACGCGCAGCCGGTCGGGCGTGGCGCGCGACAGTGCCGCGACGATGGCGGGCCTGCCCTGTTCGGCGGCGCCCTCGATGGCTATCTCATCCAGCCCGGTCAGGCCGTTTTCCATCGAAGTCAGCGCCTTTTGCAGCGATTCGTGGAAGCTGCGGCCGATTGCCATCACTTCGCCCACCGATTTCATCGCGGTGGTCAGTTCGGGCTTCGATCCGGGGAATTTCTCGAAGGCAAAGCGCGGGATCTTGGTGACGACATAGTCGATGGACGGCTCGAAACTGGCGGGTGTCACGCGGGTGATGTCGTTGTCCAGCTCGTCCAGCGTATAGCCGACGGCCAGTTTCGCGGCGATCTTGGCAATCGGGAAGCCGGTCGCCTTCGAGGCCAGCGCGGAAGAGCGGCTGACGCGCGGGTTCATCTCGATCACGACCATGCGGCCATCGGCAGGGTTCACCGCCCATTGCACGTTCGAGCCGCCGGTTTCCACGCCGATTTCGCGCAGCACGGCGATAGAGCCGTTGCGCATCATCTGATATTCGCGGTCGGTCAGGGTCAACGCCGGGGCGACGGTGATCGAATCGCCGGTATGGACGCCCATCGGGTCGATATTCTCGATGGCGCAGACGATGATGGCATTGTCGTTGCGATCCCGCACGACCTCCATCTCGAACTCTTTCCAGCCCAGCAGCGATTCGTCGATCAGCACCTGCGCCATGGGCGAGGCATCGAGGCCCGAGCGCACGATACGTTCGTAATCGTCGCGGTTATAGGCGACGCCGCCGCCGGTGCCGCCAAGGGTGAAGGCGGGGCGGATGATGGCGGGCAGGCCGATCTCTTCCAGTGCCTCCATCGCCTGCGCGACGCCTGCGGAAATGTCGTATTTGCCGCTTGCGGCCTTGGGCGCGGCGATGATCGTGGCCTTGGGGTTTTCCAGCCCGATCCTGTCCATCGCCTCGCGGAACAGCTTGCGGTCCTCGGCCATCTCGATGGCGGCGCGTTGCGCGCCGATCAGCTCGACCCCGTAACGGGCCAGCGCGCCATTGTCGGCCAGCGCCAGCGCGGTGTTCAGCCCGGTCTGCCCGCCCATCGTCGGCAGCAGCGCGTCGGGACGTTCCTTGGCGATGATCTTTTCGACGATTTCGGGGGTGATCGGCTCGATATAGGTGGCGTCGGCCATTTCCGGGTCGGTCATGATCGTCGCCGGGTTCGAGTTCACGAGGATGACCCGATACCCCTCTTCGCGCAGCGCCTTGCAGGCCTGAGCGCCGGAATAGTCGAATTCGCACGCCTGCCCGATGACGATGGGCCCCGCGCCGATGATCAGGATCGATTTGATATCGGTTCTTTTGGGCATGATACGGTCCTTGGGGGCTGGCGGCAGGTAAATCGTCCGGGGTTATAGCCATGCGCGGCTGGCGCGCAAGGTGGCACGGGGGTCTTTTGGCCGTGTTTCTTGCGCTCAGCCCAGATAGGCGCGCAGACCGGGCGGCGGATTGTCCAGCAGCGGGCCGGTCGGCTGCGGCGGATGGGCGCGGCCATCCTCGATCACGATGGTCAGGGGCGCAAAGCGGCGCGCATCGGCGGGATCGTGGCTGACCATCAGCACGGTGGCATCGGTTTCGCCCGCGATCCGGGCCAGCAGGTCCAGCATCTCGGATTTCAGCGCCGGACCCAGCGCGGCGAAGGGTTCGTCCAGCAGCAGGATCGGCCGCGCCCGCAGCAGCACCCGCGCCAGCGCGACTCGGCTTTGCTGACCGCCCGACAGGCTGGCGGGCTTGCGATCCTCCATCCCCTCCAGCCCGACCTCGGCCAGAACCTGCGACACGCGCGTCCGTTGCCCGTGATTCAGGCGCAGATCGGGGCGCAGTCCCAGCCCGACATTCTGCGCCGCCGTCAGATGCGGAAACAGGTTCTGGTCCTGAAACAGCACCGAGACCGGGCGCTGACCCGGCAGGGCGGCGGTGATGTCCTGCCCCTGCCACCGCACCTGCCCCCGGTCGGGCGCCAGAAAGCCCGCGATCAGCGACAGCAGCGTCGATTTGCCCGAGCCCGAGGCCCCGATGATGGCCACCCGGCTGCCCGCATCTATCGACAGATCGGCGTGCAGGTGGAAATTGCCCAGGGTGACGGACAGGTTTTTCAGCTCAAGCAAGGCGGCCTCCGCGGTCGAACAGCCAGAACAGCGCGAAACTGATCGCCATCAGCAGCACCGCGCAGGCCGAGGCATCGGCCATGCGATAGGAGTTCATCAACTGATACATCTTCAGCGGCAGGGTCGGCTGATCGGTGGCGAACAGCGTGATTACGCCCAGATCGCCCATCGCCAGCGCCGCTGCCAGCCCGGCGGCAAAGCCAAGCGGACGCGCCAGCCGGGGCAGCACCAGCAGCCGCAGCCGCCCCAGCCCGCGCAGGTCCAGAGAATCGGCCAGCCTGCCGTAATCGCTATGCAGTTCCCGGGCCGCCGGGATCAGCGCGCGCAACCCGAAGGGCAGCGCCATGATCGCATTGATCGCCACCGTCAGCGGCAGGGCCAGCGCCTGTGGCGATATCGTGCCGCGCAGCAGGATGAACAGCCCCGTTCCCAGCACCAGCGGCGAGGCGACCAGCGGCAACATCCCCGCCGCCTCGATCCAGCGGGCGGGATGGCGCGCCAGCGTCAGCGCCAGAGCCAGCGACAGCACCACCGCCAGCAGGGCCGAGATCAGCGCCATCACCACCGACCGCGCGGCGGCGTCCCAGACCTCGGGCGGCAGGGCGGGGATGCGGGGCAGGCCGCGCAGGGTGACGGCAAGGATCGGCCACAGCAGGAACCCGGTGGCCAGCGCGATGGCCAGCGTATCGGCCCCCCTCCGCCAGCCGCCCGGCCCGCGCAGCCGGTGGGGGGCGTCCAGCCCCGCGCCGAAGGCCGCCGGGATCGCGATCCGTCGCGCCAGCACCATCGCCGCCACGCAAAGCGCGATCTGCACCAGCCCCAGCATCGCCGCCCGGCCCAGATCGAAGTCAAAGCGGAACGCCTGATAGATCGCCAGCTCGACCGTGGTGGCGCGCGGCCCGCCTCCCAAAGCCAGCGCGACGGCGAAACTGGTCAGGCAGACCAGAAACACCGCCAGCCAGACACCGGGCAGCACCGAACGCAGCATCGGGCGTTCCAGATGCCGGGCAATGTCGCGGGGGCCGAAGCCCAGGCTTTCGGCCAGCCGGAACCGTTCCGCCGGGATCGCCTGCCAGCCTTGCAGGATCAGCCGCACCGACAGCGGCAGGTTGAAGAACACATGCGCAAGGATCACCCCCTGCCAGCCATAGATGCTGACCTCGGGCAGCCCGAACCCGCGCAGCCCCTCGTTCAGCACGCCGTTGCGGCCAAAGACCGAGATCAGCCCCATCACCGCCACGATCACCGGCAGGATGAATGGCGCGCCCAGCAGCGTCACCAGCGCCATCCGCCCGCGAAAGCGCCGCCGGGCCAAAGCCCGCGCCACCGGGATCGCCAGCACCGCCGACAGGCTGGCGGATACCGTCGCCTGCCAGATGGTGAACCAGACCGCCCGCCAGTCCCACGGCCCCAGCGCCGACAGCCCGCGCGCCTGCCATGCCACCGCCGCCAGCGTGCCGAGGATCAGCGCCGCCAGCGCGGCCGCGACCCATGCGCCCGGCTGCGGGCGCGTTATCGCGAGAACGCCCGCAGCCATTCGTCCAGCGCCGGCTGACGCAGCGCCTCGGCCTCGTCCTCGGTGTAAAGCAGGGTCGTCTCGGCGCGCGGCAGATCGCGCAGCACCTGCGGCCAGTCAGCCTCGGGCAGTCTCGCGGGCAGCGACCAGTTGGCCAGCGGGACGGTGGACTGGAAATCCGGCGTCAGCACCCAGTCCATGAAGGCCTGCGCCAGTTCCGGCTGATCGGTCGTGGCGATCTGCGCGGCCAGTTCGGTCAGGAAGTAATGACCTTCGGGGAAAATGGCGGCCTTCTTGGTCAGGTCGTCCTCTTCGGCGATGTGATAGGCGGGCGAGGTGGTATAGGACAGGACCATATCCGCCTCTCCTTCCGTGAACATGCCATAGGATTCCGACCAGCCGCGCGTCACCGTCAGGATCTTCGGCGCCAGCTTTGCCCATGCGTCGGGCGTGTCGTCGCCGTAAACCCCCTTGACCCACAACAGCAGCGCCAGCCCGGAAATCGAGGCGCGGGGGTCCTGAATGACGATCTTCAGGTCGTCGGGCGCGTCCAGCAATTCGGCGAAGCTGGCGGGCGGGTTTTCCAGCCGGGTCTCGTCATAGATGAAGGCGGTCTCGCTCCAGTTATAGGGCAGGAAGATCTCGTCGCTCCATTCGACGGGCAGCGACATGTCGGATGTGTCCTGCCCATGCGGCGCGAACAGGCCGGATTCGCGGGCGCGGGCGGTCAGGTCGGGGGTCAGGCCGAAGACGATATCGGCCTTGGTTCCCTCGCCCTCCATCAGGATGCGGGGCAGGATGTCGCCGGTCACAAAGCGCAATTCGCATTCGCAGAAGGCCTCGAACCCTTCCTTGATCTTCGGGCCGGGACCCCATTCGCTGGCGACGTAATCACCGGCATAGACGGTCAGCACCGGACGATCCTGTGCGGCGGCGGGGGTGGCGGCCAGAAGGGCCAGTAACAGGTATTTCTTCATCGCGGCCTCACTTTCATTCAGGTTTTCGAAAGAAAGGACCAAGGCCACCTTCCCTCCGCCGGGGTCAGCCGGATCAGGTTCGACGGGTCCGCGTCATGCGTCTCAGCCCGAAACAGGGCACCCCGAGGTCAGGAATGAATGTAGTGGTTTCACAGTCCGGTGCAAGCGGCTAGAAACACGCCAGACCACAGCCGAAGGACCGACATGAGCGATCAGCCCACCCCGATGATGGCGCAGTATCTGGCAATCCGGGATGCCAATCCCGGCGCGCTGCTGTTCTATCGCATGGGCGATTTCTACGAGATGTTCTTTGACGACGCGGTGGCGGCGGCGGCGGCGCTGGATATCGCGCTGACGAAACGCGGCACCCATCAGGGCCAGCCGATCCCGATGTGCGGGGTGCCGGTCCATGCCGCCGAATCCTATCTGCTGACGCTGATCCGCAAGGGCTTCCGCGTCGCCATCGCCGAGCAGATGGAAGACCCGGCCGAGGCGAAGAAGCGCGGCAGTAAATCGGTCGTGGCGCGCGACGTGGTGCGGCTGGTCACGCCCGGCACCCTGACCGAGGAATCGCTGCTGGAGGCGCGGCGGCACAATTATCTGGCGGCGTTTTCGCAGGTGCGCGACGAGGGCGCGCTGGCATGGGTGGATATCTCGACCGGCGCCTTTCAGGTGATGGACTGCCCGCAGGTGCGGCTGGCCCCGGAACTGGCGCGCCTGGCGCCGCGCGAGTTGCTGGCCGTCGATGGCTCGGGTCTGGACGATCTGGCGGCGGATGCAGGCGCGGCGCTGACCGATCTTCATGCCGGTGCCTTTGACAGTGGGGCGGGGGCGCGGCGGTTATGTGCGCTTTATGGCGTGGAAACGCTGGACGGTTTCGGCAGCTTTACCCGCGCGGAACTGTCGGCGATGGGGGCCATCGTCGATTATCTGGACATGACGCAGAAGGGCAAATTGCCGTTGCTGCGTCCGCCCGGCCGCGAACGCGCAGGCGGCGCGATGCAGATCGACGCGGCCACACGGCGCAATCTGGAACTGACGCAGGCGCTGTCGGGGGGGCGCGATGGCTCGCTGTTGGCGGCCATCGACCGGACGGTGACGGCCCCGGGCGCGCGGCTGCTGGAGCGTCGCATCAGCGCGCCAAGCCGCGATCTGGCGCTGATCCATGCGCGCCACGATGCGGTGGCGATGCTGGTCGATGATCCGCGCCTGTCGGCCGATCTGCGCGATGCGTTGGCCCGCGTGCCGGATATGGACCGGGCGCTGTCGCGGCTGGCGCTGGAACGCGGCGGGCCGCGCGATCTGGCCGCAATCCGCGCCGGGCTGACGCAAGGCGCGGCGATTGCTGCGCGGCTGCCTGACGACGCCGCCCCCGTGCTGCGGGACGCGGCGCGCGATCTTGTCGGCCATGACGCGCTGACCCGTCTGCTGGACGACGCGCTGGTGGCCGAGCCGCCCCTGCTGGCCCGCGATGGCGGTTTCGTGGCCTCTGATTACGATGCGGATCTGGACCAGACCCGGCGGCTGCGCGACGAAGGGCGCGGCGTCATTGCCGGGATGCAGGCCGATTATGCCGCGCTGGCCGGGGTGCAAAGCCTGAAAATCAAGCATAACAACGTGCTGGGCTATTTCATCGAAACGACCACCACCCATGCCGAGCGGATGATGGCCCCGCCCTTGTCCGAGACCTTCATTCACCGCCAGACCACCGCCAACCAGATCCGTTTCACAACGGTTGAACTGTCCGAGCTGGAAACCCGCATCCTCAACGCCCGCGACCGCGCGCTGGAGATCGAGCGCGGCATTTTCGACCGCCTCCGCGCGGCCATTCTGGACCAGTCCGCGCAGATCGGGCAGGCGGCGCGGGCGCTGGCCGAGATCGACCTTGCCAGTGCCTTTGCCGATATCGCCACGGGCGAGGGCTGGACCCGGCCCCGCGTCGATGACAGCCGCGCTTTTGCGATCACAGGCGGGCGGCATCCGGTTGTGGAACGCGCGCTGCGGCGCAAGGCGCAGGCCTTCGTGGCCAATGACTGCGATCTGACGGCGGGCGAGACTCCGGCGATCTGGCTGCTGACCGGGCCGAACATGGCCGGGAAATCGACCTTTCTGCGCCAGAACGCGCTGATCGCGGTGCTGGCGCAGGCGGGGGCCTTCGTGCCCGCGCGGTCGGCCCATATCGGCATGGTCAGCCAGTTGTTCAGCCGCGTGGGCGCCGCCGATGATCTGGCGCGGGGCCGGTCCACCTTCATGGTCGAGATGGTGGAAACCGCCGCGATCCTCAATCAGGCCGACGACCGCGCGCTGGTGATTCTGGACGAGATCGGGCGCGGCACCGCGACATGGGACGGGCTGTCCATCGCCTGGGCGGTGATGGAGCATCTGCACGAAATCAACCGCTGCCGCGCCCTGTTCGCCACCCATTACCACGAAATGACCGCCCTGACCGCGCGTCTGGATGGGGTGGAAAACGCCACCGTCACCGTGCGCGAATGGGAAGGCGAGGTGATCTTTCTGCACGAGGTGCGCAAGGGCGCGGCGGATCGGTCCTATGGCGTGCAGGTGGCGCGGCTGGCGGGGTTGCCCGGCAGCGTTGTGGACCGCGCGCGCGAGGTGCTGGACGCGCTGGAATCGGGCGAGCGTGAGGGTGCCGCCCGGCCCGCCGCGCTGATCGACGATCTGCCGCTGTTCCGCGCCGCCGCCCCGGCCCCGGCGCCGGTCCGGGCCGTGGACAGCCCTCTGGACGCGCGGATGAAAGATGTGCATCCCGATGCCATGACCCCGCGCGAGGCGCTGGATCTGATCTATGAATTGAAAGCCCTGACCGGAGAGAAGGCATGAGCTATAACACTTTCGGCCGCGAATTCCGGTTCACCACATGGGGCGAAAGCCATGGCCCCGCGCTTGGCGTCACTGTCGATGGCACCCCGCCGGGCGTGGCGCTGGACGAGGGTTATATCCAGCAATTCCTCGACCTGCGCCGCCCCGGCACCTCCAAGCACACCACGCAAAGGCGCGAAGCCGATCAGGTGCGCATCCTGTCGGGCATCTTCGAGGGCCGCACCACCGGCACGCCGATCCAGCTGATGATCGAGAACACCGATCAGCGGTCCAGGGATTACGGCGATATCGCCACCAGTTTCCGCCCCGGCCATGCCGATATCGCCTATCACCTGAAATACGGGATCCGGGATTATCGCGGCGGCGGACGCTCCAGCGCGCGGGAAACGGCGGCGCGGGTCGCGGCGGGGGGCGTGGCGCAGGCCGTGCTGCGTCATCTGCTGCCCGATCTGGCGGTAACCGGATATATGGTGCAGATGGGCGCGCTGCATCTGGAGCGCGCGCGCTTTGACGCCAGCGCCATTCCCGACAACCCGTTCTTTCTGCCCGACGCGACGGCGGTGCAGGAATGGTCCGATTATCTGGACGCGATCCGCAAGGATCAGAACAGCGTCGGCGCGGCCATCGAGGTGCTGATTCAGGGCTGCCCGCCCGGTCTTGGCGCGCCGGTCTATGCGAAGCTGGACACCGATCTGGCCGCCGCGATGATGTCGATCAACGCCGTCAAAGGCGTCGAGATCGGCGAGGGCATGGGGGCCGCCGCCCTGACCGGCACCGACAACGCCGATGAGATCCGCATGGGTAATGACGGGCCGCGATTCCTGTCGAATCATGCCGGCGGCATCCTTGGCGGGATCAGCACGGGTCAGGACATCGCAGTGCGGTTTTCAGTCAAGCCGACCAGTTCGATCACCACGCCGCGCCGCACGATCAACCAGCAGGGGCAGGAGATCGAGCTGATCACCAAGGGCCGCCACGACCCCTGCGTGGGGATTCGCGCGGTGCCTGTGGCCGAGGCCATGGCGGCCTGCGTGATTCTGGATCATCTGCTGATGGACCGCGCCCAGACCGGCGGATTGCGCGGCGTGATCGGCCCGGATTCCTGAGGCTTTGGGTGGATTCACCGCCGACCGGCTGCATTGTCGCATAATCGTCATATAAGTTTTGCATAAGCTTCATGCGTGGTGACTAGGTCACGGACATGCCCGCTTGGGCCATGTTGATTCAGGAGTGATCCATGAAAACCGCGAAATTCACCGTATCGGCGCTGGCCATCGTGGCGGCCTCGGCTGTTGCCGCTCAGGCCCGCGATCAGGTTCAGGTTGCCGGTTCGTCCACCGTGCTGCCCTATTCCACCATCGTCGCCGAAGTCTTCGGCGAAAACACCGACTTCCCGACCCCGGTCATCGAATCCGGCGGAACGGGTGCCGGTCTGCAGAAATTCTGCGAAGGTGTCGGCGAAAACACCATCGACATCGCCAATGCCAGCCGCCCGATCCGCGAAGGCGAACTCGAGACCTGCCGCGCCAATGGCGTCGAAGAGGTCATGGAAGTCCGCATCGGCTATGACGGGATCGTCTTTGCCAGCTCCAGCAATGGTCCGGAATTCGCCTTCACCCCGGCCGACTGGTTCAACGCCCTGTCCGCCAAGGTCGTCGTGGACGGTGCCATCGTGGACAACACCGCCGCGAACTGGAGCGAAGTGAACGCCGATCTGCCGGATCAGGAAATCCTGGCCTTCGTGCCCGGCACCAAGCACGGCACCCGCGAAGTCTTCGAGGAAAAGGTCGTCCTTGCGGGCTGCGAGGAATCGGGCGCGCTGGAAGTGTTCACCGCCGAACTGGGTGAAGACGAAGCCGAAGCCGCCTGCATGAACCTGCGCACCGATGGCCGTTCGGTCGATATCGACGGCGACTATACCGAGACCCTGTCGCGTATCGACAGCTCTCCCAACGGGATCGGCGTCTTCGGTCTGGCTTTCTATGAGAACAACACCGACAAGTTGCAGGTCGGCACCATCTCGGGCGTCACGCCTTCGACCGAGAGCATCGCCTCGGGCGAATATCCGGTGTCGCGCCCGCTGTTCTTCTATGTGAAGAAAGACCATCTGGCTGAAATCGAGGGCCTGAAGGAATTCGTCGAATTCTTCGTGTCGGACGATCTGGCAGGCCCCGATGGCCCGCTGGCCCAATACGGTCTGGTGTCGGATCCCGAACTGGCCTCGGTTCAGGAAGCCGTCGCCAGCGAAACCACCATGCAATAATCCACATCAGGCGGGGCGGCAGGAATACTGGCCGCCCCGCCGCGTTTCTTCATCAGTCGCCACAACGCAAGGAAGGCACTTATGCCGCTGTCCTGGGCCTTGTTCGCCAGTATCGCGCTGGCCATAGCCGGATATATCATCGGACGCAGCCGCGCCTATGCCGCGGCGGGCGATGTGCGCGCTCTGCACAGCCGTCCGATCTATCACGGCGCCAGCGTCGCGCTGACCACCTTACTGCTGCCGCTGGCCGTTCTGGCCATCGCCACCCTGCTGCGCGTCGCCGGCGTGATTGGCGACAGTTCCGGGCCGATCGTGGGCGTGGTCGCCCTGGCCGCCGGGGTTGCCGGGCTGGGCTGGGCGATGTCGCGTATCGGGCAGGGCTTTCAGGCGCGCAACGTGGTCGAGCGGATCATCCTTGGTCTGCTGATCCTGTGTTCGACCATCGCCATCGTCACCACCGCCGCCATCGTGCTGTCGCTGCTGTTCGAGACCGGGCATTTCTTCCAGATCTATGACTGGAAGACCTTCTTCTTCGGTTCGGAATGGACGCCGCGTTTTCAGGGCAACTCGCAGCTGGGTGTCCTGCCACTGCTGTGGGGCACGCTGTACGTCTCATTCATCGCGCTGCTGGTCGCGGTGCCGATCGGTCTGTTCGCCGCCATCTACATGTCGGAATATGCCAGCCGCCGCGTGCGCAGCATCGCCAAGCCCGCGATCGAGGTGCTGGCCGGTATCCCGACCATCGTCTACGGGTTGTTCGCGCTGATCGTCGTCGGCCCGATGCTGCGCGACTGGTTCGCCCAGCCGCTGGGTCTGGGCAATTCGGCGTCGTCGGTGCTGACCGCCGGGCTGGTCATGGGCATCATGCTGATCCCCTTCGTCAGTTCTCTGTCGGACGACATCATCAACGCGGTGCCGCAAAGCCTGCGCGACGGTGCGCTTGGCCTTGGTTCCACCCCGTCCGAGACGATCCGTCAGGTGGTGATCCCCGCCGCCCTGCCCGGCATCGTCGGCGCGGTGCTGCTGGCCGCCAGCCGCGCCATCGGTGAAACCATGATCGTGGTGCTGGGCGCGGGTGCCGCCGCCCGGATGAGCCTGAACCCTTTCGAGGCGATGACCACCATCACCGTCAAGATCGTCAGCCAGCTGACCGGCGACAACGACTTCAACTCGCCCGAAACGCTGGTCGCCTTCGCGCTGGGTCTGACCCTGTTCACCATCACCCTGGCCCTGAATGTCGTCGCGCTCTACATCGTGCGCAAATATCGCGAGCAGTATGAATGACCGATATTTCCATGCCCCAGTCGGGTGACACGCCCGCACGCAAGAAGACCGCGCTGATCGCGGTCGATGAGCGCACCCGCCGCCGCAATGCCGCCGAAAAGCGTTTCCGCCTGTATGGCGCCAGTGCCATCGGGATTGCGATGCTGGCGCTGGTGGTGCTGCTGTCCACCATCATCCGCGACGGTTCCGGCGCTTTCCGCCAGACCTATCTGGCGATCCCGGTCACGCTCAGCGCCGATATCGTCGATCCCAATGGCAACCGCGATCCGGCCGAGATGGCGAAGGTGCTGACGCTTGGCTATGGCCGCATCCTCGATGCCGCCGTCGAGGATGCCGTCGAGCGCGAGAATATCCGGATCGAGGGCCTGACCGAGGCCGAGATCAAGGGCCTCGTGTCCCGCGATGCCTCGGCGCAGGTCCGCAACCGGGTGCTGGCCGATCCCGAACTGGTCGGGCAGACGGTCGATTTCGACGTGCTGGCCAACGGCCGGGTGGATGGCTATTTCAAGGGCCGCGTCACGCTGGCCAGCGCCGAGCGGGTCAGCAACACCTCGCCCCAGCAGCTGATGCTGGCGGATGAGCTGCGCGACCGCGGGCTGATGGTCACCCGGTTCAACTGGAACTTCCTGACCAATCCCGACGCCTCGGACCAGCGGCCCGAAGCCGCGGGTGTGGGGGTGGCGATCCTTGGTTCGCTGTACATGATGCTGGTGGTGCTGTTCCTTGCGGTGCCGATCGGCGTCGCGGCCAGTATTTATCTTGAGGAATTCGCGCCCAAGAACCGCTGGACCGACGTGATCGAGGTGAATATCTCGAACCTTGCCGCCGTGCCGTCCATCGTCTTCGGCATCCTTGGTCTGGCCGCCTTCATCAACTTTGCCGGGCTGCCGCAATCGGCCTCAATCGTCGGGGGTCTGGTGCTGACGCTGATGACGCTGCCGACGATCATCATCTCGACCCGCGCGGCGCTGAAGGCGGTGCCGCCCTCGATCCGCGATGCGGCGCTGGGGGTGGGGGCGTCCAGGATGCAGTCGGTGTTCCACCACGTCCTGCCGCTGGCCCTGCCGGGCATCCTGACCGGCACGATCATCGGTCTGGCGCAGGCGTTGGGCGAAACCGCGCCGCTGCTGCTGATCGGCATGGTGGCCTTCGTGCGCAACTATCCCGGCGCGCCCTGGCCGCTGGAGGGTGTGGGCAGTCTGGGCGGGCTGGGCGATCCGGCCTCGGCCCTGCCGGTGCAGGTCTATAACTGGACGCAGCGGTCGGACCCGGCTTTCGTCGAACGTGCCTCGGGGGCGATCATCGTCCTGTTGTTCTTCCTGCTGTGCATGAACGTGCTGGCCATCTATCTGCGCCGCAAGTTCGAGCGCCGTTGGTAATCCGGCCCAAGGAGGCCAATATGTACGATATGAATCGAGTGGAGAGCGCCGTGACCCAGAACGACATCAAGATCTCGGCACGCAACGTCCAGGTTTATTATGGCGACAAGCACGCGCTGAAGGATGTTGATGTCGATATCCTCGACAAGACCGTGACCGCCTTCATCGGGCCTTCGGGTTGCGGCAAATCGACCTTCCTGCGCTGCATCAACCGGATGAACGACACCATTCCCATCGCCCGCGTCGAAGGCGAGATCCGGCTGGATGGCGAGGATGTCTATGACCGCCGCGTCGATCCGGTGCAGCTGCGCGCCAAGGTCGGCATGGTGTTCCAGAAGCCGAACCCGTTCCCGAAGTCGATCTATGACAACGTGTCCTATGGCCCGCGCATCCACGGTCTGGCCCGCAGCCGGGCCGAACTGGACGAGATCGTCGAAAAGGCGCTGCGTGGCGCGGCGCTGTGGAACGAGGTCAAGGACCGCCTGCAAGAACCCGGCACCGGCCTGTCGGGCGGCCAGCAACAGCGCCTGTGCATCGCCCGCGCCGTCGCCACCAGCCCCGAAGTGCTGCTGATGGACGAACCCTGTTCGGCGCTTGACCCGATCGCCACCGCGCAGGTCGAGGAACTGATCGACGACCTGCGCGAGAAATTCTCGGTGGTGATCGTGACGCACTCGATGCAGCAGGCCGCGCGCGTCAGCCAGAAAACGGCCTTTTTCCACCTGGGCAATCTGGTGGAATACGGCGAGACCGACGACATTTTCACCAAACCGCAGGACACCCGGACCGAGGCCTATATCTCGGGCCGGATCGGCTGACGGGGCAGGGAGGCAGCCTGACATGAATCGCGACAAGCATATTTCCTCGGCCTTTGACCGTGATCTGGAAACGATCCAGGCGCAGGTCGTCAAGATGGGCGGCATGGTCGAGGCCGCGATCACCGATGCGGCCAGCGCGCTGGAATCGCGCGACGAAGAACTGGCCGAAGAGGTTCGGCGCCGCGACAAGGCCATCGACCAGCTGGAGGCCCAGATCAACGAGGACGCCGCCCGGCTGATCGCCCTGCGCGCACCCACCGCGACCGATCTGCGCATGGTGCTGGCGGTGATGAAGATCGCCGCCTCGCTGGAGCGCGTGGCCGATTATGCCAAGAACATGGCCAAGCGCACGCATGTCCTGTCGCAGATGCCCGCCATCGAGGGCGCGGGTATGGCGCTGCGCCGGATGAGTCAGGCCGTGGACAAGATGTTGCAGGACGCGCTGGACAGCTATATCCGCCGCGATGCGGAACTGGCCGAGGATGTGCGCCAGCGCGATCTGGAAGTGGACCAGATGTATAATGCGCTGTTCCGCGAATTCCTGACCCACATGATGGAAGATCCGCGCAGCATCACGCCCTGCATGCATCTGCATTTCATCGCCAAGAATGTCGAGAGGATGGGCGACCATGCGACCTCGATCGCCGAACAGGTGATCTATCTGGTCACCGGCGAGATGCCGGACGAGGCTCGCCCCAAAAGCAACAGCGTGCCGGATGTGATTCCGGGCACAGGAAGTGAGGGTTGAGATAATGTCGGCACGTCAGGCCCCCTGCGTTCTGGTTGTCGAGGACGAAGGTGCTCAGCGCGAAGTCCTGCAATACAATCTTGAGGCCGAAGGTTTCGACGTGGTTGTCGCCGATAACGGCGAGGACGCCCTGCTGCTGGTGCAGGAGGAACAGCCCGACCTTCTGGTGCTGGACTGGATGCTGCCCAAGGTTTCGGGGATCGAGGTCTGCCGTCAGGTCAAGGCCGACCCCGCGACCCGCGGCATCCCGATCATCATGCTGTCGGCCCGCAGCGAGGAAACCGACCGCGTGCGCGGGCTGGAAACCGGGGCCGATGACTATGTCGTCAAGCCCTATTCCGTGGTCGAACTGATGGCACGGCTGCGCACGCAGCTGCGCCGCACCCGTCCGGCCACGATGGGCGAAAGGCTCAGCTTTCACGACATCATCCTTGATGCCGCCGAACACCGGGTTTTCCGGGCGGGCCAGCCCCTGCATCTGGGTCCGACCGAGTTCCGCCTGCTGTCCACGCTGATGGAAAAGCCCGGCCGGGTCTGGACGCGCGAGCAGTTGCTGGACCGTGTCTGGGGCCGCGACATCTATGTCGATACCCGCACCATCGACGTGCATGTCGGGCGGTTGCGCAAGGCACTGATGCAGCATGGCGGCAACAACCCGGTCCGCACCGTGCGCGGCACCGGCTATTCGCTGGGGTGATGGGGCGGGGCTTTGGCCAGAAACGCCTGAACTTCGGCCAGCAGGGGCATGGCATCGCCCGCCCCGTGGCGCGTGACCTGAATGGCCGCCGCCGCTGACGCCAGCCGCAGCGCCTGCGCCGCGTCGTCGCCGCGATCCAGCGCCGCCGCGAAATAGCCGGCAAAGCAATCCCCCGCGCCGGTCGTATCGACGGGCTGCACCGCAAAGGCCGGCTGGCGCAGGGTCTGGCCCTTGCGCAGATCGCGCAGTTCCACCCCCTGCGCGCCGCGCGTGATCAGCAATTGCTCTACCGGCAGATCACCGGGAATCGCCGCGAAAAGCTGCTGCGCCTCGCCCTCGTTCAGCGCAAGGATCGAGACATGGGGCAACACCTCTTGCAGCGCGTCCAGCTGAAACGGCGCGGCGGAATAGATCACCCGCGCCCCGGCGGCACGGCCCAGTCGTGCGGCCATGGCCTGCAGGTTGGTCTCGTTCTGGATCAGCAGCGTATCGCCCGCCCGCATCGGGGTCAGCGCGCCCTCCAGCCAGCCGGGTTCCAGCGCGCGATTCGCGCCCGCTTCGATGACGATGGCATTTTCGGCGGCGTCATCCACCATGATGATCGCATGGCCGGTCGGCGTGTCGGGCAGGATATGGATGGCGTCGGTCTCGATCCCGCTTGAGCGCAACCCTTCCAGGAGCCAGCCGGCATCCGCCCCGACCGCGCCCAGATGATGCGTCCTGGCGCCCGCCTTGGCGGCGGCCAGCGACTGATTCGCGCCCTTGCCCCCGATCCCCCGCCCATGCTGCCGGGCGGCCAGCGTTTCGCCCGGTCGGGGCAGGTTGTCCAGCCGATAGACGTGATCGATATTGATCGAGCCAAGATTCCAGACCGCCATCGCGACACCCCCTGCCGCGCCATCAGAGCCTGTGATTCGCCCCTTGTCCAGATGCTGTCCCGGTCGGGGCACCGGCCAATGAAAAACGCGCCCCGAAGGGCGCGTTTGCGATTGTTCTGGCAGTCGGGGTCAGTCCGCCTTGCGGTGTTTGCCCTTGATCGGCGCCCACAGCCGCTTGTTCGTCAGATACAGCAGCGCGCTGAGGACGATCAGGAACAGAACCGACACCAGACCGACCTGCTTGCGATCCATCATCTTCGGCTCGGCGGTCCACATCAGGAAGGCCGACACGTCCATCGAGATCTGATCCGCCGTCGCTTCAGTACCATCCTCATAGCTGACCATGTCGTCCATGACTGGGGGCGGCATGCTGATCCAGCCGCCCGGGAAGGCGGTGTTTTCGTAAAGCGTGGTGCCGGCCTGTTCCACCGTCTCGCCGGTATAGCCGGTCAGGATCGCGTGGATATATTCCGGCCCGCCGATGCCGCGCAGCAGCTGGTTGATGCCGGTACCCTGCGGTCCGTGGAAACCCGCACGCGCCTTGGCCATCAGCGACAGGTCGGGACCCATGCCCATGCCGGTGACTTCGGGGAAGTGGTCGGTGGGCAGGCGCGGACGTTCTTCTTCGGTCTCGGGGTCGATGATCGGGTTCAGGTTGGCCGCATAGGCGCGGACCTGATTCTCGGGCAGGCCGGGACCACCATCATCCGACAGCGTGCGGATCGGCACGAATTTCATGCCGTGGCAGGCCGCGCAGACCTCGGTATAGACCTGCAAGCCGCGCTGCAGCTGGAACTGGTCGTACTTGCCGAACGGACCTTCAAAGCTGAAGGACACATCCTCGACATGACCGGCGCCGTGGCTGTCACCGGCGGCATGTTCCTCGGCGGCTTCCTCGGTTGCGGGTTCGTCGGCTTCAGCCTCACCTTCAGCCTCGGTCGCTTCCTCGGCGGCATCGGCGTCTTCCGCAGGGGCCTCGGCAGCAGCAGGTGCTTCTTCCGCGGCTTCTTCTGCCGCAGCGTCGTCCCCGGTGGCCTCGTCCGCGGCGGGTTCTTCAGCTTCACCTTCCGCCTCGGATGTTTCCTCGGTGGCAGGCTCTTCGGCAGGGGCTTCCTCTGCCTCGGCGGCGTCCTCCGCAGCCGGTTCTTCGGCGGCGGGTTCCTCGGATACGTCCGCCGCGTCCTCGGTCACGGCCTCGTCGGCAGCTTCCTCGGCGGCGGGTGCTTCGGCATCAGCTCCCTCGGCAGCGGTATCATCCGCTGCATCGGTGGCCGTCTCGCCAGCACCGGTTTCGGTGTCGGCGGCAGGGGCGGTCCCGGTTTCCTCGGCGGGTTGCGCTTCGGTCGCGGGCTCTTGCCCGGCGGGCGAGATGTCCTGCGCCATCGCAAAGCCGCCGGCAGAGATCGTCAGGGCCGCAATGGCCGTGAGCGTCTTGGTCCTCAGGGTCATGTTCTGGCTCTCCTTACTCGGCAGGTTGCGCTGGCTTGTAGTGTTCGTTGAAGTCTTCCTCGATGGTCGTCGGCATCGGTTCAGGCTTTTCGAGCACGCCAAGCAGCGGCAGGATGACCAGGAAATAGGCGAACCAATAGGCCGCACCGGCCAGCGCGATATAGGGATAGATCCCTTCGGCCGGCATGGCGCCTGCCCAGGTCAGCAAGACGAAATCGACCACCAGCAGCCAGAACCACCACTTGAACTTCGGGCGGTAACGGCCCGAGCGCACGCGGCTGGTATCCAGCCAGGGCACCAGCGCCATCACGATGATCGCGCCGAACATCGCCAGCACGCCGAAGAACTTGGCGTCGATGATGCGGAAGGACAGGAAGTTGACCAGCTGCACCAGCCAGACCTCGCTGTCGAAGGCGCGCAGGATCGCGTAGAAGGGCAGGAAATACCATTCCGGCACGATATGGGCGGGCGTCGCCAGCGGGTTCGCCTCGATATAGTTGTCGGGGTGGCCCAGATAGTTCGGCATGAAGCCGACGATGGCGAAGAAGGCGACCAGAATCACGGCAAGCGCGAACAGGTCCTTGATCACGAAATAGGGCCAGAAGGGCAGAGTATCCTTCTCGGCTTCTTCCTTGCTGGTGCGGCGCACCTCGACCCCGGTGGGGTTGTTGTTGCCGGTGGTGTGGAAGGCCCAGATATGGACGATCACCAGCGCCGCGATCACGAAGGGCAGCAGATAATGCAGCGAGAAGAAGCGGTTCAGCGTGGCGTTATCGACCGCGGGTCCGCCCAGCAGCCAGGTCTGGATCGGCTCGCCGATGCCGGGGATCGCGCCGAACAGGCCGGTGATCACCGTGGCGCCCCAGAAGGACATCTGACCCCAGGGCAGCACATAGCCCATGAAGGCGGTGGCCATCATCAGCAGATAGATCAGCATGCCGACGATCCAGGTCACTTCGCGCGGCGCCTTGTAGGAACCGTAGTAAAGGCCGCGGAAGATGTGGATATAGACCGCCAGGAAGAACAGCGAGGCGCCGTTGGCGTGCAGATAGCGCAGCATATAGCCGCCGTTCACGTTGCGCATGATATGTTCGACGCTGGCGAAGGCCAGATCGACATGCGGCGTGTAATGCATTACCAGAACGATGCCGGTCACGATCTGCAGCGCAAGGCAGAAGGCCAGCACGATGCCCCAGATCCACCACCAGTTCAGGTTCTTGGGGGTGGGGATCATGATCGTGTCGTAAATCAGGCTGACCACCGGCAAACGGCGGTGGAGCCATTTTTCCAAGCCCGTCCTGGGCTCGTAATGGTCGTGTGGAATACCGGCCATGTGAAGCCCTCCTCAGCCCAGTTGGAGCGTGGTTTCGTTGATGAATTCTGCAACAGGGATGTGCAGGTTCTGCGGCGCGGGACCGCGGCGGATGCGCCCGGCGGTGTCATAATGCGACCCGTGGCAGGGGCAGAACCAGCCGCCGAAATCGCCGGCACCATCGCCGATCGGCACGCAGCCCAGATGGGTGCAGACGCCGATCTGGACCAGCCATTCGCCGGCCTCGTCCAGGGTCCGGTTCTCATCCGTGGCCGAGGCCGCCGGATCATTGGCGTTCTGGGCGTTCTGGTCGATCAGTTCGTTGACCTGGACCGCGCGCCCCGCCTCGATCTCTTCGGGGGTGCGGCGGCGGATGAACACCGGCTTGCCCAGCCATTTGACGGTCAGCTGCGAACCGACCTCGACACCGCTGACATCGACCTGGATCGACGACAGGGCCTGAACGTCCGCCGAGGGATTCATCTGGTTCACAAGCGTCCAGGCGGCGGCTCCGGCAGCCACCGTGCCTGCGCCCGCAGTGGCATAGTAGAGGAAATCCCTACGGGTGCCTACGTGATCATCTGCGTGGGACACGGGTAATTCTCCAATTCAGGCCAAGGAATTGGCCGATACGTCAATCCGGCCACTTTTGATTGCAGCCTTCGCGTTCGCGGTTCTAGCGTTCAATTCCTTGCCAGTCCAGCATCTAAGCCTGCGCCAAAAGGCGCAAAAAGCCGCAGTTGCTGGAAATCTGCACCCATGATCCCGGCAGGAAATGGCCGGTCGGGCCGTCGGGGAATGCCGTCGGCGGGGGTGATTCCATCATCGGCCCTATAACAATCCTTCGGCGCGAAAGCTGAGTTCGCGCGATTTTCCGATGATCAGATGGTCGTGGATGGTGATGCCCATGCTGTCGGCCGCCTGCGCGATGCGGGCGGTCATGGTAATGTCCGAATCCGACGGGGTGGGGTCGCCCGAGGGGTGGTTATGCACCAGAATCAGCGCCGATGCGTTCAGTTCCAGCGCCCGGCGGATGATTTCGCGCGGATAGACCGGGACATGATCGACCGTGCCCTGCGCCTGTTCCTCATCCGCGATCAGCACGTTCTTGCGGTCCAGATACAGCACCCGGAACTGTTCGATTTCGCGATGGGCCATGGTGGTGTGGCAATAATCCAGCAGCACCTGCCAGCCAGACAGAACCGGCCGGTGCAGGATGCGGGCGCGGGCCAGACGTTGGGCCGCGGCCTCGACGATCTTCAACTCGGTGACGACGGCGGGGTCGACGCCCTCGACCTGCGTCAGCCGGACCGCAGAGGCCGACAGCACCCGGTTGAAATCGCCGAATCGTTCGATCAGGCGACGGGCCAGCGGCTTGACGTCCTGTCGCGGGATGGCACGGAACAGGACCAGTTCCAGCATCTCGTAATCCGGCATGGCCGCCGCGCCGCCCTGCATGAAACGTTCGCGCAACCTTGCGCGGTGATCGGCCAGATAGGATGGCGCGGCTTTGCCGGGACGTGTCGAAGGAACGGGGCGCGTGGAAGCAACCGCCACCGGCTGCACATCATCGGCGGCGGGCGTGAACAAGGGCAGGGGCATTTCGCCAAAGGAACGATTCGGGTCCATGACGTCAGCATGGTCCCGAATCGTGAAGAACAGGTTAACGAAAATCGCCGCAGATCAGCGGGTCATGTCGTCCCAGAAGCCTTTGACCTTGTTGAAGAAACTGTCTGATTGCGGGCTGTTGTCGGCCTTTTCGGCCTCGAATTCGCGCAGCAGTTCCCTTTGGCGCGGGGTCAGGTTCACCGGCGTTTCCACGGTCAGTTCGATCAGCATGTCGCCATGTTCGCCCGCAGCGCCCGGACCATGCCGCAGTGGCGGCATCCCCTTGCCGCGCAGGCGCATCTGGCGGCCCGACTGGCTGCCTGCCGGGACCTTCACGCGCGAACGGCCACCGTCGATGATCGGCACCTCGACCTCGCCGCCAAGGGCGGCGGTGGCCATGCTGACCGGCACCTGACAGGCAAGGGTCTTGCCTTCGCGCAGGAAGATCGGATGCTCGCGGACCTCGATGAAGATATAGAGATCGCCCGAGGGGCCGCCGCGCATCCCGGCCTCGCCCTCTCCGGCAAGGCGGATGCGGGTGCCGGTCTCGACGCCTGCGGGGATATTGACCGAAAGGGTGCGTTCCTTTTCGACGCGGCCAGCGCCGTGACAGGCCTTGCAGGGATTCTTGACGATCTGGCCCTGACCGCCGCAGGTGGGGCAGGTGCGCTCGACGGTGAAAAAGCCCTGTTGCGCGCGAACCTTGCCCATGCCCGCACAGGTCGGGCAGGCGACCGGCTGGGTCGCACCCTCGGCCCCGGTGCCCTCGCATTCGCCGCAGGCGACCGAGCCGGGAACCCTGATGGTCTTTTGCAGACCGCTATAGGCCTCTTCCAGCGAAACGCCCAGATTATAGCGCAGATCCTGCCCGCGTTGCGCGCGCGACCGGCCGCCGCCCGCGCGACGACCGCCCATCATGTCGCCGAACAGATCCTCGAACACATCGGCGAAGGCCGAGCCGAAATCGCCCGGATGGGCCCCGCGACCACCACCGAAACCGCCGCCGCCATTTTCAAAGGCGGCATGGCCAAAGCGGTCATAAGCGGCCTTCTTCTGGTCGTCCTTCAGGCAGTCATAGGCTTCGTTGACTTCCTTGAAGCCTGCCTCGGCGTTCTGGTTGTCCTGATTGCGGTCGGGGTGAAGCTCTTTCGCCTTGCGGCGGTAAGCCTTCTTGATTTCGTCTGGCGCGGCACCGCGGGCCACACCCAGCACCTCGTAATAGCAACGCTTGGCCATGTCGTTTCCTGTTCACCAGCCCCATGAAATCGGCCGGCCCGAGGGGGGCCGGCCAAGGGGCGAAGCGGCCCGGATCAGCCGCGTTTCTTGTTCTCGCCGAGATCCTCGAAATCGGCGTCCACGATGTCCTCGTCCACGTTGCGCGGCTGGTCTTCGTCGCCTTCCGCAGCGCCTTCGGACGATGCTTCCTGCGCCTTGTAGATCGCCTCGCCCAGCCGCATGGATGCGTCCATCACGTTCTGGATGCCGGATTTGATCTTGCCGGCGTCTTCGGATTTCAGCGATTCCTCCAGCGCGCCGATGGCCAGTTCGATCGCCTCGACGGTCGATCCGTCCACCTTGTCGCCATGCTCTTCCAGTGATTTGCGGGTCGAGTGGATCAGGCTTTCGGCCTGGTTGCGGGCCTCGACCAGTTCACGCCGCGACTTGTCGGCATCGGCATTGGCTTCGGCATCCTTCACCATCCGCTCGATATCCTCGTCGGTCAGACCGCCCGAGGCCTGAATGGTGATGTTCTGTTCCTTGCCGGTGCCCTTGTCCTTGGCGGAAACCGACACGATGCCGTTGGCGTCGATGTCGAAGGTCACCTCGATCTGCGGCATGCCGCGCGGCGCAGGCGGAATGTCCTCAAGGTTGAACTGACCCAGCATCTTGTTGTCGGCGGCCATCTCGCGCTCGCCCTGGAAGACCCGGATCGTCACGGCGTTCTGGTTGTCCTCGGCGGTCGAGAAGATCTGGCTTTTCTTGGTCGGGATGGTGGTGTTGCGGTCGATCAGGCGGGTGAACACGCCACCCAGCGTTTCGATCCCCAGCGACAGCGGCGTCACGTCCAGCAGAACCACATCCTTGACGTCGCCTTGCAGCACGCCGGCCTGAATGGCAGCACCCAGAGCCACGACCTCATCGGGGTTCACGCCCTTGTGCGGTTCCTTGCCGAAGAACTCGGTCACGGCCTCGATCACCTTGGGCATGCGGGTCATGCCGCCGACCAGAACGATCTCGTCGATTTCCGACTTCGAGCAGGCGGCATCCTTCAGCGCGTCCTGAACCGGCTTCATGGTGCGCTTGATCAGGTCGCCGACCAGACTTTCCAGCTTTGCGCGGGTCAGCTTCATCACCATGTGCAGCGGCGTGCCCGAGCTGGCATCCATGCTGATGAAAGGCTGGTTGATCTCGGTCTGGCTGGAGCTGGACAGCTCGATCTTGGCCTTTTCGGCGGCTTCCTTCAGGCGCTGAAGGGCCATCTTGTCGCGGGTCAGATCGACGCCGTGTTCCTTTTTGAACTCGTCCGCCAGATAGTTGACGATGCGCATGTCGAAGTCTTCGCCGCCAAGGAACGTGTCCCCGTTGGTCGATTTCACCTCGAACAGACCGTCGTCGATTTCCAGAATGGTGATGTCGAAGGTGCCGCCGCCAAGGTCATAGACGGCGATGGTCTTGGTTTCCTTCTTGTCCAGACCATAGGCCAGCGCGGCCGCGGTCGGCTCGTTGATGATGCGCAGGACTTCGAGGCCGGCGATCTTGCCCGCGTCCTTGGTCGCCTGACGCTGCGCGTCGTTGAAATAGGCGGGGACGGTGATGACGGCCTGCGTCACGGCTTCGCCCAGATAGGATTCGGCGGTTTCCTTCATCTTCTGAAGGATCATCGCGCTGACCTGAGCGGGGGAATATTTCTCGGCCTTGACCTCGACCCAGGCGTCGCCATTGCCGCCATCCACGATGGAATAGGGCACCAGCTTGCGGTCCTTTTCCACGGCCTCGTCGCCGATGCGGCGGCCGATCAGGCGCTTGACGGCGAAAACGGTGTTGGTGGGGTTGGTCACGGCCTGACGCTTGGCGGGCTGGCCGACCAGACGCTCGCTGTCGGTAAAGCCGACGATAGAGGGCGTGGTACGGGCACCTTCGCTGTTTTCGATGACCTTCGGCTGGCTGCCGTCCATGATCGCGACGCAGCTGTTGGTGGTGCCGAGGTCGATCCCGATGACTTTTGACATAGATATAACCTTTCTTGCGGCGATATGCAGGCCTTGGGTCCGTTATGGCCCCCGCGGCCTATCCCTTGCTGAGTTGGCCAGTGCGAGAGTTCACCCGGAACGGTCCGGGCGGCTTCGGGGGTGTATATAGGGATGGTTTCGGGCCCCGCAAGCGTCAGAGCCGGTCAAAATCACTCTCATTTTCATGCTGCGATGGCGGTTGGCGGTTGCGGCGGGCGCGAAGGGTCAGCTTGTCGCGCCCCAGCTGATCGATTCGTATTTGCGGGTGGTGAAGTTGATCAGCAGCCCGATCATCAGCGCGACCAGCGAAAACCACAGCGCATAATAGGGATCGGTCTTTTGCGGCGTATAGTTGATGAAGGCAAAGCCGCGCGTCTGGTCGATGACATGAAACAGCGGGTTCCACGAAAAGAACGGCAGCATGATGTTGGGCAGAATATTGGCCACGAACATCTTGCCCGAGGCGATCATGTTGATCCGCTGATACATGGTCGTCATCAGCTTCGATCCCTTGGGGAACCATGGCCGCAGCCCCAGAAAGATCAGCCCCACGCAGCAGCCCGAGAACCACGACAGCAGGAACATCACCACACATCCCAGCGGGTCTTCCAGCCGCAGCGGGTTGAACAGCAGGTGATACACCCCCAGCAGCGTCATGATCGTGATGGCCTGCCGATACAGCACCGCCAGCGACGCCGCGGCGATCATGATCGCGGCGTTCAGCGGCTGGTGCCGGGTCAGCCCGCCCAGATTGTGGCTGCCCGAAACCGCGCCCACCGTCTGGATATGGGTCAGGAAAAGCATGATGCCGGACATGAGGAACAGGATGAAATCGGCCCGGATCGGCGATGAACGCACGCCCATGATCAGATAGAGGCCCATGAAGGCCATCATCATCACCGAAGTCTGCGCGATGGTCATCAGCAACCCGACGATGGCGTTGCGATGCTCGGTCCGCAGGTTATAGACCGTCTGGTGATAAATCAGCGTCAGCGTCGTGCCCGCTGCCTGCACCATGTTGCGGTTGTTGCGTTGCGAAAACAATCCGGCCCGGCCCCGATCCTGCCCCTGATTGGGCACCATTCGTTCCGCCGACGCGGATCTGCGCCCAATGGGCTGCGGCGGCACCTGCATGATGGCGGGGTGCTTGCCCCGCCTGTTCAGTCGCATCATAAGGGTGATGAAGCCGCGAGACAATCAGTCGCCGCGGCACAATACGCCTCAGCCAAGGGGAAACCTGATGCAATTTGACCGACTCACCTCTGAAATGCGGAAACTGGCGTTGCAGGCTGGCGCCGAGATCATGCGGATCTATGAGGCGGAAGATTTCGACGTGCGCGCCAAATCCGACGACTCGCCGGTGACGCAGGCCGACGAGGCCGCCGATGCGCTGATTGCCGCCGGTCTGCGCGCGGCATTCCCCGATATCGCGCTGGTGACCGAAGAACAGGCCGAGACCCACGGCCAGAGCCTTAGCACCTTCCTGATCGTCGATCCGCTGGACGGCACCAAGGAATTCGTGCAGCGTCGCGGCGACTTCACCGTCAATATCGCCTATGTCGAGAACGGCCTGCCGGTGCGCGGCGTGGTCTATGCGCCTGCCAAGGGGCGGTTGTTCTATACCACCGCCGACGGCCGCTCGGTCGAGGAAAAGGGCCCCTTCGGCGACCAGCCGGGCGAGACCCATCCCATCGGCGTCAACCCGATGCCGGACAATCGCGGGCTGATGGTGGTGGCGTCGAAATCGCACCGCGATGCGGCGACGGACCACTATATCGGCCAATATGGCGTGCGCGACATGACCAGCGCCGGATCGTCGCTGAAATTCTGTCTGGTCGCGACGGGCGAGGCCGATCTTTATCCGCGCCTTGGCCGGACGATGGAATGGGATACGGCGGCGGGCGACGCGGTGCTGCGCGGCGCGGGCGGTCAGGTGGTGCGCTTTGACGACCATACGCCGCTGGCCTATGGCAAGCCGGGCTTTGAAAACCCCTTCTTCATCGCCTTCGCGCCGGGCGTGTTGCTGGTCAAGGACTGAAATGCCGGTCCTGCTGGTCATTCCCGCGCGCCATGCCTCGACCCGTTATCCGGGCAAGCCGCTGGTCGAGCTGCGGGGCGCCTCGGGCGAATCCCGCAGCCTGATTCGCCGCAGCTGGGATGCCGCGATGACGGTGACGGGCATCGACCGGGTGGTGGTGGCCACCGATGACAAACGTATCCGCGACCATGTGCAGGGCTTCGGGGCCGAGGTGGTGATGACCTCGACCGCCTGCCGCAACGGTACCGAACGCTGCGCCGAGGCGGTGGCCAATCTGGGCATCGCGCCCGAAATCGTGGTGAACCTGCAAGGAGACGCGCCGCTGACCCCCGCCTGGTTCGTCGAGGATCTGGTGGCGGGCCTGCGCGCCGATCCGGGTGCCGATGTGGCGACGCCGGTGCTGCGCTGTTCGGGGCGGATGCGGGCCGATCTGATTGCCGACCGCATGGCCGGGCGCGTCGGCGGCACCACCGCGGTCTTTGGCCACGACAGCCGGGCGCTCTATTTTTCCAAGGAAGTGATTCCCTTTGCGGCGGGCGATTATGGCGACGACGATCCCAGCCCGGTGTTCCACCATGTCGGTGTCTATGCTTATCGCCCCGCCGCGCTGGCAGAATATCCGGCCTGGGACGAGGGCGCGCTGGAGCGTCTGGAGGGGCTGGAGCAGCTGCGATTCCTCGAACGGGGCCGCTCGATTCGCTGTGTCGAAGTGCAGGCGCGCGGACGCCAATTCTGGGAACTCAACAACCCCGAAGATGTTCCACGTCTGGAATCAATGATGCGTGAGATGGGGCTGCGCTAAGCAGAAAGATGCCTTCCCCCTTCGTCCGTTAGGCAAAATTTGAGCAACCGGGCTGGTTGTCATGGCTTTGCGTCAAAGACGGGGGTAATCTGTGCCTTGATTGTCCAGAATATATGCGTTGTGAACGTGTCGGCATGGTTTTGCGAAATGTGCCGAAATTTGAATGGAAGGACGAAGGGTGCCAGATATGAGTCGCAAGGTGACCAAGGCAATTTTCCCCGTGGCTGGTTTGGGAACGCGTTTTCTTCCCGCGACAAAGAGTATCCCAAAGGAAATCATGACGCTGGTGGATCGCCCCCTGATCCAGTACGCGATTGATGAGGCCCGCGAGGCCGGGATCACGGAATTCATTTTCGTGACCTCGCGCGGCAAGGGCGCGCTCGAGGATTATTTCGACCACGCCCATGAGCTGGAATCGAGCCTGAAGAAATCCGGCAAAACCCAGTTGCTGGACATCCTGCGCCAGACCAACATGGAATCGGGCGCCATCGCCTATATCCGTCAGCACAAGGCGCTTGGTCTTGGTCATGCGGTCTGGTGCGCGCGTCGCCTGCTGGCTGATGACGAACCCTTTGCGGTGATCTTGACCGACGACGTGATCATGGGCGAACCGCCCTGCCTGCAACAGATGATCGAGGCCTATCGCGAGACTGGTGGCAGCATGGTCGCCACGATGGAGGTCGCGCCCGAAAAGGCATCCGCTTACGGCGTTCTGGACGTGGCCGAGGATATGGGTGCCATCGTTCGCGCGCGCGGCATGGTCGAAAAGCCTGCGGCTGGGTCCGCGCCGTCGAATCTGGCGGTGATCGGGCGCTATATCCTTGCGCCGACGGTCATGCAGAACCTGAACAAGCTGAAGCAGGGTTCGGGCGGGGAAATCCAGCTGACCGATGCCATCGCCGACGAGATCGAGGCCGGGCGCGGCGTCTATGGCCTGCGCTTCCGTGGCCAGCGTTTCGATTGCGGTTCGAAGGCGGGCTTCCTTCAGGCGACGGTGGCCTTCGGGCTGGCGCGCGACGAGCTGAAGGAAGAATTCGCCGAATATCTGCATGATGTCATGTCGATGCGGCGGGCGGCTGAATAAGCGATGGCAGACAAGGTATTGGTGACCGGCGGCGCCGGTTACATCGGCTCGCATGCCTGCAAGGCGCTGGCGGCGGCCGGTTACGTTCCGGTGACGCTGGACAACCTGTCCACCGGCTGGCGCGATGCGGTGAAGTTCGGCCCGCTGGTTCAGGCCGATCTGATGGACCGCGCCGCGCTGGACGCGGCCTTTGCCGAACATCGGCCCGTGGCGGTGCTGCATTTCGCGGCGCTGTCACAGGTGGGTGAGGCGATGGCCCAGCCCGGCAAATACTGGCGCAACAACGTCGCCGGATCGCTGAACCTGATCGAGGCGGCGGTGGCGGCGGGTTGTCTGGATTTCGTCTTCAGCTCCACCTGCGCGACCTATGGCGACCGCGACGGCGAGGTGCTGGACGAGAGCACGCCGCAAGCGCCTCTGAACGCCTATGGCGCCTCCAAGCGCGCGATCGAGGATATGCTGGTGGATTTCGCGGCCTCGGATGGGCTGCGGCATGTGATCTTCCGCTATTTCAACGTCGCGGGTGCCGATCCCGAGGCCGAGGTGGGCGAGTTCCACCGCCCCGAAACCCACCTGATCCCGCTGATTCTGGATGCGGTGGATGGGCGGCGCGATGCGCTGACCATTCACGGCACCGATTATCCGACGGCGGATGGCACCTGCATCCGCGACTATGTTCATGTGATGGATCTGGTCGATGCGCATGTGGCCGGGCTGGAATGGCTGCGCGCGGGCAAAGGCAGCCGGGTGTTCTGTCTGGGCACCGGCGACGGGTTTTCCGTCCGCGAGGTGGTGGATGCGACGAAACACGTCACCAATCGCGCCGTGCCGATGGTCGATGGTCCGCGCCGGGGCGGCGATGCGGTCAAGCTGGTCTGCGGCAGCAAGCGCGCCCGGGACGAGTTGGGCTGGCGGCCCGAGCGTTCGACCATGAAGCAGATGATCGGGGACGCCTGGCGCTGGCACCAGTCCGGGCATTACGATCAGTGAGCCCGCCCGACCGGCGCAGGTGGCCCCGGCGGCTGTGGTCCGCATGGCGCCTGCGTTGGAAACGGCGTGAACTGCTGTGGCGCACGATCCGCTCGGGTCGGGCGCTGACCCCTGTGGCGGACCGCACGGCGCAGATCCGCAAGGGCGATATTCTGATATTCGCGTGCCTGCGCAACGAAACCCAGCGCCTGCCGGAATTTCTGGCCCATTACCGGGCGCTTGGGGTCAGCCATTTCCTGATCGTGGACAATGACAGCGATGATGGCTCGGACCGGCTGCTGCTGGATCAGGGGGATGTGTCGCTGTGGCAGACCCGGGCATCCTATCGCGATGCGCGGTTCGGCATGGATTGGATCGGCGCGCTGCTGTTCCGTCACGGACACGGGCATTGGTGTCTGACCGTCGATGCCGATGAGCTGCTGGCCTATCCCGATCACGAGGCGCGGGGGCTGGCCGCGCTGACGGCCCATCTGGATGCGCAGGGCATCCGGGGCATGGGCGCGTTGATGCTGGACCTGTTCCCCAAGGGGCCGCTGGACGAACCGGCGCAGGGAACGGTGCTGGAGCAGCTGCCGTTCTTCGATCCCGGTCCCTATCGCTGTCAGGTCATGCAGCCGCGCCGCAACCGCTGGGTGCAGGGCGGCATCCGCGAGCGGGCCTTTTTCGCGGATCGGCCAAGGCGGTCGCCGACGCTGAACAAGCTGCCCCTGATCCGATGGGACCGGAGCTTCGTCTATGTGAACTCGACCCATTCCATGCTGCCGCCGCGGATGAACGACCTGTGGGACGGGCCGGGCGACCCGCGCCTGTCGGGCATCCTGCTGCATAGCAAGTTCCTGCCGGGAATTGCCGCGCGATCAGCGGAGGAATTGCAGCGTCGCCAGCATTTCGTCGATCCCGACGCCTATGTCGGCTATCATCGCGCGCTGACCGATGCGCCGGTTCTGTGGCATCCCGGCGCCCTGCGCTATGCGGGTTGGCGGCAGATGCAGGCGCTGGGATTGCTGGGCACAGGCGGCTGGATGGGTGGGACAGACAAATGAGTCAAAAGCCTTGCCAAAGGGGGCCGCAGGCGGCATGTCGGCTGGATGAACTTGCCCGGGAAACAGTCCTGCCGGAGGGTGTGACATGCGCGGCCTGACGCAGCTGGCCATCTGGGACCGCTTGCGCCGACGTGCCGAGCGTCAACGCCTGATCGTGCGCGCCGTGCGCCGCCGCCGCAGGCTGCGGGTGGTCGTGGACCGCACCAGCCAGATCGGCAAACAGGACATCCTGGCCTTCGTAACCCAGCGGAACGAGCGTCTTCGGCTGCCCTATTTCCTTGAATATTACCGCAATCTGGGCGTGCGCCATTTCCTGTTCGTGGATAATGACAGCGACGATGGCAGTCTGGATTACCTGTCCCAGCAACCCGATGTGTCGGTCTGGCATACCAAATCCGGCTATAAACGCGCGCGGTTCGGCATGGACTGGATCAACTGGTTGCTGTTCCGCTATGGCAACGGCCATTGGTGCCTGACCGTCGATCCGGATGAGTTTCTGGTCTATCCCCATCACGAGACGCGCCCCCTTCAGGCGCTGACCGACTGGCTGGAAAATACCGGCCGCAACGCCTTTCCCGCGATGTTGCTGGACATGTATCCGCAGGGGCCGGTCGATGCGCAGCCCTATCACGAGGGACAGAACCCGTTCGAGATCGCGCGCTGGTTCGATCCGGCGAATTACACCATCAGCAAGAACCCCACCTATGGCAATCTGTGGATTCAGGGCGGGCCGCGCGTCCGGGCCTTTTTCCGGGATGATCCGCTGGCGGGGCCGGCGCTGAACAAGATCCCGCTGGTCAAATGGTTCTGGCGCTATGCCTATGTCAGCTCGACCCATATGCTGCTGCCGCGCAAGCTGAACCTGACCTATGACGAGGACGGGGGCGAACTGGCCTCGGGCTGCCTGCTGCATGCCAAGTTCCTGTCCACCTTCTCGGAAAAGGCGTCCGAAGAGCTGGACCGCCGCCAGCATTACGCCAACAGTCAGGAATATCGCGCCTATCACGCCGGACTGCAGGACGAGGTCGATCTGTGGTGCCCGGAATCGCGCGAATACAGCGATTGGCAGCAGCTGGAAGAGCTGGGCCTGATCTCTCGGGGGAACTGGGCATGAGGGATGGGGCCGGGGTGCGGCTGGGCGTGGTCCTGCTGTGCCATTCCAATCTGGCGATGGCGGCGCGGATGGCGCGGATCTGGCTGGAAGGGGGCGCGCGGCTGGCGATCCATATCGACGCCAAGGTGCCCGCCGCCGAGGTCGAGAAGATGCAGAAGGCGCTGGCCGGGTTCGAGGGCGTTCTGTACACCCCGCGCCACCGATGCGACTGGGGCCGTTTCTCGCTGGTGCAGGCGACGCAGGACGCGGCGACGCATCTGCTGGCCGATTATCCCGATACCACCCATGTCTATCTGGCGTCCGGGGCCTGTCTGCCGCTGCGTGACGTATCCGAGCTGATCGGATTTCTGGCGCTGGACCCGCGCTGCGATCACATCGAGAGCGTCAGCGCCCATGATGTTGGCTGGACCGTCGGCGGGTTGAACGAGGAACGGTTCACACTGTATTTCCCCTTTGACTGGCGCCGTCAGCGGCAGTTGTTCGACCGTTTCGTCGCCTTGCAGCGGCGGCTCGGGGTGCATCGCAAGATGCCGCGCGGGCTGTCGCCGCACCTGGGCTCGCAATGGTGGTGTCTGACCGCCGCCACGCTGCGCGCCATTCTGGACGAGCCGCGCCGGGTCGAGTTCGACAGCTTTTTCCGCAGCGTCTGGATACCGGATGAAAGCTATTTCCAGACGCTGGCGCGGCGGTACTCGGTGCGAATCGAAAGCCGTTCGCTGACCATGGCGAAGTTCGACCACAAGGGCCGCCCCTATCAGTTCTATGACGATCACATCCCGCTGCTGGAGGAATCGCGCTGTTTCGTCGCCCGCAAGATGTGGGCCGGGGCGACGGCGCTGCAAAACCATTTTCCGCGCCCGGTCTCGACGGATGATCAGGTTCTGTCCCCTGATCCGGTGCGGATCGAAAGGCTGATCAACCGCACCGTGCGGCGTCGGGTCTATGGGCGACCGGGGCTGTATATGCAAAGCCGCTTTCCCCGCAAGGATGCCGAAAATGGCAAGACCTCGGCCCCCTATGCGGTGTTTCAGGGGCTGAACGATCTGTATCCGCACTTCAACAAATGGCTGGCCCGGCATGTCACCGCCGATGTTCACGGCCATCTTTTCGCCCCCGATGAGGTCGAATTCGCCCGTGGCGCGAAGGTCGGGCCGGGGGCGATCTCGTCCAGTGCGGCGGTGCGCGACCGTGATCCGCAGGGGTTTCTGACGGCGCTGATCCGGATCACGCAGAAGATGCAAGTGTTTCAGTTCAGCCCGCGCGACAACCAGTCGCTGAACTGGTTCATGGCGACCGATCCGAACGCGCATATCTTCGTGGTGACCGGCGCGTGGATGCTGCCGCTGCTGCATTCGGGCATGCCCTTCGACAATATCCGCCGCATGGCCGCGCGCCTGCAAGGGGTCGAGTTGCGGCAACTGGACGTGCTGAACTCTGTCTGGGTCAAGGCGCGCGTGCAGATCTGGGACATGACCGACTTTCTGGCCCGTCCGCAGGCCCTGCTGGACAACGCCTTCTGGCAGATCGACCCCAATGCCGAACTTGTGCGTGACCTTCCCGACATGCGTGATATGGCGGGCCTTGAACAACTGTTGCTGCGGCTGCGCAATGCCGGGTTGCGCCCGCTGCTGACCGGGGATCTGAACGGGCTTGCCCCCGTGCCCCAAAGTGAAAGGAACAGCCCCAAATGAGCGACGCTTTCCGCAGCTTCGTGATTTTCGCCGAGATGCGCACCGGCTCGAACCTGCTTGAGGCGACACTGAACGCGCAAAAGCGCATCACCTGCTTTGGCGAGGCCTTCAACCCCTATATGATGGGCTGGCCCGACAAGGACGAATTGCAGGGCATCACCCGCGATCAGCGCGAGGCCGACCCGATGCCGCTGTTGCGCAAGCTGACCGACAAGCCGGGGCATCTGCCGGGTTTCCGTTATTTCCACGATCACGATCCGCGGGTGTTCGACGCGATCATCGAGGACCGCCATTGCGCCAAGATCGTGCTGACGCGCAACCCGCTGGACAGCTATGTCTCGACCCTGCTGGCGCGCGAAACGAACCAGTGGAAGCTGAACGAGACCGAAACCCCGATCCCCGCCGCGATCAGTTTCGACGGCGAAGAGTTTCGCCAGATGCTGACGGACATCGAGGAATTCCAGCTGCGGGTGCAGCACGGATTGCAGGCGACCGGGCAGACCGCTTTCTGGCTGGGCTATGACGATCTGCGCGATACGGCGGTGATGACCGGGCTGGTCCACTGGCTGGGCCGCAAGGATATCGCGCAGGTCGAGGTTGCCAACGATCAGGTGCCGCAGAACCCGCGCGAACTGGCCGACAAGGTCAGCAACTTCAAACAGATGCAGAAAAGCCTGCAAGACCTGGACCCGTTCCAGTTGCGCAAGATCCCGAATTTCGAACCCCGCCGGGGGCCTGCGGTGCCCAGCTTCATGGCCTCGGATGCGGGGGCGGGGCTGGTTTTCATGCCGGTCAAGGGCGGCCCCGGCGGTACGGTCCGCAACTGGATGCAGGGGCTGGGCAAGGTCAGCGGCGAGTTCACCCAATCCAGCCTGCGCCAGTGGAAGCGCGACCATCCGGGCCATCGCAGTTTCACCGTGCTGCGCCATCCGCTGCATCGGGCATGGGACGCCTTTTTGCATCTGCTGGCCTCGGCCCGGCCCGAAATGCGGCAGGTGATGCGTGATGTCCACCGCGTGGCCCTGCCGCGTGACGAGGAACTGGCCGATCTGTCCGACAAGGAGCGGCTGCGGCTGTTTCACGATTTTCTGGGCTTTCTGCGCCGCAACCTGAACGCGCAGACGACGCTGCCGACCCATCCCGGCTGGGCCAGCCAGTCCGAGATTCTGGCCGGTTTCGCCCGTTTCACGGTCCCCGACCTGATCGCGAGGGAAGATCGGCTGACCGAGGATATGGCCGGGATCTGCGCCGCGACCGGTATCGATGCCGAGCAACTGGCCGGCCTGACCCCGGAACCCTGCCCGGATTTCCTGCGCGACCGCAAGCTGGCGGCGGCGGCGCGGGCGGCCTATCTGCGCGATTATATCGCCTTCGGTTTCGACGATCTGTAAAGGGGCGCCGTGATGGCGCTCCCCTTGTTCAGCCCTTCAGCAGCGCCGCGATCTCGGCCTGCTTTTCGGCCACCAGACCGGCATCGCCATCTGCCTCGACATTCAGCCGCACCACCGGCTCGGTATTCGACTTGCGCAGGTTGAAGCGCCATGTGCCGAAATCCAGCGACACGCCGTCCAGATCGTCGCGCGACTTGGCCTTACCCTCCAACGCCCCGATGACGCGGGCGATCGAGGCATCGGGATCGGTCAGCTCATAGTTCGTCTCGCCCGATGAGGGGAACAGCCGCATCCGCTCCGACAGCAGCTCGTCCAGCGACTTGCCCTTGCGCGACAGCAGTTCGACCATCAGCAGCCAGGGGATCATGCCGCTGTCGCAGTAATAGAAGTCGCGGAAATAGTGGTGCGCCGACATCTCGCCGCCATAGATCGCGCCGACATCGCGCATCTTGCGTTTGATGAAGGCATGGCCGGTCTTGCTGACCACGGCTTCGCCGCCCGCCTCGCCGATCAGGGCGCGGGTGTTCATGATGACGCGCGGATCGTGGACGACCTTTTCGCCGGGCGATTTCTCAAGGAAGGCCACGCCCAGCAGCCCGACGATATATTCGCCCGGAATGAAGCGCCCGCTTTTGTCGAAGAAGAAGCAGCGGTCGAAATCGCCATCCCATGCGACGCCCAGATCGGCGCCCTCGGCCCGGACAGCATCGGATGTGCGCGGCTGGTTTTCCGGCAGCAGCGGGTTCGGGATGCCGTTGGGAAAGCTGGAATCGACATCGTGATGCATCCGCACGAAGTCCAGCGGCGCGCCCCGGCGCTGCAATTCGGCTGCGATGGCATCGAAGGTCGGGCCAGCGGTGCCGTTTCCGGCATTGACCAGAATTTTCATCGGCTTCAGCGCGGAGATATCGACGAAATCGGCCATCGCGCGGGCATATTCCGCGCGCGCATCGCTGAAATCGGTGACGCTGCCCTTGGCTGTGGGGGTGAATTCGCCCGATTGGGCCAGTTCGACGATCGGCGGCAGTTCGGTGGCCGGATCCAGCGGCGCCGATCCGCGCCCGACGATCTTCATGCCATTGTAATTGATCGGGTTATGCGAGGCCGTGACTTCGATCCCGCCATCGGTGTCGTGAAAGCCGGTGTGGAAATAGACCTCTTCGGTGCCCGCCAGACCCAGGTCCAGCACATCGGCGCCGCCATCGGTCAGCCCCTCGATCAGCGCCTGCGCCAGTTCCGGCGACGAGGCGCGGCTGTCGCGCCCGACCACGACCCGTTTGGCATCGCGCGCCTGCGCAAAGGCCCGCCCGATGCGATAGGCCACGTCGGCGTCCAGGTTCTTGCCCAGCTCGCCCCGAACGTCATAGGCCTTGAAGCAAGTGATGGCGCGATGGCCAAGCCGGTCTTCCGCGTTCATGAGCGCAACTCCTTCACGTTTTGCACGCCGAGCGCTAGCATCTGTGCCGGAAAACTCAAGTCCTTACCCGCCCTTGTCGGCGGATCCCGGCAAGGGCGGCAGCGTGCCCGGCGGACGATAGCGCGACAACAGCCGGAAAAGCTGTTCGCGGCGGATCGGCTTGGCGGCGATGTCGTCCATTCCGGCGGCCAGCAGGCTGCCGCGTTCCTCTGGCGCGGCATTGGCGGTGATGGCGACGATTCTTGTGCGCGCCGCCAGTGACGAGCCTTCCGAGCCGCGGATCTGCCGTGCCGCCGACGGGCCGTCCAGCACCGGCATCAGCACATCCATCAGGATCAGGTCCGGGTGCCAGTCCCGCCAGATCCCGACCGCCTGCGCCCCGTTGGTGGCCATGCGCAGGCCGATATTGCAGCCCGCCAGCATCCGGTCGATCACCAGCCGGTTGGTGGCATTGTCGTCCACCGCCAGCACCCGCATCCGGCGCTGCGGTCCGGCATCCGGGGGATAGAGCACCTGCCGGGCGGCGGTGGTCAGGGCGGCGCGTTCGACCGGCGTGGTCACGATCCGGTCGAAGCCGTGGCCGGGTGGCAGGGTGACAACGACCGCCGCCATGATCCAGACCGGAATGCCGGGTGCGATACGCGCCAGTTCGCGGCGCAGCGCCAGCGCCCGCCCGATATCCCTGTTGTCGTCATAGATGATCAGCGCGGGCATCCGTCCCGCATCCAGCATGGCTTTCGCCCCGTCCAGATCGGCGCAACCCTCCATCCGCAGATCGGCGGTGGCGAGGATATGGCGCGCGCGCCGCCAGACCAGCCGGCGCGAGCAGATGAACATGATCCACGGCGTATCCGACGCCTTGCCGGGCTGCACCGCCGGACGCGCCATGGAATCCGGCACGGCGGGCAAGGGCAGCCGTGCCCCGAATGTCGAGCCCTGCCCGGGACTGCTGCACAGCCACAGCTTGCCGCCCATCTCGGCCACCAGCCTGCTGGTGATGGCAAGGCCCAGCCCGGTGCCCGCCGCGGGGGTTTCGCGGCCGGTGGGATCGGGCAGGCGGGTGAATTCGTCGAAAATGCCGTCGATATCCTCATCGGCGATTCCCGGCCCGCTGTCCTCGACCATGATGATGACGCCGCCGGGGCATTGCTGAATCCGCAGCCGCACATGGCCCGCGACGGTGTATTTGACCGCATTTCCCAGCAGGTTGAACAGGACCTGCCGCACCCGCCCCGGATCGCCGACATGGCTGGCCGGGGTCAGCGTGTCATAGCTGAGCCGCAGGTCCAGCTTCTTTTCCACCGCGTTCGGGCAAAGCAGCGTCAGCACCTCGATCGCCATTGCCTCCAGATTGAACGGAGCTTCGATCCGGGCGGGTCGGGCGTGTTCGCGCCGGGCAAGGTCCAGCATGTCGTTGATGATCGACAAAAGCGCCTCGGCAGAGCTGCGGATGGTGCGGATCAGGCGCAGCTGTTCCGGCGACTGCCCGGTTTCGGCCAGCACCTCGGCCATGCCGATGACGCCGTTCAGGGGGGTGCGCAGTTCATGGCTCATATGCGTCAGGAAACGCGAACGGGTGCGGATGCCCTGTTCGGCCTGAAGCCGCGCCTGTTCCAGTTCCTGTTCGCGCCGGGTCTCGGCGGTGATGTCGCTGGCAAGGCAGATCAGGTGGCGGCTATCGTCATATTTCAGGAACCAGCGATATGTTTGCCCGTTGCGGGCGGTGACGTTGCGCGGCAGGCCGTCACCATCGGCCAGTTGCTTCAGCAGGGTGGCGCGGGTGCCTTCGGTGATCTGGATCAGATCACCGCCGGACAGGGCATCGACCACCTGATCGACATGGGTGCCGGGTGTCAGCTTCAGCGCCGGGGCAAAGAAGTTCCGGAACGCGCGATTGGCGTAAAGCAGCCGCATCCGGTGGTCAAAGACCGCGAAGCCGTCCGACAGCGTTTCCAGCCCGGCCGACAGGGACCGGGATTTATGCGTGCTGTGAGCCACTGCCGCCGCCAGCGCCCCGGCGGCGGCGGCGTTTTCCGCCCCAAGCCCGGCCAGATCCAGCGCGGGCACCTGTCCTGCCTGCAACTGGCTGGCGCAGGCCAGCATGATCCGGCGCATCAGCGCCGCCTGATCGCCCCCTTTCCGTTCCGTCCCGCCCAAATCGCCACCGATTCCCGTCCTTGTCCCGCAGCATAGCCCGGGCCGGGTAAAGACCCGGTTAAGCGCCGCCATCACCCTTTGGGTGGAGGTGACGCGAGGCCGCAGGCGCGCTATGGGAGGGATGGATTCAAGGAGACCGACGATGGACAGCAAAGCCCTGATCGCCGCCTATTACGAGGCCTTCAACGCCGGGCAGACCGACCGGATGCTGGAGATGCTGCATGACGATGTCGAACATCACGTCAATGAGGGCGATATCCGCAAAGGCAAGGATCTGTTTGCCCAGTTCAACCGCCACATGACCGAGACCTATAAGGAAAACCTGACCGACATGGTGATCTTCGCCAATGAGGCGGGTGACCGGGCAGCGGCGGAATTCATCGTGAACGGGACCTATCTCAAGACCGACGAGGGGCTGCCCGAGGCGAATGGCCAGACCTATCGCCTGCCTGCCGGGGCGTTCTTTGCCATCCGCGACGGCAAGATCGCGCGGGTGACGACCTATTACAACCTGACCGACTGGATGGCTCAGGTCGGGGCATGAGCGTCACCACCCGCATCCTGACGGGCGATGCCCTGACCGCCGCACTGGATGATGTGGCGCGGCTGCGGATCGCGGTGTTTCGCGACTGGCCCTATCTCTATGACGGCGATCTGGAATACGAGCGCAACTATCTGACCGCCTATCAGTCGCCCGGCGCGGTTGTCGTGGTGGCCGAGGGCGAGGGGCGGATCGTCGGGGCCTCGACCGGGGCGCCGATGACCGATCACGCCGATGATTTCGCCGCCGCCTTTGCTGACCGCCCCGAGCCCCTGTCGCAGATCTTCTATTGCGCCGAATCGGTGCTGTTGCCGGACTGGCGCGGGCACGGGCTGGGTCACGCCTTTTTCGACGCGCGCGAAAACCATGCGCGCGCCCTGGGCCTGCGCTATGCCGCGTTTTGCAGCGTGATCCGCCCGGCGGATCATCCCGACCGGCCCGCGGATTATCGCCCGCTGGACGGGTTCTGGCGCAAGCGTGGATATGAGCCCCTGCCGGGCGTGATCGCGACGTTTTCATGGAAGGACAGGGGCCAGCCCGCCCAGACCGCCAAGCAATTGCAATTCTGGATGCGGGAGCTGTGAAGATGGTCAGGATCGCGGCGGCGGCCTATCCGATCGACTGGTTCGACGATTTCAGCCAGTATCAGGCCAAGATCACCCGCTGGGTTCAGGATGCCGAAGGGGCCGATCTGCTGGTCTTTCCCGAATATGGCGTGATGGAGCTTGCGTCTCTGGGCGGGCGCGAGGTTGCGGGTGATCTGGAGGTGTCGCTGCACGAGGTCGCGCGGCATTGGGACCAAGTGGCGGCGCTGCATCAGGCTTTGGCCCGGCAGCACGATTGCCATATCCTTGCCGCGTCTGGCCCGGTGTTCGAGGGCGCGCGTCCCGTTAATCGCGCGGTGCTGTACGGCCCGGATGGCCTGATCGGGCACCAGGACAAGCAGATCATGACCCGGTTCGAGCGCGAGGAATGGGATGTCGTCGGCGCGCCTGGTCTGCGGGTATTCGACACCGTGCTGGGGCGGATCGGCATCCTGATCTGCTATGACAGTGAATTTCCGCTGCTGGGCCGGGTGCTGGCCGAGGCCGGGGTGGAACTGGTGCTGGTGCCGTCCTGTACCGATACCGTCGCGGGGTTTTCGCGGGTGAGGATCGGCGCGATGGCCCGCGCGCTGGAAAGCCAATGCGTCGTGGTGCAGGCGCCGACGGTGGGGGCCTGCGACTGGATGCCTGCGCTGGATGAAAACCGGGGCCGGGCGGCGATTTATGGCCCGCCCGACGGGTTCTGGCCCGAAACCGGCATCATTGCCGAGGGCGGGATGGACCAGCCCGGCTGGGTCATGGCCGAGATCGACGTGGCCCGGATCGCCAACAGCCGCCGCGATGGTGCGGTGCTGCCCTTTGCCCATTGGCCCGAATCGGGAAGGCCGGGGCTGATCTGACCCCGGCCCTGAATCCGGCTCAGGCAGGGATGTGCTGGATCGCGTTGAAGCCCTCGAAGCGCGGCGCGCCGACATGCAGCCTGCGCTTGTCCCCGGCGTTCTGATGGGCGGCGCGGAACTGTTCGCTGCGGGTCCAGTTGCGGAAATCATCCTCGCTGCGCCAGACCGTGTGCGAGGCGTAAAGGCGGTTGCCATCCTCTTCCGGGCCTTTCAGCATGTGGAATTCGACAAAGCCCGGCAGTTCCTTCAGCTGGCTGTCGCGGTTCAGCCACAGCGCCTCGAATTCCTCGGCATTTTCCAGCGGCACGGTAAAGCGGTTCATCGCCAGATACATCTTGCGTCCTCTTGCGGTTGGCAGGTGGCCCTGCGGTTGGCGGCTGGCTGACCCGTCAGGCCCGGCTGGCATGGTCTGGCTATACCTTTGTCACCGCCCCGTCAAAACCGGCGTCGTCAAAACCCATGACGGGCGCCAGCATCGGGCGCAGGTCACCGGGCGACAGCACGAAATCGCTGGCCGGACGCGCCAGCAGGCGTTGCCGCGCCTCATGCAATCTCGGCCCCGGCAGCCGGGTCAGGAAATCTGCCAGCAGGTCGGGATCGGCGCGTTCGATGACAAAGCCCAGACCCTCTGCGACAATCCGTTGCCCGGTCTGCGTGTCCGCCACCGCGACCGGCGGACACCCGCGCCAGTGCCGTGGCCACCATCGCCACGATGACCGACAGGACCATCGCCGCACCCATATCCACCATCAGCAGCAGCGGCACCGAAACTGGAATCACCAGACCCGCGACCAACAGGCGGTTGAAGCGGATGAAGCCGGCCGCCTGATCGGCGCGTCCCTTGTGCAGCGCCGGCACCACGAAGCGCATCGAGGCCGATTCGACATTCAGCGTCAGCGTGACCGAAGCGATCTGCGCCACCGAGATCGCATGGAACACCGCGCCCGACAGTTCCGGCTGCACAAGGCGCACCAGCAGCACCGTCCAGATCAGCGCCAGAACATTGGCGCCCACCCGCGCCACCATCAGCAGAACGGCATTGACCAACCCGGCGCCATTCTCGCCTTTGATGAATTTCTTCAACGGTGTATCATCTTTTGGTTGCGCGCCTGTGGCGGTCGTGTCAGCCATGGGCTTGCCCGCATGCGATGCCGCTGGCGCCCGGCTTTCGGGACGATCGGTTCAGCGCGGATTTGGTGGAAACAGACATGATTACCTGAGGCAGGACAGTGGGACATCTGATCAACGGCATGATCGTCGGCGTCGTCGCCCTGCTTGCTTCATTCCTTTATGGGGCGGGCGGATTGACCGCATTGATCGTCTTCGTGCTGGCGGCCAATCTGGGCGCGCTGGCATCTGTACTGATCGCCCGCATCCGCCGCTGACGCCCGCCGCGTCGTTATTTCCCCGTCGCCCCCAGCACGACCAGCGCCGTGCGGGCGAGGATCGTCAGGTCGGTTTTCAGGTTGAAGCTGCGGGCGTAATCCTCGTCCATGGCGACGCGGGTGGCATAGCTGATATCGTTGCGCCCGCTGACCTGCCACAGCCCGGTCAGGCCGGGACGGACCGACAGATAGGCGTCACGCGCCGGGCCATACAGCTCCAGTTCTGATTCGGGGACGGGGCGGGGGCCGACAAGGCTCATGTCGCCGCGCAGCACGTTCAGCAGCTGCGGCAACTCGTCGAGGCTGGTCTTGCGCAGGAACCGCCCGACAGGGGTGATCCGGGGATCATTGACCAGCTTGCGCGTCAGTTCCCATTCGCGCCGGGCTTCGGCATCGCTGTCCAGCAGCGCCTGCAGGCGTTCGGCGGCGTCCGGCACCATGCTGCGGAACTTGAGGCATTTGAAGCTGTGGCCGTCGCGTCCGACACGCTGATGCCCGAACAGCACCGGCCCCCGCTGGAACCGCAGGGCGACGGCCATGAACAGAATCAGCGGCGCGAAGGTGACCAGCAGCAGCACCGCGCCCGCGATATCCACCCAACGTTTGCCGAACAGGGCATAAATACCGCGCAGATCGGTCTGGCTGTCAGGTCGCTGGCGGGAAGCTGAAGGCGCAATAGCCTTCTTCGTGACGTACTGCATAATGATAACAATCACCTCGGGACAATGAGGGAACTCTGGAACGAAACGGAACACAGCATACAAGCTGGGCGGAACCTCTGGCAGACGGCGCGGCAAGTCAATTGAGGGCATCATTCCCTTCGATGCTGCTGTGCAGAATGTTGCTGTTTTCGATACAGAGCGGCGGGAATCGTGGTTCGACTATCGCTAAGGATGAAACGAGCGGAAGTGACGCAGGGTCAAATGCTCGGGAATCGCCGGAAAGATGGAAAATTAACTAAAAATTTATGCAACTATAGATTGTGCGAATTTTTCCTGAGATGAGCGAGAATGCGCCGATGATATTCATGTGCTCGCCCCCTGATTGTGCTGTCGGGCGTGGATCGCGGCAACTTTCATCCGGCGCGGTATCTGGCCCGGCTGGGGTGTAATTGTATTTCGCGCACCGTTTGCTTAGGCGATAGGCGTTCCGGGAGTGTTTTTCCGGTTCTGTTTTCGGTTTCGCAAGACGGTCTGTTTCATGGTGCAATTTTTGTCCCCCACGGTCGAATCGACTGTGCTGAGCGTGTTCGCGCATCCCGATGACGCCGAGCTTTCCTGTTTTGGTCTGCTGGCCAAGCTGCGGGAATCCGGGTGGAAAATCGTGATGGCCATCGCCACGCGGGGCGAGAATGGCGCCGACAGTCAGGCATGGAACCGCGAATCCGAGGCCCGCGCCAGCGCCGCCCTGATCGGTGCCGAGGTGGTTTTCGGCGATTTCAGGGATGGTTCGGTGCCAAGGTCCAGCGACCTGATCGGCTGGGTTGATTCCCTGCTGGAGACATGGCGACCGGCGCTGATCGTGACTCATTTCGCGGGAGAGGCCCGTCTGGCCCATCAGGATCATGTCGCGGTCGAGGCCGCCGTGCATATCGCCACCCGCCGCGCCGCATGGCTGCCCGATCTGCTGCTGGCCGAGGGCGTGGATGCCGAGCCCTCATTCCGGCCCAACTGGTTTGCCGACGTGACCGCCCAATTCGACTGCAAGCTGCGCGCGCTGGCGACGCATGAATCGCAGGCCGGAAAGCCCTATATGCGGGCCGATTTCACCCGGCTGCGGGCGCGCCGCTGGGAATTGCAGTTCCCCTCGAATGACATGTCCGAAACCGCGCCGCGATATTGGGAGGCCTTCGTTTCCGCCCGCCATGTGATCTGATCATTTCCGATTGTCTGTCTTAACGAGTCCGGTTTGTTTCACCGCCCGTCAGCAACCCCCGCCCGGAATGCCCCTGCCAGCAGGCGGGTGGAAGGATGATGGCCGCATCGGTCGCATATGCCGCGCCGGGGCCGGGCGTCGGGCAGCGGGCTTTCTGGCGGGGCTGGGATCTGGCCATCGTGTTTCTGGCGCTGATGCTGGCGGGGGATACGCTGAACCGCTGGGGGATCTCGGCCCCGGCATGGATGCTGGTTTATGGACTGGCCTTTCTGCGCATCCTGTCGGTCTGGCCCGCCTTCTGGCAGGTGCTGGTCAGGAACCGGGTCTGCATTGCCTATCCGCTGGTGGCGCTGGTCTCGGTCCTGTGGTCTTTCGACCGGCCCGCGACGGTGGCGGGCGGCATCCAGCTGCTGATGAGCGCCTTCATCGCCATGTTCGCCGGATGGCGCTATGCGCCGCGGCAGCTGATGCTGATCGCGCTGGGGGCACTGGGGCTGGGGGTGATGGCCTCGGCGGTGAACTGGGCGACGCTGGTCTTTGGAGGTCCGCTCTACAGTGCGGTGGGCGGGCTTCTGGGCATCTATACCAACAAGAACATGCTGGGCCATTACGGGCTGATGGTGGTGCTGCTGGCGGTCAGCGTGACGCTGATGCCGCCGCCCGAGGCCCCGCGCCCGCTGCGCTTGCTGACCCCGCTGGTCGCGGGTATCGCCGCATTCATGGTGGTGCTGTCGCTGTCGATGACGTCGGTCGTGCTGATGCCATGCTATGTCATGCTGCTGTTCTTGCTGAACCGGCGGCGGATGCCGGTGCTGCTGCGTTTCGCGATGGTGGCGGGCGTGGTCCTGCTGGCCGGTTCCGTGCCGCTGTTGCTGGGCCTGCTGGGGCTGGACCCGTTCACCTTGCTGCTGGATGCGACCGGCAAGGACGCGACGCTGACCGGCCGGACCGAGCTGTGGGCCATCGCGGCGGAAAACATCGCGCAGGCACCGCTGTTCGGGCATGGCTATCAGGCGTTCTGGTCCAGCAGCCAGTTCGCCGCCCAGCATTTCGCCGTATTGCGGGCGGGGGCGACGGCGCCGTCGTTTCACAATTTCATCGCCGATGTGATGATCGGCAACGGGCTGATCGGACTGATCGCCATGCTGGCGATGATCCTGCGCAGGCTGTCGCTGGCCTTCGGCTTCTGGCGGCGCGACGGATCGGCGGTGGCGGTGGCCGCGCTGGTCACCCTGTTGCTGCCGGTCACGCTGGCGATGGTCGAGCCCTATTTCTATCGCCAGCACGAGGTGATGACGATGTGGGTCATCATGATGGGCGTCAGCATCCTGCACCATTTCCTCCCAAGGACCACGAGATGAGAGAGCTTCCCCCCTTTGCCCGTTTCCGGCAGCGGTCGCGCCTTTATGGCGGGCGGCTGCTGCGCAGCGCGACGATGCGGACCCCGCGCCATGCCTGCGTCTTCATGCATGTGCCCAAATGCGGCGGCACCTCGGTTTCCGAGGCGCTTTATGCGACCGTGCCGGTGCATCTGAAGATCGGCATCCTCGATTCGCCCTCGATCCGGCGGGCGCTGGCGATCCGGAACTGCGACCGCGACGATCTGACCTATCACGACGAAGGCCCGCATGTGGCCGCGATCAGCCGGTTCCGCGAAACGCTGGTGCTGATGCATATGGCGCATCAGGCGACGCTGATTCACGGGCATTTCCTGTTTTCGGACATTGCGTGGCGGCATTTCGGTGACCGTTATCGTTTCGTGTCGATCCTGCGCGATCCGGTGGCGCGGACCATCTCGAACTATCGCATGGATCGGCGCACGGGCGTCTTTACCGGCGATTTCGACGCCTTTCTGGACAGCGCCGAGGGGCGGCTGAAGGCGCTGCACATGCTGCGCTATTTCAGCGGCATGGCCACGGTCGCGCCCGATGAGGAGTCGCAGGCGCTGGAACTGGCGCGGCGCAATATGGGGCGTTTTGCGCTGCTGGGCTTTCTGGAGGATCTGAAGGGCTTTGCCGACGGCTATGCCGCGCTGTTCGGCGTCAGGCCGTGGATCCCGCATTACAACGCCGCCGAGGAACGCCCCTTCGACATCACCCCCGATCAGCGCGACCGGCTGCACGCGCTTTGCGCCCCCGATATCGCCCTGTTCGAACAGGCGCGGCAAACCGCCCCGCAACTTCTGGCGCAGGCCCTGCAAGAGAGGACCGCATGACCCACGATTCCGGCCAATGGCGCAACGAGACCGTGCCTGATGTCGATCTTGGCAGCACATTGCGCGCCACGGTCGGCGGGCTCAGGCGGCAATGGCGGCTGATCGCGGGGCTGGTGCTGGCGCTGCTGGTGCTGGTGCTGATCTATCTGCAAATGGCGGTGCCGCAATATACCGCGCGGGCGGCGCTGATCGTGGATCCGCGCATCTCGAACTCGGTCAATGGTCCCGAGGCCCCGACGCTGCTGCTGTCGGATGCGCTGGTGGTGGACAGCGAGATCGAGGTGCTGTCCTCGCGCGTGGTGACCAGCCGCGTGGCCGAAAACCTGGGCCTGTTCGACGCCCCGGACGAAGAGGTCACGCCCGGCCCGTTGTCGCGCCTGCGGGCGATCTTTGCCAGCGACGAGACGCCGATCCTGCAGGGCGAGGATGCCGAGGCCGCCCGCCGCGAAACCATCCGCCAGAAGATGATGCGCGGGTTCGAGATCAGGCGCGCGGGCGGCACCTATGCCATCCAGATCGCCTTTACCGACGAGGATCCGGTTCTTGCCAGTCGCGCGGTGAATGCGCTGATTGACGAATATTTCGTCGCGGCCTCGGATGCGTCGCTGTCGGATACGCGCCGCATCAGCGGATGGCTGGAACAGCGCGTCGCGGTGCTGGCCGATGAGGTCAAGGACGCCGATCACGCGGTGGCCAGTTACCGGCGTGAAAACAACCTGTTCGTGATGCGCGACGACCGTCTGCCCTCCGAGGCCGAGCTGTCCGCCGCCAATGACCGGATGATTGCGCTGCGGTCCCGGCTGATCGACCTGCAAACGACCGAGGAACGGATCACGCTGATTCTCAGTTCGGATTCCGTGGCGCCGCTGCTGGATGGTACTTTGGGAGGAGAGGTCGCCAGCCCCGCCCTGCGTGACATGCAGACCCGCTTTTCGCGGCTGCTGGCAGAGGGCGCGGAACTGACCGGCCGCTGGGGCGAGGACAGCGATATCGTGGCGCGCAACCGGCTGGATCAAAGCCAGTTGCGCGATCTGATGCTGGACGAGGTCGGTCAGATCGCCGAACGGGTGCGCAGCCAGATCGGCGCGGTCCGCCAGCAGATCATCGCCACCGAAAGCCAGATCGGCGAGTTGCGCGACAAGGCCAGCGCCGATGCCGAGAAATCCATCCGCCTGCAAGAGCTGGAACGCGAGGTCGAGGCCAAGCGCAGCCAATACGAGACGATGCTGGGCCAGATGGTGCTGGCGACCCAGAACGAAACCTTCCAGCGCGCCCCCGCCCGTATCATCGCCCGCGCCGTGCCGCCCGACGAAAAGTCAAAGCCGGCGGGCAAGCGGCTGCTGGTGCTCAGCGTGTTTTCGGGGCTGGTGCTGGGCGCGGGCATCGCCTTTCTGCGCGAGGTGACCGACAACCGCCTGCGCCTCGTGTCCGATCTGCGGCAGGGGCTGGGTCTGCGCTGGCTGGGGGTGCTGCCGCGGCAAGGCACCGATCCCGCGCCGCATCTGCGCGATCTGACCGCAGAATTGCAGCGCCGCCGCCCGCCACGATCATCAGGCGGGCGCGCTGGCAGGACCGCTGGCGCAGATGCTGGCGGCGCAGGATCGGGTGGCGGTGCTGAGCCTTGGCGGCAATGTCCCGGGCCTGCCCGCGCCGCAGCCCGTCAGCCTGTCCGGTCAGGGGCTGGGCGATGTCGTCGCGGGCCAGCCCATGGTGATCTCTGCCACCGCCGCCGAAGGGCTGCCGGTTCTGTCGCGCCGCAACGCGGCTGCGCTGGCGGATTTCATGCAGGCTTTGCGCCGGGATTTCGATCATGTGATCCTGCTGCTGCCACCGCTGGAAAACCATGTAGAGACCGAACTGGCCGCGCCGCTGGTCGATTGCGCCGTGCTGGTGGTTCCCTGGGGGCAGGTGACCCTGCCCGATCTGGCCCAGCCATTGCAGGAGGCCGACGCGATCCGACCCCGGCTGCTGGGGGCGGTGTTTGCCGTTCCCTCGATGCGCGAATTCCGCCGCCACAACCCCTGATGCGGCGGATCAGCCCCGTCGCATCAGATAGATATCCATGATCCAGCCATGCCGGGCGCGGGCGGTCTGGCGCATCCCGATGATGCGCGGCCCGGCATCCGCCAGCGGCCCGGCGCAGGTGATTTCCTCGGCCATGCCCAGAAAGGCGCCCCACCAGATGCGGATGCCCTCGGGCGGCAGGGTCTGGAATGCGCAGCCGCCGTCCAGCATGACGACGACGGTGTCGGCACCCTCGGGCCAGCCATGATCGGCCAGCCTGCGTCCGGTGGTGATCTGCACCGGCTCGGCCACGAGGTTCAGCGGAATGGCATGGGCCGCGCACAGCGCCTGTATCGCGGTGATGCCCGGAATGACGCGGGTGGTCACCGCCAGCCGCGTCGCCAGCCGTTCCGCGATGCGCAGGCTGCTGTCATAAAGCGACGGATCACCCCAGACCAGCAGCGCGACGCGGCCCGAAGCTTCCGGCAGATGCGCCGTGATCGCCGTCTGCCACGCCTCGGCGATCCGGTCGTGCCACAGATTGACGCCGCGCCGGTAATCGGGGTCGTCCGCGTCGCGCACCGGCAGGTCGAATTCGACGATCCGGGTCGCACAGCCTTGCAGATGCGACCGGCAGATATGCCGCCGCAGCCCGGCCAGATCGGCCTTGTCCGCGCCCTTCAGCGGGATCAGGACCAGATCGGCCGCGCGCATCGCCTGAATGGCTTGCAGCGTCACATGGCCGGGATTGCCGGTGCCGATCCCGATCAGCGTCAGCTCGATCATGGCTGGCCCCCATCATCCGATCCCCGCGCGATCAGATGAAAGAAGGTGCCGCTGACCCGCCCGCCGCCCTTGCCGTCGCGGATCGAGCCGGTCTCGGGCACCTCGGCGCCATTGGCATCCTCGACCCGGGCCAGCGGCTGGTCGGGCTGCGACAGGATCGTGGCATAGTGGAATTCGTGCCCGCGCAGCAGGCTGCCCGCAGGCAGGCCGGGCAGGTCCGCCCCCAGCCGCGCCAGACGATAGCCCAGATGCATCCGCCGCTTGTGATAGCTGGTCTCAAGTCCCAGTAGCCCGGCCATCTGGTGGCGCGTTCCGTCCGCATCGACCAGACCGGCCCCCAGCGCCATATAGCCGCCGCATTCGCCATGCACCGGACGGGTGCGGACAAAGCGCCGCAGCCCGTCGCGGAACCGCGATGCGGCGGCCAGCCGCCCGGCGTGAAGCTCGGGATAGCCGCCGGGCAGCCAGCAGCAATCGGCGCTGTCATCGGGGGCCTGATCGGCCAACGGCGAAAAGGGCAGGATCGTGGCCCCCTGCCGCCGCCATTCCGCGATCAGATGTGGATAGGCAAAGCTGAAGGCCGCGTCCCGGGCCAGCGCGATCCGCATGCCGGGGGGCGGCACCGGCTGATGCGGCAGGGCGTCGGGCAGGGGACGGCTGGCGGCGGCGGCGATGATGGCGTCCAGATCGCAATGGGTGGCGATGAAATCGCCCGCATGGGTCAGAAGCTGTTGCAGATGCGGGGTTTCCTCGGCCTGCACCAGACCCAGATGCCGCTCGGGCAGTTCGATATTGCCCTGCCGGGGCAGCACGCCCAGCACCCGGATTCCGGCCTGCGCCATGCCTTCGCGGATCAGCGCCTCGTGCCGGGGCGAGGCCACGCGGTTCAGCACCACCCCGGCAAAGGGCAGGTCGGGCCGCAGCGTGGCAAAGCCCCGCGCGGTCGCTGCCGCCGATTGCGCCTGACCCGAGACATCCAGCACCAGCACCACCGGCCAGCCCGCCATCACCGCGATTTCGGCGCTGGAGCCGATGCCGCAGGCCCCGGGACGCGCCACGCCGTCGAACAGGCCCATCGAGCCCTCGGCCAGCACCAGATCCGCCGGTTCCTGACCGCCGGTATGGGCCGCGATCTGGCCTGCACCCATCGCCCAGGTGTCCAGATTGAATGAGGCCCGCCCCGAGGCCGCCAGATGAAAGGCCGGGTCGATATAGTCGGGGCCGGACTTGAACGGCTGCACCACCAGCCCGCGCGCGCGCAGGGCCGTCAGCAGACCCAGCATCAGCATGGTCTTGCCGGTCCCCGAGGACGGGGCCGAGATCATCAGGCCGGGTGCTGTCATTCGGGAAACCTCGGGTTGTCGCCGGTCGGGCGATAGCGGCGGTCGTAGTCGGCGGCGTAAAGGCGGCTGTCCTCGAACCCCTCGGCCGCCAGCGCCGGGCCGACAAGGATCAGCGCGGTGCGGTCGATGCCCTGCGCCTGCGCTTCGATATCGGCAAGGGTTGCGCGGATCACCCGCTGATCGGGCCAGCTGGCGCGCCAGACCACCGCCACCGGGCAGTCAGGGCCGTAATGCGGGGTCAGATCGGCCACGACCCGATCCAGCGCATGGATCGACAGATGGATGGCCAGCGTCGCGCCGGTGGCGGCGAAATTCGCCAGCGCCTCGCCCTGTGGCATGGCCGAGGCGCGTCCGGGCGTGCGCGTCAGCACCACAGATTGCGCGATGCCGGGCAGGGTCAGCTCGGTCTGCAACGCGGCGGCGGCGGCGGCAAAGGATGGCACGCCGGGCGTCACCTCAAAGGGGATGTTCAGCGCGCGCAGCCGCCGCAACTGTTCGCCCATCGCCGACCAGACCGACAGATCGCCCGAATGCAGCCGCGCCACGTCATGGCCCGCCTCATGCGCCGCCGCCATTTCCGCGATGATCGCATCGAGGCTGAGCGGCGCGGTATTCACGATCCGCGCGCCGGGCGGGCAATGGGCCAGCAGCGCCTCGGGCACCAGACTGCCGGCGTAAAGGCAGACCGGGCAGGCGGCGATCAGGTCGCGCCCGCGCAGGGTAATCAGGTCGGCCGCGCCGGGGCCTGCGCCGATGAAATGGACGGTCATGCGGGGCCTTTCTGTGCGGTTTCCGCGATGGCGGCGGTGGCCTGCCCGCACGGCGAGACGTGGCGGGCCGCCACGATCCGCGCGCCGGGACCGGCTGCGGCAAGGGCTGCGGCCTCGGCCACCGAGCCGGTGCCATGAAGCGCAAGGATGCGCGGCGATCGGGTGGGCGTGGTGATGCCTTCGACAGCAACCAGATGCAGCGGCAGGGCGCGCAATCCGGCCAGCGGGGCAAGATGCGGCCCGCGCGCGGCAATGGTGGCCAGCGCATCGACCGGACCGGCTTGCGCCTCGGCGGCGTCCAGCGCGGCTTGCAGCGCGGCCAGAGGCGCGCCCGCGCGGCAACCGATGCCCGCGACCATCATCGCAGCACCCGCCATTGCACCACCGGACGCGCCGCCTGCCAGCCGCGCATCCCGCCCAGGGGCGCGGCCTCGGCAATGTCGATGCGTATCAGGGCGCCGCCGTGGCGGGCATGGAGGCTGGTCAGCAAGGCTTCGGTTTCCAGCGTGACGGCATTGGCGACGATCCGCGTGCCGGGTGCCAGCCGGTCCCACAACCCGGAAAACAGCGCCGCATTGCCGCCGCCGCCGACAAAGACCGCATCCGGCGCGGGCAACCCCTCCAACGCATCGGGCGCCGTGCCGGGGCGCAGGGTCACGCGGTCGTCCAGCCCGAAATTGGCGATATTGGTGGCGATATTCCGGCCGCGATCCTCGCGTGGCTCAATGCAGATCGCACGGCCCCCCGCCAGCGCCCATTCGACCGAGACCGAACCCGAGCCGCCACCGATATCCCACAGCAACTCTTCTCGACGCGGGGCCAGCGCCGACAGGGTGATGGCGCGTATCGGGGATTTGGTGATCTGGCCGTCATGGGCAAAATCGGTCTCGGGGCGACCCGGCGCGGCAGACAATCCGGCCCCGACCGGCAGATCGGCCCCGTCCAGCGCCACGGCAACCGGGGCCGCGATGTCGCCCATATCGCAATCCCGCGCCTGCCGGATGCGTTCCTGCGGCCCGCCAAGACGCTCCATCACGGTCATGCGCACCGCGCCAAAGCCCTGCGTCGCAAGCCAATCCGCCAGCGCAGGCACCGCCGCGCTGTCGCGCAGGGTGGCGATGATCCGGCAACCGCGCGTCAGATGCGGGCGCAGCCGGGCGAAGGGGGCAGCGTGCAGGCCAAGGCAGGCGATATCCTCGATCCGCCAGCCCAGCCGCGCCGCCGCCAGCGCGAGTGTGCCGGGGGCGGGCAGGGCGTGCCATTCACCGGGGTTCAGATGCGCGCACAGGCTGCCGCCCGCGCCGAACCAGAACGGATCGCCCGAGGCCAGCACCGCCACCGGCTGCCCCCGCAGCGCCAGCACCGGCGCGATATCGAAGGGGACCGGCCATTCGCGGCCACGCCCGCCCGCCCCGGCCAGCACCAGATGGCGCGGCCCGCCAAAGATCACCGCCGCCCGGTCAAGCGCATGACGGCTTGCATCCGGCAGCCCGGCAAGGCCATCTTCGCCGATACCGATGATCGTTAGCCAGGGATCACCCATGCCCCGCATCCTTCTTCTGGGCGGCACGTCCGAGGCCAGTGCTTTGGCGCGCCTGCTGGCCGCGCAGGGCGTCGAGGCGGTCTATTCCTATGCCGGGCGCACCGCAGCGCCCATCGCCCAGCCGCTGCCGGTCAGGATCGGCGGTTTCGGCGGGGTCGGGGGGCTGGCCGATTACCTGCGAACTCACGCGATCACCCATCTGATCGACGCCACCCATCCCTTTGCCGCAACGATCAGCCGCAATGCGATCGCCGCCGCCCATGCCACCGGCACGCCTTTGTTGTCGCTGGAACGTCCGGCATGGCGCGCCGGGTCGGGTGACGACTGGTTCCACGCTGCGGATTTTGAATCCGCCGCCGCCGCCCTTCCCGTCGATCCGGCGCATGTCTTTCTGGCCATCGGGCGGCAGAACCTGAGCGCGTTCGCCGGGTTGCCGCATCGCTGGCTGCTGCGGCTGGTCGATCCGCCCGACGGCCCGCTGCCCCTGCCGCGCGCCCATGCGGTGATTGCGCGCGGCCCCTTTGACGTCGAGACCGACCGGGCGCTGATGCAGGCCCACGGCATCACCCATCTGGTCGCCAAGAATGCCGGGGGCGCGGGGGCCGAGGCCAAGCTGACCGCCGCCCGCGCCCTGCACCTGCCGGTGATCCTGATCGACCGCCCGGAACTGCCTTCGCGTCCGACCGTCACCGAACCCGGGGATGCGCTGGCATGGCTGCATCACACACCCTCGGCCCGGCGCGGGGTATAGACCCAGCGGCCCACCCGTCGCGTCGTCGAATTGCCGACCAGAACCACCGTACGCATATCGGCCATTTCGGGGCGTGCCCCGGACAGCGTGACCGTGTGCAGCCGTTCCTCGGGGGTCGAGACCGCGCGGGCAAAGCTGATCAGCCGCTCGCCGCCACATTCCTCGCGCAGAATCTCCAGCACGCGGGCGAACTGATGCGGGCGGCTGGCGGATCGCGGGTTATAGAAACCCATCGCGAAATCGCCCTGCGCGGCCAGTCGGACCCGGCGTTCGACCAGATCGAAGGGCTTGAGGTTGTCCGACAGGTTGATGGCGCAGAAATCATGTCCCAGAGGCGCGCCCAGCCGCGCCGCCGCCGCCAGCATGGCGGTGATGCCGGGCAGGATGCGGATGTCCAGACCGGCATGTTGCGGCTGCACCTCGATGGCCTCGAACAGCGCCGAGGCCATGGCGAACACACCCGGATCGCCCGACGAGACCACGACGACCCGCCGCCCCAAAGCCGCCATCTCCAGCGCGGCGCGGGCGCGGTCCAGCTCGACCCGGTTGTCGGACGGATGCAGGCTCAGGCCGGGGCGTGGCGCCACCCGCGCGACATAGGGGATATAGCCCACCACATCCGTCGCCTGATCCAGCGCGGCGCGGACCTCGGGGGTGATCAGCGCGTCATCGCCGGGGCCAAGGCCCGCGACCGCCAGCCAGCCGCTCATTGCCCGGCCCCGGCGGCCAGCGGGCGGCGGCCCTGTCCGTGGACCAGCACGAGGGCGAAATAGGGGCAATCGGCGTCCCCGACCTCGGCCAGACGGGCGACGCGCTGGCCGGGCATGGTGCCGCGCTCGATCAGCCATGCCTGATCGGCGCGCCCGGCGGCGGCCAGCGCCCGGCGGATCTTGGGCAGGTTGCGCCCGGTCTTCATCACCACCAGCGCATCGGCGCCCTGCATATGCCGGACCAGATCGGCCTCGGGCAGGGTGCCCATGACCACCGACAGCACATCGTCGCCCCATGTGATCGGCTGGCCAGTGACGTTCCAGCAGCCCGCCATGCCGGGAATGCCGGGGATCACCTCGACCGGGACGCGATCCTTCAGCCGCACATAAAGATGCATGAAGGAACCGTAAAAGAACGGATCGCCCTCGCACAGCACGACCACATCATCGGTGGCGGCCAGCGCCGCCAGACGCGCGGCCCAATCGTCATAGAACGCCGCCAGTCGCGCGTTGTATTCCGGGCTGTCGAAGGGGATTTCGGTCGTGACCGGGTATTCCATCGGATATTCGGCGGCGCCCCCGGCCAGCATGCCCTCGACGATCCGCCGTGCTTGTCCCTGCCGCCCGGCCTTGCGGAAATAGGCGACATGGCGGGCCGCGCGGATCACACGGTCGGCTCGGACCGAGATCAGGTCGGGATCGCCCGGCCCCAGTCCCGCGCAGATGATCTTGCCCACGGGGTTACTCCTTCCGGCTGGCAAGGGCGTTGACGGCGGCCACGGTGATGGCCGAGCCGCCCAGCCGCCCCAGAACCACCATGCAAGGCACCGGCTGCGCCGCGATCAGCGCATCCTTGGATTCCGCCGCGCCGACAAAGCCCACCGGGCAGCCGATGATGGCGGCGGGGCGGGGGCAGGCGGGGTCCTCCAGCATGTTCAGCAGGTGAAACAGCGCGGTGGGAGCATTGCCGATGGCGACGACGCTGCCCGCCAGATGTGGGCGCCACAGCTCCAGCGCGGCGGCGGACCGGGTATTGCCCATGCTGCGCGCCATGTCGGGCACGGTGGGGTCGTTCAGGGTGCAGATGACGGCGTTGTCGGCGGGCAGGCGGGCGCGGGTGATGCCTTCGCTGACCATCCGCGCATCGCAGAGGATCGGCGCCCCGGCCTTCAGCGCCGCCCGCGCCTGCGCCGCCATGCCGGGGCTGAAGCGGATGTCGCGTTCCAGCCCGACCAGCCCGGCGGCATGGATCATGCGCACGGCCACGGGTTCCTCATCCGCGTCGAAACGGGCCAGATCGGCCTCGGCCCGGATGGTGGCGAAGGACTGGCGATAGATCGCGGCGCCGTCCTTTTCGTAAACATGGGGCATCAGAACAACTCCGGCAAAGGCGGCATGCGGTCGGGATCGAGGTCGTGCCCCAATGCCGCGCCTGACGCAAGCCCGTCCCTGATCGCGCAAAAGCCGCGCGGGGTGGCGACCAGCACCAGATCGGCGGGCGTGGGGGAGGCGCAGCCCTTGGCGCAGCCCGACACATGCAGCACCCGGCCCGGCGGCATCCCGGGTGCCAGCCGCCGCGCAAAGGCCCGCGTTTCGGCCAAGGCCTGCGGACAGCCGGGCGCGCCGGTGCAGACCCGCAGCCGCAGCCGGGGATCATCCGGGTTCAGGATCAGATCGGGCAGATCGGGCAGGCTGGCCGCGCCTTCGACCAGCAGCATTCGCCACGGCGTCAGCCGGATCGGCCCGGTTTCGGCCAGCGCCGACAGGGTGGGGGCGCTGATCTGGCCGAACTCTGCCGCCACCAGCATGCCTTGCGGCACTGGGCCGGGGGCGGGGCGGGCGCGGTCAGGGCTGGGGTCCGCGTGGCATCGGGGGCCGGATGCCGCGCCGGATCAACGCCGCCATCCGTCCCCGCCCGCCCACGGCCCCGCCTTGCGACAGGAACCATGCGGCCAGCGCGACGGCGGCCTGCGGTGCGTTCCGGGCCGTCACCTGCGCACCCGTCGCCATGCCATCGGCACGCAGGATCAGGCCGCCCTGCGTGTCACGCTCGACCCGGATATCGGCGGGCGTATCGGCCAGCAGCCGCTGCGCGCCGGTATCGACGGCAAAGCCGAATTTGGCGGGCAGGATCAGGTTGCTGGACGCCAATGCGGTCGCCAGCGCCGCCGCCAGCGTATCGGTCTTGGCACGGGCAAAGGGGGTGACGATGATATTGCGCCGCGTCTCGGCGGCGATATCGGCATCGATCAGCCCCAGCGCGCGCAGATCGGCAATCAGCGGTCCGTGGCTGTCGGGCGTCACTCCGCGCAGTTGCAGATTGGCCCGCCCGGTCAGGTCGATCAGCCCGTTGCCATGCGCCTGCGCCGCCGCCGCGATACCTGCCGCCTGATGCTGCGTCAGCCGCCCGCCATGCGCGCGCAGCCGCACCACCCAGCCATCGCCGGATTCCATCGGACGCAGCGCACCGGGACACCAGCCCTTGATCCGGGGGGTATTCACCGCGCTCATTCCCCCGCCTCCAGCGTGGCCGCGATCGAGTTGCGGCGCGTCACCCACAGCCCGGCATCGCGCAGGCGCCGGAACAGGTCGCGCATGGCGGCCAGCGCGGCGGGGTTTTCGCGCTCCATGAAGGCGACGACTTCCGCCCGGCCCAATGTCGCGTCGTGATAGAGGTCGAACAGATGCGGCGGCACCGCACCCGCCAGATGGGCGAAGGCGGCAAGGTGATCCAGCGTCGCCGCGATCTCTGCCGCGCCCCGGAAGCCATGGGTGCACATCGCATCGGCCCAACGCGCATCGGTGGCGCGGGCGCGGACGGTGCGGGCGATTTCCTCGGTCAGGGTGCGGGCGCGCGGGCGGTCGGGCTGCGTCGCGTCCAGATGATAGAGCGCGGGGGCCGCGGCCCCGATCCGGGCCATGGCGGCGGCGAAACCGGCCTCGTGCGCGGCATAGTCATTGGCCAGCAGCAGATCGCTTTCCGGCAGATCCTGCGCATGGACGAAGCTGTCGGCGCGCGCCAGCCGGGCCTCCAGCGCGGGGCGGTCGTCGCGGGGCAAGCCGTCGCGGCCGATGGCCCAGCTGGAGGCCGCCAGCCATGCCTCGCCCGCCGCCTTGCGCGCCTGATCGGTGAACGTCTCGGGCGCGATGCCCATGCCCAGCCCGTATTGGCCCGGCTGCGGGCCGAAGACGCGCGGGCTGCGGGCCAGATAGGGGTTGTCACCGGGCGATTCCTCGCGCCCGGCCAGTGCCTCGGCCCCGGTCTCGAACAGTTGCGCCAAGACGGGGAACACATCGCGAAACAGGCCCGATACCCGCAGCGTCACATCGATGCGCGGGCGCCCCAGCAAGGCCAGCGGCACGATTTCCACGCCCGAGACCCGGCCCGATCCGGCATCCCAGACGGGTTTCAGCCCCGCCAGATGCAGCGCCATGGCGAATTCCTCGCCCGCCGTGCGCATGGTCGCGCTGCCCCACAGATCGACGACCAGCCCGCGCGGCCAGTCGCCGTGATCCTGCAAGTGACGGCGCAGCAATTCCTCGGCCAGTTTGACGCCCTGCGCATGGGCGGCAGGCGTTGGCACCGCGCGCGGATCGACGGAATAGAGGTTGCGCCCGGTCGGCAGCACATCCGCCCGCCCCCGCGCGGGCGAGCCCGAGGGGCCCGGCGCGACATGCCGCCCCGCCAGCGCGGTCAGCAGGCCCGCGCGCTCATCCGCGCCGCTGGGACCGGTGCCGAAGACATGCAGCCCCTCGCCGAACTGGCTTTCCTTGATGTCGCAGACGAAGCGGTCGATGCGGGTGATCGCCTCGGCGGCGCTGGCGTCGGGGGGGATGCCCAGATCATCCTCGACCCCTGCCGCGCGGGCCTCGTCGCGGATGGATGCGATCAGCCGGTCGCGCCGGGCCGGGTCCAGTCCGTCGGCGGTCGAATATTCGTCCAGCAGGCGTTCCAGCCCCGACATCGCCTCGGGCAGCCGCGACGCGATCATCGGGGGCGGCATATGCCCCAGAGTGACGGCGCCAAGGCGGCGCTTGGCCTGCGCGGCCTCGCCCGGGTCGTTGACGATGAAGGGATAGATCACCGGCAGCGGGCCGGTCAGCGCCTCGGGCCAGCAATCACCCGACAGCGCCACCGCCTTGCCCGGCAGCCATTCCAGCGTGCCATGCGCGCCCATATGGATCAGCGTATGCAGTCCCTGCCGGTGCAGCCACAGATAAAACGCGACATAGGCGTGGCGCGGCACGCGGGTCAGGTCGTGATAATCGTCGTCACGGCTGGCGCGCTGGCTGCGTTCGGGTTGCAGGGCCAGCAGCAGCTTGCCACGGCGGATGGCAGCGAATTGGAAGGATTTTCCATCGCAATCCGGGTCGCTGTCAGGGACACCCCATGCCGCCGTCAGATCGCCCTTCAGAGTTTGCGGCAGGTGGTCCAGCGCCGCCAGATATTCGGCCAGCGGCCAGCGGATGCGCGCGGTTCGCAGATCGCTGGCGGCGCCGGGGGCGATGTCATGGCCCTGATCGGCCAGCATCCCCGCCACCGCATCGGCCGAGGCCAGCGCGTCGAGGCCGACCGCATGGGCCATCTGCCAGTCCCGGCCCGGATAGGTGGACAGGATCAGCGCCACCTGCCGATCCTGCGGTGGGGTCCGGCCCAGCCGCAGCCAAGCGCCGACGCGGGCGACGGTCGCGGCGATGCGGTCGGGATCGGGGCGATGGGCAAAGCGGCTGTATTGCAGATCCGGGTCACGCGGTTCGGGCGCCTTGAAGCTGATGACACCGGCAAAGATGCGGCCATCGACCTCGGGCAACACGACATGCATGGCCAGATCGGCGGGGGACAGGCCGCGTTCCGCCCCGGCCCATTCGCGGCGGCGATTGGTGGACAGGGCGACCTGAAACACCGGGCAACCGAAGGTGTCGAAGGGCGTCGCAGCGCCATCGGAGCGGACGGAAAAGCCGGTGGCGTTGACGATGGCCTGCGGCGCGATCTTGGCCCCCGTCAGCCAATCCGCAAAGCCGGGCGCCTTCAGCGAGGGCGCAAAGACCCCGCAAGCGGCAAACCCCGCGTCGCGCAGACCGTGGATCAGCGCATCGACCGGCGCGGTATCGGCGGCGGTCAGATAGCTGCGATAGAAACTGACCAGCACCAGCGGCCCATCCGGCGGCGCCGGGATCACTCCGGCCTGCGGGTCATAAAATCCCATCCGGGGCAGGGATTTCTGCCCCGGCACCGGCCTGGCGAACAGTCCCGCCGCAATCGCCATCTGCGCCAGCGCGGCCTGCGCCGCCACCGCCCCCCCGGTATCGCAAAGCCGCTTCAGCATCCGCAGCGTCGAGGCGGGCACGGTCGAGACCGCATCCAGACGCGGATCGTCGCGCCCGTCGGCGGGCAGCACCGCCAGCGCGATCCCGCGACGCCGCGCCAGATCCTGCACCGAGGCGAGGCCATAGGGCCAATAGGCCTCGCCCCCGATCAGGCGGATCAGGATGCCCTTTGCACCGGCAAGTGTCTGCTCGACATAGGTATCGACCGACACCGGATGGCGCAAAGCCACCAGATTGCACAGCCGCAACGACGGCAATCCGCCCGCCGCACCCCGCCGCGCCCGGTGCCAGCCTGCCGCGAAGGCCCCCAGATCGCTGTCGGAAAACGACAGCACCACCAGATCACCCGGCGTCTGGCTGGGATCATAGGGGGTGTCGGTCTCTTCCAGACCGTGGCTTTCGCGAAAGACGACATGCATCAGGCGGGCACGGCCTCCAGCAACAGGCGGCGGATCGCGGCTTCGTTCACATCGTCATGTTCGGCAATGACCACCAGACGCGAGGCGCGGGGCTGATCGCCCCAGGGACGGTCATATTGATGCCGCACCCGCGCACCCACCGCCTGCACCAGCAGACGCATCGGTTTGCCCGAAACGGCGACATGGCCCTTGACCCGCAGGATGTTCTGCTCGACCGCCAGCCGCTCGATCCCGGCGACCAGTTGCGCGGGATCGTCGATTTCGGGCAGCTCGATCACCACGGTATCGAAATCCTCGTGCTCATGGTCGTCGGCGCCGTCGTGATGGCTGGGGCGTGCCTCCAGATCATCCTCGGCCGCCGCGCCAAGGCCAAGGATCACCTTCGGGTCGATCGCGCCTTCGGTCACGGTCAGGATCGGCAGCTTGCGCGGCGATTCAGCCTCGATCACGGCGCGGGCGGCGGCCACGCCATCCGGCCCGGCCAGATCGGCCTTGGTCAGCAGCACGACATCGGCGCAGGCGATCTGATCCTCGAACACCTCGGACAGCGGGGTTTCGTGGTCCAGGCTGTCATCGGCCTCTCGCTGGGCCTGCACCGCGGATTCGTCGGGGGCAAAGCGGCCCGCCGCCACGGCCTCGGCATCGGCCAGCGCGATCACGCCATCGACGGTGATGCGCGACCGGATCGCGGGCCAGTCAAAGGCCTTCAGCAAGGGCTTGGGCAGGGCCAGCCCCGAGGTCTCGATCAGGATATGGTCGGGCTTTTGGGGCATCGCCATCAGCCGCTCCAGCGTCGGGATGAAGTCATCGGCGACGGTGCAGCAGATGCAGCCATTCGACAGTTCCATGATGTTTTCCGCCGGGCAGTTCTCATCCGCGCAGGATTTCAGGATATCGCCATCGACGCCCACGGTGCCGAATTCATTGACCAGCACGGCCAGCCGCCGCCCCTGCGGGTTGGCCATCAGATGCCGGATCAGCGTCGTCTTGCCGGAACCGAGAAAGCCGGTGATGACGGTGACGGGGGTTTTGGTCAGATCGGACATGGATCACTCACTTTCTTGGGGATCGGGCAGGGGGACAAGCGGCGGAATCCGGGCAAGGCTTTGCTTGCGGAAGATGACGGGGCGTTCGCGCCACGGCACCAGCCCGTCAGCGGCGGCGGCATAGGCGGCGGCGCCCGTCAGGATCTCTGGCGCGTCCGAGGGCGTCAGGCGACCATAGACATAGGTCCACTTGCCAGGGCCCGACAGCGCGACCGAGCAGCCCTGCGAACAGGCCGACAGACATTCGACGGCGCGGATCTCGACCCCCGCCGGGGCGGATGCGGTCAGGGCGGCGTGCAGTTCGGCGCCGGGACGGGGGTCGGCTGCGGCCTCGGGGTCGATGCCCCGGCAGGTCGTGCAGACATGCAATACGGCGCGCGCCATGCGGCCCTCCGTGAACTGGTGGCGCGGGGCATGGGCCGAGGGGCAGGGACACACCCCTGCCAACCGGTCGCGGATCACCCCGTCCGCCCGTGAAAATCGTGCGCTGGCAGGTCTCCCGGCTTGCGGATTCAGGGTTTCCCCAACGGTCGGCCCGCCTTCCCGGCATTTGCCAGTGGCTTGGGCGACCTTTCCGGTCACGGTCGCGGGGGCGGCTGCTTTCAGGCGTGATGCCTGTCGCATTCCCTCTTGGCCTGTCATAGGACAGGAACCAGCGCGCCCCCAACTGAGGCGTGCGCCCCTGTCTTGTCAAGCCGGAGGAGCACAAAGCATGACCGACAGCCACGACATCACCCCCCCCATCACCGCCGAGGAACAGGCCCGCCACGCCGCGAAGATGGCAAAGATCAAGGCCGCCCGCGACAGGATGATGCAGGGCAAGACCGGCGAAAAGGGCCTGATCATCGTCCATACCGGGCCGGGAAAGGGCAAATCCAGCAGCGGTTTTGGGATGATCCTGCGCTGCATCGCCCATGACATGCCCTGCGCGGTGGTGCAGTTCATCAAGGGCGCGTGGGACACCGGCGAACGCCGTCTGCTGACCGCGCATTTCGCCGATTTGTGCCAGTTTCACGCGATGGGCGAGGGGTTTACATGGGAAACGCAGGACAAATCCCGCGACATCGCCGCCGCTCAGGCAGGCTGGCAGAAGGCGAAGGACCTGATCCGCGACCCGTCGATTCGCATGGTGCTGCTGGACGAAATCAACATTGCGCTGCGCTATGGCTATTTGCAGGCGGATGAGGTGGTGGATTTCCTGCTGGCCGAGAAGCCGCCGCTGACCCATGTGGTGCTGACCGGCCGCAACGCCCCCGATCTGCTGATCGAGGCGGCGGATCTGGTGACCGAGATGGCATTGCTGAAACATCCCTTCCGATCAGGCGTCAAGGCCCAGCCGGGGGTTGAGTTCTGATCCGGTCCGTCCCATCTTTGCTGCGTTGCAAAAATCTTTCCGTGCGGCGTTGAACCGCATCGGCCCCGGCGGGTTGTCTTTCGGCGGCCGGGAATGCCTGCGCGGCGCGGATGTAAAAGGAGTTGCTGCGCGATGCTGCCCCCCAAGATCCCTGCCGATGCTGCCCTGTTTCTGGATTTCGATGGCTGCCTGGTAGAGATCGCCCCAACCCCCGATGCGATTTCCGTGCCCCCCGCGCTGCCGGGGGCGCTGGCGCGGCTGTATCGGCGGCTGGATGGGGCGGTGGCGCTGATCTCGGGGCGTTCGGCCAGTGAATTGCGGGGCTTTCTGCCCGATTTTCCCGGCATTGTCGCCGGCAGCCACGGGGCCGAACTCTCGCTGCCGGGCCAGCCCATCCGCCCGATTGACGATGAGGGGGTGGATGTCGGCGCCCTGCAACGGCGGGTCGCGGCGCTGGCGGCAGAGCATCCCGGCCTGCTGGTCGAAGCCAAGCCGCATGGCGTGGCGTTGCATTACCGCGCCGCCCCCGAACTGGGATGCTGGGTCACCCAGACCATGCAGGCGTTGGCCGGGGACTATCCCTCGCTGGTGCTGCAACCGGCCAAGATGGCGGTCGAGCTGCGTCCGGCCTCGGCGGGCAAGGACCGGGCGCTGGCGCTGCTGATGCAGCATCCGCCCTTTGCCGGGCGGCTTGCGATCTATGCCGGGGACGACCTGACGGACGAGGCCGCCATCGCCGAGGCGCAGGATCGCGGTGGCATCGGCATCAAGGTCGGGCCCGGCGACAGCGTGGCCCGCCACCGTCTGGCCGACCCGAACGCCATGCTGCGCTGGCTGGAGGATGCGGCATGAGCGGTGGACGTCTGGTCGTCGTCTCGAACCGGCTGCCCCTGGGTGAAAACCCCTCGGGCGGGCTGGTCGTGGCGCTGGAGGATGCGCTGAAGACCTCGGGCGGGCTGTGGATCGGCTTTTCGGGCGAAGCCGCGCAGGTGGCTTCGGATCATCTGGTCTTTCACGACGGGGCGTCGTTCGGGCGCGCCTCGTTCGATCTGACGCAGGCGGATTTCGACAGCTATTATCTGGGGTTTTCCAATTCGGTGCTGTGGCCGATGTGTCATGGCCGCGCCGATCTGTCCCATATCCTGCCGGAATATCTGGAAGGCTATCGCCGGGTGAATGCCCGCATCGCCGATCTGATGCTGCCGCATCTGCGTCCCGACGACCGCATCTGGGTGCAGGATTACCAACTGTTCCCGCTGGCCGCCGAATTGCGCAAGCGCGGCGTGACCGGCACCATCGGGCATTTCCTGCATATCCCCTTTCCCGGTCCCGCCGACTGCGCCGCCCTGCCCAACCCGGCCGAGCTGTTTGAATGGCTGTCGCATTACGATCTGCTGGGCTTTCAGGCGCAGCGCGACCTGTCGAACCTGTCCGAAAGCGCCCGGCAGCTGATGGATGTCGAGCCATTGGGCCATGACCGCATGCGGCTGGGCGGGCGGCTGGTGCGGCTGGGCGTCTTTCCCGTCGGCATCGACACGGCCGCCTTCATGCAAGAAGCCCGCGATGCCCCGGACGAGGACCGAATGCGGACCCTGACCGGCGCGCAGATGATGATCGGCGTTGACCGTCTGGACTATTCCAAGGGCATCCCGCAGCGGTTCCGTGCCTTCCAGATCCTGCTGGAAAACCACCCCGACATGATCGAGCGCATCGCGTTCCTGCAGATCGCGCCCCCCACGCGCGAGGCGGTGGCGGCCTATCGCGACATCCGCGAGGAAACCGAGCATCTGGCCGGGCGCATCAATGGCGAATATGCGACGATCAACTGGACGCCGATCCGCTTCATCCACCGTTCCCTGCCGCGGCGGATTCTGGCGGGGCTGTATCGGCAGGCGCATATCGGGCTGGTGACGCCGCTGGCCGACGGGATGAACCTTGTGGCCAAGGAATATGTCGCGGCGCAGAACGTCACCAATCCGGGCGTGCTGATCCTGTCGCGCTTTGCCGGCGCCGCCGATACCATGCAAGAGGCGCTGGTGATCAACCCCCATGACCCGTGGGAACTGGCCGAGGCGATGGCAATCGCCATGCGGATGGGCGCCAACGAACGCCGCCGCCGCCATGCCGCGCTGCTGCGCGATGTGGTCGAACATGATGTCGGCTGGTGGTCGGCCACTTATCTGGACGCGCTGGAACAGGCGGCGGCGGAACGCGGCCAGGTTGTTGATGTATCGTCAACAGATCAACAGGACCAGTCTGATCCGTTTGTTCAGCGATGACGACTGATCTGCATTCTTGATGTTCTGCTAAACAGACTTGCGGGGCGTTGAGGTTCTGGATCCCGATAATCCGCCGCAGCCGGGTTTGCGACGTTTTTGTGCTGGAATGCGGCGCCGCTTTCTGGTCGAAGGAGCGCGAAGCGAAAACCGGACGAGGGGGCGCAGGCGATGAGCATCCATCTTTATCAGAACGATCTGCCCGAGGATCTGAAGCTGGGGCCGGTCGTGGCCATCGATACCGAAACCATGGGACTGGATCCGCGCCGCGACCGGCTGTGTCTGGTACAGATGTCATCGGGCGATGGCGATGCGCATCTGGTCCAGATCGAGCGCGGTCAGACCGAGGCGCCGAACCTGTGCCGGATGCTGACCGATGCCAAGGTGCTGAAGCTGTTCCATTTCGGGCGCTTCGACGTGGCGGCGCTGGAAAATGCCTTCGGCGTCGTGACCTCGCCCGTTTGGTGCACCAAGATCGCCTCGAAGCTGGTCAGGACCTATACCGACCGGCATGGGCTTAAATATCTGCTGAGCGAGTTGGTCGGTGTCGATATCAGCAAGCAGCAGCAGACCAGCGACTGGGGCGCGGCGGATCTGTCGGATGCGCAACTGGAATATGCGGCATCCGACGTGCTGTATCTGCACAAGCTGAAGGATGTGCTGGAAGAGCGGCTGCGGCGCGAGAACCGCATGGGGCTGGCGCAGGCCTGTTTCGACTTTCTGCCGGCGCGGGCGCATCTGGACCTGCTGGGCTGGGGGGATGAAAAGGACATCTTCCACCACTAGATTGGGCGGCAGGGCCGGGGGCGCTTCGCCCCCCGGACCCCCCGAGGATATTTTCGCACCAAAGATGGGGCCGGGTGGTTTGACGCAGGACTATATCGAGACGGCGCGGCGGGTGATTCTGACCGAGGCGGATGCGCTGGGGTTGCTGGCGGATGGTCTGGGGCCGGAATTCACCGAGGCCGTGGACCGGATTCTGGCGGTCAAAGGTCGGGTGATCGTGTCGGGAATGGGCAAATCGGGCCATGTCGCTAGGAAGATCGCGGCGACGCTGGCCTCGACCGGGACACCGGCGCAGTTCGTGCATCCTGCCGAGGCGAGCCATGGCGATCTGGGGATGGTCACCGAGGCCGATCTGGCGCTGGTGCTGTCCAACAGCGGCGAGACGCCGGAACTGGCCGATCTGATCGCGCATACGCGGCGGTTCCGGATTCCGCTGATCGGGGTTGCGTCGCGCGCCGGATCGACGTTGCTGCGGCAGGCCGATGTGGCGCTGGTGCTGCCGGCGGCCGAGGAGGCCTGCGGCAATGGCATCGTGCCGACGACCTCGACCACGATGACGCTGGCTTTGGGGGACGCGATCGCCATCGCGCTGATGGAGCACCGCAAGTTCACCGCCGAGCATTTCCGCACCTTCCATCCCGGTGGCAAGCTGGGTGCGCTGCTGTCGAAGGTCGGCGATCTGATGCATCGCGACATGCCGCTGGTGCGGGACGATGCGCCGATGTCCGAGGCGCTGCTGGTGATCAGCCAGAAGGGCTATGGCGTGACCGGCGTGACCGATGCCGATGGCAGGCTGGCGGGTATCATCACCGACGGCGACCTGCGTCGTCACATGCAGGGTCTGCTGGACCGCAGCGCCGCCGAGGTGATGACCCGCAATCCGCGCATCATCGCGCCCGACGCGCTGGCCGAGGCGGCGCTGGCCGAGATGCAGTCGCGCAAGATCACCTGTCTGTTCGTATCCGAGGGCGGGCGCCCCTGCGGCATCCTGCATATCCATGACTGTCTGCGCGCAGGGCTGGTCTGAGATGTCGCGGCGCACCCGTATCGTTCGCGGGTTGCGGGTGTTGCTGCCGCTGCTGGCGCTGGTGATCCTGTCCACGATGTTCCTGTTCTCGCGTCAGTCGGGGACCGAGCCGCAGATCCCCTATGCCGATGTCGATGCCGAAGAGATGGCCCGCGAACCGCGGATGATCGCCCCCGAATATGTGGCCGTCACCGAGGACGGGGCCGAACTGACCCTGCATGCCGCTGAGGCGGCGCCTTCGGGGGCGGGCGGCTCTGCCAGCCGGCTGGCGCTGAACTGGCGGGCGCGTGACGGGCTGGTTGCCGATCTGACCGCGCCGCAATTCGGCATGGCCGAGGGGGTGATCTCGCTGAGCGGGGGGGTGCATATGGCGACCTCGTCGGGCTGGGTGGTCGATGCGCCGCGGATCGACGCGGCCACCGACCGTTCGCGGATCGTGGCAGATGAGGGGGTGACCGCCACCGCCCCCTTCGGAGAATTGAGCGCCGGGGCGATGGAGCTGGCGCCGATAGCCGACGGTCAGGACGGCGCGACCGGGGGGGAAGCCGCCGCCGGGTCGATCTTGAACTTCACTGGCGGCGTTCGTCTGATATACCGTCCCTGAAACGCCGATACCCCGAGACCACCACAACCCGAAACAACAACGCCAAGGCCCCAACACCAAGGAAGGATCCGGTCATGCTGCGCGCCGTGATGATTGCCCTGCTTCTGTCGGCCGGTCCCGCCGCCGCGCAGAGCGTCGCCTTCGGTGGCATGCAGCAGGACCGTTCTGCCCCGGTCGAGGTTTCGGCCGACAATCTGGCGGTCAATCAGGCCGATGGCAGCGCCGTCTTTACCGGCAATGTGGTGATCGGGCAGGGCGCCATGCGGCTGGCGGCCGAGCGTGTGACGGTCATCTATGGCGAGGGCGGGCAGGACCGGATCAAGGCGTTGCAGGCCGAAGGTTCGGTCACGCTGGTCAGCGGCGATGATGCCGCCGAGGCCGGGGCCGCCGATTACGATGTCGAAACCGGGGTGGTCGTGCTGACCGGCGATGTGGTGCTGACACAGGGCCGCAACGTGCTGACCGGCGACCGGGTCCGGGTCGATATCGGCGCGGGCACGGCGCAGGTCGATGGCCGCGTCCGTTCGGTCCTGCAACCCGAGGGGAACTGATGGACGAATCGTCTCGCATGGGGGAACGGGCGGGGCCGACCGGGCTGGCGGTGCGCGGGTTGCGCAAGTCCTATCGCAACCGGCCGGTGATTCGGGACGTCTCGGTCGATCTGATGCGGGGCGAGGTCGTCGCGCTGCTGGGGCCGAACGGTTCGGGCAAGACCACCTGTTTTTACTGCATCGCCGGGCTGGTGCCGCTTGATGCCGGGCAGGTGATGATCGACGGGCAGGATGCGACCCGGCTGCCGATGTTTCGCCGGGCGCGGATGGGAATCGGCTATCTGCCGCAGGAAATGTCGATCTTTCGTGGGTTGACGGTCGAGCAGAACATCATGGCCGTGCTGGAGGTGGCGCAGACCGATCCGCATCACCGCCGCGACCGGCTGGAGGAGTTGCTGGGCGATTTCTCGATCACCCATCTGCGCGGCGCCCCGGCGCTGGCGTTGTCGGGGGGCGAGCGTCGCCGGGTCGAGATCGCGCGCTGTCTGGCCTCGAATCCCGGCTATCTGCTGCTGGACGAACCCTTTGCGGGCGTCGATCCGATAGCCGTGGGCGAGATCCGCGAGCTGGTCCATGATCTGAAATCGCGCGGAATCGGGGTGCTGATCACCGATCACAATGTGCGCGAGACACTGGGAATCGTCGATCGGGCCTATATCCTGCATGATGGCCATGTGCTGATGTCGGGCACCACCGCGCAGATCGTCGAGGATCCGCGCGTCAGGCAGGTTTATCTGGGCGAAAGCTTCTCGATGGGCTGAAACCCGGACGTTAGCGGGCATTTTACATTTCTGACACAGCGGACCGTTGACAGAACCGATTTGCTGTCACCAAATTGGATGTATGCGGGTGGGGATCTGCCTTGCCCGCTCAACCCCGTTTTTCCGCCGCTGCCGGCCTGGGACTGAACGGGTCGGCGCATACGGGAAGAACGGGCAACCGGAAAGGAAAAACGATGCGCTATACCATCAGCGGAAAACACATCGATGTCGGCGACGCGCTTACCACGCATGTCGAGACCGAACTGGGCGAGACGATCATCAAGTACTCGCAGCGCCCGACCGACGCCACGGTCACCTTTTCCCGTGATGCGCATCAGTATCTGTGCGACGCCGTCGTACATCTGTCCACCGGGCTGACGGTTCAGGCCCGCGCCGCCGCGACCGAGGTCTATGCCGCGTTCGAGGCCTGCCGCGAGAAGATGGACAAGCAGCTGCGCCGTTACAAGCGCCGCCTGAAGGACCACCACAAGGATCGCTCGGGGCCTGTTGAATTCGGTGCGGCGGGCATGTATGTGCTGGCCGCTGATGAGGATGAATGGGAATCGCATGACGCAGGTCTGCAACCAATCATCATCGCGGAAATGGAAGCGCGTGTGCCGACCCTGTCGGTCGGTGACGCGGTCATGCAGATGGAGCTTGCCGGAACGCCGCTGCTGGTGTTCCGCAACGAGAAACATGGCGGCGTCAACGTCGTCCACCGCCGGGAGGACGGCAATGTCGGGTGGATCGATCCGCGTGGCAATGGATAGCCCCGCAAGACGCTGATTGAACCGACCGCCCTTGCATCGTGCAGGGGCGGCAGGCGCAGGAAAGTACGACTGGATGCAACTCAGCGATATCATCAGGCCAGGTGCCGTCCGTTCCTTTGGTCAGGTTACTTCGAAGAAACGGCTGTTTCAGGAACTGGCAGAACTGGCGCAAAGCGAATACGGGCTGAACGCGCCCGAGGTTCTGGACGCGCTTCAGGAACGCGAAAGCCTGGGCCCCACGGGCGTCGGGCATGGCGTGGCCCTGCCACATGCGCGGCTGCACGGGCTGGACAAGGTCGTCGGCCTGTTCATCCGGCTGGAAAAGCCGCTGGATTTCGATGCCGTTGACCGCCAGCCGGTCGACCTGGTTTTTGGCCTGCTGGCCCCGGAAACCGGCGGCGTCGATCATCTGAAGGCTTTGGCACTGGTTTCTCGTACCTTGCGGGACGCCGATCTGCGCAGCAAGCTGCGCGCGAACGAGGACCCCACCGCGCTTCATGCGGTTCTGGCGGCGGCACAGGGGATCAAGGCCGCCTGACGGTTTGAAAAGAATCGATTCGGCCCTATAGTGGCCCCGCATGATCATGGGGAGGGCCATTATGGACGAACAGATCAGCGATCAGGCACAACAAGGCGATGGTGGCACCCGGCTGCGTGAATATACGCGGCAGGAACGCGAAGCCGGCATGCATCCGGCCATTGCGACGCTGCGCAGCCGCCCGCAGACGCGGGGCGAGGAAAACCGCAAGACTGCCGAATTCCTTCGCATCGCGCGCGGGCGCACCACCTGACCTGAAAACCCGCTGCCACAACGGAAAAGGGCCGCCCTGTCGGGGCGGCCCATTCGGTCTGGTCCGATCCGGCGCTCAGGCCCGGACCAGTTTCTCATAGGCTTCGGCGATGTCGCGGGTGGTGCGGCCCACCTGGAAACGCCAGTCGCCGATCTCTCCGACCGGGGTCACTTCGGCGGCGGTGCCGGTCAGGAAACACTCCTGGAACCCTTCCAGCTCTTCGGGCTTGATGTGACGTTCGTGAACGGGCGTGCCCTTGTCCTTCAGCATCTGGATGATGGTCTGGCGGGTGATGCCGTTCAGGATCGCGTCGGCCAGCGGCGTATGCACCTCGCCATCCTTGACGAAAAAGATGTTGGCGCCCGTCGCCTCGGCCACATAGCCGCGCCAGTCCATGAACAGCGCGTCCGAACAGCCCTTGGCCTCGGCCGCGTGCTTGGACATGGTGCAGATCATGTAAAGACCGGCGGCCTTGGCAGCGGTGGGGATGGTTTCCGGGCTGGGACGCTTCCATTTCGCCACGTCCAGCTTCGCGCCCTGCCATTTCGCATCGCCGTAATAACTGCCCCATTCCCATGCCGAGATCGCCATGCGCACCGGGTTGCGCGCCGCCGAGACGCCCATATCCAGCCCCGATCCGCGCCACATCACCGCGCGCACATAGGCATTGGTAAAGCCGTTGGCCTCCAGCACCTCTTTCTTCGCCTGGTCGATCTGTTCGGCGGTATAGGGGGACTGCATGTCCAGCAGCCGGGCCGATTCGATCAGCCGCAGCGAATGTTCATGCCCCTTGAAGATCTTGCCGTCATAGCAGCGTTCGCCCTCGAATACCGAACTGGCATAGTGCAGCGCATGGGTCAGAATATGCACCTTCGCGTCGCGCCAGTCGATCAGTTCGCCATCCATCCAGATCTTGCCGTCGCGATCGTCATATGCCGCAGTCATTTTTTTCTCCATCAGTCCAATTTGTCGATTCTTGCGCGGACCGGTCCGGAATCAGACTTTTCTTGCGTAAGATGCTTGACGGCTAGCAATCGAATCTTGGAAAGTCAACAAGTCTGCCCTATCAGGTAGCAAATTGGTGACAGGAGTGACCGATGCAGGAGAATGTGCGAATTACGCCTCTGGGCAGCGAAGACCTGCTGTTTCTGACCGATGACCAGCTGCGACGGGGCATCGAGGCCATGTATTTTGCCTATCGTGCCTTCACCGCCGATCCCGACATGATCCTGACCGATCTGGATTATGGCCGGGCGCATCACCGGGCGCTGCATTTCATCAATCGCGATCAGGGGCTGACGGTGACGTCGCTGCTGATGGTTCTGGGCGTCACCAAGCAATCGCTGAACCGGGTGCTGCGGACGCTGATCGATGACGGGCTGGTCGAAAGCCGCGTCGGCAGGCGTGACCGGCGCGAACGGCTGCTGCATCTGACGCCCAAGGGCGTGGCGCTGGAACGCCGCCTGTCCGAGGCGCAGCGGGCGCGGATGCGTGCCGCCTATCGCAAGGCCGGGCCGCAGGCGGTCGCGGGCTTTCGCATGGTGCTGGAGGCGATGATGGACCCCGAGATGCGTTCACAGTATCAGTCGATGAAGGACCAGCCCGAATAGGCCGCCCCGAACCGGATTGCCCGACCAGACCTTGCCCGAACAGACGGAGCCTTAGGCATGACCAGCCCCGACGCCCATCTTCTGATCGTCGATGACGATGAACGGATCCGTTCACTGCTGGGGCGTTTCCTGCGGCGCAACGGCTATATGGTGACCACCGCCAGCGATGCGGCACAGGCGCGGCGATTGCTCAAGGGTCTGGAATTCGATCTGATCGTGCTGGACGTGATGATGCCGGGCGAGGATGGCATTTCGCTGACCCGCGACCTGCGCAAGGTGCTGGACACGCCGATCCTGCTGCTGACCGCGAAGGGAGAGATCGAGGACCGTATCGCCGGGCTGGAAGGCGGCGCCGATGATTACCTGTCCAAACCGTTCGAGCCGCGGGAGCTGTTGCTGCGAATCGCCGCGATCCTGCGCCGGATTCCCGCCGCCGATCATTCGCAGCCGAAATTCCTGACCCTTGGCGCGCTGCGCTATGACACGGAAAAGGGTGAGTTGTGGCAGAACGACACCCATATCCGGCTGACCGGCACCGAACAGGCGCTGTTGCGGCGTCTGGCCGCCAGCCGCGGCCAATCGGTCAGCCGCGCCGAACTGATCGAGGATATGGGCCGCGGCCCCTCGGCCGAGGAAGGCGAGAATTCCGAACGCGCCATTGACGTGCAGATCACCCGCCTGCGCCGCAAGCTGGAGCCCGACCCGAAAGAGCCGCGCTTTCTGCAAACCGTGCGCGGCACCGGCTATATGCTGGTCACCGACTGACTTGCCCATCGCGCTCGCCCGGCCTAGCTTGCGCCGGTAATGGATGCCAAGCCGACATATCAGGGAATCGATCTGGACGCCGAGACCGCGCTGGCCCTGCTGGCGTGGCAGGCCGAACTTGGCGTGGATGAACCCATATTGGACAGCCCGCTGGACCGGTTCGAACTGGCCCCCCGCGCGCGTGCCCTGACCCCGCCGCCTTCGCCCGCCGCGCCGCCGCCGCGCCGCCCGGCCCCGCAGGACGATCTGGCCGCCCGCGTGGCCGAAGCCGAAGCCCTTGCCGCCGCCGCCGATACGCTGGAGGCACTGGCCACGGCGCAGCAGGGTTTCGACGGAATCGAGCTTAAGAAGGGCGCGCGGAACTTCTGCTTCTCGGACGGCAATCCGAAGGCGCGGGTGATGATCCTGGGCGAGGCTCCGGGCGATGAAGAGGACCGTCAGGGCCGCCCCTTCGTCGGTCGCGCCGGGCAGTTTCTGGACCGGATGTTCGCCGCCATCGGTCTGGCCCGTGACGCGGTGGATGCGGAAAAGGCGCTCTATATCACCAATGTCCTGACATGGCGTCCGCCGGGCAACCGCGATCCTGAACAGGCCGAAATCGCCTTGGCGCTGCCCTTCGTCCGCCGCCATGTGGAACTGGCCGCGCCGGATCTGATCGTGCTGATGGGCAATATCTCCTGTCAGGCGGCGCTGGGGCGACGCGGTATCCTGCGGCTGCGCGGGACATGGGTGCAGGCCTTCGACCGCCCGGCGCTGCCGATGACCCATCCGGCCTATCTGCTGCGCACCCCCGCCGCCAAGCGCGAGGCATGGGCCGATCTGCTTTCCATCGCCGCCCGGCTGGAGGGCGACGCCACCTGACGCTTCAGTTCGCCCTGTTGCAACCGATCATCTCGACCGCGCCCTTCGGCCCGATCAGCGTCAGGCGCAGCTTGTCGGCGTCCACCTCGAAGGGCTTGCCATCGGGCGGGACCAGATCGGCGGTCAGCACCACCTCGTCGGTCATCTGCACGATCTGGACCGAGGACACCCAGATCCCCGGATCCTGCGCCAGCTCGATGGCGGCTGCGGTAATCGGGCTTGGCGTGACCGGGGCCGGGGGCGTGTGAAGGTTGACCTGCATGCCATCCTCGATTTCACGCAATTCGCAGGCGGGACGCAATGGCGAACGCACCGGTCCCCGCGCCAGCGCCTGGGTGATTTCCGGGTCGGGATGGGCGTCAGGACCATCGGCACGCAGCGACAGATGGGCAGGCACGCAGATGCGCTCGCACAGGCCCAGACTGATCTCGGCCACCAGCTCGACCGGCTGGCCGGCCTGCGCGGGACGGGCGGTAAAGGGCAGAACCAGCCGGTCGTGAAACCCAAGGCTGACATCATCGCCCGAGGCGATGGCCTCGGGCTGGGGCCAGTGAAACTCGACCCCCACCAGATTGACTGATCCGCTCCAGTCGAATTCGGGCGGCAGGCCGCTGTCGCCGGGACTGCGCCAATAGGTCTTCCAGCCCGGCTCCAGCACCAGTTCCAGCGCCGCCATGCGGCTGCCATCGGTGGCGATCCAGCCCGGCAACAGCCGCGCCGCCTGCAAGCCGGGGGGCAGGGGCTCGGCCAGAACGGGCAGGGGAAGGATGGAAAGAAACGCGATCAGGCAAATCCGGGTCATGTCACGGTCATAGCGGCACAATCTCAACGACAGAAGTCACAAATGCGCGCAACCCTTGCAGTTCCGGCGCCAAGCCACGATCTTGAAGGGAAAGGAGGCCAGATGAACGACAGCCCCCAGAACCTGACAGGCAAGATCCTGATCGCCATGCCTGGCATGGCCGACCCGCGTTTCGCGCGCGCGGTGGTGCTGATCTGCGCCCATTCCGACGATGGCGCGATGGGTCTGGTCCTGAACCGCCCCCTGCCCGAGATCGATTTCGGCGATCTGCTGGAACAGCTGGGGATCGAGGCCGACGACACCGCCCGCCCGATAGAGGTCCGTTTCGGCGGCCCGGTCGAACCCGGCCGCGGCTTCGTGCTGCACAGCGTGCCCGAACATGGCGACGATCCCGAAGGCAGGCTGCGGATCGGCCGCGCGCTGGCCATGACCACGACCCGCGACATTCTCGAAGACCTGGCGCATGGCGACGGGCCCGAATCGGCGGTGCTGGCGCTCGGCTATGCCGGATGGGGCCCCGGCCAGCTGGAACAGGAAATGCTGGACAATGGCTGGCTGACGGGCGAGGGCGCGGAAGACCTGATCTTCGGTGCCGCGCACGAGGAAAAATGGCCGCTCGCGCTTCGCGCCCAGGGCATCGACCCCTCACTCCTCTCCGCCGCCGCAGGCCGCGCCTGACGCCAGCCCATCTTTGGTGCTCAAATATCCATCTGGGGCTTGCCGGCGGTGCGCACCGGTTCGAGCACTGTCCGGGCGCCGGGGGCGAAGTGCCCCCGGCCATCGCGGGACGCAAGCCCCCTCGGCTCATCCGGGAAAGAACAGATCCGATGGCGTGAAGATCTCGCAGCCATCCGCCGTCACGCCGATGGAATGCTCGAACTGCGCTGACAGCGATTTGTCGCGGGTCACGGCGGTCCAGTCATCGGCCAGCACCTTGGTGTCGGGCCGCCCCAGATTGACCATCGGCTCGATGGTGAAGAACATGCCTTCCTCGATCACCGGACCTTTGCCGGAACGGCCGAAATGCAACACATTGGGCGGCGCGTGAAAGGTCCGGCCCAGCCCGTGACCGCAGAAATCGCGCACCACCGACATGCGCTTGCCCTCGACATAGGTCTGGATCGCGGCGCCGATATCGCCGAAAGTGGCGCCGGGGCGCACCGCCTCGATCCCCTTCATCAGTGCGTCATGGGTCACCTGAATCAGCCGCTGCGCCTTGATCGGGGCCTTGCCCGCGACATACATCCGGCTGGTATCGCCATACCAGCCATCGACGATCACCGTGACGTCGATATTCAGGATATCGCCATCCTGCAGCAGCTTCTCGCCGGGAATGCCGTGACAGACAACATGGTTCACGCTGATGCAGCTGGCATGCTGATAGCCGCGATAACCGATGGTGGCCGAGGTGGCCTGCAATTCCCCGACTCGCCTGCGGATGAAATCATCCAGCGCCCCGGTGCTGACGCCCGGCTCGACCAGAGGGCCGACCTCGTCAAGGATTTGCGCCGCGACCCGGCCGGCCTTGTGCATGCCGGCGAAATCCTCGCGCGCGTGAATGCGGATCCCTTCGCGGGTAATGCGGCTTTCGTCCATCGCTGATCCTTTCGCTTGGCCCCATAGATAGACCTCACTGTCCACTTGTTCCAGCCCCGCGATCGGGCATAGAACGGGGCAACAGACGCGAGGGGCCAGGGCCATGCAATCAGACAATCCGACAGCCGCCATCCTTGTGATCGGGGACGAGATCCTTTCGGGCCGCACCCGCGAAGGCAACGCCCATCATCTGGCGCAGGTGCTGAACGCCACCGGCTTCGACCTGCGCGAAATCCGCGTCGTTCCCGATGATCACGACCAGATCGTGGCCGCGATCCGCGCCTTCGACGGCAGTCTGGGCGGGGCTTATGACCTGTTGTTCACCTCGGGCGGGATCGGGCCGACCCATGATGATATCACCGCCGATGCCGTCGCCGCCGCCCACGGCACCACGGTCGAGATCCATGACGCTGCCCGCGCCCTGCTGCAGGCCCGCTGCGACCGGATGGGCACGGAACTGACGCCCAACCGGCTGCGCATGGCGCGGATCCCGGTGGGGGCGGCGCTGATCGACAATGCGGTGTCCGGCGCGCCCGGCTTCTCGATCGGCAACACCCATGTCATGGCCGGTGTCCCCGAGGTGTTTCGCGGCATGGTGGACTGGCTGGTCCCGCGTCTGGGCGGTGGCCGCCCGGTGCAGTCCCGCACCATCGAGGTCCGCCGCGGCGAAAGCGACGTGGCCGACGAACTGGGCGTGATCGCGGCGGAATTTCCTGACCTGTCGCTGGGGTCCTATCCTTATCACGACGAACGCGGCTGGGGCACAAATCTGGTCGTGCGCGGGCTGGATGCGGCGCGGGTCGAACAGGCGATGGATCAGCTGAAGCAAAGGCTGTCGCTGTGAACGACACCGGGCTGCGCGCCGCCTTTCAGGCGACATGGCCCGCGGCGGAATATGCCGATGCGGGCGGCTTCCGCGTGGGCTGCGGGCTGGGCGGCGGTGGCCGGGTCAGTTGCGCGATGGCCACCGGGCCGTGGACCGAAGCCGATCTGCACGAGGCCGTCGGGCTTCATCAGCGCTGGGGTCAGCGCCCGATGTTTCTGGTCTTCGACGACGACGCCCTGCTGATCGCGGCGCTGAAGGCGCGGGCCTTCGTGCGCGAATCGCCCACCGTGGTCATGGAGATCCCCGTCGCCGTCCTGACCGACAGCCCCGTCCCAATGCTGTCGGCCTTCACCATCTGGCCGCCTCTGGCGATCCAGCGCGAGATCTGGAGCGCGGGCGGCATCGGCCCCGCCCGTCAGGCGGTAATGGAACGTGTCAGCGATCCGCATATTTCGATCATGGGCCGGGTCGAGGACCGGGTGGCCGGCACCGCCTTTGCCGCCGTCCACGGCCCGGTGGCGATGGTCCACGCCATCGAGACCGATCCGACCCTGCGCCGCCGTGGCGTGGCGGGCCGGATGATGCGTCAGGCGGCTTTCTGGGCGGCCGACCGCGGTGCCGAACGCCTCGCCCTCGCCGTCACCCGCGCCAATGTGAATGCGCTGGCACTCTATGAGCGGATGGGGTTCCAGGAGGTCGCGGGCTATACCTACTACGCCCGCCCCGAGGGCTGGGCCTAGACCCCCATGATCGCTGTGTGATCTGACTGTGTCAGCAGCCTCATCCGCGACATTCCGCGTTCGAGGATTGCGCGAGATTGACTGGTGCCGCGCCTCAGGAATGGGAGCGGGGCCGAATTCGGCATAGCATGTTCATCGGGACGGATGTCTACGATGCGACGATATCCGTCGCGGTCGCACAGGGAGGAACATGGCAGCGAGGTGCGGCACTGGGGGACAATTCCACACCGCCCGGACCACCTTCGGAAGCTGGGAGCTGATGGGCGTCATTTGCATTTCTGCTATAAAGCCGGACCATGCGGCTCTGGCTTGCACCGCCAGTTTGTCGAAGCGGGTCGTGACAGCATCTGCAGGGCTTTCTGCGGCGCCACGACCGGCATCTTTCCCGGCAAGAAAGGTTGTTCCGTGGCCAGCCGCCGCTGGCTGACGACGGAGCGCTTCACGCATCCGGCGCAGCAGATCGTCCTCCAGGGCTACATTGATGCCGTCGCCGATGCCGAAGCGCGGATCGAGCGGCTGACCGGACAGATTGCGGGTCTGCTGCCGCAGTGGAGCCTCGCGCCGGTGGTCGCGGCGGTTCAGGCAATGCGCGGGGTCGGATTCAAAGTCGCGGTGACGGTAGTGGCCGAGGTCGGGGGCTTCCACCGCTTCGACAGTCCGCGCCAGCTGATGGCCTATCTTGTGCTGACACCGTCGGAGCATTCCAGCGGGGCCAGTGTGCGCCGGGGCGGGATCACAAAGGCGGGCAGTGGCCTGGCCAGGCGCGCGCTGATCGAGGGAGCCTGGAGTTATCGGATGCAGCCGCGGGTCAGCGTGAAGCTTCTGGCCCGGCTCGAGGCGCTGCCCCAGATGGTGCGCGATATCGCCTGGAAGGGGCAACTCAGGATGTGCCAGCGATACCGCCATCTGGTTGCAGCGGGAAAGGCGAAGGTCGTCGTCGCGACGGCGATTGCGCGCGAAATGCTGGGCTTTGTCTGGGCAATCGCCAGAGCGGTGACAACGCCCACCGCTGCACCCGTCGCTAAGGCCCTCTGAGAAAGAAGGTTCGCCCCGATCAGGCCGATGCGCAGGGTTGGGGGCGGAACGCGGTGGGGAACCCTCGTGCCCTGTTATTGGCCGACACTGTCGATGCCCGATCCCTGGACCGAGGCAGCCCCAAGACGAAACCACGGGCATGCGGTAGCCAACCCGCGCATGAGAGCTTGCTCAACCGTCGTCTCAGTTCTGCCTCCTGCCATGCGCATCTACACCATGCCACGTCCGGTCGAGCCGGATTAAGTGCCATGGAATAAAGGATTGACTGCGATCAGGAGAGCAAGCCGCTGAAATAGTCATTTTTCGACTTGATTTTGGGAACATGTTTCACCCTCGGGGTGGTGACGACGGGAGTGATGATGCGCGGGATGGACGAGGGGAGCGGGTCGCTGTTCAGCTATGTCGATCTGGAGGCGCGCATCCCCGCACGGCATCCGCTGCGCAAGTTCCGGCAGGTGCTGAACGAGGCGCTGGCCAGCCTCTATAGCGAGTTTGAAACGCTCTACTCCGACTTCGGCCGCCCGTCGATCGCACCGGAATGGCTGATCCTGGCCAGCCTGCTCCAGATCCTGTTCTCGGTCCGGTCGGAGCGGCAGTTGATGGAACAAATGCAGTATAACCTGCTGGTTCGTGGGGCTTGGGGTAGATGATCCGGTCGGATTGGCGTTGTTGCGCAACTATCGCTTGAGGCGTGACTGCCCCTTCCCCCACTCAACTCAGGCTAGGCGGACGATGTCGGCTTTGCCGAGGGCGTTGAAGCGGTTCATGAGTGCGACGCGGATGTGGACTTCGGCGGTCTGGCGATCCGGGTCTCTCGCCATGATGCGTTCGCCGAAGGATTTCAGGCAGCGCATCCTCGCCTCGATCCGGCTGCGGGCGTGGTATCCAGTCCAACGTTTCCAGAAAGCCCGACCGTAATGTCGGGTGGCGCGCAGGGTGTCGTTTCGGGCGCGTGCCGCCGGGCAATCTTCCTTCCACAGCCGCCCGTTCTTGCGGATCGGAATGATCGGGGTGGCCTCACGCGCGAGGATAGCGGTGTGGCAGCGGCGCGTGTCATAGGCGTCGTCGGCGGTGACCGTGCCGATCTTCTCGTCCGCCGGGATCTGGTCGAGTAGGTCGGGCAGAACGGGGCTGTCGCCGTCACGGCTAGGGGTGAATTCCACCGCGCGGATGTCGGACGTGGCCGGGTCCATCGCCAGATGCACCTTGCGCCATTGGCGCCGCCCCTGCACCCCGTGCTTGCGCGCCTGCCATTCGCCGTCGCCGAGGAACTTGATGCCCGTGCTGTCGACCAGCAGGTTGAGCGGCCCGTCGGCGCGGCGATAGGGGATCTGCACGGCCAGGGTCTTCTGTCGGCGGCACAGCGTGAAAAAGTCAGGCACCGGCCAGTCCAGCCCCGCCAGCTTCAGCAGGCTCGCCACCATCCCGCCTCGCCAAGGTTCCTCGAACCAGTGGCGGAACCTGGCTCGATCTGGCGAAGCGGCAGCTTGAACAGGACCTTGATCGACAGGCAGAACTGTATCGCCGCATCGGAAAACACCGCTGGCCTCCCAGGCCTCCCATCACGCGGCGCAAGCCAGGTCATGTCCGTGTCCACCCAGATCAGCAGCGACCCCCGCTTGCGCAGCGATGCGTTGTAGCTGGACCAGTTCGTCGTGCGATAGCGGGCGGGTGATGGCTTGCTCATGCAGCGCGTCTAACGGCATGGATTCGCAAAGTGAATCACTTGCCGTCAGGCTTGTGCAACAACGCCGTCTGACAACACATCCGTTCACGAAAACGCGCCCTATATGCGAATGATTTGCACTTGCAACTTGATTTGCAGATGCTATCTTCCTGCGAAGGAATTGCAACTGGGAAGGCGCATGATGAACAGGCGAACGCTTTTGGCCGGGGTGGGGACGGTACTTCTGGCGGCATTGGCGTTGAATCCCGCCCAGGCGGCAGGGGGCAGGCTGAACGTCGTTGCCACCACCGGCATGATCGCCGATGCCATCACCCAGGTCGGCGGAGAGCGGGTCGAGGTTCGCGCGCTGATGGGGCCCGGTGTCGATCCGCATGGCTATCGCCAGACGCGGTCGGACATCATGGCGATGACCTCGGCCGATGCGGTGTTCTGGCATGGTCTGTCCCTCGAGGCGCAGCTGGAGCAGTTCTTCCACGAACTGGGCGATATCAAGCCGGTCGTGGCACTGGCCGAGCTGTTGCCACGGGACAGCCTGCTGGGGTCCGAGGAATATGAGGGCCGCCATGATCCGCATGTCTGGATGGACCCCACTCTTTGGGCCGATGTGGTCGAGGCGGCGCGCGATTCGCTGACCGATCTTGATCCCGAAGGCGCCGAGACATTTGCCGCCAATGCCGAGACCCATTTGCAGGAACTGTCGGAATTGCAGGATTATGCCGCAGGCGTGCTGGCCACCGTGCCGCCAGAGGCGCGGGTGCTGGTCACGGCCCATGACGCCTTCAACTATTTCGGGCGGGCCTATGATTACGAGGTGATGGGGATTCAGGGGATCTCGACCGAATCCGAGGCCGGGCTGGCGCAGATCGAATCTCTGGTCAGGCTGCTGGTGGATCGGCGGATCGGCGGGATCTTTGTCGAAAGCTCGGTTTCCGACCGCAATGTCATGGCGCTGATCGAAGGTGCGCGCGCGCAGGGGCACGATCTGACCATCGGCGGAGAGCTGTTTTCCGACGCGATGGGCAGTCCCGGCAGCTATGAGGGCAGCTATATCGGCATGATCGACCATAACGTCACCACCATCACCCGCGCACTTGGCGGCGAGGCGCCGGAAAAGGGCATGAAGGGCCTGTTGGGGGACGTGAAATGAACGCCAGTCCGGAACTTGTGGCGCATGGCGGGCGCAGGCTGGCCCGCGACCATCCCGAAAGCCCGCTGGCGATCGGCGGGCTGACGGTGTCCTATGGCGACAAGCCGGTGCTGTTCTCGGTGGATTTCGTGACGCCGCCGGGGGCGATGCTGGCGGTGATCGGGCCGAATGGTGCGGGTAAATCGACGCTGATCAAGGCGGCGCTGGGGATCGTCCCGCGGGTCTCGGGCGAGGTGACGTCCTTCGGACGGCCGCTGAAGCAGGCCCGGCACCGCATCGCCTATGTGCCGCAGCGGGCCAGCGTGGATTGGGATTTTCCGGCCACCGTGCTGGATGTGGTGCTGATGGGGCTGTATCGCGATATCGGCTTTCTGCGTTTCGCGGGCGCGCGCCACCGAAGGCGGGCGATGGATTGTCTGGATCGCGTGGGCATGCAGGCCTTCGCGCATCGCCAGATCGGGCAATTGTCGGGCGGCCAGCAGCAGCGGGTGTTTCTGGCCCGCGCACTGGCGCAGGACGCCGAACTCTATGTCATGGACGAGCCCTTTGCCGGGGTCGATGCGGCGACCGAACGCGCCATCATCGCCGTGCTGAAGGACCTGAACCAGCGCGGCAAGACCATCATCTGCGTGCATCACGATCTGGCCACGGTGCGCGATTATTTCAGCCATGTGCTGATCCTGAATGTGCGCCGGGTCGCGGATGGGCCGGTGGCAGCGGCCTTTACCCCCGAGAATTTGCAGATCGCCTATGGCGGGCGGCTGGCCACGGCGCAAATCGACCGGATCGCCACCGGCATCGCGGGTCAGGCGGGATGAACGGCTTTTTCGCGGCACTGTTCCTGCAGGCGGGCTATAACACCGCGCTGGTGACGGTGGGGGCGGCGGTGCTGGGGGCCTGCGCGGGGGCCATCGGCAGCTTTGTGCTGCTGCGCAAACGTTCGCTGGTATCGGATGCGATCAGCCATGCGACCCTGCCGGGGCTGGCGCTGGCCTTCATCGCAATGGCGCTGCTGACCGGCGATGGCCGCTGGATGCCGGGGCTGATGATCGGGGCGGCGATATCCGCCGGGCTGGGGCTGCTGATCGTGGACTGGCTGCAACGCCGCACCCGGCTGGCCGAGGATGCCGCGATCGGCGCTGTCCTGTCGGTGTTCTTCGGCGCCGGGGTGGTGCTGATGACCGTGGTGCAGGTGATGCCGGTCGGGCGGCAGGCGGGGCTGTCCAGCTATCTTCTGGGTTCGACGGCGGGGATGCTGCGATCCGAGGCGCAGATCATCGCCATTGCCGCCGCGCTGACCGGCATCGCGATCTTTCTGCTGCGCCGCCCTTTTACGCTGGTCTGTTTCGACCCCGAATATGCGCAGGTCAGGGGGATCAATGTCCGGCTGACCGATCTGGCGATGATGGGGCTGCTGATGGCGGTGACGGTGATCGGGCTGAAGGTGGCCGGGCTGGTGCTGATCGTGGCGCTGACCATCACCCCCCCGGTCGCCGCACGGTTCTGGACGGACCGCCCCGGCCGCATGGTGGTGATCGCAGCCGTGCTGGGGGCGATGGCGGCATGGCTGGGGGCGGTGGTGTCCTCGCTGGATCGCGGTCTGCCCACCGGGTCGCTGATCGTGCTGTTCGCCTTTGCGCTGTTCGTGCTGTCGCTGGTCTTTTCGCCGCGCCGGGGGCTGCTGGCGGGGGTCATCCACCGGCTGCGGTTTCATGGCCTTGTGCACGAGCGTCAGGGCCTGCTGGCGCTGGCCCGCAACCAGCCGATCTATGACCGCGACAGCCTGCGCCGCCTGCGGTCGCGGGGCTTTGTCCGCGCCGACGGGGTCGCCACCCTGGAAGGCCGCGCCGCCGCCGCCGATGCCTGCCGGGACGAGGCGCGCTGGACCCTCTATCGCAGCCTTTACCCCGAAGAGGCCGCCGCCTCGATGTCGCAGGGCATCCGCCCGCTGGCCGAGGTGCTGTCGCCCGATATCATCGAGGATCTGGACCGCAGGCTGGGCACGGCCGCTGGTCCGCGAGAGGTCGCCCCATGATCAACGGTTTCGTGCAACTCAGCCTGACGCCGATCCTGATCGGCACGCTGGCCGCCTGCGCCTGCGCCTTGCCGGGCAATTTCCTTGTGCTGCGCCGCCAAAGCCTGATCGGCGACGCCATCAGCCATGTCGCGCTGCCCGGTATCGTTGTGGCCTTCCTGCTGACCGGCACACTGGCCGCCTGGCCGATGCTGCTGGGCGCCGCCGCCTCGGCGATCATCGCCGTCGGCCTGATCGAGCTGATCCGCAGGTTGGGTCGGATCGAACCGGGGGCGGCGATGGGTGTCGTCTTTACCACGCTGTTCGCGCTTGGCGTGTTGTTGATCGAGCAGAGCGATACCAGCAATGTCCATCTGGATGTCGAGCATGTCCTCTATGGCAATCTGGAAAGCCTGATCTGGCTGCGCGGCACGTCATGGGCCTCATTGGCCGATCCGGTGGCGCTGGCCAGCCTGCCGCCGCAGCTTGGGCGGCTGGCGCTGGTGCTGCTGGCGATGGTCGTCTTTACCGTGGTGCTGTGGAAGGAACTGGTGATCGGCACCTTTGATGCGGCCTTTGCCGCCAGCATCGGCGCACGTCCGGCGCTGAGCGGGTTCGGGCTGGTGGTGATGGTCGCGGTGGCGGCGGTGGCGGCTTTTGATGCGGTGGGCTCGATCATCGTGATCGCGATGTTCATCTGCCCGCCCGCCGCCGCGCGAATGATGACCGACCGCATCGGCCCGCAGGTCGGATGGAGCCTTGTCTTCGCCACCATCTCGGCCATCCTCGGTTATGTGCTGGCGGGATACGGACCGCTGTGGCTGGGCGGGCAGCATTCGGTTTCGGCCGCCGGGATGATCGCGCTGGTGTCCGGGGTGATCCTTGGGCTGGCGGCGCTGTTCGGGCCAAGGCGGCGCGGTACGCGGCAGCAGGCCTGAACCTGCCATTTGCCCCGGCCGGACACTGGCATTATCCTGCCTTTGGGATCAGAGGAGGATCGGCACCGGGATGAAATCGTTGGGGCGCTATGGCGTGATCGGTGCCGTGTTGATCGTCGCCGCGCTGGCGGTGGCGGTTCCCGCCGCGCGCTATATGACGCGGCTGCAATTCGATCAGCTGTCCGAACGCGGCCAGAACACGCTTGGCCTTGCCGCCACCGCCCTGCGCGGGGAACTGGCGCGCTATCGCAACCTGCCGCAACTGATCGCGCAGCATGACGATATCCAGGCGCTGGTGACGGACCCGCAGAACCAGGTGCTGATCGACCGGGTGAACCACTATCTGCGCGACGTGAATGCGCTGCTGGGATCGTCGGACATCTATGTCATGCTGACCGATGGCAACACCGTCGCGGCCTCGAATTTCGAGGGTCCGGTCAGTTTCGTGGGCGAGAATTTCGCCTATCGCCCCTATTTTTATGACGCGCTGACCAGCGACGAGGGGCGGTTCTTCGCGCTGGGGACGACCTCGTTGAAGCGGGGCTATTACTTCGGGGCGCCGGTGCGCACGCCGGACGGGCCGCAGGGCGTCGTGGTGTTCAAGATGGACATGGACATGATCGAGACCAGCTGGCACGGCACCGATTTCCGCATCATCGTGATCGACCCCGAAGGCATCATCTTCATGTCCGACCGGCCGGAATGGCGTTTCGCCGCCATCGACCAGCTGACCCCCGACCGGCTGGAGCGCACGGCGGCGACCCGCCGCTATGCCGAGACCGATCTGCGCGAATTGCCGGTGACGCGCAGCGTTGATCCGGCGGGGCATCTGCTGCTGACGGTGCAGGAAGGCGGCGACCGCACCGAGTATCTGGCCGTCACCGAATCCATGCCCGAGGCCGAATGGACCATCAAGGTGCTGATGCAGACCCGCCCCGCGCGCAATCAGGCGCTGGTATCGGTCGCCGCGCTGCTGCTGATGCTGGGGGTGGCGGCGCTTGGCTGGCTCAGCCTGCAACAGCGGCGCCGGCGGCTGGAGGAACGCTTTTCGGTTCAGCGCGAGGCGCAGGAGATGCTGGAACGGCGGGTCAGCGAACGCACCGCCGATCTGGCCGAGGTCAATCACCGGCTGGAGGAAGAGGTGATCGAGCGTCGCGCGACCGAACGCGAATTGCGCAAGACCCAGGCCGATCTGGTGCAGGCGGGCAAGATGGCCGCGCTGGGGCAGATGTCGGCGGCGCTGAGCCATGAATTCAACCAGCCGCTGGGGGCGGTCAAGGCCTATGCCGAAAATGCCGCCGTGCTGCTGAAACGCGGACGGATCGACGACGCGCGGCAGAACATCACCGATATTTCCTCGCTGACCGACCGGATGGCGGTTCTGGGCCGCCACCTGCGCAATTTCGCCCGCAAGCCCAATGAACGGCTGCAACCCGTCGCGCTGGATCAGGTATTGCGCGAGACGCTGCCGATCATCGAGCCGCGTCTGCGCGGGGTCGGGGTGACGCTGGATGTGGATCTGGGGCCGGTGCCGCTGATGGTGCAGGCGGGCAATGTCCGGCTGCAACAGGTGCTGGTCAACATCCTGTCCAACGCCGCCGACGCGGTCGAGGACCGCCCCTATCCCGAAATCCGCCTGACCGCGTGGCGCGAGGGCGGGCGGGTGTTCGTGCAGGTGCGCGACAATGGCCCCGGCGTGCCTGCGGGGATTCTGGCGCGCATCTTCGATCCGTTCTTCACCACCAAGGGCGTGGGCAAGGGGCTGGGACTGGGGCTGTCGATCTCTTACAACATCATCAAGGATTTCGGCGGCAATCTGACGGTGGCGAACCTGCCCGGCGAAGGGGCCGGTTTCATCATCGAGTTGCCCGCCGCCGAAGCCGCGCATCTGCCGGAGGCCGCCGAGTGACACTGACGCAGGTTCTGCTTGTCGATGACGAAGACCAAATGCGGCGCGCGACCTCTCAGGCGCTGGATCTGGCGGGGTTCGGCGTGAGCGAGTTCAACGCGGCGGAACGGGCGCTGGATTATGTCAGCTTTGGCTTTGCGGGCGTGGTCATCACCGATATCCGCATGCCGGGGATGGACGGCATGACGCTAATGACCCGCATCCACGAGATCGACCCCGAAATCCCGGTGATCCTGATTACCGGCCATGGAGAGGTGCAGCTGGCCGTGCGGGCAATGCGCGAAGGCGCTTATGATTTCGTCGAAAAGCCCTTCGCCACCGGCAGGCTGACCGAGATCGTCCGCCGCGCCGCCGAACGCCGCCAGCTGGTGCTGGAAAACCGGCTGCTGCGGGCGGCGGCGGGCCAGCGCGACGATCTGGAACAGCGGCTGGTCGGGCGATCCGCCGCGATGATCGAGCTGCGCTCTCGTCTGCGAACGGTGGGGCCGACCAATGCTGATGTGCTGCTGATGGGCGCAACCGGCGTCGGCAAGGAGGTCACGGCCCGGGCGCTGCATGATTTCAGCCCCCGCGCCTCGCGCCCCTTCATCGCCATCAACTGCGCCGCCCTGCCGCTGACCCTGATCGAGAGCGAGCTTTTCGGTCACGAACTGGGCGCCTTTCCCGGCGCGATGCGGGCGCGTTTCGGCAGGTTCGAGCTGGCGCAGGGCGGCACGATCCTGCTGGACGAGATCGGGGCGATGCCGCTGGACGTGCAGGCCAAGCTGTTGCGGGTGATTGAGGAACGCAAGGTTTCCCGGCTGGGATCGAACGAGGAATACCAGCTGGACGTGCGGTTCATCGCCACAAGCAAGACCGATCTGGCCGAACGGGTGGCCGAGGGCGCCTTCCGCGAGGATCTGTTCTATCGCCTGAATGTCGTGACGCTGCATGTGCCGCCGCTGTCGGAACGACGCGAGGATGTGCCGCTGCTGTTTCTGAAACTGGTGCAGGAGGCCGCCGTCCGCCATCAGCGCGACCCCCGGCCCGTGCCCGAACAGGTGATTGCGGCCGTGGCGGCGCGCGACTGGCCGGGCAATGTCCGCGAATTGCGCAATGCGGCGGATCGCTATGGTCTGGGCCTGGGCCTGCAATTCGAGGATGGCGCGGCCGATGCCGCCCCGCCGCAGCGGCTGTCGGCCCGCGTCGCGGCCTATGAAAAGCAGGTGATTGCGGACGCCTTGGCGGCTCATGGCGGCAGCCTGAAGCCGGTTTACGAAAGCCTCGGCCTGTCGCGCAAATCCCTGTATGAAAAGATGCAGAAACACGGGCTGGATCGTCGCGGCTTTCTGTCCGATGCCGGGGGTCCGGGCTGATCCGGGGCGGGGCTTGGGTAAGAATCCACCCATGCCGCAAGCACGATGTTACCGAATCCACACATCCGCATGTGAAATCTGTCGATTTACCGCCTGACAGGGCGATGCCCGGTTGCGCGACGAGGATTTGATCCCCCTGATGGCAGGAGCAACGCGCCTGGGGAGGAGGCGCGGCGGTCGCTGCTGGCCAGAAGGTCCGGCGCCGCCGCCCGTTCCCCTGACATCAACGGCGCCCGATAATGCAGGAGGAGAGTTTCATGAAGAAGATCACGCTGTTTACCGCCGCTGCGGCGTTGGCTGCCGGTGCCGCTTGGGCGCAGGATTATCCGACGCAGCCGATCAATGTCGTCGTGCCCTTTGCGGCGGGTGGCCCGACCGACACCGTTACCCGTCTGGTCGCGCAGGCCATGAGCCGGGAACTGGGCCAGCAGATCGTGGTCGAGAATGTCGGCGGCGCCGGTGGCACGCTGGGGGCGGCGCGTGTCGCACAGGCGAATGCGGATGGCTATACGCTGCTGCTGCATCACATCGGCATGTCCACCGCGCCGTCGCTCTATCGCGAACTGCCCTTCGATCCGCTGACCGATTTCGAATATATCGGGTTGGTGACCGAGGTGCCGATGGTCTTTGTCGGCCGCAACGATCTGGAGGTCGATACGCTGGAGGACGCCATCGCCTGGATCCGCGAGGAAGGCGAGAACGTGATGTATGCCAATGCCGGAATCGGTGCGGCGTCGCATCTGTGCGGTCTGCTGTTCATGAACTCGATCGACACGCAGATGACGACGATCCCCTATCAGGGCACGGCACCCGCGGTGACCGATCTGATGGGCGGTCAGGTGGATTTCCTGTGCGACCAGACCACCAACACCACCCAGCAGATCCGCGACGGCTCGATCAAGCCCTTCGCCGTGACGGTGCCGGAACGTCTGGACAGCCTGCCCGACTTGCCGACCACTGCCGAGGCCGGGCTGGGTGATTTCGAGATCACCATCTGGCACGGGCTTTACGCCCCCGCAGGCACCCCCGACGAGGTCGTCAGCAGCCTGACCGCCGCGTTGCAGACCGCGCTTCAGGATGAAACCGTGATCGAGCGCTTTGCCGATCTGGGCACCGCGCCCTCGCCGCAGGAAGATGCGACCCCCGAGGCACTGAAGGCCAAGGTCGAATCCGAAATCGAGCTGTGGCGTCCGCTGATCGACGCGGCTGGCGTTTACGCCAACTGATGACAGCGCGGCCAGCCGGACCCGTTTGCGGCTGACCGCCCAAGACCGACGGCCCGAGGGTCGCGTTCCATCTGGTCCTGCGGCACGCGGCAGGGCCCCGGATCAGGAAAAAAATCATGCTTTCTCGTGATTACAGAGACATCGCAGGCGGGGTGCTGCTGATTGTCTTCGGTGGTTGGGTGGTCTGGTATTCCACCTCCCATTACGAACTTGGCACCTTTCGCCGCATGGCGCCGGGTATGTTCCCGATGATGCTGGGCATCATTCTGGCGCTGTTCGGCGCGGCCATCGCCATTCCGGCCTTCTTTCGCGCCGGACCCAAGCCCGAGATCCGCATCTGGACGCCGCTGTTCGTGCTGGCCGGGGTCGGTGCCTTCGCCATTCTGGTGCGCCCCTTCGGGCTGATCCCGGCGATCCTTGGGGTCACCATCATCTCGTCGCTGGCCGAACTGAAGGTGCGCCCCATCAGCCTGTTCCTGCTGTGCCTGTCGCTGTGCCTGATCGCCTGGCTGACCTTCCGCGTCGGACTGGGTCTGCCCATGCCGATGTATCGCTGGCCGTATTGAGGAACCGGGGATGGACATCTTCAACAATATCGCGCTGGGTCTCAACACCGCCTTGTCGGTGTCGAACCTGTTCTATTGCTTTCTTGGCGTGTTTCTGGGCACGCTGGTCGGCGTCATTCCGGGGATCGGGGTGCTGTCGGCGATCTCGATGCTGTTTCCCCTGACCTTCTATCTGGAGCCCACGACCGCGCTGATCATGCTGGCGGGGATCTGGTACGGGACCAGCTATGGCGGCAACACGGCCTCGATCCTGCTGAACATTCCCGGCACGCCCGCCAATGCGGTGACCTGTCTGGACGGCTACCCGATGGCGCGGCAGGGGCGCGGGGGCGTCGCGCTGCTGATGACGACGGTGGCGTCCTTCGTCGGCGGTTCCATCGGCATCGTGCTGCTGATGCTGTTCGGGCCGGTGATCGCGCGCTATGCGCTCAGCTTCGGTTCGGCAGAATATTTCGCGCTGATGGTGATGGGGCTGGTCGCGGCCTCGACCATTTCCGAGGGCTCGGCGATCAAGGCGCTGGCGATGGTGGTGCTGGGCATCATGTTCGGCTGCGTCGGCGCCGACATCTATACCGGCACGCCGCGCTTCAACTTCGGCACGCTGGAACTGACCGACCAGATCAGCCTGATCGCGCTGGCCATGGGCATCTTCGGCGTGTCCGAGGTGATCGCCTCGGTCCGCAACGTCCATGTCGGCGATATCGACCCGGAATCGGTCAAGTTCAAGGCGATGAAGCCGACGAAGGACGACGTGCGACGGTCGATCTTTCCGATGCTGCGCGGATCGTCCATCGGGTCTTTCTTCGGCACGCTGCCCGGCACCGGCCCATCGGTCGCGGCCTTCATGGCCTATGCGATGGAAAAGCGCGTGGCCAAGGACCCCAAGCGCTTCGGCAAGGGCGCGATCGAGGGCATCATGGCCCCCGAATCCGCCAACAATTCGGCCGACCAGACCAGCTTCATCCCGACGCTTTCGTTGGGCATCCCGGGCAGTCCGACGATGGCGCTGATGCTGGGTGCGCTGATGATCCACGGCATCGCGCCCGGCCCCAGCCTTGTGAACGACCAGCCGGCGCTGTTCTGGGGCCTGATCATGTCCTTCTGGATCGGCAACCTGCTGCTGGTGCTGCTGAACGTGCCGCTGATCGGGGTCTGGGTGCGGCTGCTGATGATCCCCTATCACCTGCTGTTCCCGGCGGTGCTGATGTTCATCTGCATCGGGACCTATTCGGTCAACATGTCCAGTTTCGAGGTCTGGCTGGTCGTTTTCTTCGGCTTTCTGGGCTATCTGATGCGGATCCTCGACTGGCCTGCGGCCCCCTTGCTGCTTGGCTTCGTGCTTGGCCCGCTGATGGAGGAACATTTCCGCCGCGCATTGCTGCTGTCGCGGGGCGATTTCATGACCTTCATCGACAGACCCATCAGCGCCACCGTCATGGGCATCACGGCGCTGCTGCTGATCTGGGGCATCTGGTCCGCCCTGAAAGAGCGTAAACGCTCGCGCCTGATGGAGATGCTGGAATCCGATCAGCCCTGATCCCACACCCGCCCCGCCGGTAAAGGCGGGGTGGGCTGTATCCGCCGGATTTCTGTGCCATGAACGCCCCAGACGACGGAAATGGGGCGGAAATGACAAAGGCAACGCTGGAGCGGTATCAGGTCTGGCTCTATCTGCCCGCCATTCTGACCGGTCTGGCGCTGGGTGCGGTCCGGCCCGAGATCGCGCCCGTGCTGGAAAGCCTGCTGTGGCCCGCGCTGGCGCTGCTGCTCTATGCCACTTTCGCGCAGATCCGGCTGGCGCATCTGCCCGCCGCCTTCCGGGATCTGCGTTTCGTACTGGCGGCGCTGGTGGGCAATTTCGCGCTGCTGCCGCTGCTGGTCTGGCTGATCGTCAGCCTTGTTCCTGCCGATCCGGCAGTGCGGCTGGGTCTGCTTCTGGTGCTGCTGGTGCCCTGCACCGACTGGTTTCTGACCTTCACCCATCAGGGCGGCGGCGATCTGCGCAGGGCCATCGCGATCACGCCCGCGCTGCTGGTGGCGCAGATGCTGCTGCTGCCACTCTATCTGCGGCTGTTCATGGGGCCCGAATTCGTCACCCTGATCTCGGCGCAGCGGATGCTGGTGGTGTTTGGCATCGTCATCATTCTGCCCCTGATCGCCGCCTTCGCAACCGAGAGATGGGCAGGCGGAAACCCCACCCGCATCGCCGCGGTCGAGAGGCTTGGCTGGACACCCGTGCCCCTGCTGGCGGCGGTGTTGTTCATGATCGCGGCGTCGCAGGCAGAGGCCGTACGGGGCGCGATGCCGCTTCTGTCGCCGGTTCTGCTGGCCTGCATCGCCTTTCTGATCGGTGCGGTTTTGTGCGGGCTGGCGATCAGCCGGGTGCTGAACCTGCCGGCAGGACAGGCCCGGGTACTGGTCTTTACCCTGACCACCCGCAATTCCTTCGTCGTGCTGCCTTTCGCGTTGGCACTGCCCGCAGGATGGGAGATGACCCCGATCGTCATCGTGTTCCAGTCGCTGGTCGAGTTATTCGCGATGCTGGTCCTGCTGTGGCTGGTGCCCCGCCACCTGCTGCCCGCGCGGTAACCCGTTCACGCGCCCCGAGTTCCTCCCTCCCGACCCCGACCGCTTCTGCGGCGGAGGTCGCGCATGCGAACAACGGCGGCGCGATAAAGTGCGGCATTGGCCTGTCGGTTCCTGCCGCGCTTCAGCCGCACGCGGATTGTCTTGCCACCCGAGACCGGGTGCGAGCAGACGCCGCACAATTTGGCAAGCACCGCTTCGTATCGGATCCGCTCGGAATTGCCGCAGACGAGGATCGGCATCTCCGCCACGGTCAAGGTAGAGATACCGTGCGAATGCATCCGTCCGGATCCTGGCCTCTGACCAGCGTTCCAATTCCTGCCCTTGGGTTTCCCTTGCAGGGCGGGCCAACGGCACGCAACCTGGCCTTCTGCGAGTTTCTCTGACACCCAGATAGGATAGTCACCAAAGACCTTCAGATTGCAGATGACGAGGCGGAAGTTAAACCGCGAGTTCACAATCCAAGCTGTCAGGCGGACGACCAAGCGGAGCGTCGCGGTGGCACAAGTTGCCCGGGACCCGGATGATGCCGAGAGCGTATTGCGCCGCTGGATGCGCGTATTGACGGCAGCCCCAGCGGCGATTCCCGGCATTGGGCAGATGCGGGTCGGCTTGGCCGAAATTGCATTCCTGAAGAAAGACCGGGCGCAGTGAGGCGATATGTGGTTCGCCTTAACGCTACGCTGGACTTTGATACGCTGATGATGGCCGTCGGGCGTCGCAAGGCTGATGCCCTGCTGTATCATTTGGAGCAGGGTGTGCCGTACAACACTGAGCAGTCTCAGCGCCTTCTGATCGGCAACGGCATCGCCTGCTCCATGAGCCGGGCCGACAATGACTGTGACAATTCCACAATGGAGAGCTTTTTACTGACGCTGAAGACCGAACGGACCGTCTGGACGAACGGACAGGTGGAGCGGATGAACCGGACCATCAAAGAGACCACCGTCAAACGCTTCCACTACGACGATCGCGACCAGTTGCGTCGGCACCTTCAGGACTTCATAGAAACGTACAACCTTGGACGAAGACTGAAGACCCTCAAGGGCCTGACACCATGCGAGTTCATCTGTAAACAGCGGACTTCAGAGCCGGATCGATTCATCATCGATCCAATCCATCAAAGGCCGGGACGGAACATCTGGATGATGCCCGCCTCAAGATCGCGCTCTGGCGCCACGACTGCAACCCCGTTTGACCTCACTCCACGCTTGCCAACCTCGCGCCGTTCGAACCGCGTTGGCCCGTTGCGCTGTCTGAAGGTGCCACTTCCGGCGTGTTCGACCAAAACCGGACCGCAGATTACCAATCTCATGCCCGCAGACTCTTGTTATGACCGATGGACACACGGGAAAGGGCCAGTCATGGAGGCATGGCCTTAGAAAAGTCTTAGCTGCGTTTCGTTTTCGTCCGGGCTGTGATCGAAGCCGGAAAGAGTGATCCCCAGCAGGCGCGCGCCTCGCGGGTCGGGCAGAACGCTGGCCGCGAGGTCCTGGGCAAGCGCCAGCATTTCGGTCTCGTTTTCGACGGCGTGAGGTAACGTGCGCGCGCGGGTGATCTGCTTGAAATCCGAAAATTTTACCTTGACGGTCACCGTCCGGCCCTGAAGCTTGTGCCGGCTGACATGCCGCCAGACCTTATCAGCCAGCGGAACAAGGGCGTCACAGGCCTCTGCCAGCGTTTTCAGGTCGGTGGAATAGGTGTTCTCGGCCCCGACCGATTTGCGGATCCGGTCCGGCCGCACCTGCCGGTGGTCGATCCCGCGCGAGATGTTCCAGTAATACTGCCCCGATTTGCCGAAACGGCGGATCAGGAAATCCAGAGCCTGCGCGCGCAGATCGGCGCCGGTCATGATGCCCATCGCGTTCATCTTGCGCGCCGTGGCCGGGCCGATGCCGTGGAATTTGCCCACCGGCAGGTCCAGCACGAAATCGGGGCCGCGTTCGGGGGTGATGACGCACAGCCCGTCCGGCTTGTTCTGGTCCGAGGCCAGCTTGGCCAGAAACTTGTTGTAACTGACGCCGGCGCTGGCCGTCAGGCGGGTGGTCTGATGGATACGGGCGCGGATCTCGCGGGCGACCTGTGTCGCGGTCTGGCCGGGCCAAAGGTGGTCGGTCACGTCCAGATAGGCCTCATCCAGCGACAGCGGCTCGACCAGCGGGGTGTAATCGGTGAAGATGTCGCGGATCTGGGTGCTGACGGCGCGATAAACGTCAAAGCGGTGATGCACGAAGATCAGGTCAGGACACAGCCGCGACGCCGTGACCGAGGGCATGGCCGAGCGGACCCCGAAGGCCCGCGCCTCATAGCTGGCCGCCGCCACTACGCCACGCAGCGACGACCCGCCCACCGCCACCGGCTTGCCGCGCAGTTCGGGATTGTCGCGCTGCTCGACCGAGGCATAGAACGCGTCCATATCGACATGGATTATCTTGCGGATCTGGGGGTCGGACGGCGTTGCCCCTGCGTCATGGACGCTGTCGCCTTCGGTTGCCGGATCGCCGCCTTGATAGTTGTGTCCCATGTCTCGATTCGCCCCCGGTGGAACAAATGGTAAACGAGCATCCTCCGCGACGCCAACCCTAAGGCAGTTCCATTTCGCATTGAAGCCGGGCGGCAGATGGAGAGGTCAGCGAGTGATGCGCCGTCGCTTTCGGGATATTTGTACACCAGAGATGGGATCAGGCGCGGGAGATCATTCGCGCGGCGCGGCGGCGCGGCGCAGGCGGTCGTTGATGGCGGCGCCCAAGCCGTGGTCGGGGATCGGGGCGACGGCGATCGGGCGGTTTTCAGAATCGGCGCGGTGCAGGATGTCGAAGAGGCGGGCGGCGGCTTCGGTCAGGTCGCCTGTCGGGGACAGGCTGAAGGGGCCGTCATTGCCGAAGGTGATATGGGTTTCATCCGGTCCGGGGTCGGTGGCGTTCATCCGCAGGCGGGCCCGGGGGGCGTAATGGCTGAGAAGCTGGCCGGGCGCGCTGGGTTGATCGGGCCGGTGATCCGGGGTTGCAAGGGCGCGCGACAGGGCCGTCTGGATATCCTCGGCCGGGATGCCGCCGGGGCGCAGCAGGCAGGGGGTGCTGTCCTGCCAGCCGATGATGGTCGATTCGACGCCGACCGGGCAGGGGCCGGCATCCAGCACCGCAGCGATCCGGCCATCCAGACCGCCATCGGGGTTCAGGACATGGTCGGCGCTGGTCGGGCTGATCCGGCCCGAGCGGTTGGCCGAGGGTGCCGCCAGCGGTCCGCCGAAGATGCGCAAAAGCGCGCGGGCCACCGGATGGGCGGGCACCCGGACCGCGATGCTGTCCAGCCCCGCCGTGACCAGCGAGGCGATGCCCGCGCCTTCGCGCAGCGGCAGCACCATGGTCAGCGCGCCGGGCCAGAACCGTTCGGCCAGGATCCGCGCCTGTGGGGACAGGGTGGCGATGGCTTGGGCGGCGTCGGCGTCGGGCAGGTGCACGATCAGCGGATTGAAGGCAGGGCGGCCCTTGGCGGCATAGATCCCGGCGACCGCCCGGGGGTTGCGCGCATCACCGGCAAGGCCATAGACGGTTTCGGTCGGGATGGCGATCAGTTCGCCCGCGGACAGCAGGTCGGCGGCGCGGGTTAGGCCACGGCGGTCGGGTGTCAGTCGTTCGGTCTGCATTCGTGACGCCGGGTCCTGGGTTGTGGGAATGCCGCATCCTCCTACACTGGAGGCCGGATCAGTTTGATAGTGTCGCGCGCGTCGATTGCCAAGCGTGCGTCCGGGAGAGAGACAGATGAGCTTCAAGGCGCCGGTCGGGCAGATCGAATTCATTCTTGGCCATATCGTGCCCTTCGCAGAGGTTGCCGCGACCGATCTTTATGGCGAGGCCACGCCCGAGACCGCCAGCGCCATCCTGACCGAGGCGGGCAAGCTGGCCTCGAACGTGCTGGCACCGCTGAACGCGAATGGCGATCACACGCCCGCGCGGCTGGAAAACGGACGGGTGCGGTCGTCTCCGGGCTATGCCGAGGGGTTCCGGGCGATTGCCGAGGGTGGCTGGATCGGGCTGGCGGCGAATCCCGAACATGGCGGCATGGGTCTGCCGCAGGCGCTGAACATGGCCGTGTCCGAGATGATGGCGGGCGCCTGTCTGGCGCTGCAACTGAATCCGCTGCTGACGCAGGGTCAGATCGAGGCGCTGGAGCATCATGCCAGCGACGAGCTGAAGGCGCTGTATCTGCCCAGGCTGATCGCGGGTGAATGGTCGGGCACGATGAACCTGACCGAGCCGGGCGCGGGCAGCGATGTCGGCGCACTGGTCAGCAAGGCCGAGCCCAATGGCGACGGGACCTATGCCGTCAGCGGGCAGAAGATCTTCATCACCTGGGGCGACAGCGACGTGACCGAAAACGTCTGCCATCTGGTGCTGGCGCGCTTGCCGGACGGGGCGAAGGGCACCCGTGGCATCAGCCTGTTCATGGTGCCGAAACTCATCCCCGATGCGGATGGTCGGCCCGGTGTTGCCAACAGTCTGAAGGTCGTCAGCCTTGAGGAAAAGCTGGGCATTCATGGCAGCCCGACCTGCGTTCTCAGCTTTGAGGGCGCGACCGGCTGGCTGGTGGGCGAGGAGCACAAGGGCATGGCCGCCATGTTCACCATGATGAACTGCGCCCGGCTGGGGGTCGGCATGCAGGGCGTCGGCGTGGCCGAGGCGGCGTTGCAGAAGGCGGTGGACTATGCGACCGAGCGTCAGCAGATGGGGCCGATCATCCGCCATCCTGATGTGCGCCGGATGCTGGCCTGCGCGCGGGCCGAGATCTTTGCCGCCCGCGCCATCGGTCTGGCTTGCGCCACCGCCATCGACCTGTCGCGGGCGACGGGTGACGCCCATCACGCCGCCCGCGCCGCCTTTCTGACGCCGATCGCCAAGGCTTACGGCACCGATACGGGCTGCCGCGTGGCCGATATGGCGGTGCAGGTTCATGGCGGCATGGGCTATGTCGAGGAAACCGGCGCCGCGCAATATCTGCGTGATGTCCGCATCACCCCGATCTATGAGGGCACGAACGGCATTCAGGCGATGGATCTGGTCGGGCGCAAGCTGGCCGATGGCGGCGAGGCCGCGATGCGCCTGCTGGACGAGGTTCTGGACGGGGCCAAGACCGCTCAGGCCGATCATGGAGAACTGGCCAATCATGTCTGGCAGGCCGCCGAGACCCTGCGCGAGGCCACACAGACCCTGCTGGAGCGTGACCAGCAGCAGCGTTTCGCCGGGGCGGTGCCCTATCTGACTGCCTTTGCCCGTGTGCTGGGGGCGCATTTCCACCTGCGCGCGGCGCGGGTCGGGGGGACGGATCATGTCGCGCTGGCGCGGATCCACATCACCCGCGTCCTGCCGCATTACGCAGGCGATCTGGCCGAGGCGCTGGCCGAGGCCGGCGATCTGGAGGCGCTGTCCGATTCGGTCATGGCCGGGGAATTCGGCGCGTGATCGTCACCCCGTTCGAGACCCCGCCATCCGAGGGTGAGGCGGTCGAGGTCGCCGAGGGCGTGCTGTGGCTGCGCCTGCCGCTGCCGATGGCGCTGGATCACGTCAATGTCTATGCGCTGGACGAGGGCGACGGCTGGACCGTGGTCGATACCGGCTTTGACAGTCCGCGCGGGCGGGAAATCTGGACGGCCCTGCGTGCCGGGCCGCTGGCCGGGCGGCCGATCCGGCGGGTCATCGGCACCCATCACCACCCCGACCATATCGGCCTTGCCGGATGGCTGATGGCGGGTGACGGTGCGTCGCTGATGATGAGCCGCACCGCCTGGCTGATGGCGCGGATGCTGACCCTCGACGTGCAGGACAGGCCCTCGGATCAGGCGTTGGATTTCTGGCGCCGCGCGGGGATGCCCGCCGATCTGCTGGCACGGCGCGCGGGGGAGCGGCCGTTCAACTTTGCCGATGTCGTCCATCCGCTGCCGCCCGGATTCCAGCGCCTGACCGAGGGTGGCGAAGTCCGGTTCGGCCAGCGCCGCTGGCGCGTGGCGATGGGGCATGGCCATGCGCCATGTCATGCGACCTTCTGGTCGCTGGATGACGATCTGGTGATCGGAGGCGACCAGCTGCTGCCCTCGATCTCGCCCAATCTGGGGGTTTACCCGACCGAACCCGATGCCGATCCGGTGGCGGAATGGCTGGAAAGCTGCGGCAGGCTGGCCGGGTTGGCCACGCCCGCGCAACTGGTCCTGCCGGGGCACAAGCTGCCGTTCCGGGGCCTGCCCACGCGGCTGAGGCAGCTGATCGACAACCACCACGCCGCGCTGGACCGGCTGGAGCAGGAGCTGCATCAGGCACCGCGCACGGCGGTCGGCTGTTTCGACATCCTGTTCCGGCGCAGGATCGGCGATGGCGAATTCGGTCTGGCGCTGGTCGAGGCCGTCGCCCATATCAACCACCTGCGCCTGCGCGACCGGATCCGCCCTGTCGGCGAAAGGGATGGCGCAGTGCTGTGGGGGGCGTGACAGCGCGCGCGGATTAGGCTATCGCAGGGCAAACGCTGACAGGAGGCAGACATGGCCACGCATCACGAGATCACCGAACACAAATACGGCGAAATGGACATCACCGAACACAAGAAGACCTTTGCGGGCTTCATCAAGCTGGCGACCTGGGTCACGGTGCTGTCGATCGTGGTGCTGATCTTCATGGCTTTGACCAACGCCTGATCCGGGCCGGAACCTTTCGATGAAAAGACGTGTCTTTCTTGCGGCGGCTGCTCCGGCGCTGCTGTCGGCCTGCGGCGCCGACAATATCTGGGCCAGCGACGAGGCCGTGCGCTCGGCCCGTTATGTCTCGTCCGAACCGCCTTCGATCACGCTGTTCACGGTGATCGGCATTCCGCGCGGCGAGGGTGGGCATTCCGCGCTGATGATCAATGGCAGCCAGCGGGTGATCTTTGACCCTGCGGGCAGCTGGAACCATCCGCGCATTCCCGAACGCCATGACGTGCTTTATGGCATCACCGACAATTTCAAGAATTTCTATATCGATTACCACGCCCGCAGCACCTATTGGGTGGCCGAGGATCGCGTTCTGGTCAGCCGCGAGGTGGCCGATCTGGCGATTCGGCGGGCCGAGGCGCAGGGTTCCGCGAACAAAAGCTTCTGCGCCGTGGCGACCGGGCAGGTTCTGCGCGGCGTTCCGGGGTTCGAGGGCGCGCCGACCGGCTTTTCGCCGCTCAAGCTGCGCGACTGGTTCATGTCCCTGCCGAATGTGCAGTCAAAGCGTCATATGGACGGCGACCCGGCGAACAATCACGATGTGTTGCTGCGCCAGAAGGATGGCGTCGTCACCGGCTATAACAGGTAAAGCATCGCGAACAGCACCGCCGCGCCCGTCATGATCGCCAGAATGATATTGCGGGTCAGCATGCCGATGGCGATGGTCACGGCCGCAGCCGTCAGCCGGGCGGGATCGGTCTGGCCGCCGGTCGCCTCGGGCCACATCACCAGCGGCGTGACCAGCGCTGGCAGCACCGCCACCGGCGTATAGCGCAGCATCCGCAGCACCCAGCCGGGAAAATCGCGGTCCCCAAGCGCGCCCAGAAAGGACCAGCGCAGCAGGAAGGTGCCGATGCCCAGCACCAGAATGACGATCCAGACGGTCAGATCGGATGCGGGGTTCATCATGCGTCCTCTTGCCTGCGGGTTTCCGTCATCTTCTCGACGAGCGCGCCTGCGGCCATGCCCAGTGGCGCCGCGATCAGCAGCCCGGTGCCCGAGGGCAGGCCCGCAAACAGCAGCGATCCGACGATGGCGACGAAACAGGCGGTCAGATGCGCGGGCGTGCGCAGCATGGGCGCGATCATCGCCAGAAAGGTGATCGGCATGGCGAAATCCAGCGCGATATCGTCGGGGATCGCATTGCCCAGCATCGCCCCCGCCCAGCTGGAGACCATCCACGGAACGCACAGCGCCGTGGCCGTGCCGAAGAAATAGGACAGCCTTTGCCGCAGGCTCAGCCGCGGGTGGCGCTCGTAATGCTGGATCGACAGCGCATAACTCTGGTCGATCAGCATATAGGCGATCCAGCCCTTCTGCCCCGGGCTGGCCTCTCGCAGCCACGGCACCAGCGATGCCGAATACATCGCCATCCGCAGGTTCACCGCAAGCCCCGACAGGATGATGACAAAGGTGGGCGCATTGTCGGACAACAGCTGAACGGCGGTGAATTGCGATGCCCCCGCCAGCACCAGCACCGAAAATCCCATGACCTGCGCGATATCCAGCCCGGCCTCCATCGCGACGACGCCGAACAGCATGCCGAAGGGAACGATCACCAGCTGGAACGGCAGCGACTGCACCATGCCGTGTCGAAAACACTGCGACGGGCTGCGCGCGCGCGCCCGCGCATCGGCAGGATCGTCAGAGACCTGAGCATGCTCGGGTCGGGAAAGAGGGCTGGGCGACATGCCGGGTTCCGTCTGGAGGGGATTTTGGGCACCTTGGTTGCATGATGCGCAAAAGGACGCAAGGCCAGCCGATGCAGATCCTCAGCCCGATCCCCGATCCGCTGTTGCCCGCCGCCGGGCGGCTGTGGTGGCGTCATTTCGGCAACCCGCTGATCCGGGCGCGTGGCTTTTCGGCGGCGAATGGCGCGGTGGCGCTGCGCGGGGGGCAGGTGGCGGGCGTGATCGGCTGGCGCGACCATCAGGGCGGGTTCCTGCGGGGTGGGCCGGGGCTGGTCGCCCTGCTGTATCGCCCGGCGCCCCCGACCGCGGATCTGGTGATCGACGGCATCGCCGTGGCTTGCCCGCGCGAGGGTCTGGGCCGGGCGCTGATTGCCCGCGCCGAGGCCGAGGCCCGGACCCGTCACCGCGCCGGATTGCGGGCCGAGGTGGCGGCGCGCAATGCTGCCGCGCTGGCCTTTTATGGCGATCTTGGCTTTCAGGAACAGGGGCGGGGCCGTTTCGGCTGGCCGTGGACCGGGCAGGTGCTGCTGCTGGGCAAGCGGGTCTGAGGCTCAGCCGAAAATTCCCGCAGCGCGGCCCAGCAGCATGAAGGCGCGGGCCGAACGGCTGTCAGACAGTTGCCGGATCTGGTCGTCGTCCAGCCGGGGCAGGTTGCGGGTCAGCATCACGTCGAAGTTACGCAGGAAATGATGGGCGCTGTCGCGAAAGATCTCATCCTCCCTCAGCAGAGTGGCGGCGATTTCCAGCGCGGTCGGATCGTGGATGCCGCCCAGCCCGGCGATGGCCTGCCCGCGCGCGCCTTCGGCAAAGCGGTGCCACAGGCTGATTGGGGCCGGTTGCGGCGGCAGGTCGTCCATATAGAGGTCGTGCCCCGCCAGCAGCGTGATGACATCCTGCGCGGCGCGCAGCACGCGGGAATGATCCTGATCCTTCAGCGCGGTGCGCAGCGCCACGATGGTTTCGGTATCGTCCGGCCCATCGGGAAAGTTCAGCGCCTGCACCAGCATCTGCACGGGCACCTGAACCGGCTGCACGTCGTCAAGCGCCATCGAGGTCTGGCGCGAATCGGCGGGACGCGCGCGGGCGGCGGGTGGGGCCGACTGCCGGGCGCGGCCCGGATCGGCGGGCAGGCTGCTGGTCGGCGGGGCGGGGGCGATGCCGCCGCCCATGACCGGACCCGCGCCGCGCCCGTTATCGGTTCGCGGCCCGCCATCGCGCAGTTGCGACAGCCGCAGGCGCAGGTCCTCGGCCTCGGCCCGCAGGGCGGCGATGGCATCGGCCAGCGTCACCGCCAGCCAGATCAGCACCAGCGGCATCACCACGCCGACAAAGGCCAGCAGCCTGCCGATGCCGCTGCCGCCCTGATCCGCGCCGGGCACCAGCAGCCAGAACAGCAGCACCAGCACCAGCCAGACCACGCTGAGCGCCAGTCCCAGCCCGGCAGCGCGGCCCTGCGCCAGTATCGCGATCCGGTCGGTCAGCGGCATCGGATCACTCGTAGCGGATGGCGATGATTTCGTAACTGCGCTGACCGCCGGGCGTGGTCACTTCGACGCTGTCGCCCTCGTCCTTGCCGATCAGCGCCCGCGCCAGCGGCGAGCGGATGTTCAGCAGCCCGCGTTCGATATCGGCCTCGGCCTCGCCCACGATCTGATAGGTCCGCTCTTCCTCGGTATCCTCGTCGATCAGCTCGACCGTGGCGCCGAACTTGACCGATCCCGACAGTTTCGAGGTGTCGATCACCTCGGACCGCGACAGGATCGATTCCAGCTCTTTGATGCGGCCTTCGATGAAGCCCTGCTTTTCACGCGCGGCATGGTATTCGGCATTTTCGGACAGGTCGCCATGTTCGCGCGCCTCGGCAATGGCGCGGATGATGGCGGGCCGCTCCTTGCTTTTCAGTTCGTTCAATTCCTGTTCCAGCAGCTGATGGCCGCTGCGGGTCACTGGTATCTTCTCCATCACAGCCCTGTCCTTCCGGGTCCTTGGCAATCCGTGCCATTGATGCAGTTGCAACGCTAATCGAACGCCCCCGCCATTCGGAATGGCAGGGGCGTGAAAGAACGTCGGATGCATCGTGAACCGATTTGACGCGGCAATGCAAGACCGCTGCCGTCCACTTGCGCAGCTTTTGGCCGTATGACATGCAAATTGCCGTCGTGTGACAATTGCTCTGCTGCGACCTAAGGGTTACTAGCATGTGCAGCCACATGCCCGACGGAGGACGCGCAGCGATGACTGAAGAAGCCACCATCACCCGCGAGTCGATGGAATACGACGTTGTGATCGTCGGCGCGGGGCCTGCGGGCCTGTCTGCGGCGATCCGTCTGAAACAGATCGACCCCGAATTGCAGGTGGTGGTGCTGGAGAAGGGTTCCGAGGTGGGCGCGCATATCCTGTCGGGCGCGGTGCTGGATCCGTCGGGGCTGGACCGGCTGATCCCGGACTGGCGCAAGCGTGGCGCGCCGCTGAACACCGAGGTCGTGGACGACAATTTCTACGTTCTGGGTGAGGCGGGCCAGATCCGGGTGCCGAACTGGCCGATGCCTCCGCTGATGAACAATCACGGCAATTTTATCGTCAGCATGGGCAATGTCTGCCGCTGGCTGGCCGAACAGGCCGAGGAACTGGGCGTCGAGATCTTTCCCGGCATGGCCGCGTCGCAGATCGTCTGGGACGGCAAGCGGGTCAAGGGCGTCGTCGCTGGCGAGATGGGACTGGAAGCCGATGGCACGCCCGGCCCGCAATACGAGCCGGGCATGGAGTTGCACGGCAAATATGTCTTCATCGCCGAGGGCGTGCGCGGCAGCCTCGCCAAGGAGATCATGGCGAAGCTGAACCTGTCGGCGGGCCACGAGCCGCAGAAATTCGGCCTTGGCATGAAGGAGATCTGGGAGGTCTCGCCCGAGAAGTTCCAGAAGGGCCGGGTCGTGCATACGATGGGCTGGCCGCTTGGCAAGAACGCGGGTGGCGGGTCTTTCATCTATCACTTTGAAGACAATCAGGTTCTGGTGGGTTTCGTGGTCCATCTGAACTATGCCAACCCGCATCTTTACCCCTATATGGAGTTCCAGCGCTTCAAGCATCACCCGATGGTCGCGGAACTGCTGGAGGGGGCCAAGCGCGTGGCCTACGGCGCCCGGGCGATCAGTGAGGGCGGCTGGCAGTCGATCCCGGAACTCAGCTTCGACGGCGGCGTGCTGCTGGGTTGCTCGGCCGGTCTGGTGAACGTGCCGCGCATCAAGGGTAACCACAATGCGATGATTTCCGGCATCGAGGCGGCCGAGGCGGCGGCATCGGCCATCGCCGCGGGCCGCGAGGGCGACCGGCTGGAGGAATATGACGCGGCGGTGCGCGGCGGCGAGATCGCGAAGGACCTGAAGCGGGTCCGCAACGTCAAGCCGATCTGGTCGAAGCTTGGCCTGTGGCCCAGCCTTGCGCTGGGTGGGTTTGATATGTGGGTGGCGAACCTGACCGGCTGGAACCCGCTGGGGACGTGGAAACACGGCAAGACGGATGCGCAGGCGACCGGCAAGGCGGCGGATTTCAAGCCGATCGACTATCCGCGCCCGGACGGGAAACTGTCCTTCGACCGGCTGACCAATGTGGCGTTTTCCTTTACCAATCACGAAGAAAGCCAGCCCTGCCATCTGCGGCTGAAAGATCCCTCGATCCCGATTGCGGTGAACCTGCCGGAATATGCCGAACCGGCGCAGCGTTACTGCCCGGCGGGGGTCTATGAGGTGATCGAGGACCCTGACGGTCCGCGCTTTCAGATCAACTTTCAGAACTGCGTCCACTGCAAGACCTGCGACATCAAGGACCCCAGCCAGAACATCGACTGGGCAACCCCGCAGGGCGCGGACGGGCCGAATTACCCGAATATGTGATCGGGGGAAGGGGCACTGACATTGCCGCGCGCCCGCCATCGGGTTAGGGTCCCGGCAATGCCTTTGCTGTCAATGCGATGAACCACGTGAGCCCCATTCGCCCCAAACTTGCCCTGCTTGCCTTGCTGATCTCGGGGATTGCCCTGCCTCTGTGGGCGCAGGACCCGTTGCAGCGTCCCGAACCCCGGCCCGCCGATCTGGCGGCCGAGGAGGCTGAGGGCGATGCGCCATCCCAACCCGGCCCGCCGATGTTCGGGCTGGCCGGACCCTATCTGGCGGCGCGCATGGCCACGGTGCAAAGCGATTTTCGCGCGGCGGCCCGCTATTTCGCGCGGGCGGTGGCGCATGATCCGGGCGATCAATACCTTCAGGACAACGCCCTGATCGCGATGATTTCCGCCGGAGAGGTAAGCCGCGCGGTCAAGCTGGCCTCGGAAATGGCCAAGGACGACCGAGAGACCGAGCTGGCCCATCTGGTGAACCGCGCGCAGCTGGTGCAGCAGGGCGAATGGGCCGCGCTGCTGGATGAGGAAGGCGCGGCGGCTGTGGGCGAGGGCGATCTGCTGGTCGGCATGATCCATGGCTGGTCGCTGCTGGGCGCGGGCCGGGCCTCAGATTCGCTGGCCGAGTTCGAGAAGCTGTCGGAACTGCCCGGTGTCGGCTCGATCGTGAAATACCATCTGGGGCTGGTTCGGGCGATGGTCGGCGACTATGAGGGCGCCGAGGCGCTGCTGTCGCAGAATGGCGTCGCCTCGCATCTGCTGGGCATCATCGCCCGCGCGCAGGTTCTGGCGCAGCTTGACCGGCGCGAGGATGCGGTGGCGCTGCTGGACGGCGTGCCGGGCATCGAGGCTGAACCGCAATTGCTGATGCTGCGCGAAAGGCTGCATGCAGGCGCGCCGGTGGCCTTTGATGTGGTCAAGACGCCTGCGGACGGGATTTCCCAGGTTTTCCTGACCTTCGCCGGTGCCCTGTCGGGCAGCCCCGAACCCGAACCGCTGGCGCTGATCCATGCCCGACTGGCCGCCTGGCTGTCGCCTGAAACCGGCGAAGCGCGGCTGCTGGTGGCGCAGCTGTTGCAGGAACGCCACCAATTCGACCTTGCCGAAACCGAATTCGACGCCCTGCGCCGTCAGGGAGAGGTGCGCCCCGTTGCCGAACTCAGCCGCATCGACGCCCTGTCCCGCGCCGACCGCCCGAACGAGGCCGAACGCGCCGCCCTGTCGCTGACCGCCGCCTATCCCGATCTGCCGCAGGCGTGGATCGCGCTTGGCGATCTGCTGCGCCAGCAAGAGAAATTCGCGCAGGCCGTGCCCGCCTATGACAAGGCGCTGTCTTTGCTGAAGGACATGCCGGCACAGGCCCGCTGGTTCCCGCTTTATGCCCGCGGCATCGCGCTGGAGCGTTCGGGCAATTTCGACCGTGCCGAGGCCGACCTGCTGGCCGCCATCGAGATCAATCCCGATCAGGCCAGCCTGCTGAACTATCTGGGTTACAGCTGGATCGACCGGAACGAGAATCTGGAACGCGGGCTGGAGATGATCAAGAAGGCGGCGGAACTGTCGCCGGGCGATGGCTATATCCTCGATTCGCTGGCATGGGCCTATTTCCGGCTGGGCCGCTATGACGAGGCCGTGGCCCCGATGGAGCAGGCGATCGGCACGATGGCCTCGGACCCGCTGGTCAATGATCATCTGGGCGACATCTATTGGAAGGTGGGCCGCCATCGCGAGGCGGAAATTCAGTGGCGCCGCGCCCTGTCGCTGGAACCCACCGACAGCGGCGATGTCGATCCCGACCGGATCCGGGCCAAGCTGGATCGCGGGCTGGATGCGATTCTGGCCGATGAAGAGCGTGAGACGAAGCACGCCGACCCGGCCAGACCCCGGGTGGACAGCGCCCGGAACGAGTGATCCGATGCCGTCCGCGCTGGTGCCCGTCCCTGTGGTTGTCGAGCCTGCACCGGCCAAGCTGAATCTTGCGCTGCATGTCACCGGCCGCCGCGATGACGGGTATCATCTGCTGGATTCGCTGGTGGTCTTTGCCTGGGCGGGCGATGAGATCCAGCTGCGCCCCGGCCCGCTGAGCCTGCATTTGGACGGTCCTTTCGCGCCCGCCCTGACCGATGAGGACAACCTGTGCCTGCGAGCCGCGCGTCTGGCGGGGGGGCAGGCCGATATCACGCTGATCAAGAACCTGCCGGTGGCCAGCGGTATCGGCGGCGGCTCGGCCGATGCGGCGGCGGTTCTGCGGGGTCTGGCGCGGATGGGCCATGCGCTGCCCGCCGATCCGCAGCGGCTGGGGGCGGATGTGCCGGTCTGCCTTGCATCGCGTCCCGCAAGGATGCGCGGGATCGGGGAATGGGTCGAGCCGCTGGCGGATTTCCCGCCGCTGCATCTGGTGCTGGTCAATCCCGGTATCGCGATCCCGACGCCGCAGGTCTTTGCGGCGCTGGCGTGGCGCGACAACGCGCCGCTGCCGCCGCTGCCCGATTTCACCCGCGCCGATGCGCTGCCGGACTGGCTGGCGGCCACGCGCAACGATTTGCAGGCCCCGGCGCTGACCATTGCCCCGGTGATTGCCGATGTGCTGGCGGCGCTGACCGCGCAGGGCGCATGGCTGGCGCGGATGTCGGGTTCGGGGGCGACCTGCTTTGGCATTTTCGCCGATGCGCGGGCCGCCGATATCGCCGCCGCCGCCCTGTTGCGGCATGGCTGGTGGGCGGTGACCACGGAACTGGCGCCGCCCCCCGCGCCGCTATAGACTGCCCCCGCAACGCTTACCAACCGGAGCCATGACATGCTGCGCCTTGGCGTCAATATCGACCACGTCGCCACCATCCGCAACGCGCGCGGCACGCCGTGGCCCGACCCTCTGCGCGCCGCCCGCATCGCCGAAGAGGCCGGGGCCGACGGTATCACCGCCCATCTGCGAGAGGATCGCCGCCATATCTCGGACGCCGATATCGACGCGCTGATGCAGGGGCTGCGGCTGCCGCTGAACCTTGAGATGGCCGCCACCGCCGAGATGCAGGCCATCGCCCTGCGCCACCGCCCCCATGCCGTCTGCCTTGTCCCCGAAAAGCGCGAAGAGCGCACGACCGAGGGCGGGCTGGACGTGGCGGGCAATGAAACCTGGCTGGCGGAATTCATCGCCCCCCTGCGCGATGCCGGTTGCCGCGTGTCGATGTTCATCGGCCACGAACCCGCGCAGATCGAGGCCTCGGCCCGGATCGGTGCGGCGGTGGTGGAACTGCATACCGGCGCCTATTGCGATCTGGACACCGAGGGCCGTATGGGCGAACGCGATGCGGAACTGGCCGGGCTGGCCGAAGGCGCGCGGCTGGCCGCTGAACTGGGGCTGGAGGTTCACGCGGGCCACGGGCTGACCTTCGACACGGTCGGCCCCATCGCCGCGCTGCCCCAGATCAAAGAGTTGAACATCGGCCATTTCCTGATCGCCGAATCAGTGTTTGTCGGGCTGGGCGACGCGATTCGCGAAATGCGCCGCAAGATGGATGAGGCCCGGCAATGATGTTCCGCCTGACGGCCGCCCTTGCCCTGCTGGCCGCGCCCGCCTTTGCGCAGGGTCCGGTGGTCGAACCCTGCGGCGATGCCACCCGCGCCGACACCATCGCCGAGCCGTGGGAGGAAAACACCGCCAGCTTTGGCGAGGGCCGGATCCGGGTCGCGCTGCTGGACATGATCGAACCGGCGGGCGGGGCCTTCAGGCTGCTGATCGTCAGCCCGCCGCATGACGAGGTCGGCTTTCGCCAATGCCGCGTCGTTCAGGCCGATAACGGGCTGGGCTTCTACAACCTCGACTTCGCGGGGCACGAGGCCAGCTATGACCCCGAACAGGGATTGGTGCTCAGCCTGCCTGCGCAGCGATATACCGATGGTGATCCCGATGACGGCTGGTATCGGCTGAGCGTTACGATCGACCAGCAGACGGGCGAGATCACCACCGGGACCGCCGAAGAATGACGGGGCGGGTTTCCGTATGATTCTGGGCATCGGCACAGATCTGGCCAATATCGAGCGGATTCAGGGTGTTCTGGACCGCTTTGGCGACCGTTTCCGCAATCGCGTCTTTACCCCCACCGAACTGGCCCGTGCCGCGCGGCGCAGGGACGAGGCCGGGACGCTGGCCAAGAGATGGGCAGCGAAAGAGGCATGCAGCAAGGCGCTTGGCACCGGGCTGGCGATGGGCATCGCATGGCGCGACATGGCGGTGGGCAATCTGCCGGGCGGGCAGCCGGTGATGGAACTGAGCGGCTGGGCAGCCGACCGTCTGGCGGCGATGACGCCGCCGGGCCATCGCGCCGTGGTTCATGTGACGCTGACCGACGATCACCCCTGGGCGCAGGCCATGGTGGTGATCGAGGCCCTGCCGGCAGAGGTGGCCGCGCTGAGGCCCACGGTTGCCGCCCGGGTCGCGCCCGAATCCGATCCGCATGCTTGACTTTGCCCCCATCGGGGGACCATGAACGCGCGATCCGCAAATGAAGGACAGATTGATGGCTGACAAAGCAGTCCGCAAGAAAGAAGGCATCTGGGAGACGATCAAGACGATCTTCTGGGCGCTGGTGATCGCGGGCATTTTCCGCACCCTGTTCTTTCAGCCGTTCTGGATCCCGTCCGGCAGCATGAAGGACACGCTGCTGATCGGCGATTTCCTGTTCGTCAACAAGATGGCCTATGGCTATTCGCGCTATTCATGCCCCTTCGCGATCTGTCCGGTTTCGGGGCGCATCTTCGCGTCGGACCCTCAGCGCGGCGATGTCGTCGTGTTCCGTCATCCGACCCGCGATGTCGATTTCATCAAGCGCCTGATCGGCCTGCCGGGCGATACCGTGCAGATGCGCGGCGGGCGGCTGTGGCTGAACGACGAAGAGGTGCCGCTGACCCCCGCCGGCGATTTCGTCGAGACCAAGGAACGGCAGGGCCCGCAGGGTCTGGTGCCGCGCTGCGGCAACGACCCGGTGCCCGAGGGTGGCGATTGCGTCAAGGAACGCTTTACCGAGATGCTGCCGGGTGCGGCAGGCCATGACGTGCTGAACATCACCGATGGCTGGGTGGCCGACGATACGGCCACATTCACCGTCCCCGAAGGTCAGTATTTCTTCATGGGCGACAACCGCGACGATTCCGAGGATTCGCGCTTTCCGGCCCAGATCGGCGGGCTTGGCTTCGTTCCGGCAGAGTATCTGATCGGCCGCGCCGACCGGATCATGTTCTCGTCCGCGGGCAGTTCGCTGCTGTATTTCTGGACCTGGCGGGCCGACCGCTTCTTCAAGGCGGTGCTTTGAAGCCTTCGGCCGATACCCGCGCCTTCATGGTCCGTCTGGGCCACGAATTCGCGCGGCCCGAACTGCTGATCCGGGCGCTGACACATGGCTCGATCGCCTCGGCCACCCGGCCCGACAATCAGCGGCTGGAATTTCTGGGCGACCGGGTTCTGGGGCTGGTCATGGCCGAGGCGTTGCTGAAAGCCGACCATACCGCGTCCGAGGGCCAGCTTGCGCCGCGCTATAACGCGCTGGTACGGGGCGAGACCTGCGCCGCCGTCGCGCGCGAGATCGCCTTGGGCGATGTCCTGAAGCTGGGCCGGTCCGAGATGATGTCGGGCGGGCGGCGCAAAGAGGCGCTGCTGGCCGACGCGATGGAGGCGGTTCTGGCCGCCGTCTATCTGGATGCGGGCTTCGGCGCCGCGCAAAAGGTGGTGCTGAAGCTGTGGGAAACCCGGCTGGCCAGCATCGAGGATGATCCGCGCGACGCCAAGACCGCGTTGCAGGAATGGGCGCAGGCCAATGGCATGCCGCCCCCCGCTTACGAACAGACCGAACGCACCGGCCCCGACCACGCGCCGACCTTTCTGATCACCGTGCGCCTTGCCGATGGGCGCGAGGCGCAGGCACGCGGGGCGGGCACGAAACGCAGCATCGAACAGGCCGCAGCCCAGGCTTTGCTGGCCCGGCTGGAGGGACACGAATGACCGATACCCAGACCCGCGCGGGCTTCGTCGCCCTGATCGGGGAACCCAATGCGGGCAAATCCACGCTGCTGAACCGCATGGTCGGCGCCAAGGTCTCGATCGTGACCCACAAGGTCCAGACCACCCGCGCCCGCATCCGCGGCATCGCCATCGCAGGTGTCAGCCAGATCGTCTTTGTCGATACGCCCGGCATCTTCCGTCCACGCCGCAGGCTGGACCGTTCCATGGTCGCCGCCGCTTGGGGCGGTGCGTCCGATGCCGACGTGATCCTGTTGCTGATCGAGGCGCATCGCGGGCTGACCGATGGCACCGCCGCGATCATCGAACAGTTGAAGGGGCTGGACAGCCGCACCCCCGTCGCGCTGGTCATCAACAAGATCGACCGGGTCAAGGCCGAGACGCTGCTGGCGCTGTCGGCCGAACTGAACGCGGCCTATCCCTTCGTCAACACCTTCATGGTCAGCGCCGAAAAGGGCTATGGCTGCGACGACCTGCGCGACTGGCTGGCGGCGGCGCTGCCCGAAGGCCCGTGGCTTTACCCCGAGGATCAGATCGCCGATCTGCCGATGCGCATGATCGCCGCCGAAATCACCCGCGAGAAACTGACCCTGCGCCTGCATGAGGAAATCCCCTATCAGCTGACGGTGGAAACCGAGGCGTGGGAGGAACGCAAGGATGGATCGGCCCGCGTGGACCAGATCGTCTATGTCGCCCGCCCCGGCCACAAGGGCATCGTTCTGGGCAAGGGCGGAGAGACGATTAAGGCCGTGGGCCAGCTTGCCCGCGCCGAACTGGAAGAATTCATGGGCCGCCGCATCCATCTGTTCCTGCAGGTCAAGGTCCGCGAGAACTGGCTGGACGAGGCCGAACGCTTTACCGAGATGGGGCTGGATTTCAAGGACGGCGATGGCTGATGCGCGTCTGGCGGCTGGCGTCTGGGTCAGCGCCTATCTGACCAGGCTGGGGCTGGCGAATATCCCGGCCTATGTCGTGGCGCGTGGCGATGACGTGGCGGGCGCGGTGATGGTGAAATGCGCGCTGCTGGACGGCACCGCCCGGCTTTACCTGCGCGAATGGGATTTCGAGACCGACACCCGTCCGTGGCGCATGACCGCCGAGGGCCCGGAACGCGAAATCGACGAGGCCATCCGTCGCCAGCGCGGCTATGACAACGATCTGTGGGTGATCGAGGTCGAAAGCCGCGAAGGCCGCACCCTGCTGGATGAGGACGGGCTGGCCTGACCCGTCAGGCGGGTGATCTGGCCTCTGGCGTGGGCACAGATTGCAGCATATGCAATCTGTATGAGCGCCCCCGTCGATCCCAACAGCGATTCGCCCCGTGGTCTGGTCCTTGTGATCCTGACCTATGCCTTCTGGGGTTTTCTGCCGCTGTACATGAAGGGGCTGGCCCATATGCCGCCGGTCGAGGTGATCGCGCATCGGGTGATCTGGTCGCTGCCCATCGCCGCCGCCGTGCTGATCTGGCAGCGCCGTTCCGATGACGTGATCGCGGCCCTGCGCGCGCCGCGCCTGCTGGCGATGGCGGCGCTGACGGCGGTGCTGATCTCGGTCAACTGGCTGATCTATGTCTGGGCCATTGCCAACGATCAAGCGATGGAGGCGGCGCTGGGTTACTATATCAACCCGCTGTTCAGCGTCTTTCTGGGGGCGGTGCTGCTGAAGGAACGGCTGAGCCGCGCCCAGATCGCCGCGATCACGCTGGCGGCGGTGGCGGTCATCATCCTGACGGTGCAGGCAGGGCGGCTGCCGGTGGTGGCGCTGGGGCTGACGCTCAGCTGGGGGTTTTACGCCTATTGCAAGAAAAGCCTGCCGCTTGGCCCCAATCAGGGCTTCACGCTGGAGGTGCTGCTGCTGTGCCCCTTTGCCGTGGCCATCCTGCTGTGGCTGTCGCTGACCGGGCAGTCGCATTTCGCAGGCGGTTCGCTGACCGACACGTTGCTGCTGATCGGCTGCGGTCCGGTCACCGCGATTCCGCTGATGATGTATGCCAACGGCGCCAAGCTGGTGCGCCTGTCCACCGTCGGCATCCTGCAATATATCGCGCCGACGCTGATTTTCCTTTGCGCCGTGCTGGCCTTTGGCGAGCCGTTCGACCAGTCGCGCCGGATCGCCTTCCCGCTGATCTGGGCTGCGCTGGTGCTGTACTCCATCGCCTTGTGGAGCCAGTCCAGCGCCAAACGGCGCAAGGCCATGAAGGCCACCGCGACGGGCCGGATGCAATAGGCTTGCCCGACCGGGGCGCGCATGTCAGCCTGCCCGCCTGTCTGCAACGCGATCCCAAGGGGGGTTCCCATGACCATTTCCCGACAGCGCGTCACGCTGATCACGCTTGGCGTGGCCGATCTGGAACGCGCGCGTGATTTCTATGCCCGATGGGGCTGGCAGCCGCATGGTGCGTCGCAGCCCGGCGTGGCCTTCTATCAGATGCAGGGCGCGGTGCTGGCGCTGTTCGGGCTGGCGGATCTGGCGACGGATCAGGGCCGCCCCGATGCGGCGCTGGGTGCCGGGGCGGTGACGCTGGCCCAGAACCTTCCCGACGAGGCGCAGGTGGACGCCACCTTCGACGCCGCGCTGGCCGCCGGGGCAGAGCTGCTGAAACGGCCCGAAAAGGTGTTCTGGGGCGGCTATTCGGGTTATTTCGCCGATCCTGACGGGCATGTCTGGGAAATCGCGATGAACCCGTTCTGGCCGCTGGCCGAGGATGGCGCGCTGACCCTGCCCGACGAGGGCTAGGATGGAGTGGCAGGGCGACGGCACGGTGATCGCCCGGCGCCCTCTGGGCGAAAACGCCGTCATCATCGAGGTCCTGACCGCCGCGCAGGGGCGCCATGCCGGTGTGGTGCCGGGGGGAGCGTCACGCAAACGCGCGGCGATGCTGCAACCGGGATCGCGGCTGCAACTGCGCTGGCGGGCGCGGCGCGACGATCAACTGGGCACCTTTGCCGCCGAACCCCTGCGGGCGCGGGCGGGGTTGCTGGGCGATCCGCTGGGGCTGGCCGGGCTGAACGCGGTCTGCGCCCTGCTGACATTCGTGCTGCCCGAGCGTGATCCCCATCCCCGGCTGGCCAATGAGACCGAGGCCCTGCTGGACGCGATGGAGGCGGGCGAGGACTGGGCCGAACGCTATCTGCACTGGGAAATGCGGCTGCTGGCCGAGATGGGCTTCGGCCTCGATCTGGCATCCTGCGCGGTGACGGGGGTGTGTGACGGTCTGGCCTATGTCAGCCCGCGTTCGGGTCGCGCGGTCAGCCGCGCGGGTGCGGGCGAATGGGCCGACCGGCTGCTGCCGTTGCCCGCATTGCTGGGCGGTGCGGGCGACAATCGCGGACGCGGGCTGGCCGAGGCGCTGGCGATCACCGGGCATTTTCTGGACAGCCGGATCGCGGCGGAACTGGTCGGGCGCAAGCTGCCTGCAGCGCGCGAGCGGCTGATGCGCCGCCTGCTGGCCGAAGGGCGCGGGGCGGAACCGCCCGCGCCCTGACCGGGATCACTGGTTGCCGCGGGCCTGATCGACGACATTGCCGCCGGCCATCGACGCCGGAAGGCCGCGTTCAAAGATCAGCCAGGTGGGACCCTTCACCCGCAGCACGCCGCCATAGAAATCCATCTCGGTCGCCTGTTGCAGCGCCTGGAACACACGGTTCTCCAGTTCCAGATCCTTGCAGGCCACTTCGGTGCTGGTGAAGTTGGTCAGCTGCATCGCGGGCAGTTCGGCGGCGTTCTTCGCGCCATAGCCGTTGCAGGGGCCGACGCCGGAAATGCTGGTCTCATTCACCCGCATGGTGATGTTGCGCAGCGGCACCGTGCCATTGCCCATCCCGACCATCACATAATCACCCATCGGGATACCGGCGACGGCGGTTTTCGGGGTATCGTCGGCGCAGGCGGCAAGGGTGAAGGTGGCCGCAAGGGCTGCGGCGGTGACAACGGATCGGCGTTTGAACATCCGGATGCTCCTGAAAAATATTGGTTCATTTGCGGAGGAACCGCAAATTCGCCAACACCTTATCCGATCCTTTCTCAGCCCAGAAGGCGGCGGGCGATCACTTGCGCCTGAATTTCGGCCGCGCCCTCAAAAATATTCAGGATGCGTGCATCGCACAACACCCGGCTGATCTGATATTCCAGCGCAAAGCCGTTGCCGCCGTGGATTTGCAGCGCGTTATCGGCGCTGGACCATGCCACGCGCGCGCCCAGCAGCTTGGCCATCCCGGCCTCGAGGTCGCAGCGATGGCCGTGATCCTTTTCCCATGCGCTGAAATAGGTCAACTGCCGCGCGATCATGATTTCCACCGCCATCATCGCCAGCTTGTCGGCGACGCGTGGGAAATGGATCAGGGCCTTGCCGAACTGCTTGCGGTCCAGCGCATATTGCAGCCCCAGCTCCAGCGCGTTCTGGGCCACGCCGATGGCGCGGGCGGCGGTCTGGATCCGGGCCGATTCAAAGGTCTGCATCAGCTGCTTGAAGCCCTGCCCGGTCTCGCCGCCCAGCAGGTTCTCGCCCCTGACCTCGAATCCGTCAAAGCCAAGCTCGTATTCCTTCATGCCGCGATAGCCCAGCACCTCGATCTCTCCGCCGGTCATGCCGGGGGTGGGGAAGGGGTCGGCATCGGTGCCCGGCGTCTTTTCGGCGATGAACATCGACAGCCCGCGATAATCGGTCGTGTCGGGATCGGTGCGCGCCAGCAGAGTCATCACATGGGTGCGCGCGGCATGGGTGATCCAGGTCTTGTTGCCGGTGATCTTCCAGTTGTCGCCATCCTTCACCGCCCGCGTGCGCAGGCTGCCCAGATCGCTGCCGGTATTGGGTTCGGTAAAGACGGCGGTGGGCAGGATTTCCCCGCTGGCCAGTTTCGGCAGCCAATGCGCCTTTTGTTCATCCGTGCCGCCGCCAAGGATCAGTTCCGCCGCGATCTCGCTGCGGGTGCCAAGGCTGCCCACGCCGATATAGCCACGCGACAGTTCCTCGGACACCACCACCATGGCCGCCTTGGACATGCCCAGCCCGCCCAGGTCTTCGGGGATGGTCAGGCCAAAGACGCCCAGCTCGGCCAGTTCGTCGATGATTTCGGCCGGGATCAGCTCGTCCTTCAGGTGCCATTCATGGGCATGGGGCACCACCTTGTCATCGGCCCAACGGCGGAACTGGTCGCGGATCATCTCCAGATCCTCGTCCAGCCCGGTCTTGCCAAAGGTCGCGCTGCCCTGACTGTCGGCGATCAGCGCGGCCAGTTCCGCGCGTGCCTCGGGCGTGTTGCCCGCCATCAGCGTCCGCGCGGCTTCGGACGGTTGCCAGTCCACGCCCAGATCGGACAGCCGGGCGAATTCGGTCTGGCTCATCGGGATGCCGCCGGCGATCTGAGACAGGTATTCGCCAAAACCGATTTGCAGGATCAGCGTCTCGATCCGCCCCGAGACCCGGCCCGACCACGCGGTCAGCTGCTTCAGCGCCTCGGCATAGGTCGCCAGCCATGACAATGCATGTGCGGCATGCTGGTGCTGTTCCAGAAGCGCGGGGTCAACCTTGCCCGAGGGCGCCAGAACCTGACGCAGGGCATCGGTCGCGCGGCGCTGAAGATCCTCGATCTCGGACAGGACGGTTTCGGTCTGGTGCTGCATGTCTTTCATCGATTCGTCCTTTTGCGGCATTGCAGCAATGGATAAAGCCTTCGCAAGCGCAGCGCAACTATAATGCGTCAACGGCGCGTGTGGCGCACAAAAATGACCAACGCGTTTACCCATTTGCCGCAAGATCAGACAATGACGGCATTTTCATTCCCGACGCCCCAAGCTAGCTTGCCGCCATGTTTGGATTGGAGCCTTGGCAGTTCTGGGCGGCGATGGCGATTACCGCCTTTTCGGGCTTCGTGAAGGGCGCGATAGGCTTTGCCATGCCGATGGTGATGATGTCGGCCTTCGGCTCGATCATGCCTGCCACAACGGCGCTGGCCGCACTGATCCTGCCGGTGCTGTTCACCAATATCCAGCAGGGCTTGCGGCAGGGACCGCAGGCGGCGCGTGAATCGGTGGTGCGGTTCCGCTGGCATATCGGCATGGTCATCGTGTTCATGCTGATCTCGGCCGGGTTCGCGACGCGGATTCCGCAATGGCTGATGTATCTGCTGCTGGGGGTGCCGATCATCGCCTTTGCGGGGTGGCAACTGGCGGGGTGGCCGTTGCAACTGCCGGTCCATCGCCAGCGCCGGGCCGAGATCGTCTCGGGCGCGGTCGGCGGGCTTTATGGTGGCGTTTCCGGGATCTGGGGGCCGCCGCTGATCGTCTATCTGCTGTCGATCGGCATCGGCAAGGCCGAACAGGTGCGGGTGCAGGGCGTCGTTTTCCTGATCGGGGCCGTGGTGCTGACCGTCGCGCATCTGTATTCCGGCGTGCTGAACGCGCAGACGCTGCCGCTGTCGGCGCTGCTGTGCCTGCCCGCCTTTGCCGGGATGCAGGCGGGCTTTCGCTTGCAGGACCGGCTGGATCTGGGGCAGTTTCGGCGCTGGACGCTTGTGCTGCTGGTGCTGACCGGGGGCAATCTGGTCCGCCGTGCCCTGGAAATTGGATTCTGACAGATGACCGACGCCGCCCGACTGACCGCCGACCTGATCCGCTGCCCCTCGGTGACGCCGACCGAAGGCGGCGCGCTGGTGCTGCTGGCCGATCTGCTGACGGAAGCGGGGTTCGAGGTGCATCGCGTCGATCGCAACGACACGCCGAACCTGTTTGCGCGCTGGGGGGCCAGGGGCGCGCGCAGCTTTGGCTTCAACGGGCATACCGATGTGGTGCCGCCGGGCGATCCGGCCTCGTGGAGCCATCCGCCCTTTGGCGGGCATCTGCATGACGGGCTGATCTGGGGCCGGGGTGCCACCGACATGAAATCGGGCGTCGCGGCCTTTGTCGCCGCCGCCATCGACTTCGTGACTGAGACCCCGCCCGATGGTGCGGTGATCCTGACCATCACCGGCGACGAGGAAGGCCCGGCGGGCGATGGCACCGTGGCGCTTCTGGACTGGATGGTCGGGCAGGGCGAGCGGATGGATGTCTGCATCGTCGGAGAGCCGTCGAACCCCGACCGGATGGGCGAGATGATCAAGATCGGGCGTCGCGGCTCGATCACCTTCCGGGTCGCGGCGCGCGGGGTGCAGGGCCATGCGGCCTATCCCCACCTGGCCAGGAACCCGCTGCATGCGCTGACCCAGTTTCTGCATGACCTGATCGCCACCCCGCTGGATCAGGGGTCCGAGCATTTCGACGCCAGCGGTTTGCAGATCACCTCAGTCGATTGCGGCAATGCGTCCTCGAACGTCATTCCCGAAACGGCGACGGCGGTCATCAATATCCGCTTCAACGACCTGCACAGCGGCGACAGCCTGATCCGCGATCTGGACGCGCGCGCGCAGGCGATCAGCGAACGCACCGGGGTCGAGCTGACCCTGTCGGCCAGCATCTCGGGCGAAAGCTTCCTGACCCGGCCCGGCCCCTTCGTCGATCTGGTCCGCGAGGTGGTCACGGCTGAAACCGGGCTTCAGCCGATCCTGTCCACCAGCGGCGGGACATCGGATGCGCGTTTCATCAAGGATCACTGTCCGGTGCTGGAATTCGGGCTGGTCGGCCATTTCATGCATCAGGTCGATGAGCGTGTCCCGGTCGAGCAGGTACATCAGCTGAAGGCGATCTATCAGCGCATCCTTGAAAGATATTTCGCATGAGGATCGAACTGGCCGCCGATGTCGATCTGTGCCGCGCGCTGCGCCGCACCGTCTTTGTCGAGGAACAGGGCGTCCCCGAGGCCGAGGAATGGGACGATCTGGACGGGCAGGCGATCCATGTTCTGGCATGGCTGGACGGTCAGCCGACCGGCACCGCCCGGATCCTGATTGACGGCCCCGTTGGCAAGATCGGCCGCGTCTGCGTTCTGCCCGCCGCCCGTGGCACCGGGCTGGGGGCGGCGCTGATCCGTGCCTCACTGGACGTTTTGCGGTTTCGCCCGGGCATCACCCATGCAAAGTTGGGCGCGCAGGTGCAGGCGATCGGCTTTTACGAAAAGCTGGGCTTTGTCGCCTGCGGAGAGCTTTATGACGATGCCGGCATTCCCCATCGCGACATGATCCGCGAACTCTAGGCCGCGCTGCCGCGTTCGGTCATATTCTTCTGTCAGGTAAGCCCCATGACCCAGATTCCCAGCAAGCAACAGATCATGGATTGGGTCGCCGAACATCCCGATGCCAATTCGAAACGTGACATCGCCAAGGCCTTCGGCATCAAGGGCGCGGCCCGGATCGAGTTGAAGCGCCTGCTGAAAGAGCTGGAGGCCGACGGACAGCTGGAACGTCGCCGCCGCCATTATCAGGATGCCGAAAAGCTGCCGCCGGTCACCATTCTGGAACTGCTGGCGCCGGACGGCTCGGGCGATCTGTTCGCCCATCCGCTGGAATGGCGGGGCGACGCACCGATGCCGCGCGTCCATTATGTCCCGCGCGAATCCGACCCGGCGCTGGGGCGCGGCGACCGCTTTCTGGCCCGTCTGATCGAGGTTCACGGCGAAGATCACCAGTATCAGGCGCGTCTGATCCGCCGCATCACCGCCTCGCCCAACCGCATCACCGGGATCTTCCGCAAGGATACCGAAGGTGGCCGCATCATGCCCATCGACAAGGGGCAGGACCGCGAATGGCGGGTGCGCGCCGATGCGACGCTGGGGGCGCAGAATGGTGAACTGGTGCAAGCCGAACAGGCCGGACCAATGGGCCGGATGGGCCTGCCGCTGGCCCGGATCATCGACCGGCTGGGCGATCCCTCGGCGCCCCGCGCCGTCAGCCTGATCGCGATCCATCAGCACGGCATCCCCGACGAATTTCCCGCAGCCGCGCTGACCGAGGCCGAAGCCGCCCGCCCCGCAAGCATGAAGGGCCGCGAGGATCTGCGCGATCTGCCACTGGTCACCATCGACCCGTCGGATGCCCGCGACCATGACGACGCGGTCGCGGCCGTCATCGAAGAGGACGGCGGCGCGACGATCTGGGTCGCCATCGCCGATGTTGCCTATTACGTCCGGCCCGGCTCGGCGCTGGACCGCGAGGCCTGGACGCGCGGCAACTCGACCTATTTCCCCGATCGCGTGGTGCCGATGCTGCCCGAGGCCCTGTCCGCCGATCTGTGCTCGTTGCATGAAGGGCAGGACCGCCCGGTCATTGCCGTCAGGATGCGGCTGGACGCCGAAGGCAACAAGATCAGCCACAATTTCCATCGCGGGATGATGAACAGCCGCGCCTCGCTGGCCTATGGTCAGGCGCAGGCAGCGGCGGACGGGCAGGCGGATGACGCCACCGCGCCGCTGATGGACAGCGTGATCCGGCCGCTGTGGCATGCCTATGGGCTGTTGGTCGAGGCCCGGCGCAGGCGGCAGCCGTTGGATCTGGAACTGCCCGAACGCCGTATCGAGCTGACCGCGGATGGCCGGGTGAAATCGGTGAATTTCCGCGAACGTCTGGATGCGCACAAGCTGATCGAGGAATTCATGGTGCTGGCCAATGTTGCCGCCGCCGAGGAACTGAACAGCCGCCGCCGCCCGCTACTGTATCGGGTGCATGAGGAGCCCTCGCTGGCCAAGATCGACGCGCTGCGCGAGGTGGCGCAGGCATCGGGATTCACGCTGGCCAAGGGGCAGGTGCTGCAAACCAGCCATCTGAACCGGCTGCTGGCACAGGCCGAGGGCAGCGATTTCGACGAGTTGATCAATATCTCGACCCTGCGGTCGATGACGCAGGCCTATTACCACCCCGAGAATTTCGGGCATTTCGGGCTGGCGTTGAAAAGCTATGCGCATTTCACCTCGCCGATCCGGCGCTATTCCGATCTGATCGTGCATCGGGCGCTGATCTCGGGTCATGGCTGGGGCGGCGGGCAGGGTGGCAAGCCCGACGGGCTGTCGGGCGGCGATGACAAGCGCCTCTCCGAGACTGCGACCCATATCAGCGAGACCGAGCGCCGCAGCATGGCCGCCGAACGCGACACGGTGGACCGTTATCTGGCGGCCTATCTGGCGGATCGCGTCGGCACCGAGATGGAAGGGCGGATCAGCGGCATCCAGCGGTTCGGCGCCTTCGTCAAGCTGGACGAGACCGGCGCCGACGGGCTGCTGCCGATCCGCGATCTGGGCCACGAATATTTCCACTTCGACCCCGATGCGCAGACGCTGATCGGCGCCGATACCGGGCTGGAAATCGGCATCGGCCAGCGCGTCACCGTGCGCCTGTCCGAAGCGATCCCGATGACAGGCGGCCTGACGCTGGAACTGGTCGAACTGGAAGGCCACCCCCTGCCGCGCGGCCCCGGCAAGGGCAAGCGCAGCCGTTCGCCTCGCCGCATGTCCACGCAGTCCCGGCTGGCCGAGGTCAAACGCGCCGCCAAACGCCGCCGCAAACGCTGACGGCGTGCGGGCCGCAAGGTCAGGTCGGGCGGAAAACTGCGCCCGATTTCTCGCAGCAGCAGCACGTTTGTGGTGTCCTTACTGTTCGCGGAAGGCGCGGCTGAAATAATCCGTCATCGGCTTCAACAGATAGTTCATCGGGCTGCGTTCGCCGGTCTGGATATAGACCTCGACCGGCATGCCGGGGATCAGCGCCATTTCGCCCAGTTTCTGCAATTCCTCGGGCGGGATGGTCACCTCGGCGCGGTAATAGGGGGTCCGCGTGGCCTCATCCACCAGCACATCGGGCGATATCCGCAGCAATTGTCCGTTGATTTCCGGCGTCGTGCGCGAGGAAAAGGCGGAAAAGCGCAGCGCGACCGGCTGGCCGATCTGGATTTCGTCGATATTGATCGTGGCGACCCGCGCGCCGATCACCAAAGGCCGGTCCTGCGGGATGATATAGAGCAGCGGATCGGCGGGCCGGATGACCGAACGCGGTGTCGTCACCTGAAGGTCATAGACCAGACCCGATACCGGCGCGCGGATTTCCAGACGGTTGATCTGCTCGGTCAGGGCGCGGCGGCGTTCGGCCAGTTCCAACTCGCGATAGCCCAGATCGCGCAGTTGCGTTTCGGCATCCTCGCGGCGTTCGGCGCCAAGGCGCAGGCGCTGGATGTCCAACTCGCTCTGCCGGGTTTCGGCAGAGGCGCGGCTGGCCTGCAATTCGCCCAGTTCGCCGTCGATGCGCGCCGCCTCGCGTTGCAGGGCCAGCACGCGCGAGGCCTGCGCCAGCCCGCGTGCCAGCAGCGATTCCTGATCGGTCAGTTCCCGGCCGATCAGGACGCCCTGCTGGCGGATGGCGGTGATCTGCGCGTCGATGCCGTCGATCTGCGAACCGATCTGTTCGGTCTGCCGGGCCAGCTGTTCCAACGATTGCTCCAGCGTATAGTTGCGGGTGTCGAACAGGCTGCGCTGTCCCTGTACCAGCGATGCCAGTTCGGGATTGGTTTCGGCGGCATCCAGCAATTCCTGCGGGAAGACGATGTCTTCCGAGGCGTCGCGCTCGGCCTCCAGCCGCCCGCGGCGGGCGAGGATCTCGAAATACTGGCTTTCGACGATGGACAGTTCGGGCCGCAGCAATGTGCCGTCCAGCAGGATCAGCGGCTGCCCGGCCTCGACCTGCTGGCCATCGGTGACGGTGATCGTCTGCACCACACCGCCATCGGGATGCTGGACCACCTGCCGTTGCTGTTCGACCTCGACCTGACCCTGCGCCACGACCGCCCCCGAGATGCGGCTTTGCAGCGCCCAGAGGGTGAAGCCACCCAGCAGGACGAGAATTGCGATCAGGCCGAACGTGACCGCGCCACGCACCGGCCAGCGCCCGGCATCGGGCACCGAAATCGGCGGCGGAGGCGGCAGCGGATCGGCGGGCGGCACGTCGCCTGCGCGCAGGGCGGCCTTGCGCCGCGCCGCGCCTTCGGGGCCGGGGGCGCCCTTCAGCACCTCGGCCGGGATGGCGGGCTTGCGGTCGTCGGGATTGCCGGGGCTGTCGCTGCTCATGCCACGCCTCCGCCCTGACCGGTTTCCTGCGCCTTGAGGATCTGCGCCGAGTTCTGGACCATCTTGCGCAGCACATCGTCGCGCGGCCCGAAGGCGCGCATCACGCCCTGTTCCATGACCATCAGCACCTCACATTCGTTGATCGCGGCGGGGCGGTGGGCCATGATCACCACCGCACCGCCCTGCGCCTTGATGCGGCGGATGGCCATGTTCAGCGCCTCGGAACCCTGATTGTCGAGGTTCGAGTTCGGCTCGTCCAGCACCAGCAGCACCGGATCGGGATAGAGCGCGCGGGCAAGGCCGATGCGCTGGATCTGCCCGCCGGAAAGCCGGTTCCCGGTCTGGGTGATGCGAGTGTCATAGCCCTGCGGCATGTCCAGAATCATCTGGTGCGCGGCGGCGGCCCGGGCGGCCCGCACGACCCGGTCAGGGTCCGGTTGCGCGGCCAGTCGGGCGATGTTTTCGGCGATGGTGCCGTCGAACAGCGTCACCTTTTGCGGCAGATAGCCGATCAGCTGACCCAGAACGTCCGGGTGATACTGATCCAGCGTCGCACCGCCCAAACGGATCGAACCCACGCCCACCGGCCAGGCACCGATCAGGGCGCGCGCCAATGTGGACTTGCCAGCGCCGGACGGGCCGATGACCCCCAGCGCCTGACCCGGTGCCACGTCGAAACCGACCCCGCGGATCGAGGCGACATTCTGGCCCGGCGGCGCGACGCTAAGCTGGCGCACCTCCAGCCGGGCTTCGGGACGGGGCAGGGCGGTGCGTTCGATCTCGGCCGGTTGACGGCTGAGCAGGTGGCCCAGACGTTCCCAGCCGTCCTGTGCGGCCTGCACCAGTGCCCAGCCGCCCACCAGCTGGTCGATGGGGGCCAGCGCCCGGCCCATCATGATCGAGCCCGCGATCATCGCGCCCGGCGTCAGTTCCTGCCGCAGCACCAGCCATGCGCCGGCGGCCAGCATGGCGCTTTGCAGAAACAGCCGGAAAGTCTTGGAAAAGACGGTAAACCCCGAGGACAGATCGCCCCCGCGCACCGCCTGCGCCTGCGCCTCGGCCCGCGCCTGACGCCAGCGCCCGTGGGTCGCGCTGCGCATGCCAAGGGCGCTGATCACCTCGCCCTCGTCGCGGTACAGGTCGGCCATGCGCTGTGCCGTCGCGCTGGCCTGCATCGACCGTTGCAGCGGATCGCGGTTGAAGTGGCGGCTGCAGATGGTGACGACCACCAGAATCGCGCCGCCGACCGTGGCCACCACGCCCAGCAGCGGGTGGAAGATATAGATCGCCGCCAGAAACAGCGGCGCCCAGGGAATATCGAATATCGCCAGCAGCACCGGAGAGCCGATGAAACGCTGCACCGAATCAAGATCGCGCATCCCGCTGGCGGTCGCCGCGGCCTCATTGCCCGAGGCCGCCCCTTCGCGCAGGGCGGCGATGAACACCCGCCCCTCGACCCGGTCCTGAAACCGCGCGGCGATTCGCTGCGTGACCCGGTTGCGCGCGAAATCGACGATGCCCATCAGCAGAAACAGGAATGTGACCAGCACGAACAGCGCGGTCAGCGTCTCGACCGATTGCGAGGCCAGAACGCGGTCATAGACCTGCAACATGAACAGCGGTCCCGTCAGCATCAGCAGGTTGACCACGGCCGAAAACAGCCCGACCGCAAGGAAAAGCCAGAAGCCCGTCGCGCGGGCCTTGCGCAATTCGCGGATGCCGTCGCCTGCAACGGGCGCCTTACTCATGAACCACCTGCTTTCAAAAAACCGCCTGGACACGGATTGCGGCCTTGTCGCCCGCATCCGGCAGCATTATCCCCGAATCGAACCGTTGCGCCAGTCTGTTGCCGTCCTTGCCGATATAATGCTCTTGTAACGTGGAAAAGTTAGGAAATTCTTTGCGCCGAAGCCGCAGTCGTTTTCTGCCGATCGGATTGCTGCTGTTGCTGGCGGCTTGCGCCTCGGACCCCGCGATGCAGGACGGCACGATGGTCAACGACCCGTATGAGGCGTCGAACCGCCGGACGCATGAATTCAACAAATCGCTGGACAATGCCGTTATCGGGCCCGTTTCACGGGCCTTTTCAGGTGGTTCCGAAAAGAAACGTGACGGGCAGGGTGGTGGCGTATCCGGCGCGGTGGCGAATGTCGGGGCGAACCTGTCGCTGCCGGGCAAGATCGTCAATCACCTGCTGCAAGGCCGTCCCGGCCCGGCGATCCGCAATGGCTTCCGCTTTGCGGTGAACTCGACCATCGGGCTGGGCGGGGTGCTTGATCCGGCGGGCGCCGATTTCGGCCTGTCTGAGGCCGATACCGATTTCGGCGAGACGCTGGCTGTCTGGGGCGTGGGCGAGGGCGCCTATCTGGAACTGCCGGTTCTGGGGCCCTCGACGCAGCGCGATGCGGCGGGCAAGGTGGTCGATCTGGTGCTGGACCCGTTGAACCATGTGCTGAACGATCGGCAGGCTTTCGCCGCCTTTGGCCTGCGCGCGGCAGGCAAGATGGCGGATCGGGCGCGGTTCGGTGATACGATTGACGGTGTCCTGCAAGGTTCGGCCGACAGCTATGCGCAGACTCGGTTGATCTGGCTGATGCACCGACGCCATGAACTGGGAGAGGAGGGCGATGCCTTTGACCCATATGCCACTGACGACGACGCGGCCATCGACCCTTATGATGACCCCTACGCGCCCTGACCGGCGACGGGTGCTGACGCTGATGGCCGGGGCCGCTGCGCTGGCGCTGCTGCCGGTCGATCGGGTCTGGGCGCTGGACACGACCGAGGCCCGGGCGCTGATCGAAACCTCGTTGGGCGAGGTTTATCAGGTCATCAATTCCGGTCAGCCCCCCGAACAGATGTATCGCGATTTCGAGGCGATCTTCGTGCGCCATGCCGATGTCGATGTGATCGCCAGATCGGCACTGGGCCCTGTCGCCCGCCAGACCGGGGCGGCGGAATTCGCGGCCTATAAACAGGCGTTTCAGGGATATATCGGTCGCAAATACGGCAAACGCTTCCGCGAATTCATCGGGTCAAAGATCGAGGTCGGGCAGGCCCGCCCGGTCAAGAGCTTCTTCGCCGTCTCCTCGACCGCCTACCTGAACGGTCGCGCGCCGATGGAGGTGGAATGGCATGTGTCCGACAGATCCGGGCGCAGCCTGTTCTTCAACATCATCATCGAGGGCATCAACATGCTGGCCAGCGAGCGGGCCGAGATCGCGGCGATGTTGTCGCGGCGCAATGGCGATATCGCCGGGCTGACGGCGGATCTGCAACAGGCGGGATAGGCGTCGGGTGTTCCGCCGCAAACCAAACGGAAAACGCCCCGCCTGATCGGCGGGGCGTTTGCGTCTTTTGCGCAAAGAAAGGCGGTCAGGTGCCGCCCAGAATTCCGTTCAGCGCCCGGCTGAGGGCATCGTCGCTGTCTGCGGAATTGGTGTTGCCGGGGGTCTGGGGGGCCTGACCCTGCGGGGTTTCGCCCGGAGCGGTGATGACCCGGCCCCCGCCCTGACCGCCACCGTTCGACATGGCGCCGGCCAGTGCCGCCGCCAGCGGATCATCGGCCGAGCCAGAGGTCACGACGCGGGGCATGCCCTCGCCCGACATGACGATACCGCTGCCGTCGGGCGATACGGTGGACAGCGGCAGGACCGGCAGCCCCTCGTGGATTTCGGACATGACCGCCTGCCAGATCTCGGCAGGCAGGCCGCCGCCGGTCACGCCTTTCAGCGGCGTGTTGTCGTCATAGCCCATCCAGACGCCGGTCACATATTGCTCGGTAAAGCCAACGAACCAGGCATCGCGATAGCTGGAGGTGGTGCCGGTCTTGCCTGCCGCCGGGCGGTCCAGTTTGGCGCGGCCGCCGGTGCCGCTGTCGATCACCTGGCTCATCATATAGATCAACTGGCCCGCCGCGCGCTGGCTCAGCACCCTTTCGCCAAAGCCGCCGGCCTGCCCCATCAGCGGCTGGTCGTCGCTGCCAAGGCGCAGTTCGATCAGGCCATAGGGTGCAACCGAAGTGCCGCCGTTGCGGATCCCCGCATAGGCGCCGGTCAGTTCCAGCAGCGTCGCCTCGGAGGCACCCAGCCCCAGCGAGGGGCTGGTGGTCAGGTTGCTGACGATGCCGAAATCATGGGCGACGCGGCGTACCTGATCGCGGCCGACGGTTTCCTGCAACCGGATCGTCGCCGTGTTCAGCGAGTTCTTGAGCGCCGTGGTCAGCGTCACCGGCCCGGAATAGCGGCGGGTATAGTTCTGCGGCGACCACGGGCTGGAGCCGCGGATATGGATCGTCAGCGGCGCGTCCTGCACGATGTCCGAGGGCGAATAGCCGGCTTCCAGCGCGGCGCCGAAGACGAAGGGCTTGAAGCTGGATCCGGTCTGCCGTTTCGCCTGCGTGGCGCGGTTGAACGTGCCTTGCGCGGTGTTGTCGCGCCCGCCGACCATGGCGCGCACGGCGCCATCCGCCGACATGACGACGACCGCCGCCTGCGCCTTCGAGCCCTCATCGACCTTTTCGTCAAAGACCCGCTGCAACGCGCGTTCGGCGGCGCGCTGGATGCGTTGGTCAAAGGTGGTCTTGATGGTGACGTCTTCAGTCGTTTCCGTGGTCAGGAAACCCGGACCTGTCTCCATCACCCAATCGGCGAAGTAACCGCCGGCGCGTGCCGCCGCCGCCTGCGACAGACGCGCGGGATTGGCGCGGGCCTCGGCCAGTTCGGTCTGATCCAGATAGTTCTGTTCGGCCATCAGCCCCAGAATCACATTGGCGCGGTCCTGGCTGCGCTGAAGGTTCGCGGTCGGCGCGTAATAGCTGGGCGCGCGCAGCAGGCCGGCCAGCATCGCGGCCTCGGCGGCGTTCACTTCGGATGCGGGCTTGTTGAAATAACGCTGGCTGGCGGCCTCGAAGCCGCGCGCGCCTGCGCCCAGATAGGACCGGTTCATATAGATGTTGAGGATGTCGTCCTTGGAATACTTGGCTTCCAGCGCGAAAGAGAACGGAACCTCCTTGACCTTGCGCCACAGGCTGGTTTCGCGGCAATCGGCCTCGAACTCGGCCTCGTTCTTCCAGCGGATCGGGTCGAAGCTGTCGCCAAGGCACAGCAGTTTCGCGACCTGCTGGGTGATGGTCGAGCCGCCATGACCTTCCAGCGGGCCGCGCCCGGCGGCCATGTTGATGCTGACGGCGCTGGCGATGCCGCGCGGGCTGATGCCCATATGGCCATAGAAACGGCGATCCTCGGTCGCGATCACGGCCTCTTTCAGGACCGGGGCGATCTTGTCGCTGCTGACCATGCCGAAGGTCTCGCCCCGCCAGGCAAAGACGCGCCCCTCGCGGTCCATCATGGTGACAGAGCCGCGGGCGCGCCCGTCGAACAGCGCCTGCGCCTCGGGCAGGCCGACGAAGTAATAGGCCGTGGCTGCGCCCAGAATCAGCGCGAAGACCATCGCCAGACGCCACAGAGAGCCCCAGATGATCCGCCAGATCAGCGTCACCGTGCCCGCCACGCCGCGCACGACGACATTGCCGCGTTTTGGCGCAGGCTTGCGCTTGCGATGGATTTTCGCCTTGGTTTTGGCGGTGTTCGCGTCCGCGAAGCTGCGCTTGTCGGCAACGGGGCTGCGGCCCGTGCGCTTCGGAGTGCCGGTGGGTCTTTTCATGCCTGCTTTCCTGCCCGGCCGATTGCTCCGGCCAAATTGCTGGCAAGCATACATGAAGTTTCTGCCCGATGGAATTAGGCTGACCAATCCGTGAAGGGACCCGGTGCAGGGTTGTGCCGGGCGTCGCCACTTGCCCCTGCGGCAGAATCGGCACCCCTGCCCGAAGGCCGGGCAGGCCGGACAAATCCTGCGCCGGATATGGGCATGAACCGCCATATGCTGCCCGTTTCGCGGGCAGATGATGTTTCAAAGCGGGCAGGTGCCGCCCCCGCCTTGTGCCGCGGCGTTCGGATTCACGATCAAAGGTCGATGACAGCCCCAGCGGCTGTGCCACGGAAGTGAGGTAACAGATGAAAAAGACCCTCCCGCTTGTCGCAATGCTTGTGGCGATCGCGGCGGCCCCTGCCCTGGCGCAGGATGCGGCGCCTGCGGAAGCTGTCAGCGCCGATGTCTATTATATCTTCAACACATTGCTGTTTCTGATCGGCGCGTTTCTGGTGATGTGGATGGCGGCCGGTTTCGCCATGCTGGAGGCCGGGCTGGTCCGGTCCAAGAACGTCACTACGCAGCTGTTCAAGAATGTCGGCGTCTTCGGCATCGCCGGGCTGATGTACTGGATTCTGGGCTATAACCTGATGTATCCGGGCGACTGGACCATCGGCGGCGTGATCGGAGAGATCTTCAGCCCCAAGACCATCGACGCGGTGGCCAGCGGGGTGGTCGATGACGGCTATTCCTCGGGGTCGGATTTCATCTTCCAGCTGATGTTCTGCGCCACCACCGCCTCGATCGTGTCGGGCACCGTGGCCGAGCGGATCCGCGTCTTTCCCTTCCTGATCTTCACCGTGGTGTTGACCGGGGTGATCTATCCCATCGAGGCAAGCTGGCAATGGGGCGAGGGCTGGCTGTCGGATATGGGCTTTTCCGACTTTGCCGGATCGACGCTGGTTCATGCGACTGGCGGTTTCGCGGCGCTGGCGGGCGCCATCGTGCTGGGTGCGCGCCACGGCAAATATCGCGCCGACGGGCGGGTGCAGGCCATGCCGGGGTCGAACCTTGCGCTGGCCACGCTGGGTACCTTCATCCTGTGGCTGGGCTGGTTCGGCTTCAATGGCGCATCGCAACTGGCCATCGGGTCGGTGAATGACGCCGCCGATGTCAGCCGGGTTTTCGTGAATACCAATATGGCCGCCTCTGCCGGGGTCGTTGTCGCGATCATCTGCTGCCATCTGCGCTATGGCAGGGTGGACCTGACCATGGTGCTGAACGGGGCGCTGGCCGGGCTGGTCTCGATCACCGCCGAGCCGCTGTTTCCCTCGATCTTCGGCGCGGTGCTGATCGGCGGCGTGGGTGGCATGATCGCGGTCTTTGCGGTGCCGCTGCTGGACCGCTTCAAGATCGACGACGTGGTCGGCGCCATTCCGGTTCACCTGATCGCCGGGATCTGGGGCACGCTGATCGTTCCGGCCTCGAACCCCGATACCAGCTATGTCACGCAGCTGATCGGCGTCGTCGCCATCGGAGGCTTCGTCTTCATCGCCAGCTTCATCGTCTGGAGCGTGCTGAAGGCCACCGTCGGTATCCGCGCGGATCAGGAAGCCGAAATCAACGGGCTGGATATCAGCGAGATGAGCATGGAAGCCTATCCCGACTTCGTGCAGGCAAAATAGAAGGGGTCTCTTCCCGGGACGGGGGCGGGCTGCGCAAGCGGTCCGCCCCTTTTGTCATCGGCTTCGAGGAATCAGGCGACCCGGCTGACGACGAAATCGGCCAGATCGGACAGCATGTCGCGGATCGGATGTTCGGGCAGCAGCTGCAAGGCGGTCTTGGCGCGTCCGGCCCAGTCCAGTGCATCGGTGCGCGCCGCCTGCATCGCACCGTGACGGGCCAGCAGGCTCAGCGCGTGATCCAGATCGCCGTCGCGCTGGTCGCCCCGCTCAATGGTGCGGGACCAGAATTCACGCTCGGCCTGATCGGCGCGGGCCACGGCCTTGATCACCGGCAGGGTCAGTTTGCGTTCGCGGAAATCGTCGCCGATATTCTTGCCGATGGTTTCGGCCGCGCCGCCGTAATCCAGCAGGTCATCGACGATCTGGAAGGCGATCCCCAGCGCATCGCCGTAATCGAACAGCGCCTGCACCTGCGGGGCGGGTGCGCCCGCGATCACGCCACCGACTTCGGTCGCGGCGGAAAACAGCGCCGCCGTCTTGCCCCGGATTACCTGCAGATAGACGGCCTCATCGGTGCGCAGATCCTGCGCGGCGGTCAGTTGCAGCACCTCGCCCTCAGCGATGGTGGCGCTGGCATTGGCGAGGATTTCCAGTGTGCGCAGATTTCCCGGCTCGACCATCAACTGGAAGCTGCGCGCGAACAGATAGTCGCCCACCAGCACGCTGGATTTGTTGTCCCACAGCAGATTGGCCGTCGGCCGTCCGCGCCGCTGGCGGCTTTCATCGACCACATCGTCATGCAGCAGGGTCGCCGTATGGATGAACTCGACCGTCGCGGCCAGATGGATGTGATATTCGCCCGGATAGTCCAGCAGCTTTGCCGCCGCCAGCGTCAGCATCGGGCGCAGCCGCTTGCCGCCGGCCTCGATCAGATGGGCGGTGACTTCGGGGATGCGCGGCGCGTGCCGGCTGGACATGCGGTCGCGGATCAGCGCGTTCACCGCCTCCATCTCGGCTGAAAGCGCGGCGGACAGCCGGTCCAGCGGTTTACGGACGTTTTCGTTCACACCCATTGGCAAACCCCGTTTCTGCGCGCATGGATTGCCATGCCATCGACAATTTCGCAACCGCCCCCTAGGCTTTTGTTCATGAAAGAACTCTTCCGCAGCAACGATCCCATCCGCATTTCGCGCGTCCTTGGCCTGCTTGACGCCGAGGGCATCGCCGCGTTCGAGCTGGACCAGCATATGAGCATCCTCGACGGCTCGATCGGCATTCTGCCGCGCCGGGTGATGGTTGCCGACCGCGACGAATTCGTTGCCCGCGCGATCCTGAAGGATCTGGGGCTGGATGACTGACATCCGGCAGGACGGTTTTCTGGGCGGGCGGCTGCGGATCGCCCAGCCAGTGCGGGGCTATCGCTCGGGCGCGGATGCGGTGATGCTGGCCGCCGCCTGCACGGCGCAGGCGGGTCAGACGGTGCTGGAGCTGGGCTGCGGGGCGGGGGTGGCCAGCCTGTGTCTGGGCTGGCGCGTGCCGGGCGTGGTGCTGGCCGGGATCGAACGCCAGCCCGATTACGCGGCACTGGCGCGCGACAATGCGCAGGGCAACGGGATCAACCTGAGCGTGCATGAAGGCGCGTTGGAGGCGATGCCCGAGGCATTGCGTGCCCGCAGTTTCGATCATGTCATCGCCAACCCTCCCTATTTCACCGGCGGAACGGCGGGACCCGATGCGGGCCGCGCCATCGCCCGGCAGGAAAAGACACCGTTGGAGCTGTGGCTTGATGTCGCACTGAAACGGCTGAAACCGGGCGGCTCGCTCAGCTTCATCCAGCGCGCGGATCGTCTGGACGGGTTGATTTCGGCGCTGGGAACCCGCGCTGGCGGCATCGTCATCCTGCCCATAGCGGCGCGCGCGGGGCGCGAGGCGGGCCGTATCATCCTGACCGCACGCAAGGGAACGCGCGCGCCGCTGCGGCTGCTGGCGCCTTTCGTCATGCATGAATCGGCCCGGCATTTGCGCGACGCAGAGGATCTGACCGCCGCCGCATCCGCCGTTTTGCGCGATGGTGCGGCGCTCACGTCTCTGTTTGCGAAAGATTAGTGACAGAATCGCTTATCTATGCTGCAATCGATTCGTTCAACACAACCATTAGAGGAGGACATGATGTCGGTAGCTTCGCATGTTGAGGAACTACGCAGGAAACATCGTGTACTGTCTGAAGCTGTCGAGAAAGCCCAGAGCAGCCCAGGTACCAACGACCTTGAGATCGTGGCGATGAAGCGCGAAAAGCTTCGTCTGAAGGAACAGATCTCGCGCCTGGCGCATTGAACGGTTGAACCAAGGGATTGAAAAAGCGGCCCGTGCGATGCGCGGGCCGCTTGCTTTCAGGGGGTTGGACCCAAAGGGTCAGACGAAGAACTGCCCGCCATTGGCGCTGATGGTTGATCCGGTGATGAAGCCGGCATCGTCCGAGGCCAGAAAGACCACGCAGCGGGCGATTTCCTCGGGCTCGCCCAGACGACCGACGGGGATTTGCGGGATGATCCGTTCGTTCAGGACCTTTTCGTCGATGGCGCGGACCATTTCCGTGCCGATATAGCCGGGGCAGATCGCGTTGACGGTAATGCCCGCGCGCGCGCCTTCCTGCGCCAGGGCTTTGGTAAAGCCCAGATCGCCCGCCTTGGCCGCCGAATAGTTGGCCTGCCCGGCCTGACCCTTCTGCCCGTTGATCGAGCTGATATTGATGACGCGGCCGAACTTGCGGTCGCGCATGCCGCCCCAGACCGGATGGGTCATGTTGAAGACGCCCGACAGGTTGGTGTCGATCACCTCTTTCCACTGTTGCGGCGTCATCTTGTGGAACATGGAATCGCGGGTGATGCCGGCATTGTTCACCAGAACGGCGACCGGGCCCAGATCATCCTCGACCTGTTTGATGCCCGCCGCGCAGGCGTCGTAATCGGCCACCGACCATTTATAGGTCTTGATGCCGGTTTCCTCGGTAAAGGCTTTGGCAGCGTCGTCATTGCCCGCGTAATTGGCCGCGACGGTATAGCCCGCCGCCTGCAACGCCTTTGAAATGGCGGCACCAATCCCCCGCGAACCGCCGGTAACCAACGCAACTTTCGACATATCTTTCCTCCGGGCTCAGAACTTCCGTAACCTTGCTACCGAAATGAATGTCGATGCGCAAGAATATTACCTGAAATGACGTGTTGTGGTCAGAATAAAACCTTGCTTTGCGACCCCGCCCTTCTTCAGGCGGGGCCGCAAATCGCACTGTCTCAGCGTTCAGCGTTCAGCGTTCAGCGTTCGAGGCAGAGGGCGACGCCCATGCCGCCGCCGATGCACAGGGTGGCGAGGCCCTTTTTCGCGTCGCGGCGCTTCATCTCGAACAGCAGCGTGTTCAGGATGCGGCAGCCCGAGGCGCCGATCGGGTGGCCGATGGCGATGGCGCCGCCGTTCACGTTCACGATCGCCGGGTCCCAGCCCATGTCCTTGTTGACGGCGCAGGCCTGCGCGGCGAAGGCCTCGTTCGCCTCGACCAGATCCAGATCGCCGACCGACCAACCGGCCTTTTCCAGCGCCTTGCGGCTGGCCGGGATCGGGCCGGTGCCCATGATCGCCGGGTCCAGACCCGCCGTCGCATAGGATGCGATGCGCGCCAGCGGCGTCAGACCGCGACGGCTGGCCTCATCCTCGGTCATCACCATCACCGCGGCGGCGCCGTCATTCAGCCCCGAGGCATTGGCGGCGGTCACGCTGCCATCCTTGGCAAAGGCCGGGCGCAGCTTCTGCATCGCCTCCAGCGTGGCGCCGTGGCGGATATATTCATCCTTGTCCACGGTCACCTCGCCCTTACGGGTCTTGACGGTATAGGCCATGATCTCGTCATCGAACCGGCCCGCCTTCTGCGCCTCTTCGGCCTTGTTCTGCGAGGCGACGGCGAATTCATCCTGCTGGTCGCGGGTGATGCCCCATTTCTCGGCCACGTTTTCGGCGGTCTGGCCCATGTGATAGTTGTTGAAGGCGTCCCACAGCCCGTCGCGGATCATGGTATCGACCATCTGCATGTCGCCCATCTTCTGCCCGGCGCGCAGATAGGCGGCATGGGTCGACAGCGACATGCTTTCCTGTCCGCCCGCCAGAACGATGGCGGCATCGCCCAGCACCACCTGCTGCGCGGCCAGCGCCACCGCCCGCAGGCCCGAGCCGCAGACCTGATTGAGCAGCCACGCGGCGGATTCCTGCGGCAGCCCGGCATTGATATGCGCCTGACGCGCGGGGTTCTGCCCCTGTGCGGCGGTCAGCACCTGTCCCAGGATCGTCTCGCTGATTTCGGACGGATCGACGCCGGCGCGGGCCACGACCTCTTTCAGCACCGCGGCGCCAAGATCATGCGCCGGGATATTCGCGAAAGATCCCAGAAAACTGCCGACCGGCGTGCGGGCGGCGGAAACAATTACGGCTTTGGTCATGATGGGCTCCCCTTGCCTTGCCGCCGGAAGTTCCGGCGAATCGTGTCAAGGATGCGGTTTCATGACCCGGCGTCAAGGCGCGGACAACCATGAAGGGCGCCGTTAACGTATGACATGGCCAATGGAATCATCGCCGCGCGACCGAGGGCGGGTTCTTCCATGGCGGCGCGATGGTCGGCGCGCCGAAATAATAGCCCTGAAGGCAGTCGATCCCCATTTCGATCAGGAAGGCTGCGTCTTCGGCGGTTTCGACCGATTCGGCGATGGTGAACATGTCGAAATGATGGGCGATGGACATCAGCGCTCGGGTCAGCACCTGATTGTCGGCATGCTGTGCGATGTCGCGGATGAACTGGCCGTCGATCTTGATCATGTCAAAGCAGAAATCGCGCAGATAGCGGAACGAGGTATAGCCCGCGCCGAAATCGTCCAGCGCCAGACTGATGCCGTGTTCGCGCACCTCCCGCATGAAGCCGTGGACCTGATCGGGCATCCCCATGGCCGAGCTTTCGGTGATCTCCAGTATCAGCCTTTCGCCGACATCGGCCTGGGCCAGCCCCTGCCGCAGGGTGCGGATCCAGTCGGGGCAACTGATCGAACGCGCCGACATGTTCACCGCCAGACGCAGCGATGGATCATTGGCCAGATCGCGCAGCCCCAGCCCCAGCGACAGGCAGTCGATCTGGCGTCCCAGTTCGGTGCGTTCGGCCAGCGGCATGAAGTCCTTCAGCGGAATGATCCGGCCGGTATCGTCGATGATGCGGATCAGCCCCTCAAAATAGGCCGCGCGGTCGGTGCGGCTGGCCTGCACGATCGGCTGATAGGCCAGCACGCCATTGCCCTTTTCCACCGCCGCGCGAACCGCGGGCATGGTGATGCGGTCCTGCTTGCCGATCGCGTATTCAAGCGGGGAACCGCTGTCGAAAGAGTTGCCGTCGGTCACATCTTGCCTCTGGATGGTTTTCCTGCACTGTGACGATCATGGCTTAATTTGCTGTAAAGATGCAGGGATTTCTGGACTCAGGGTTAACAGGCGATGAACGAACGCTGCACATGGTGCGGAAGCGACCCGCTTTATGTCGCCTATCACGACGATGAATGGGGTGTGCCGGAATACGATGCGCGCGCATTGTGGGAAAAGCTGGTGCTGGACGGGTTTCAGGCGGGGCTCAGCTGGATCACGATCCTGCGCAAACGCGACGCATTCCGCGAGGAATTCGAGGGGTTTGACCCCCAGCGCGTCGCGTCATGGGATGCTGCGCGGATCGAGCGCGCCCTGCAAAACCCCGGCATCATCCGCCATCGCGGCAAGATCGAATCGACCGTGCGCGGCGCGCAGCGGTTCCTTGAGATCGAGGGGCAGGAGGGGTTCGCGCCCTGGCTGTGGTCCTTTGTCGGCGGCCAGCCGATCCAGAATGATTTTGCCAGCATGGCCGAGGTGCCCGCCGCCACCCCCGAATCGACCGCCATGTCGAAGGCGCTGAAGAAACGCGGCTTCAATTTCTGCGGGCCGGTGATCACCTATGCCTTCATGCAGGCCACCGGGATGGTCAACGACCATGTCACCACCTGCCCGCAACATGCCGGGGTCAAGGCGCTGACAGTTGGCGGATAAGCTCTTTCGCCGGGTCCGAGGCCCAGTCGTCATCGCCCATCAGTCGCGCGATCTCGTTGCCGTCACGGTCGATCAGCACGCTGACCGGCAGCCCGACCACGCCCATTTCGCGGGCCAGTTGCTGGCGCGGGTCCAGCAGGATCGGCAGGCTGGTCACGCCGACCTCGTCAAAGAAATCGTGGATCTTGGGCACCGCATTGCGTCCCGTCGCGATGGTGACGACCTGAAAATCGTCGCCGCCCAGCTCGGTCTGCAATTCATCCAGCGCGGGCATTTCCTCGCGGCAGGGCGCGCACCATGTCGCCCAGAAGTTCAGCAGCACGATCTGGCCCTGATAATCGGCCAGCGAATGCGTTCCGCCATCAGGATCGGTGAATTCGGTGGTGCCGACCGGCGCCGGATCCGAGGACTGCACCAGCTTGGGCAGACCGGCCTTTGCGGCATCCCAGTCCACGTCCGCAGCCGAGGCGGCATTTGCACCTAAAACCAGTGCCGTATAAAGCAGGACAGAACGCAGCATGTGACCTCCGAAGGACAAGATATGACCGACCGGCCCCAGACCAAGGACGCCGCCAACAGCATGTGGGGCGGGCGCTTCGCCGCAGGGCCCGACGCCATCATGGAGGCGATCAACGCCTCGATCGGCTTCGACAAGCGGCTTTACGCTCAGGATATCCGGGGCAGCCGGGCCCATGCCGCCATGCTGGCCGCACAAGGCATCATCAGCGATAGCGATGCAAGCGCCATCGGGGAAGGGCTTCTCACGGTCTTGTCAGAGATCGAGGCGGGCGATTTCCCCTTCCGGGCCGCGCTGGAAGACATCCACATGAATGTCGAGGCGCGGCTGAAAGAGATCATCGGCGAACCCGCCGGGCGCCTGCATACGGGGCGTTCGCGCAACGATCAGGTGGCGACGGATTTCCGGCTTTGGGTGCGTGATCAATGCGACGCGGCCATCGGCGGGCTGGGGGCGCTGATCCGCGCCGCTTTGTCGCAGGCCGAGGCCGGGGCCGATTGGGTCATGCCGGGCTTTACCCATCTGCAAACCGCGCAGCCGGTGACATGGGGCCATCACATGATGGCCTATGTCGAGATGTTCGGCCGCGACCTGTCGCGCTTTCAGGATGCGCGCCGCCGGATGAACGAATCGCCCCTTGGCGCGGCGGCGCTGGCCGGGACCGGCTATCACATCGACCGGGATGCGACGGCGAAGGCGCTGGATTTCGACCGGCCCATGGCCAACAGCCTCGATGCCGTCAGCGACCGCGATTTCGCGCTGGAATTCCTGTCGGCAGCCTCGATCTGCGCGGTGCATCTGTCGCGGCTGGCGGAAGAGCTGGTGATCTGGTCATCCGCCCAGTTCCGTTTCGTGTCGATGTCGGACAAATGGTCCACCGGGTCGTCGATCATGCCGCAGAAGCGCAACCCGGATGCGGCGGAACTGATCCGCGCCAAGATCGGGCGCATCCTTGGGGCGACGGTGGCGCTGTTCACGGTGATGAAGGGCCTGCCACTGGCCTATTCCAAGGACATGCAAGAGGACAAGGAACAGGTCTTCGACGCCGCCGACAACCTGCTGCTGGCGCTGGCCGCGATGGCGGGGATGCTGTCGGACCTGAGCGCGAACCGTGACAAGCTGGAGGCTGCGGCCTCGGCCGGCTTTTCCACCGCGACCGATCTGGCCGACTGGCTGGTGCGAGAGGCCGGGCTGCCCTTCCGCGATGCCCATCACGTCACCGGCACGCTGGTAGCAGCGGCCGAGGCGCAGGGCGTTGATCTGCCCGATCTGACGCTGGACGAGATGCAGGCGGTCAATCCCGCGATCACCGGGGATGTGTTCAGCGTGCTGGGTGTTCACAACTCGGTCGCGTCGCGGCAAAGCTATGGCGGAACGGCACCGGATCAGGTGCGCGCGCAGATCGCGCGGTGGAAAGAGCGGCTGGAAAAGGAAGAACTGGCATGAGAAACGTCGTCATCATCGCTGGCGTCATCGTGGTGCTGCTGCTGGTCCTGTCCGGCTGCGGCGTCGATGGCCCACCGCAGCGGCCCAGTGCGGCCGCGACAACGTCGAACCCGAATGTCTCGATCTCGGGTCATGCGACCGTCGGTGTGATCACGGAGCTGTAGGTGGATCATTTCAACTATCACGGTGGCGAGCTTCATGCCGAGGATGTGCCGCTGGCGCGGATCGCGGCCGAGGTCGGCACCCCGGTCTATGTCTATTCCGCCGCCACGCTGACGCGGCATTTCGGGCTGTTCCGGCAGGCGCTGGACTGGACCGATCATCTGGTCTGCTTTGCGGTGAAGTCCAATTCGAATCTGGCGGTGCTGAAGCTGCTGGGCGACCTGGGCGCGGGGATGGATGTCGTTTCTGGCGGGGAATATCTGCGCGCGAAGGCGGCGGGCGTGCCGGGCGACAAGATCGTGTTTTCCGGCGTCGGCAAGACCCTGGCCGAGATGCGGCTGGCCATCGAGGGCGGCATCCGCCAGTTCAATATCGAGAGCGAGCCCGAGATGCGGGCGCTGTCGGAACTGGCCGCCAGCATGGGCGCCGCGGTGCCGGTGGCGATCCGGGTGAACCCAGATGTGGATGCGAAAACGCATGAGAAGATCGCGACCGGCAAGTCGGAAAACAAGTTCGGCATCCCGATTGCCAAGGCGCGTCAGGTCTATGCCGAGGCCGCGTCGCTGCCGGGGCTGCGTGTCGTCGGCGTCGATGTGCATATCGGCAGCCAACTGACCGATCTGGAGCCTTACCGCGCCGCCTATGACAAGGTGGCCGAACTGACCCGCGCGCTGCGGGCCGACGGGCATGTGATCTCGCGCCTCGATCTGGGCGGGGGGCTGGGCATTCCCTATCGGCGTGACAACAACGCACCGCCCTTGCCCATCGAATACGGTCAGGTGATCCGCGAGACGGTGGGCGATCTGGGCTGCGAGATCGAGATCGAGCCGGGCCGCAATATCACCGGCAATGCCGGGGTGTTGCTGGCCTCGGTGATCTGGCTGAAAGAGGGCGAGGGCCGCGATTTCCTGATCGTCGACGCGGCGATGAACGACCTGCTGCGTCCGGCTATCTATGGCGCCCATCACGATATTGTCCCGGTAATCGAAGCCGCACCGGGTGCGGCGGTGCAGCCCTTCGACGTGGTCGGTCCGGTCTGCGAATCGGGGGATACGTTCCAGAAGGGCGCGGAACTGCCGCTGCTGGCGGCGGGAGATCTGGTCGCCTTCCGCTCGGCCGGGGCTTATGGCGCGGTGATGGCGTCGGAGTACAACTCGCGGCCGCTGGTGCCCGAGGTTCTGGTCAGCGGCGATCAATTCGCCGTCATCAGGGCAAGGCCGACATTTGAGGAAATGCTGGCGCGGGATAGCATCCCGGCATGGCTTTGACGCGACACCAGTCGGAGACGTCCGAGCCGGGGGCTGTCTGCCCCCGGACCCCCGAGGATATTTTCGCACCAAAGATGGGGCCGGTTTCGCGTGCCCTGCGGCTGACGCTGTGGGGGATGCGCTGGGAGGCGGCGGCGCGGGCCTTTTGGGTGCTGGCGGCGCTGCTGGGCTTTGTCTTTGCCGCGTTGGCGCTGGGGATCGTCGCGGCTGTGCCGGATGCGGTTCTGCCCTGGCTGGCGGGGGCGGTTCTGCTGGCGCTGGTGGTGGCCGCTGTCCGCGGCGGGCTGCGTTATCGCCCGGCATTGGCGGATGCGGCGATGGAGCGGGTGGACCGGACCCTGCCGGGGCGGCCGCTGACGGCGCTGGTGGATCAGGCCGCGATCGGTGGCGAGGGTGCGTTGTGGCAGGCGCATCTGGCGCAGATGCGGGCGCGGGCCGGGGCGGCGCGTCCGGTGGCGCCCGATGCGGAACTGAGCCGGCGCGATCCCTTTGCGCTGCGGCTGGTGGCGCTGGTGGCGCTGGTCATGGCGCTGATTTTTGGTGGGGCCGGGCAGATGGGGCAGGGCGTTTCGGCGATTGCCGCCACCTTCAACCGGATGCCGGAAATGATGACCGAACGTCCTGCCGGGCCGGGATGGGAGGGCTGGGCCGAGCCGCCCGCCTATACCGGTCGTCCGACGATTTACATGAATGCCTTGCCCGAGGGGCAGGTTCTGGAACTGCCCAAGGGCAGCACCGTCAGCTTCCGGCTGTATGGCAGCGGCAGCGAGGTCGTTCAGGATATCGGTCCGTCCGAGGGGGGGGATGCCGATGCGCCGGGTTTTCGGGCCGAGCAATCCGGGACGATCGAGATTGCGGGCCGCAGGTTCGATGTCACCGTTTTGCCCGACGCGCCGCCGGTGATCCGGGCGGGGGCGGCGCCGGTGCGGCGGGCCGATGGCCGCATGGTGCAGGAATTCGAGGCCACGGACGATCATGGCGTCCTGTCCGGCCATGCGATGATCGCGTTGAATTTGGAGGCGGTCGATCGCCGTCATGGGCTGGCCACCGATCCTGAACCGCGCGAGCCGGTCGAGCTGGCGCTGCCGATGCCGCGCGGGGACCGGCGCGAATTGCGCGGGCAGTTGGTCGAGGATCTGGCCCGGCACCCCTGGGCGAACCTGCCCGTCACCGTCAGCCTGCACGCGCTGGACGGGATCGAACAGGCCGGGCAGTCGCAACCGATGCAGGTGATCCTGCCGGGGCGGCGGTTCTTTGACCCGCTGGCGGCCTCGTTGATCGAGATGCGGCGCGATCTGTTGTGGTCGCGCGGCAATGCGGGCCGCAGCGCCGAGATCCTGCGCGCCCTGACATGGCAGCCCGACGGTTTCGTCGATGATGCGCTGTATCGCGAATTGCGCGGCGCGGTCTCGGTGCTGGAGCAGGACGGGCCGCTGTCCGATGATGCGCGTGACCGGCTGGCCGAGGCCCTGTGGCAGGCGGCGGTCATGCTGGAGGATGGCGGGTTGTCGGACGCGCTGGAACGGATGCGGCAGGCTCAGCAACGGCTGTCCGAGGCGATCCGTCAGGGCGCCAATCCCGATGAGATCCAGCGGTTGATGGATGAGTTGAAAGAGGCGACCGACGCCTATACCGACATGCTGGCCGAGCAGGGAGAGCAGGACCCCTCGGAACGCTTTACCCGCAATCAGCAGGGGCAGCAGATCACCGGCGACCAGATCCAGCAGATGATGGATGAGATCCAACGGCTGATGAATGAGGGCCGCATGGCCGAAGCCCAGCAATTGCTGGAGCAGTTCAACCGCATGATGGAGAATTTGCAGGTCCGTCAGGGTGAGGGAGAGGGTGGCGAAAGCGGCCCCGGCGGGCAGTCGATGAACCGGCTGGCCGATACCCTGCGCGAACAGCAGCGTCTGTCGGATGAGGCCTTCCGCGAATTGCAGGAGCAGTTCGGCCGCGGGCAGCCCGAATCCGGCGAGGGCGGTGAGGACGGCGAAGAGGGCGATCTGGCCGGGCGTCAGCGCGACCTGCGCGAGGAACTGGGCCAGCAGCGCGGTTTGCTGCCGGGGCAGGGGTCCGAGGGTGGCGACGAGGCCGGGCGGCGGCTGGACGAGGCCGGGCGCGCGATGGAGGAAGCCGAGGAGGCGCTGCGCCGTGGCGATATGGGCGGTGCGTTGCAGCGGCAGGCCGATGCGATCCAGTCCATGCGCGAAGGGATGCGTGCCCTTGGCGATATGCTGTCCGAAGACCAGCGCAGGCAGGCCGATGACGGCCAGCAGCAGGGTGACGGGCAGCAGGGGCAGGAACAGTCCGAACAGCAGGGCGAGGGTCGCCGTGCCGGGCGCGACGGCATGCCCTATAACGGGCGGCCTGTCCTCGACCCGCTGGGGCGCGAGCAGGGCGGTAATGGAAATGTGATCGGCGGCGGCGATCCGCTGGCCGAGGGTGCCGATCCGGCGCAGCGGGCGCGCGATCTGCTGGACGAGATCCGCAGGCGCACCGCCGAACGCGACCGTCCGGCGGATGAGCGCGGCTATCTGGATCGCCTGCTGGAACGGTTCTGAGGCCTATTCGCCGCCGAACAGCGAGGCGCGCAGCCGGGCGCGGGTGTCGTCGATGCTGGTGCGGGCCTCGATCAGCCGTTCCCCCAGCGGGCCCGCATCGCCAAGCGAGGGCGCCAGCAGATAGAAGGACAGAAACAGCGCCGCGATCATCGCCGCCAGACCGAAGCCGGTGCGATAGGGCCGGGGGTCCGGCATCGTGGCGGGCTCCGCAACAAGCACCGGGGCCAGCGGCAGCGGTTTTTCGGGGGCCTCGGGCCGTGTTTCGGGTTTCGGCGCGGGCGGTTGGGGTTGCGTTTGCGCCGACGGGCCGGGCCAGCGCAGCGTCGTCGCGGGCCAGTCGGCATCGGCGGCGTCGGTTGCGGGGGGCTGGTCCGCTGTATCTTCGGTGGTTTCGGCGGCGCGGGCGCGGCGCTCGAATTCCAGTTCGTCGCGCAGGATGGCCAGCACATTGGCGGGCAGCGGGCGGCTGAGCCGCGGCTCGCCCGTCGGTTCGTCATCCTCCGCCTCGGCAGGATCGTCGCCGATGGTCGAACTTTGCGACAGGCTCAGCGGCTTCAGTTGCGGACGCGCCATCCAGCTGTGGCCGCAAGAGGTGCATTCGACCTCGCGCCCGCCGGGGGGAATCGCATCGCCGGGCAGCTGGTATTGCACCCCGCAGGATTCGCATGTCAGCCTGATTTCGTCCATTGCGACCCTCGCATTCGCTGTCATGCTGTTCTATCAAGCCGAAGGTCGGCTTCCAAGCCGCGCAAGGCAAGAGTGACGGGGGTGCCGCTTGATCGAGATGAGGGATGTCGGCTTCGGCTATCATGCGGGCGAGCAGCTGCTGTCAGGCATGACGCTGGACCTGCAACCGGGCATGTTCCATTTCCTGACCGGGCCTTCGGGCGCGGGCAAGACCACCTTTCTGCGGCTGTGCTATGCCGAGTTGCTGCCAAGTGCCGGGCAGATGACCGCCTTCGGGCAGGACATCCACGGCCTGTCGCGCGACGGCATTGCCGATCTGCGCCGCCGGGTGGGGGTGGTGCATCAGGATACACAATTTCTTGATCACCTGCCGGTTGCCGAGAATGTCGCCCTGCCGCTGAGCATCGCGGGAGAGAATGTGGACATGCAGGCGCTGCGCGATCTGCTGGGCTGGGTGCAACTCAGCCAGCATGCCCGCGCGATGCCGCCGCAACTGTCGGGGGGCGAACGCCAGCGCGCGGCGCTGGCCCGGGCGGTGATCCTGTCACCCGATATCGTGCTGGCGGATGAACCCACGGGCAATCTGGACTGGGACATGTCGATGCGGCTGATGCAGCTGCTGATCGAGCTGAACAAGTCCGGCAAGACCATTCTGGTCGCCACCCATGACCTGAACCTGATCCGCGCGACCAAGGCGCAGGTGGCGGCGCGGGTGTTGCGCATCGCGGGCGGCACCCTGCATCTGGCGGGGGCGGATCTGTGATGCTGAAAATGAAGAAACGACCAGATTTCAAGGCGCTGAAGCTGAAGGCTCTGGGGCAGGGGCTGCTGCGGGGCGATGGCGGGGCGGGCGACCGGATCGTGCCGCCGACCGGCTTTACCGCGCAGCTGACGCTGTTTTCCGCCGCCGCGATGGCCTTTCTGGCGGTCTTTGCGCTGGCCTTGGCGCTGGCGACGGGGCGGCTGGCTGACCGCTGGTCGTCGGAACTGGCGCAATCGGTCACCGTCCGGGTCAGCGCCGATGCCGCCGATCAGGAAACCCGCACCCAGTCGGTGATCCAGCTGTTGCAGACCACGCCGGGACTGGGCCAGCCCCGCCTGCTGCCCGATGATGAGGTGGCGACCCTGCTGGCGCCGTGGTTCGGCCCCGATATTCCCGTTGATGCGCTGCCGGTTCCCGACCTGATCGAGCTGCCGATCACCGGGCGCGATTTCGACGCCCAGGGCCTGCGCCTGCGGTTGGAAGCCGAGGCGCCCGGCACCGTGCTGGACGATCACACCGAATGGCGCCGCCCGCTGGTCTCGGCGGCGCAGCGGCTGCGGGTGATGGGGATATTCTCGCTGGTGCTGATCGGGGCAGCCTCGGCGGCGATGATCACGCTGGCGGCCAAGGCGGCACTGGCGGCCAATCTGCAGGTGATCCGGGTGCTGCGCCTGATCGGGGCGCGCGACATCACCATCGCCACCGCCTTCGTGCGCCGCTTTACCCATCGCGCCGCGATCGGGGCGGCTGGCGGCACGCTGGCGGGCATGGCCGCCGTCGCGGCGCTGCCGGGGGCGAATGCGTCGGGCGGCTTTCTGACCGGCCTTGGCTTTCAGGGCTGGGGCTGGCTGATCCCGCTGCTGATCCCGGTCGTCGCGGCGGCTGTCGGCTTTTTCGCGACCCGTTGGGCGGCGCTGAAGATGCTGGAATCGGTGCGATGAGCAGGCGCGGGGACAGCCCGCGGCCGGGCCCTCTGACGCCGTGGCAATATGTCCAGAACGGGCTGTTCTATCTGCATGTCGCGCTGGCGACGCTGATCATGGGGCTGGTCGGCATCCCGCTGGTCATGTCGGGCGGTCGCGCGGGCGCGAACCGGGTGGCGACGCGCTGGATCGGCTATGTCCTGTGGGCCGCGCGCCTGCATATGAGGGTCAGCTGCGAGGTGCGCGGCGTGCTGCCGGCGGGCGACTGTATCGTTGCGGCCAAGCATCAGTGCTTTCTGGACATCCTTACGCTGGCCTATGCCCTGCCGCGCCGCAATTTCATCATGAAACGAGAGGTGATGCGCGTCCCGGTCATGGGCTGGTATGCGTGGAAAGTTGGCTGTATCCCCATCGACCGTTCGCGCGGGCGCGATGCGATGCGCGCGATCAACGGCCAGATCCGCGAGCGGATGGCGGGCGACGGGCTGGGCCAGCTGATCATCTATCCCGAGGGCACGCGCACCCGTCCGGGGGAACGGCGCGCCTACAAGCACGGGGTCGGCTCCATCCGCGAGGCGACCGGCCTGCCGGTGGTGCCGGTGGCGGTCAATACCGGCCTGTTCTGGCCGCGCAGTGGCTGGGGCATCCGGCCCGGTCGCGCCGTGATCGAGTTCCTGCCGGTCATTGCCGCCGAAAGCACCGAGGAATTCATGTCCCGGCTGGAAGAACGGGTCGAAACCCGGTCCGATCAGTTGATGGAAGAGGCGGGGTATCGTCATGCGCTGGCTGAATGAGGCGGATCTGAAAGGGCTGTACAACGAGGCCGGGGCCACGTCGCTGCGCAAGGTCGCCGACCACCTGACGCCCGAATATCGCCGTTTCATCGAGGCGGCGCGGTTCTGCGCCCTTGCCACTGTCGGCCCCGAAGGCACTGATTGCAGCCCGCGCGGCGATGATGGCCCGGTGGCGCGGGCGCTGGATGCGCGACAACTGGCGATTCCCGACTGGCAGGGCAATGACCGGATCGATTCGATCCGCAACATCCTGCGCGACGGGCGGGTCAGCTTGATGTTTCTGGTGCGCGGGTCGGGAAACGCGATCCGGGTCAATGGCCGGGCGCGGCTGACCGACGACCACGGGTTGCGCGACAGCTTTGCCCGCAAGGGCCATCTGCCGCGCACGGTGATCGTGGTGCAGCTGGACGAGGTCTATTTCCAATGCGCGCGGGCGATTATCCGCTCGGGGCTGTGGGCGGGGCTGGACGACAGCGACGGGTTGCCGACGCCGGGCCAGATCCTTGCCGCCATGACCGAAGGAGAGGTCGGCGGCGCCGAATATGACCGCATCTGGCCCGAACGCGCCGCCCGCAGCATGTGGTAGCCTCAGGCGACCAGCGATTTCGATCCCATTTGCAGGAACTTGCTGCGCCGGTCCGCGATCAGCTGGGCCGGGGTTTTGCCCGACAGATCGGCCAGCATGGCGGTGATTTCCTGACCGACGGCGGCGATGGCGGCCTGAGGGTCACGTTGCGCACCACCCAGAGGTTCGGGGATGATCCGGTCGGTCACGCCCAGCTTTTTCAGGTCCTGCGCGGTCAGGCGTAGCGCCTCGGCGGCTTCGCGCATGCGTTCGGCGTCCTTCCACAGGATCGAGGCGCAACCCTCGGGCGAGATCACCGAATAGATCGAATGTTCCAGCATGGCGATGCGGTTGGCCGTGGCAAAGGCCACCGCGCCGCCCGATCCGCCCTCGCCGATGATGACCGACACCAGCGGCACGCCGATCCCGAGGCATTTCTGGGTGCAGCGGGCGATGGCCTCGCTTTGTCCGCGTTCCTCGGCGCCCTTGCCGGGATAGGCGCCGGGCGTATCGACCAGCGTGATGACCGGCAGGCCGAAGCGGTGCGCCATGTCCATCAGCCGGATCGCCTTGCGATAGCCCTCGGGCCGGGCCATGCCGAAATTGTGGTGGATGCGGGTGCGGGTGTCGTTGCCTTTTTCGTGGCCGATCACCACGCAGGGCGCATCGTTGAAACGCGCCAGCCCGCCCATCACCGCATGATCGTCGCCAAAGGCGCGATCCCCGGCCAGAGGGGTGTATTCGGTGAACAACGCCTCGATATAATCGCGGCAATGCGGCCGGTCAGGATGGCGCGCCACCTGCGTCTTGCGCCACGGATCCAGCGAGCGGTAAAGCTCTTTCAGCAGATCCGAGGCCTTGCGGTCCAGCGCGGCGGCCTCTTTCTCGACGTCGATGGCGCCCTCGCCCTTATGGGCCATGGCGCGAAGTTCCTCGGCCTTGCCCTCGATATCGGCGAGCGGTTTCTCGAAATCCAGATAGACCATGCGCGACTGCTCCGGCGGGTTTGGGTTGGCCCTATATGATCGTCTTGGCGGCGGAATGCAACGCGGCGCAGGACCGGATGCGAAGCATCTATGCAACGCCCCGCGCCGGATGTAAGCAGGAAAAGCATTTCTGATCAGGAGTTAACATTGAACCTGCATGTTCTTTCCCTGCTGCTGGCCGGGGGACTGGTGATAGCGGCTCCGGCCATGTCGCAGGAAATTGATTTCGGTGACGACAGCGGCGAATGGGCGCTGGACGGCGAATGCGACGACAAGCGCTTCGACGGCCCCGGCATGACCGATACGGTGCTGCTGGACGAGGATATCGGCCATGACGCCACCGATTGCCGCAAGGCCTTCAAGGCGGGCAATATCAGCCTGCGCAAGGTGGCCACGGTCGATATCATCCATGACGGTATCAATTTCGGCACCGATGCGGGCGACTGGGCCAATGACAACGAATGCGACGATCCGCGCTTTAACGGTCCCGGCATGACCGGGACCTCGTTGATGGACGAGGATATCCGCCGCGACGCAAGCGACTGCCTGCGCGCCTATCGCGCGGGCGAGATCCGGTTGCGCTGATCCCGCGTCATTGCAGGTCGGCGAAGGCCTCCTGCAACCGGCGGACGGCCTCGATCACCCGCGGGCGGGGGGTGGCCAGGTTGAAGCGCAGCCAGCTGTCGCCGCCCAGCCCGAAGCTGTTGCCGTGATTGGCGGCGATGCGGGCGGTTTTCTCGACCCGCGCGATGAACTCTGCGGGCGTCATGCCGGTGCCGGAAAAATCCACCCATGCCAGATAGGTGGCTTCCAGCGGCATCGAGCGCAGGCCGGGAATGGCGTTGATGCCCTCGTCGAAGATGCGGCGGTTGCCGTCCAGATATTCGACCAGCGCATCCACCCATTCCGCGCCCTCGGGTGAATAGGCGGCGGCGATCATGTCCAGTCCGAACAGGTTCGGAGAGATGCCGCCAGCCATCAGCGTATTGCGGAAACGGGTGCGAAGCGCGGGGTCGGCGATGATCGCATTGCCCAGATGCGCGCCCGCGATGTTGAAGGTCTTGGTCGCGGCGGTCAGGGTGATCAGCCGGTCGGCGATATCGGGGCACAGAGTCGCGATCATCCGGTGACGCGGGCTGTGGGGCATCAGCAGATCGCAATGGATGTCGTCCGAGACGAGGATCAGATCGCGCGCCTTGCAGAAATCCGCCACCTGGCGCAACTCGACCTCGGACCAGACCCGCCCGCCGGGATTGTGGGGCGAACACAGGATCAGCATCTTCTCGCGCCCGGTCAGCACCTTTTCCCAATTGGCCCAGTCCATGCGGTACTGGCCGTCGTGCAGTGCCAGTGGCAGTTCCACCAGCTCGCGCCCGGATGCGCGGATGGTGCGGGCGAAGGCGTGATAGACCGGGCTCATCAGGATGACGCCGTCGCCGGGCGCCGTGCAGCTCTGGATCGCCATCGCCACGCCATTGACCAGCCCGGCGCAGGTCAGGATCCAGTCGGTGTCGATCTGCCAGCCGTGGCGGTTCGCCATCCACCAGCGGATCGCGTCCAGATAGGGCCGGTTCGCGCCGGGATAGCCATAGACCCCCTGCGCCACCACCGATTCCAGCGCCTGGCGCACGCCTGCGGGGGGGCGGAAATCCATGTCGGCCACCCACATGGCCAGCCCGCCATCACCGGGCGAGACGCCATAGGCGGCCTCCATATCGTCCCATTTCGAGCAGGCGGTGCCGGTGCGGTCGATGATCTCGTCGAAATCGGGTCTGGTCATGGTGGTTTCCTGCGAATTGCCGTTCCACCCTGCATAAGCCCGTTATTGCTTATGGTGAAGTCATGTCCTAAATCGCGGGCATGAACCTGCGACCGATCCTGATCCATCCCGATCCCCGCCTGAAAAAGGTGGCCGAGCCCGTGGCCCGCATCACGCCCGAGATCGAGGCGCTGGCGGCCGACATGCTGGCCACGATGTATGACGCGCCCGGCGTCGGTCTGGCCGCGCCGCAGGTCGGTGTGCTGTCGCGGATCTTCGTGATGGACGCGACCCGCGACCCCGAGGCCGAGAAACAGCCGATGGTGCTGATCAACCCCGAGATCGACTGGCTGTCCGAGGCGCAGAACACCTATGACGAGGGTTGCCTGTCGATCCCCGACCAATATGCCGAGGTCACCCGCCCCGCGGAGGTGCGGATGCGCTGGCTGGGGCTGGACGGCAAGACGCATCAGCAGGAATTCGACGGCCTTTGGGCCACCTGCGCCCAGCACGAGCTGGACCACCTGAACGGCATCTTGTTCATCGACCACCTGTCCGCCATCAAGCGGCAGATGATTACCCGCAAGATGGTCAAGCTGAAACGGGAACGCGCCCGTGCCTGACAGCCGAGATGCAGGTCGGACCGGCCCGGATCTGACGCCGTCCCTGTCCGGCGGTGCCGTGCATCCGGTGCTGATCCATCCCGATCCGTGTCTGCGCGAGGTCTGCCAGCCTGCGGGTGCTTTGCCGGGGCCGGAATTGCAGCGGTTGGCGGCCGATCTGCTGGCCAGCATGTATGCCGCCGGTGGGCGTGGGCTGGCGGCGCCGCAAATCGGGGTGATGCGCCGCGCCTTTGTCATGGATGCGGGCTGGAAGCAGGGCAGGCCGCAGCCGTTGGTGGCGCTGGACCCCGAGATCCTGTTCCGCTCGGATCAGACAGAGGTGATGGAGGAACGCTGCCTGTCGATCCCCGATCAGCCCGTCGCGGTCAGCCGCCCGGCAGAGGTCATCCTTGGCTGGTATGATCTGGACGGGCGGCACCAGTCCCGCCGTTTGCTGGGTGACGAGGCCCGCATTGCGCAGCATGAGGCCGACCATCTGGACGGGCGGCTGATCGTGGATTTCCTGCCGTGAGCGTCCGGACCTTCCTGCCCTGGCGCGACCGCCGCCTGCATATGCCGGCCGGGCCGGTCGAGGCCGTGACAGAAACCGTGCGGATGATCTGGGACGACATGATCGAGACGATGGAGGCGATGCCCGGCGTGGGCCTTGCCGCGCCCCAGATCGGCATCATGCTGCGGCTGGCCGTGGTCGATGCCTCGGAGCGGCGCGGGCAGGCGGTGCGGATGGCCAATCCCGAGATCCTGCATGCCAGCATCCAGCTGCGCGAGCATGAGGAGGCCAGTCCGAACCTGCCCGGGGTCTCGGCCATGATCCGGCGTCCGCGTGCGGTGACGGTGCGGTTCGTGAATGATATGGGCGAGGTCGAAGAACGTGATTTCGTCGGGCTGTGGGCGACCAGCGTGCAGCATCAGATCGATCATCTGAACGGCAGAACCTATGCTGATCACCTGACGCCGCTGAAGCGTCGGATGCTGGTCGCGAAATCGGAAAAACTGGCGCGGCGGGGATAGAGCCGGGGCTCTGCCCCGGACCCCGGGATATTTTGACACCAAAGATGGAGGCGGCGATGCGCGTGATTTTCATGGGAACGCCGGAGTTTTCGGTGCCGGCCTTGCGGGCGATTGCTGCGGTGCATGAGGTGGTCGCGGTCTATACCCAGCCGCCGCGTGCGGCCGGGCGGGGGCAGAAGCCGCGCTCGTCTCCGGTGCAGGTGGTTGCCGAGGAACTGGGGTTGCCGGTGTGCTCGCCATTGCGATTGGGCGGTGTGGAGGAGCAGGAGGCGTTTGCGGCGCTGGAGGCGGATGTGGCGGTGGTGGTGGCCTATGGGCTGATCCTGCCGCAGCCGGTGCTGGATGCGCCGCGGCTGGGATGCGTGAACATCCATGCCTCGTTGCTGCCGCGCTGGCGGGGGGCGGCGCCGATCCATCGGGCGGTGATGGCGGGGGATGCCGGAACCGGCGTGGCCATCATGCAGATGGAGGCGGGGCTGGATACCGGGCCGGTTCTGGCCGAGGCGCGGGCGGAGATCGGGGCCGGAGAGACAACGGGCGATCTGCATGATCGGCTTGCGGGGATGGGGGCGGCGCTGATCGTCGATGTGCTGGGGCGGCTGCCCTTGCCTGCACTTGTGCAGGCAGAGGCGGGCGTGACCTATGCAGCGAAGATCGACAAGGCCGAGGCGCGGATTGACTGGAGCCTGCCTGCCGAAGTGGTGGACCGGCAGATCAGGGGGCTGTCGCCGTTTCCGGGTGCCTGGTGCGAGATCGGCGGAGAGCGGGTGAAGCTGCTGCGCAGTAGGCTGGTGGATGGCCGCGGTGCGCCGGGCGAGGTTCTGGGCGGTTTTGTCATCGCCTGTGGCGAGGACGCCATCGAGGTGCTGGAGGCGCAGCGGGCCGGCAGGAAGCCGATGGCGGCGGGTGAGTTGCTGAAGGGCTGGGCGCTGCCGGAGCGTCTGGGCTGAGGCGGGCTTGCCCGCCTTCGCGCCCGGTCGCGGTGGGGCCCAAGCCCCGCCCGGCGGGCGCGAAAACCCTGGTTACAGCGAGCCGTGGCAGTGCTTGAACTTCTTGCCCGAGCCGCAGGGGCAGGCGTCGTTGCGTGACGGGTTGCCCCAGGTGGCGGGGTTTGCCTCGTCAAAGCCCTGAACCAGCGGCGCGGGCTTGTCGGCATCGTCGCTGGACTGGCGTTCGGCGCCATGCTCCATCGTCAGATGTTCCTGGCCGGCCTTTTGCTGTTGGGCCAGTTTCTGCAACATCTCTTCGCGTTCGGCATCGGTCAGCGGGCGGATCTGCGCCAGCCGCTGGGTCACGTTGCCGCGCAGGCTGTCCAGCATGGTTTCGAACAGCTGGAAGCCTTCGGTCTTGTATTCCGACAGCGGATCGCGCTGCGCATAGCCGCGGAAACCCACGACCGAGCGCAGATGTTCCAGCGTCAGCAGGTGTTCGCGCCATTTCTCGTCGATCATCTGCAGCAGCACCTGCTTTTCGATCTGGCGCATGTTCTCTTCGCCGAAGGCGGCGGCCTTGTCGGCCATATAGGTGTCGGTCGATTCGGTGATGCGTTCGATCATCGTCTCCTGATCGACGCCCTCTTCGGCGGCCCATTCATCGACCGGCAGGTTCATGTTCAGCCGGTCGCGCACGGCGGCCTCCATGCCCTCGACATCCCATTGATCCATATAGGATTTGGGCGGCATGAACTCATAGGCCAGATCCTCGATGACCTGATGGCGCATGTCGGCGGCGATTTCGCCGACCTCCTGGCTGTCCATGATTTCCAGACGCTGGCTGAAGACCGCCTTGCGTTGGTCGTTCATCACGTCGTCGAATTTCAGCAATTGCTTGCGGATGTCGAAGTTGCGGCCCTCGACCTTGGCCTGGGCGCGTTCCAGCGATTTGTTGACCCAGGGGTGGATGATCGCCTCGCCCTCTTTCATGCCCAGACCGGACAGCACCTTCTCCAGCCGTTCAGAGCCGAAGATGCGCATCAGGTCGTCATCCAGCGACAGGAAGAACAACGAGCGTCCGGGGTCGCCCTGACGGCCCGAGCGGCCGCGCAACTGGTTGTCGATGCGGCGGCTTTCATGGCGTTCGGTGCCAAGGACGAACAGCCCGCCCGCATCCAGAACGGCCTGCTTGTCGGCGGCATGTTCGGCCTCGATCCGGGCGCGAAGTTCGTCGGGATTGGCGTCGGGGTCGGCCTTCAGGGCCTCCATCACCTTGATTTCGACATTGCCGCCCAACTGGATGTCGGTGCCGCGACCGGCCATGTTGGTGGCGATGGTCACCACGCCGGGCTTGCCGGCATCGGCGACGATCTGCGCCTCGGCCTCGTGCTGGCGGGCGTTGAGGACGTTATGCGGGATGCCGTCCTTCTTCAGCATTTCCGACAGCATCTCGGATTTCTCGATGCTGGTGGTGCCGACGAGGGTGGGCTGGCCCTTGGCGTGGGCTTCCTTGATCGCCTCGATCACGGCGGCGTATTTTTCTTCGGCCGTGCGATAGACGCGATCATGTTCGTCGATCCGGGCGATGCCACGGTTCGTCGGCACCTCGACCACGCCCAGCTTGTAGATCTCGGCGAACTCCTCGGCCTCGGTGGCGGCGGTGCCGGTCATGCCGCCCAGCTTGTCGTACAGGCGGAAATAGTTCTGGAAGGTGACGCTGGCCAGCGTCACGTTCTCGGGCTGGATCTTGACGCCTTCCTTGGCCTCGATCGCCTGATGCAGCCCGTCCGACAGGCGGCGGCCCTTCATCATCCGACCGGTGAATTCGTCTATCAGCACGATTTCGTCATCGCGGACGATGTAATGCTGGTCCTTCTGATACAGCTTATGGGCGCGCAGGCCCTGACTGACGTGATGGACGATGGTGGTCGATTCCGGGTCATAGAGGGTCTGGCCCTCGGGCAGCACGCCATCGGCTTGCAGGCGCTGTTCCAGAAACTCGTTACCCTCTTCGGTGAAGGTGGCGTTGCGGGTCTTTTCGTCGATCTTGAAATGTTCGTCGGACAGCAGCGGAATATATTTGTCCAACGCGATATACAGCTCGCTGCGGTCCTGCGACGGGCCAGAGATGATCAGCGGCGTGCGGGCCTCGTCGATCAGGATGCTGTCCACCTCGTCGACGATGGCGAAGTTATGACCGCGCTGGGTCATTTCCTCGATCGAGCCCTTCATGTTGTCGCGAAGGTAATCGAAGCCCAGCTCGTTGTTGGTGGCATAGGTGATATCGGCGCGATAGGCCTCGCGCTTCTCGGCCTCGGGCTGGAAGGGATAGACGACGCCGGTGGTCATGCCCAGCTGCGAGAACACCTTGCTCATCCATTCCGCGTCGCGTTTCGCCAGATAGTCGTTGACGGTGACGACATGCACGCCCTTGCCCGAAAGCCCGTTCAGATAGGCGGGGAAGGTGGCGACCAGCGTCTTGCCCTCGCCCGTCTTCATCTCGGCGATATTGCCCTGATGCAGGAAGATGCCGCCCATCAGCTGCACGTCGAAGGCCCGCAGGCCAAGCGCGCGGCGGGCGCCTTCGCGGCAATTGGCGAAGGCCTCGGGCAGGATCGCATCAAGGCTTTCCCCCTCGGCGACGCGCTTCTGGAATTCGCGGGTCTTTTCGATCAGGCCTTCGTCGGACAGCGACTTGAACTGATCCTCCAACGCGTTGATCCTTGCGACCTGCGAGCGGACCGATTTCACTTTGCGGTCGTTCGGCGTACCGAAGACCAGTTTCGCCAGATTTCCGATGCCGAGCATAATACCTTCGCAATCACGTTGATGGGAAAGCCTGCCACTTGCGGCCCACTTGCCCGACCCGGCCGCATTGCCGTATCAGGGGCCTGAACGAAAGCGGCGGCGGCGCCTTCCACGGTTGCGTGGGATGTAGGGCGCAGCCGCCTGACTGTCAATGTTGGCCCGCTCTGCTACAGCCTTTCGGGCCAGAGACGCAAAGGAAGTTCTTATGCTGAAACGTTCGATTCTGGCTGCATTCGTGATCGCTGCCGCGCCCCTGACGGCGCTGGCGCAGGATCAGAATGCCGACTCTGTCGTGGCCAAGGTGAACGATCAGGACATCACTCTTGGTCAGATGATCGTGATGCGGCAGTCGTTGCAGCCGCAATCGACCGAAGGCATGACCGAACAGGCGATCTGGGACATGATGCTGGATCAGCTGATCAAGCAGACCGCCGTCGCCGAAACCGCCAGCGAGGACATGAATGCCGCCGTCCGCGCCCAGATGGAGCTGCAACGCCGCAATACGCTGGCCAATGCCGCAATTCAGGCCGTGGCCGAGATCGAGCCGACGGACGAGGAAATCCGCGCCGCCTATGACGAAATGTTCGCTCAGGCCGAGCCGGTGACAGAATATTCCGCCGCCCATATCCTTGTGGGTTCCGAAGACGAGGCCAAGGCGATCAAGGCCGAACTGGATGGCGGTGCCGATTTCGGCGAACAGGCCGAGGAACATTCGACCGACAATTCCGGCCCCAACAAGGGCGATCTGGGCTGGTTCACGCCCGACCAGATGGTCGAACCCTTCGGCAATGCCGTGCAAGAGCTGGAAAAGGATCAGGTTTCCGATCCAATCGAAACCCAGTTCGGCTGGCATATCATCAAGCTGAACGACACCCGCCTGCGTGAAGCGCCCGCGCTGGAGGTGATTCAGGACCAGCTGGCGCAGATGGTCCGCCGCGACAAGGTCGAGGCCGAGATCGAACGCATCGTGGGCGACGCCAATATCGAAAAGACCGAAGGCATCGATCCGGCGCTGGCGGTCCAGATCGAGCTGCTGGAAGCTGAATGATGGGCAAGGCAGGGCTGTCTGTCTCGCCCTTGGCACCGGCATCCTTTCCGGATCTGCCGGTGATCGACGGGGTCGAATTCGCCAGTGTTGCCGCCGGTGTGAAGTATCAGGGTCGCACGGATGTGACCCTGATCCGCATCTGTGAAGGGGCCGCGCTGGCGGGTGCCTTTACCCGTTCCTCGACCCGCGCTGCCTGCGTTCTGGACAATCAGGCCAAGCTGGCGCGTGGCGGTGACCGCGACAAGGGTGCCGCCATCATCGTCAATTCCGGCAATGCGAATGCCTTTACCGGCGCGCGTGGGCAAGAATCGGTCGATGCCGTGACCGGGGCCGTGGCGCAGGCTTTGGAGGTGCCGGCGTCGCGCGTGCTGTCCTCGTCCACCGGTGTCATCGGCGAACCCTTGCCGCATGAGCGGATCACCGCCGTGATCGGTGATCTGGCGGGCAAGCTGGATGCGGCGGGCGCGGCAGACGCCGCCCGCGCGATCATGACCACCGATACCTTCCCCAAAGGTGCCTTTGCCGAGATCGGCGGCGGTCCGAGCCGCATCGCGGGCATCGCCAAGGGCTCTGGCATGATCGCGCCGGATATGGCGACGATGCTGGTCTATATCTTCACCGATGCCCGGATCGCGCCGGAACTGTTGCAGCAGGCGCTGGATTCCGGTCTGGGCACAACCTTCAACGCCATCACCGTGGACAGCGACACCTCGACCTCGGACGCGCTGATTCTGGCGGCGACAGGGCGCAGCGCGGTGGCCGAGATCACGTCGCTGGACAGCGGTGCGGGCGCGGATTTCGTGGCGGCGCTGCATGGGGTGATGCGCGATCTGGCCCATCAGGTCGTGCGCGATGGCGAGGGCGCGACGAAATTCGTCGAGGTGCAGGTGACGGGTGCCGCCTCGGATGCCGATGCGCACAAGGTCGCCATGGCCATCGCCAATTCGCCGCTGGTCAAGACCGCCATCGCGGGCGAGGACGCCAACTGGGGCCGCATCGTCATGGCCGTCGGCAAGTCCGGCGCCAGGGCCGATCGCGACCGGCTGACCATCCGTTTCGGCGACCTGGTCCTGGCCGAAAAGGGCTGGCGGGCCGAGGGCTATGACGAGGATCAGGCCAGCGCCTATATGAAGCGGCAGGAGTTGCTGATCGCCGTCGATCTGGGGCTGGGGCAGGGGGCGCAGACTGTCTGGACCTGCGACCTGAGCCACGGCTATATCGACATCAACGCGGATTACCGTTCGTGAAGACGGTTCTTGTCGCGGCGGTGGCGCTGATCGACCCTGACGGGCGCGTGCTTCTGGCACAGCGCCCGGAAGGCAAGGCGATGGCCGGTCTGTGGGAATTTCCGGGCGGCAAGGTCGAACCGGGCGAAACCCCCGAAGCCGCCCTGATCCGAGAGTTGGATGAGGAACTGGGGATCGAGACCTGGGGCTCCTGTCTGGCGCCCCTCACCTTCGCCAGCCACAGCTATGAGCATTTCCATCTGCTGATGCCGGTCTTTGCCTGCCGCCGCTGGAACGGCATCGCCCAGCCCCGCGAAGGGCAGTCGCTGGCATGGGTGCGCGCCGCCGATCTGCGCAATTATCCGATGCCCGAAGCCGACATTCCGTTGATCCCGGTGTTACAAATGTGGCTTTAGGGTCGCAAAATTCCCCGATTCCGTCTCCGTTCTGCCACTTTATGAGGGTCAAGCTGTCTTTTATGACTGTTTTTTTACCTTTATGAATTAAAAATAAGTTGTGGGTGGAGGAGGACTTGACGTGATTCGCACCATATCACTGGGAAGCTACATTTCCGTTCAGGGTTTGTTTGAACGCGCGGCAGCCAACGGCAATATCGTGGTTCGTGTGGGTGCGCAGACCTTCGAAGGCAAGCCGGTCTCGAAATAAGGCCGGGGCGGTCCGTGGAAACGGGCGCCTGTTTGCCAGATGACGGCAGTACAAAAGAAAACGGGGCGCATCCCAGCGCCCCGTTTTTTTATCTGGATGTTGGCACGCCTTACAGCGTGCGCTCGACCTCTTCGCGCTCGAAGATCTCGATGACATCGCCGGGGCGGATGTCGTCGTAATTCTCGAAGGCCATGCCGCATTCCTGACCGGATTGCACTTCCTTGACCTCGTCCTTGAAGCGCTTCAGCGTCTTCAGCGTGCCTTCGTGGACCACCACGTTGTCGCGCAGCAGGCGCACCCCGGCGCTGCGGCGGGCAACGCCTTCGGTGACCAGACAGCCCGCGACCTTGCCGACGCCGGTGACCTTGAAGACTTCGCGGATCTGGGCATAGCCGATGAAGTTCTCGCGCACTTCGGCCGACAGCAGACCCGAGGCCGCCGCTTTGATGTCGTCCACCAGATCATAGATGATCGAGTAATAGCGGATCTCGACCCCTTTCTGGTTGGCGGCATTGCGGGCCGGGGCATTGGCCCGGACGTTGAAGCCGATCACCGGCGCCTGGGATGCCTCGGCCAGACCGATATCCGATTCGGTGATCGCGCCGACGCCGTAATGCAGCACGCGCACGCGCACCTCGTCATTGCCGATCTTTTCCAGCGCCTGAACGATGGCCTCGGCAGAACCCTGCACATCGGCCTTCATCACCACCGGCAGTTCGGCCACGGTTTCATCCGCCTTGGCCTTGGCCATCAGCTGTTCCAGCGTGGTCGCGGCACCGGCTGCGGCGCGCTTGTCCTTGGCCTGCTGCATGCGGTAATCGGCGATCTCGCGGGCCTGCGCCTCGGTCTCGACGACGTTCAGCACGTCGCCGGCCTCGGGCGTGCCGTTCAGGCCCAGAACCTCGACCGGGACCGACGGGCCGGCCTCTTCGACGCGGTCGCCCTTGTCGTTGATCAGCGCGCGGACCTTGCCCCACTGTTCGCCGACGACAAAGATGTCGCCGCGCCTCAGCGTGCCGTTCTGGACCAGAACCGTGGCGACGGGGCCGCGGCCGATATCCAGCTGCGCCTCGATCACCGCACCCTGGGCCGCCCTTGCGGGGTTGGCCTTCAGTTCCAGAATCTCGGCCTGAAGCGCGATGGCCTCCAGCAGGTTGTCCAGACCCTGACCGGTCTTGGCCGAAATCTCGACATCCTGCACGTCGCCGGACATCTTTTCGACCACGACCTCGTGTTGCAGCAGATCGGTGCGGACCTTGTCGGGATTGGCGTCGGGCTTGTCGATCTTGTTGATCGCCACGATCATCGGAACCCCGGCGGCCTTGGCGTGATTGATCGCCTCGATGGTCTGCGGCATCACCGCGTCATCGGCGGCCACGACCAGCACGACGATATCCGTCACATGCGCGCCACGCGCCCGCATCGAGGTGAACGCGGCGTGACCCGGCGTGTCGAGGAAGCTGAGCACAGCCCCCGATTCGGTCGTCACCTGATAGGCGCCGATATGCTGGGTGATCCCGCCAGCCTCGCCCGAGACGACATTGGCGTGCCGGATCGCGTCCAGCGTCGAGGTCTTGCCGTGGTCCACATGGCCCATGATCGTGATGATCGGCGGGCGCGATTGCAGATCCTCGGCCTTGTCCTCGACCGTGTCGATGACCTGTTCCACATCGGAATCGGACACCCGCACGGTGCGATGGCCGAATTCCTCGATCACCACCTCGGCGGTGTCGGCGTCGATGGTCTGGTTCGAGGTGACCATCATGCCCATCTTCATCAGCGCCTTGACCACATCGGCGGCGCGTTCGGCCATGCGGTTGGCCAACTCGGACACGACGATGGTTTCCGGCAGCTGCACGTCACGCGCCTGCTTTTCGGCGCGCTGGCCCATGCCCATCGCCTTCTGACGGGCCTTTTCCTGCTTGCGCTTCATCGCGGCCAGCGAGCGTTGGCGCCCACCTTCACCGCTCAGCGCCTGATTCAGCGACAGCTTGCCCGAGCGACGGTTGTCGTCGCGGGTCGCCTTGCCGCGCGAATCGCGGTCCGAAGAGCGGTCGGCGCGGTCGCGGTCGGTCTTGCGCGGCGCGGTCGAAGTTACACCCTTGGTTTCGGCGCGCGATGCGGCGGCCTCGATCGCGGCCTGATCGGGCTGGGCCGCAGCAGGCTTGGCGCGGGCCTCTTCCTTCTTGGGTTCGTCCTTGCGCTTGGCGCGTTCCTCGGCCTCGCGGGCGCGGCGGGCGTCTTCCTCGGCCTTGGCCTTCAGCGCCTCTTCGCGTTCGCGTTCCTCGCGCTCGCGCGCTTCCATTTCGGCGCGGCGGCGTTCGCGTTCTTCCTCGCGCGCCTTTTCGTCGGCGATGCGTTGGGCGGCCTCTTCGACCTCGCGCGCCTTGGCGGCGGCCAGCGCCTTCAGGCGGCGCTCCATCTCGGCATCGGAAATCCCGGCGGGCCGTTTCGAGCGGTCACCGCCGACTTTCGCCACCAGAGGCGTCTTGCTGCTGTCGGTCACACCCTGAGCGGCGCCGGGCTTCGGCACCACCACGCGCTTGCGCTTGGTCTCCACGACCACATTCTTGGTGCGACCGTGGCTGAAGCTTTGCTTGACCTGGCCGGGGCGGCCACCGCCCAGTCCCAGTGTCTTTTTTCCGTCTTTGTCGCTCATCTGCGTCTTCATTCCTTCCCGGCGGCCGTATTGCCGCCGTCATGCCCGCGCAGACCCGTCAGTCTGCCGGCTTCCACGATCACCTTGTCCGTCAGGCCACCCAGCGCAAGCGCGCTGTGTATGACATGATCACGCCCGAAGGACAAACCCAATTCTGATGCGGTCAGGCAGCCGAACCAGCGTCCGCCTTCGGGCGTCCACAGCTTGCCCTTGCCTCGTTCCGACCCGTCGCTGGCCTGCAACAGCACCTTTGCGCGGCCTTCGGCCAGCCAGCCCTTGACCTTTTCGAACCCGGCCACCGCCTTGCCCGATTTGCGCGCCAGCCCGATCAGTTCGACCACCCGTCGCGCCACGCCGGCCTCGACCAGATCGGCCAGACCGTCGGGTACCTTGACCTGCGCCCGTGCCGCCCGGGCGAACAGGCCCTTGGCGGCGGCCTTTTCGATGGCGGCCCGGTCGGCGGCGACCCAGATACCGCGACCCGGCAGTTTTTCAGCCAGATCGGGCACGATCAGCCCGTCCGGACCCACGACAAAGCGGATCAGCCCGCGCCGGGGCTGAACCTCGCCGGTGACGATGCAGCGCCTTTCGGGCTCGTCACGATTCTTGATGCGACCACCGCGACTCAAGCGGGCAGATCCGGGGCATCACGCCCCGGCCTCCTGTTCGGTCTCGTCCTCGGCTTCATCGGCTCCGGCCTCCAGTTCGGTCGGATCGACCCAGCCCAGCAGGACGCGGGCGGTCATTACCATGGTCTGTGCCTCTTCCAGACTGATGTCATAGGGCTCCAGCAGCCCTTCGTCCTTGACCCGCTGGCCATCCACCGTGGTCCAGCCGCCAGCCAGTTCCCAATCGGCGCAGGTCGCGAAATCTTCCAGAGTCTTGACGCCGTCCTTGGCCAGCGCCTCTACCATCTGGGGGGTCAGCCCCTCGAATTCAATGAGGCTGTCCTCGGCACCCAGCGCGCGGGCGTTTTCCAGCGCCGCTTTGCTGCGGGCCTCCAGCACGTCGCGGGCACGGGCCTGCAATTCCTGTGCGGTGCCAGCGTCCACGCCGTCGATGGTCAGCAGCTCGTCCTGTTCAACATAGGCCACCTCTTCCAGATCGGTGAAGCCTTCGGCAACCAGAAGCTGCGCGAAGAATTCGTCCAGATCCAGCGCATCCATGAACAGCTGCGTGCGGGCGTTGAATTCGGCCTGACGACGCTTGGATTCCTCTTCCTCGGTCAGGATGTCGATATCCAGCCCGGTCAGCTGGCTGGCCAGACGCACGTTCTGGCCGCGACGACCGATGGCAAGGCTGAGCTGCTCGTCGGGGACGACCACCTCGATCTTGCCCGCTTCCTCGTCAAAGACGACCTTGCTGACCTCGGCCGGTTGCAGCGCGTTCACAAGGAAGGTCGCCTGATCTTCGTTCCACGGGATGATGTCGATCTTTTCGCCCTGAAGCTCGCCCACCACGGCCTGAACGCGGCTGCCGCGCATACCGACGCAGGCGCCGACCGGGTCGATGCTGTTGTCATAGCTGATGACGGCGATCTTGGCGCGAGAGCCGGGATCGCGGGCCACGGCCTTGATCTCGATGATGCCGTCATAGATTTCGGGCACTTCCATCTTGAACAGCTCGGCCATGAATTGCGGATCGGTGCGCGACAGGAAGATCTGCGGGCCGCGGTTCTCGCGGCGCACATCCTTGACATAGGCGCGGATGCGGTCGTTCGGGCGATAGCTTTCGCGGCCGATCTTCTCGTTGCGGCGCAGGATCGCCTCGCCCCGGCCCACATCGACGATGATGTTGCCGTATTCCTCGCGCTTGACGACGCCATTGATGATGGTGCCCGCGCGGTCCTTGAATTCTTCGTATTGACGGTCACGCTCGGCCTCGCGGACGCGTTGCAGGATCACCTGCTTGGCCGATTGCGCGGCGATGCGGCCCAGTTCGACCGGGGGCACCTGCTCCTGAAAAGTGTCGCCGACCTGCGGGCCGCTGGCGTAATCGTCGATCCGTTCACCTTCGCGGACCCAGAAATTCTCGGGGCTGCGCTGCGGCTCGAAATAGGGGCGGGCCTGATCGGCGGTGAATTCCGCCTGATAGTTCTCAAGCAGCTCATCCTCGACCACGGTGCGGACGCGGGTGAAGGTCGCATTGCCGGTCTTGCGGTCGATGCGGACGCGGATGTCCATCTCGGACCCATAGCGCGACTTGGCGGCACGGGCCAGGCTGTCCTCCATCGCTTCGATGACCAGTTCCGGCTCGATCATCTTTTCGCGCGCGACGGCTTCGGCCGTCTGCAACAGTTCCAGCTGATTGGCAGAGGTGATCGCCATCGCTCACTCCTTGGTCACGGCGCCCGCAGCGCCTTCATTGTCATCGGTTTCGCCATCATCGTCGGTCTCGACCGCGTCGAAGGCGCTTTCGTCCAGATTGCCGATCTCGACCCCGGCTTCCTTCTTCTGGCGCAGCATCTCGCGGATCAGGTCGTCGGTCAGGACCAGCTTGGCATCGGACAGCCAGTCGAACTGCAAGCCGATGGTCTGGACCTCGTCGCCGTCCTCGATGTTCAGCAGCACTTCCTCGCCCTCGATTCCCGCCAGAACGCCTTTCCAGCGTTTGCGGCCGTCGATGGCCTGATTCGTTTCCAGCCGGACCTCATAGCCCTCGAAGGCCTCGAAATCCTTCATCCGGGTCAGGGGGCGGTCGATGCCGGGGCTGGACACCTCAAGGTAATAATTGTCCTCGATCGGGTCCTCGACATCCAGCGTCGCGCTGACCGCGACCGAGATGTCGCCGCAATCATCGACATTGATGCCGCCTTCTGGCCGGTCGGCCATGATCTGCAGGGTTGCGGTCTTGCCGCCCTGCAAGCGGACGCGCACCAGCTCGAACCCCAGATCCTCGATCACCGGGGCGATGATCTCGGCCAGGCGCCGGTCGATGGCGGTCTTGGCGATCAGATCGTTGGTCATGGGATCCTTTCGGAAATGAAAAACGGGCCGTCAGCGGGCCCGTGCGAACTTGTCCGGTGGGCAGGGGTTGGAAGCCTGCACCGCTGTTGTTTGCGCATATAGCGCGAGGGTATCGGAAAGGCAAGGGCCCTGTCGCGCGGCGGGTGCCGGAGTGTCACGTTCCATGCAGCGGCACCCCCTCGCGGTCGCGATCGCGCAGCATGTCAGTGATGCGGATCAACTCGGCCGTGATGCGCGGTTCCGACAGCGCGTGGCCAGAGGCCGGGACGATGCGCAGATCGCAGCCTTTCCAGCCCTGCGCCAGTTCCCACGCACTGTTGGGCGGGCAGACCATATCATAGCGGCCCTGCACGATGAAGGCGGGCAGATGCTCGATCCGGTGGCGGTCGCGCAGCAATTGCCCCTCGTCCAGAAAGCAGCCATGGGCGAAGTAATGGTTTTCCAGCCGGGCGAAGGCGCGGGCGTAATCGGCGGGTGCGTGGCTGACCGCCGCCGCCTGCAACCCCGCCAGCGCGTTTTCCCACATCAGCCAGGGCAGGGCGAAACGCGCCTGCTCGGCCCGGTCGGCCGAGAACAGGCGCCGGTGATAGGCGCGGATCATGTCGCCGCGTTCGGCCAGAGGGATGGGTTCCTGGAAACGGGCCCACAGATCGGGAAAGAACCGCCCCGCGCCGCCGCCATAGAACCAGTCCAGCTCTGATTGCCGGGCCAGAAACACGCCGCGCAGCACAAGGCCGGTCACCCGCGCCGGATGTGCCTGCGCATAGGCCAGCGCCAGTGTCGCGCCCCAGCTGCCGCCAAACAGCAGCCAGTCGTCGAGCCCGACCAGCGCCCGGATCGATTCGATGTCGCGAATCAGATGCGCGGTGGTGTTGGCCCCAACCTCGGCGGTGGGGCGCGATTTGCCGCAGCCGCGCTGATCGAACAGCACGACGCGAAAGTGTTCGGGATCGAACAGGCGGCGCATGAAGGGGCTGCACCCGCCGCCGGGTCCGCCATGCAGGACCAGCACCGGGCGCCCTTCGGGGTTACCGCATTGTTCGACATAGATGCTGTGCCCGTCGCCGACATCCACCATCCGCCGATCAAAGGGTTCGGTCGCGGGATAGAGACGGCCATGCGATCCGCCGATTTGTCCTGCCAATCTGTCCATGATCCGACTATATAGCCAAGCGCGACTGCCCGCCAGAAGGACCATGCCCATGACCAGTATCGACCCCGACGAAATCGCCAAATTCGAGGCCATGGCGGCGGAATGGTGGGACCCTGCGGGCAAGTTCAAGCCGCTGCACATGATGAACCCGGTGCGTCTGGACTATGTGATCGACCAGATCGCCGCCGAATTCGGGCGCGACCGCCGTGCCGCGCGGCCATTCGAGGGGTTGCGCATCCTCGATATCGGCTGCGGCGGCGGGCTGATCGCGGAACCGATGGCGCGTCTGGGCGCGACTGTCACCGGGGCGGACGCGGCTGCGGGCAATATCGCTGTTGCCCGCCTTCACGCCGAGCAGCAGGGCTTGCAGATCGAATACCACGCTACGACGGCGGAAACGCTGTTGGAGGAGGGGCGCGATTTCGATGTGGTTCTGGCGCTGGAGATCGTCGAGCATGTCGCCGATCCGGCCGCCTTCGTGCGCATGTGCCGTGATCTGTTGCGGCCGGGCGGGCTGGCGGTGGTCTCGACCCTGAACCGGACGGCGCGTAGCTTTGGCGCGGCGATCATCGGCGCGGAATGGATCATGCGCTGGCTGCCGCGGGGCACGCATGAATGGAACCGCTTCATCACCCCCGACGAACTGGCCGAAATGGCCGAAGGGGCGGGGCTGACGATGGTTGACCGGCGCGGCATGGTCTTCAACCCGCTGTCATGGCGCTGGAGCCTGTCCAGCCGCGACCTGTCGGTTAATTACGCGGTGACCGCGCGCCGGACCTGACGGCGCGCGGTCACTCGTCCGAGATCGCGCCGCCCAGCCGCAGCCGCAATTCGCGCAGCACGGGCAGCGCCACCCGCACCCGTTCGGGGCCGATATCGCGCACGACTTCGGCGATCAGCGGCATGAAGGCGGCAATCGCCGCATCCCGCGCCGCGCGCCCCGCCGGGCTGATCGCCACGAATTTGCGCCGGGCATCGTCCCAGTCGGGGCGGATATGGATATGACCCGCCCATTCCAGCCGCGACAGCGTATTGGTCATCGCCCCGCGCGTGACGTGAAACGCCTCGGCCAGCTGGGCGGGGGTACGCTCTTCCCCGACATGTGCCAGCAGGTTCAGCACCGAGAAATGCGAGATCTGCATCCCCCGCGGCAGGGCGCGGCTGATCAGGTTGCGCGACAACTGATCGGCGATCAGAACCTCGGCGAACAGGCTGGCGGCCAGCCGGTCATTCGTCTGGTCCTTTTCAACTGCGGGGGCAAGAGGGGGCATGGGCATGGATCAGGGCGCGTCGAAGCTGCGGTCATGGCTGAGGGACGGGATGCGGGACCGTGCCCCGTCAACCATGCTCAGGTCAAGTGAAACCATAGTGATACCCGGCGTAACACCCCCATCCGCCAGCACTTTTCCCCACGGATCGACGATAAGCGAATGTCCGTGGCTGCGCCGGGGCTTGCGGTCGGGCGAATGCGGCGCGGGATGAATGCCGCATTGCGCGGGCGCCAGAACGAAGCAGCCGGTCTCGATGGCGCGGGCGCGCAGCAGCACCTCCCAATGGGCCATTCCGGTGGTCGGGCTGAAGGCGGCGGGCACCGTCAGCAGGCGCGCACCGGCTTGGGCCAGCGCGCGATAAAGCTGCGGAAAGCGCAGATCATAGCAGATCGTCAGCCCGACCGGCATCGGACCTTGCGCCAGCACAGCCCGGCTGCCCGGACGATAGGCGGCGCTTTCGCGGAATGTCTCGGCCTCGGAGATGCGGACATCGAACATATGCAGCTTGTCGTAACGCGCGGCGATGCTGCCATCCGGGGCGATCAGAAAGCTGCGATTGACGAAGCGATCGTCGCCCGCATCGTCCCCCTTCAGCGCCAGCGAGCCGATCAGCAGCCAGACGCCGGCGGCCCTCGCCTCGTCGCGAAGGGCGGCAAGGGTCTGGTCCTCGCCCTCGGGCCGCAGGATCTGCGCCTGTCTGGCACGGTCCGGCGACAGCATGTTCGTGGCCTCGGGCGTCAGGATCAGGTCCGCGCCCCGGCCAGCGGCCTCGCGGATCATCGCGACCGTCGCGGGCAGATTGGCCTGTGGGTCGTCACCCACCGTCATCTGCAACAGCGCGACGGTCAGCTGATCGGGCGCGGTATCGCTCACACCGTCTGACCTGACAGCATCGGGTCCAGCTTGCCCGCGTCATCCAGCGCGCGCAGATCGTCGCTGCCGCCGACATGCTGGCCGTCGATGAAGATCTGCGGCACGGTGCGGCGGCCACCGGCGCGCTGCATCATCTCGGCCCGCCGTTCCGGCTGCGCGCCGACGTCGATCTCGTCGAAGGCCACGCCCTTGTCGCGCAGCAGCGCCTTGGCGCGGTGGCAATAGGGGCAGGTCTGGGTCGCGTAGATTTCGATATGGGGCGTTTCAGTCATGTCGGTCCTGTTTGTCCTGATTGGTTCGTTTCCTATCTAGTGATCCTTGACCGCCCGCGCCAGCACCGCGACAAAAACCGGCCCCGCATCCGCCCGTTGCAAGGCTTCGGTCGCGTGCGTCATCGTCGCGCCCGAGGCCATGACATCATCGACCAGCAGCACCGGCCGCCCCCGGATCGCCTCTGCCCGGCGCGGGTTCACCGCCAGCGCGTCCTGCAGATTGGCCATCCGCGCGACCCGGTCGCGGTGATCCTGCGCTGGCGTGTGACGCCTGCGGACCAGCAGGTCGGGAATATGGGTCAGCCCATGCGCCCGCGCCAGCGGTCGCGACAGCAGCGCCGCCTGATTATAGCGCCGCCGGAACAGCCGCAGCAGGTGCAGCGGCACCGGCGCCACCACCATGCCGGGCCGGATCAGGGGCGCCGCCGCCCGCGCCAGCCAGCCCGCCAGATGCGGCGCCATGTCGGGCCGGTCGCCATGTTTCAGCGCCAGCACCAGTTGCCGCCCGGTGCCGTCATAGACCACAGCCGCCCTGCCTTGCCGCCACAAGGGCGCGTTTTGCAGGCAATCGTCGCATTGCAGCGCATCATTCACGCCCCCGCCGCTATCGTCGGGCAGCGGCACACCGCAGCAATCGCAGGCCGCCCCGGTGATGAAATCGGTTTCGCGCCAGCAGTCCGGGCACAGCGCCACCGATGCGCCATCGGATGCGGCCACCGGCGCGCCGCAGCCCAGACATTGCGCCGGGTAAAGAAGATGCAAGGCCGCTTTCATCGTGCGGTGAAGCACCCTATGTTGCGCAACCATGATGACCCCCTCTGCCACCGACCGTCCCTTATTGACCGACCGCGAGGCGCTGCTGCGCAACCGCGCCCGCGCGATAAGGTCCGGGATGGCCGATTTCCTGCATCGATTCGCCGCCGCCGAGACCGAGGATAGGCTGGCAGAGATTAACAGGACGTTTAAATCGCCCGCCGTGGTAACGGGATTTCCGCATCTCTGGGCTGAATTGATGCCCTCGGCGCGGATCGTGACGGATGATCCGTTGCTGGATCTGACGCCGGGCGCGCATGATCTGGTCATCCACGCCCTGTCGCTGCACTGGGCCGAGGATCCGGTGGGCCAGATCGTCCAATCGGCGCGGGCACTGCGCGAGGACGGGCTGTTTCTGGCGGTCTGTTTCGGCGGCCAGACGCTGCATGAACTGCGTTCCGCCCTTGCACAGGCCGAGGCCGAGGTGACGGGCGGGCTGTCGCCGCGCATCCTGCCGATGGGGGAAATCCGCGATCTGGGCGGGCTGCTGCACCGGGCCGGGCTGGCCCTGCCGGTCGCCGATCAGGTCACGCAGCGCGCCAGCTATCGCGACATCCTGCATCTGGCGCGCGACCTGCGCGCGATGGGCGAGGGCAACGCCATGACCGCGCGCCTGCGCCATCCGACCCGGCGTGAAATATTTTTCCGCGCCGGCGCGATCATGGCTGACAGTTTTGCCGACCGCGACGATCCGTCCCGTATTCAGGCAAGCTTCGATCTGGTTTTCCTGACCGGGTGGGCGCCTTCCGATTCACAGCAGAAACCCCTGCGCCCCGGTTCGGCCAGCAAAAGTCTGGCCGAGGCGCTGAACGAGTTGAGAGACAGAGACTGAACATGACGCCAGCCGACGCGCGCAGCCCGCAACCCCAGGCCAAGACCGGCATCCTGATCGCCAATCTGGGCACGCCCGATGGCTATGATTACTGGTCGATGCGGCGTTATCTGAACGAATTCCTGTCCGACAAGCGGGTGATCGATTATCCGGCGTGGAAATGGCAGCCGCTGTTGCAGGGCATCATCCTGACCAAACGACCCTTCACCTCGGGCGCGAATTACAAGCTGATCTGGAACGAGGAGCTGAACGAGAGCCCGCTGATGACCATCACGCGCAGCCAGACCGAGGCCCTGCGCGCCCGTGCCCATGCCGAATGGGGCGACCGGGTGATGGTCGATTTCTGCATGCGCTATGGCAACCCCTCGACCGATGAGGTTCTGGACCGGATGGTTCAGGCGGGCTGTCGGCGGATCGTGTTCCTGCCGCTTTATCCGCAATATGCCGGGGCGACCTCGGCCACGGCGAACGATCAGCTGTTCCGGGCCCTGATGCAGCAGAAATGGCAGCCTTCGGTGCGCACCTGCGACCCCTATTTCAACCGCGAGGATTATATCGCCGCGCTGGCCGCCTCGGTCGAGCGCAAGCTGGAGGGGCGCAAGCCGCCGAAACTGGTGGCCTCGTATCACGGCATGCCCCGGCGCTATGCCGATGAGGGCGACCCCTATTACCGTCATTGCCGGATGACCTCGGACCTGCTGCAACGGCGGCTGGGATGGGAGGACGGGATCATCGACACCACCTTCCAGTCGGTTTTCGGATCTGAGGAATGGCTGCGCCCCTATACGGTCGAACATGTGGCCGAGCTGGCGCGGCAGGGCTATACCGATATCGCCGTGATCTCGCCGGCCTTCGCAGCGGATTGCATCGAAACGCTGGAAGAGATCAACGGCGAGATCCGCGAAAGCTTTGAACATGCGGGGGGCAAGGAATTCACCTATATTCCCTGCCTGAACGACGATCCGGCGCATGTCGAGGTGATGCTGAACGTCATCCGCGACAACATCGGCGGCTGGGTCTGACGCTGCCTGCCCGGCAGATGAAATACAATTAAATCAAAATGTTGATACTATGTCAGGGGTGTGAAAGCCCCTGTTAAGTTATCCTGTGCCAGTGTCCTGCGGCATGTCCGGCCCTTCGCAGTCGGGCAGTGTTCCGACAACACATATACTGGTGAGGGATCATGGCGAATCTGGAAGGGACCTGGCTTTATCTGGGCAAATTCGATGTGGCGGGCGGCACCGGATCCAGCCCGGTGGGCGGTATTGAGGCCCGTAGGTCCTTTGAAGGGATCGAAGTCGGGCACAAATCCGGGCTCAGCTTTGTCGACGTCAGTTGGAATACCAACAGCGACGGCTTTGCCTATCCCAAGCATAACGAAATTCACGATAAATATCACAGTGCCAGCTATGAACTGGATGGCGAAATGGTCGAGACGAAATTCGCCTCGTTCCTGCATTACAAGGTCGAGCTGACATTCCTGAGTGACGACAAAACCACCTATACGGTCGAGAAGGTCTATACCGCGCGACAGATGATGAATGGCGATCTGTTCGTGACGACATCCTACGACAATAACGGCCCGGACGGCACCAAGGAGACATTCGCCGATCCGCTGCTGACAGCGCGCCTGACCGAATTGGTGGATTACGGCGACTGGAACATGCGGGTGCATGACATTCGCGACTTCAAAGGAGAGGTGGTGCCCCCCTCGGTCCCCTGTTTCGTTGGGGGCACGCTGATCGATACGCCCGACGGGCCGCGGGTGATCGAGGATATTCGCGTGGGCGATCTGGTCTGGACGCAGGATCATGGCGCTCAGCCGGTGCGCTGGGTGGGTTCGCGACGGATGGGCGAGGCGCTGCTGACGATTTTCCCGAAGCTGCGTCCGATCCGCATCGGCGCGGGCACATTGGGCGCCGGGGTGCCGGCAAGCGATCTGTTCGTGTCGCCGCAGCACCGCATCCTTGTCCGCTCGAAGATCGCGGAACGGATGTTCGGCAAGTCCGAGGTTCTGATCGCTGCCAAGGACATGCTGGAATGGCCCGGTGTCGCATTGGCCGAAGATCTGTGCGATTTCAGCTATCACCATCTGCTGTTCGACCGGCACGAGCTGATCCGGGCGAATGGTCTGCTGTCCGAATCGCTGTTCACCGGAGAGCAGGCGCTGATCGCCGTTGGTGTCGAGGCCCGCACCGAAATCCTGACGATCCTGCCGCAGCTTCAGGTGACGCATCACATTCCGGCCCCGGCGCGCAGTCTGGAAAAGGGCCGCCGTGTTCGTCACATGATCCAGCGGCACCTGAAAAGCGACAAGCCCCTGTTCGCAAGATAGCGGGCGTTACAGGAAAAAGGGGCCCGCAGGCCCCCTTGGATCAAAGCACCAGAACCTGCGTTCCGATCTTGGCCAATTCGTACATTTCCTTGATATGTTCGTTATACAGCCCGATGCAGCCGTTCGAGGATTTGCGCCCGATCTTGCGTGTGTCATGCGTGCCGTGAAGGCGGTAATACTGCCAGCTGAACCACAGCGCATGGGTGCCCATCGGGTTGTCCGGGTCGCCCGGCGGGACGAAATCCGGCCATTCCGGGTTGCGCTTCTTCATCTCCGGCGTGGGGGCCCAGCTTGGGCCTTCGACGCGGCGGATGATCTCGGTGCGGCCGGTGCGGGTCAGATCGTCGCTGACCGGGATCGAGGATGGATAGACGCGATAGACGCTTTCATCCTCGGACCAGAAATGCACCGCGCGAGAGGTCAGGTCGCACAGGATCGCACCATTGGTCAGGTTGCTGAAATGCGGCCGCCAGTCCTGCATCCGGAAGCTGGAGATATTGTGCTGCGGGCCAGTATTGCTGGCGGGCATCGGGGCCGGTGCCGGGGCCGCGAAGGGCTGGGCGGCATTGGCATCATATTGATATTGCTGCGCCAGCGCGGGCATGGCCAGACCGGCGGCCCCCAGCGCGGCTGCCGAGCCGAGGAAGGCCCGGCGGTTCAAGGCAGGTTTATCGCTCATCGCGTCATGTCCTTCGTCCTCAATAACCGCTCTTGAAGGCGGTTTGACTGCTCCGCCAATATTCACGCGGGACGGTATTCCAATACGTCTGCCGCCGATTCGCCGCAATTCAAACTCGTGTCATGGCAACAGTTTATGTGGGATATGTGTCCTTCACGCATTCTTGGGTTTGAAGCCTGGGGTGCCGTTCGTTAAGGCTTGGGGAAAACGAAGACGAGGGATGGCGGGACAATGATGACATTCAGGACGGTTGCGGTTCTTGCCGTCATGGGGCTGGCGGCATGTCAGCCCTATGCGATGGCGCCGCATCTGCAAACGCCGCTGCCCGAGACGGCGGCCGAACCAGAGCCGCTGGGGCAGGGCTTTCGCATCAACGACCGCGAGGCGGCAGAAATTCCGGGGCGCGCGCTGCAACAGGTCAACATGCTGCGCGCCAATATCGGGCAATCGCCGCTGTCGCTCAGCCCGCAGCTTTCGGCGGCTGCGCTGGCGCATTCGCGCGACATGTCGGCGCAGAACCGGGCGTGGCACTGGGGGTCGGACGGCTCGTCGCCGCTGGACCGGGTACGCAGCCAGGGCTATTTCGGCAAGCTGCTGGGCGAGAATATTTCGGAATCCTATGAGACGGACATCGAGACGCTGAATGCCTGGATGTCCACCCGCGAAACCCGCGATGTGATCATGGACCCCGCCGCGCGCGAACTGGGCTTTGCATGGTATCAGGAACCCACCGGCAAGATCTGGTGGACGCTGCTGACCGGGGGTTAGGCCCCCGGCCTCGCTGCGGTTTAACGTGAGAACCCGCTGACCTTCGGCAGCCATGTGGACAGGGAAGGAACGAGGATCAGGATCAGCAGCACGACCAGCGCCGCAAGGAAGAAGGGCGGCAGTTCGCGGATCAGGGCCGAAGGCTTCTGCTTGGTGGCCGAGGATACGACGAAGATCAGCGCGCCCACCGGTGGCGTCATCAGCCCGAAGGTCAGGTTCACGATCACCACGATGGCGAAATGGTCCGCCGCGATGCCCAGGCTATGGGCGATGGGCGCAAGGATCGGCACAAGGATCATCACGCCGGGCAGCGGGTCCATGAACATGCCGAAGACCAGCAGCAGCAGGTTCACCATCAGCAGAAAGGCGATCGGCGACAGGTCCATCGCAATCACCGCACTGGCCATGGTCTGCGGCACGCCCTCGATGATCAGGATCCATGCAAAGGCGCGGGCCGAGGCAAGGATCATCAGCACCGCCACCGACATGATGGCCGAGCGCAAAAATGCCCCCCAGAGGTCCTGCAGGGTAAAGCCGCGATAGATGAAGGCGCTGGTAAGGATGGCATAGAAAACGGCGACGACCGAGGCCTCGGTCGGGGTGAATATCCCGCCGCGGATACCGCCGACAATCAGCACGATCAGCATTAGCGCCGGCAAGGCGACGAAGCTGTTGCGCAACATCTGCGCCACCGGGGGACGCGGCTCTCCGCTGCGATATCCGCGTTTGCGGCTGATATGCCAGTTTACCGCCGCCATCGCGGCTGAAATCAACAGCCCCGGCAGAATCCCGGCCATGAACAGCGATCCGACCGAGACGTTCCGGTCCTGCATCGCATAGATGATCATGGTGATCGAGGGCGGGATGATCGGCCCCACCACCGACGCGGAAATCGTCAGCGCCCCGGCATAGGATTTGGCATAGCCGCTGCGCTCCATCATCCGGACCATCATCGCCCCCGGTCCCGCCGCGTCGGCCAGGGCCGAGCCGGAAATGCCCGCGAACAGTGTCGATGACAGCACATTGGCATAGCCCAGACCGCCGCGCAGATGCCCCACGAATTGCGAGGCGAAACGCAGCAGCATCCGGGAAATCGCGCCGGTTGACATGATCTCGGCGGCAAGGATGAAGAACGGTACCGCCAGCAGCGGAAAGCTGTCGAGGCCGGTGAACATCTCCTTGACCACAACCACCAGCGGATAGCGGCCCGACAGGCCCACCGCCGCGAAGGCCGCCATCGCCAGCGCGAACGCAATGGGCACCCCCATCACCATCAGGATCAGGAAGGCGGCGATCAGGATCTCAACCAAGGGGGGCCTCGTCGGAATGTTGCTGCCCGGCGCGCCAGTATTTCGGGGCGATCAGCGCCAGATGAACGATCATCAGCACGAAACCGGCGGGCATCGCCGCATAGACCCATTTCATCGGCACCCGCAATGCCGCCGATTTCTGGATCGCCATACGGTTCATATAGTCGATGCCGACCCAGACCATGAAGGCGAAAAACGAGAACATGACCACAAGGATCGCTGCCCGCAGCGCCAGTTGACCCTGCGTTGGCAGGGCGTCCTGCGCGTTGGTGATGGCGGCATGCGCCCCTTCGCGCAGGGCCAGCCCGCTGCCCAGAAAGGTCAGCCAGATCATCGAGTAACGCGCCACTTCGTCAGCCCATGTCAGCGAATTGCCGGTCAGATACCGGCCCGCGACATTCCAGCCGACGACCACCGACATGGTCGCCAGAAGCAGGACAAGGACGGTGCCGTTCAGCATGACGAAGGCGCGTTCGACCCGACGCATGACGGATTATTCGATCGCCTGGATACGATCCATCAGTTCCTTGCCGAACTGCGCCTCGTAATTGCTGTAGGGTCCGGCCAGCGCCTCGCGGAAGACGGCCTTCTGTTCGGGCGAAAGCTCGTTCACCTCCATCCCGGCCTCTTGCATCGAGGCGACGCCGGACTGTTCGACATCATCGACATAGGCGCGCATCGCCGCGACGGCATCCGTCGCCGCCTGCTGGAACGCCGCCTGCTGCTCATCGTCCAACTGACCCCAGAGCGAGGGCGAGACAAGGATGATGGTCGAGGAATAGACATGCCCGTCCAGCGTCAGGTATTTCTGCACCTCGTTCAGCTTGGCCGAGACGATCACCGAAAGCGGGTTTTCCTGCCCGTCGATGGCGCCCTGTTCCAGCGCGCCGATCACTTCGGGCCATGCCATCGGGGTGGGGGCGGCGCCAAGGGCGCGGAAAGCTTCGAGATGGACCGGGTTTTCCATGGTACGGATCTTCAGCCCGGCCATGTCCTCGGGGGTCTCGATCGCGCCGCGATTGCTGGTGATGTGGCGGAAGCCCTGTTCGCCCCATGCCAGCGCCTTCAACCCGGCATCGTCGAATTTCGCCAGCATTTCCTGACCGATCTCGCCATCCAGCACGGTGCGGGCGTGATCCATGTCGCGCAGCAGGAAGGGGATGCCCAGCACGCCCACCTCGGGCACGAAATTGGTCAGCGTGCCGTCCGAGGCGATGGTCATTTCGACCGTGCCCAGTTGCAGCCCTTCCAGCACCTCGCGCTCGCCGCCCAGACCGGACGAGGGGAAATGGCGGAACGAGAACTGGTCGCCAAGGCTGGCGGTCAGCGATTCCTCGAACGCCTTGGCGCCGGCGCCGTAATGGCTGTCCTCGGCCAAGGCATAGCCGATCTTGATCTCTTGCGCATTGGCGGACGTGACGAATGCCGCGCCCAGCAGCGCGGCGGCATAAACGTGTTTCATGAAAGGAACCCCTCACCTCGTGTTGAGGCGGGGTTTAGCGCATGAACCGCGGTCCGCGCAATGCCCTGTGCGATTGGTGGTTGACAGCCGGATCGGGACTGCGGGCGGGCGTCTAGTGGAAATCGCGGCTGGGGAAAAGCCGCTTGGCCTGTTCGCGCGGATGGCGGGCATGGGCGGGCTGGCGGGAATGGCTGATCTGGCGCGGGGCGTTGTCGGCCTGCGGATGCGGCAGGCCCACGGCCTCGTCCAGCGGATGACCCAGTTCGGTCAGGCGATGCGACAGATCCTCGATCCGCTCGGCGATCAGATGCACGACGATGCCTTCGCGCTGCAACCGCCCCGAAACCCGCAGCAACCGCCCGCCCATGACGGCGCGGCGATAGCGGTGGAACACCTTTCGCCAGACGACGACATTTCCCACGCCGGTCTCATCTTCCAGCGTCAGGAAGATCACGCCCGAGGCGGTGCCGGGGCGCTGGCGGGTGATGACCAGCCCGCAGATACTGATCCGCCCAAGGGGCGTATCCGGCAGGCGTTCATGCGCGGTCAGGCCGGGGATCGCGGGGCGCAGCAGCTCCATCGGGTGGGCGCGCAGCGTCAGGCGGGTGGCGACGTAATCCTCGACCACCTCCTCGCCCAGATGCATGGCGGGCAGAGTGACGGGCGGTTCGCGCAGCCCCTCGCCGTCGATCGGGTCGGCAAACAGCGGCAGCGGCGCGGGCGCGCGGATCGCCCGCACCGCCCACAGCGCATCGCGGCGCGTCAGGCCCATGACGGCGAAGGCATCGGCTTCGGCCAGACGTTCCAGCACGGCGGGCGCCAGACCGGCCCGCAGCCACAGGCTTTCGGGATCGGGATAGCCATTGCCGCGCGCCTTCGCGATCCCCTCGGCATCGGCCTGACGAAAGCCCTTGATCTGCCGGAACCCCAGCCGCAGCGCCAGCCGCCCGTCGGCGCGGCGTTCCAGCGTATTGTCCCATTCGCTGTGATCGACGCAGATCGGCCGCACCTCGACTCCGTGATCGCGGGCATCCCGCACGATCTGGGCGGGGGCATAGAACCCCATCGGCTGGCTGTTCAGCAGCGCGCAGGTAAAGATCGCCGGATGATGGCATTTCAGCCATGACGAGACATAGGTCAGCAGGGCGAATGCCGCCGCATGGCTTTCGGGGAAGCCGTAATCGGCAAAACCCCGGATCTGGGCAAAGCAGCGGGCGGCGAAATCGGGGTCATAGCCATTGGCGATCATGCCCTCGATGAATTGCTTTTCGAAGTGATGCACGGTGCCCAGATTGCGGAACGACGCCAGAGAACGGCGCAGCCGGTCGGCATCCTCGGGCGAGAACCCCGCCGCGACCACCGCCATCCGCATCGCCTGTTCCTGAAACAGCGGGATGCCCAGGGTCTTTGACAGCACCTCTTTCAGCGCGTCCGAGGGGTAAACGACCGGCTCAATCCCCTGCCGCCGCCGCAGATAGGGCTGCACCATGCCGCCCTGAATCGGGCCGGGGCGGACGATGGCGACCTCGATCACCAGATCATAGAAATTGCGCGGCTTCATCCGCGGCAGAAAGTTCATCTGCGCCCGGCTTTCGACCTGAAACACCCCCACCGCATCGGCGCGGCACAGCATGTCATAGGTCGGACCGTCTTTTTCGGGCACGCTGTCAAGGCAATGCTCGACCCCCTCATGGTCGCGCAGCAGCCCGAAGGCCCGGCGCAGGCAGGACAGCATGCCCAGCCCCAGCACATCGACCTTGAGGATGCCCATCGCGTCGATATCGTCCTTGTCCCATTCGATGCAGGTGCGATCCTCCATCGCGGCATTCTCGATGGGGCACAGATCATCCAGCCGCCCTTTCGTGATGACGAAGCCGCCGACATGCTGCGACAGGTGGCGGGGAAAGCCGATGATATCGTCGATCAGGCGGATGGTCAGGGCAAGGTGGCGATCATCGGGGTTCAGGCCCAGTTCGCGGATCCGGTCGGGATCGGCCCCGTCATTCGACATGCCCCAGATCTGGCCCGACAGGCTGGCGATCACGTCCTGCGACAGGCCCATGACCCGGCCCACTTCCCAGATCGCGGCGCGGGACCGGAAATGGATCACCGTTGCGCACAGCCCGGCCCGGTCGCGGGTGTATTTCTTGTAAATCCACTGGATCACCTCTTCGCGGCGTTCATGTTCGAAATCGACGTCGATATCGGGCGGCTCTCCGCGGTGGCGAGAGATGAAGCGTTCAAAGACCATGTGGATCTGATCGGGGCTGACATCGGTGATGCCAAGCGCCCAGCAGATGATCGAATTCGCCGCCGAGCCGCGCCCCTGACACAGGATCCCCTCTGACCGTGCATAGCTGACGATGTCATGCACGGTCAGGAAATAGGCGGCGTATTCCATCTCGGCCACCAGCGTCAGTTCCTTGGCCGCCAGTTCCCGGTGACGGTCCGTGATGCCATTGGTACAGCGCCGCGCCAGCCCTTCGGCCACCAGCCGCTCCAGCCGCGCCTGCGCCGGTTCGCCATTGACGACCTCATCGGGATATTCGCCGCGCAGTTCGGCCAGATTGAAGCTGCATCGTGCGGCGATTTCCAGCGTGCGGCGGATCGCGGCGGGGTGGTGGTGAAAGATCCGCGCCATCTCGGCCGCGCTTTTCAGGCGGCGTTCGGCATTCATCAGCGCCTGCGTGCCGATCCGGTCGATGGTGATGCGGTGCCTCATGCAGGTCAACACATCGGCCAGCGGGCGACGGTGGGCGCGGTGCATCAGCACATCCCCCACCGCCACCATCGGCGCCGAGGCCCGCAGCGCCAGCCCCGCACAGGCATTGAGCCACGCCTGATCGCTGCCGTCATAGCGCGGCGCGGCACCCAGAAAGACATGGCGGGGAAAGTGGCGTTGCAGGGTCTGGACCGGTCCCAGCGCCTGCGCCAGATCGGCGGGCGGCAGGGCGATCAGGATCATGCCCGCGCAGCCCTGTTCCAGATCGGCCAGCGTCAGGTGACATTCCGCCTTGCCCGCCCGCCGCTTGCCCTGCGTCAGCAGCCGCGACAGCCGCGCATAGGCGGCCCGGTCGGTGGGCAGCGCCAGCCATTCGACCGGGCAATCCCGCAGCACCAGCCGCGCGCCGGTGATGAGCCGGGGCAGTTCAAGGCCCTCTGGCCGGTCGGGATCGGCGGCGATGCCGCGCAGCCCTCGCCATGCCCGCACCACCCCGGCCAGAGAGTTGCGGTCGGTGATGGCGATGGCCTTCAGCCCCAGTTCCGTGGCGCGTTTCATCAGCTCATGCGGATGCGAGGCCCCGGTCAGAAAGGTGAAATTCGAGGTCACGCACAGTTCGGCATAATCCGGGGCAGGGGGCGCGGGATCGGCGGGCGGCGGTGCGGGCGTCACAGGAATTCCCCCTGCACGAACCAGCCGGGCCGCTGCGGGGTGTGGAACATCCACAGCCGCCAGCCCTGATGGGTCTCGACGCGCCAGTAATCGCGGATGCCGCTGCGCCAGTCGTCATTCTCGGTCCACCATTCGGGGGCGATGCGTTCCGGCCCGGTGGCGCGACCGGTGGTCAGGGGCATCCGCCGCCAGCGGAACCGGGCGGGCGGGGTCGCGCCGCGCGCGGTGACGGGTTCGGGCGGAAACAGCCGCAGGGGACGCGGGCGGGCCATCTGCCAGTCGCCGCAGGGCCGCGATGCCGTGACGGGAACCAGCCGGAAGCTACCTTCGGGAATATGGCTGTCAAGCCGCTGAAAGCGCCGGATATTCTCTAACCCGATCCGCAGCCCGATGCGGGTGATCAGGTGATCCAGCCGCTCGGTTTTGGCCATGTCGGGGCCGGTCTGTTGCAGATGCAGGACTTCGGTCTGCACCGCCTCCAGCCGCAGCTGGTCGATGCCGAAACCGGCGTCGATACCCTCGATCCGGCGTTCCAGCAGCGGCAGGATACGGGCCGGGTCGCGCATGGCCGAGGCCAGCCGCAGCTCCAGCACCTGACTGCCCTGATCGACCCGGCGCAGGGTCAGGCACAGATGGCGCGCGCCTGCCTCATGGGCCTTCAGTTTCGCGCAGAGAGCATCCAGCAGGCGTTTCAGCGCCGCCATCACGTCCGAGGCCAGCCCGATCGGTTCGGGCAGGGTCAGTCGCACGGCGAAATGGGGCGGCTGCACCAGCGGGGCGATCGCCTCGGCCCGCCGTCCCAGCGCCTGATCCAGCCGCATCAGCAGTTCCGGCCCGAACCGGCGCGCCAGAGGCGCACGCGCCGCCGTCGCCAGCGCCCCGATGCTGCGCAAGCCCAGTCGTTGCAGGGCGATGGTGCTGCCCTCATCCAGACGCAGCGCGGCGACGGGCAGGGCCGCCAATGCCGCCAGACCGTCGCCCGGCGGGGCGATCCCCGGCCCGTGATGCGCCAGCGCCCATGCCGCGCCGCGGGTATCGGCCAGCCCGATCCGCGCCCCGATTCCGGCGCGCTCCAGCCGGGCGCGCATATCGGCCAGCAATTCGGCCTCGCCCCCCGCCAGATGGGCCGATCCGGTGATGTCCAGCACCAGCCCGTCGGGTTCTTCGCGCCCGGCCCAGGGGCAGTAACGCAGGCTCCAGCGGCGCAGCCCTTCCAGAAAGCGGGCATCGGCGGGGGGATCGGCGGGGCGGGCCTGCAATTGCGGGCAGAAGGCGCGGGCCTCGGAAAAGGGCATGCCGCGATGCAGTCCCTGCGCTTCGGCCAGCGCGTTCAGGCAGAAGATCCGCTCGGTATTGTCAACCCGCAGGGTCAGCGCGAAGGGGCCTTCGACCGGGCGCAGCCGCAAGGCCCGGTCCGAGGCCAGTCGCGGAAACCAGATCGACACGACGCGCCTTTGCGTCAGATCGAACAGAAGAGGGCTTGGATGGTCCATCCGTCAGATCATACAGTTCCTGTTTTGTTCTTTTTAATTTCCCCGCCTGCCAGAGTCGAGTCACACTGGCAGGCGGGGTTCTGCGACCATCCTGCCGCAGATCTATTGTACAAATGGACAGCAAGGCAAAACATCGCCCACCCTTGACGGGGGTTTGGCAGGTTTCGGCTGCGTCTGCGGGGCCGGTCTGCCCCCTTTTGGCCATTTGCGTTAACCTTAATTCATGGGGATCATGTTGTTCTTGCCGCTGACCGCGCTTGCCGCTTTTCTTGTCGGGCTGGACCGCCGGGGCAAGGGACGGATTCTGGCCTTTGGCTTTGGCAGTCTGGCAACCGCCGTCTGGCTGTGGGTCGTGGTGGCGCTGGTCGTCGTCAACCGCCCCTTCTGATTCCGGGAAATCCTGTACAACCAGCGCTGGCCGTCGTCGTGGTTTCCAGTGCCATTCGGCATGTCATGCGACAGATACATTGACAAACCGTCTATAAATCGTCGATGAATTACCGATGAGATGGAGGACGGATGGCTGCCAGACCTGACAAAGCCCTGCCCATTGCCGCAATCGCTGCCCCTGCCGATGCTGCGCGGGCCGATATCGGGCCGGTCGTTTCCTCGGCGCATCTGGCCTCGGGGCGGTCGCCGGGCCTGTCCGAGGTCGAATACGGCATGATGATCGCGGTCAGCGCCTTCAACCGCTGGATGGTGCGCTGCATGGCGGCGGCGGGACTGCCGGGCCTGTCGGCGACCGAGGTCGCGATCCTGCATTCCATCGCCCATCGGGGCCGCGAACGGCGCATGGCCGATATCGCGCTGGTGCTGGATATCGAGGATACGCATATCGTGACCTATGCGATCCGCAAGCTGGAAGCCGCCGGGCTGATTACCACCCGCCGCGCCGGCAAGGAAAAGCTGGTCTCGATCAGCGATGCCGGGTTCGATGCCTGCAAACGCTATGGCCAGCTGCGCGACAAGCTGCTGCTGGACATCACCAGCGAGGCGAGGATTTCCGAAGACAAGCTGTCCGAGGCCGCGGCCCTGCTGCGTCTGCTGTCGGGTGCCTATAATCAGGCGGCCCGCGCCGCCGCGACCTTCTGAGGGCCGTGATGACCGATCAAACCTGTCCGGTATTGCTGAGCGTCGAGAACCTGTCGGTACGTTTCGGCGCCTCGGAGGTCGTGGATGACCTGAGCTTTGTGGTGCGTCAGGGGCGCACGACGGCGGTGGTGGGCGAAAGCGGCTCGGGCAAGTCGGTAACGTCGATGTCGATCATGCGGCTGGCTGATTTCGGCGGCGCGACCTATCCGCAGGGGCGGATCATGTTCGGGCAGGACGGTCAGGCCAGCGACCTGCTGACCCGCGACAGCCGCGCCATGCGCCGGATCCGCGGCAACGAGATCGCGATGATCTTTCAAGAGCCGATGACCTCGCTGGACCCGCTGTTCTCGGTCGGGGACCAGCTGGCCGAAGTGCTGATGCTGCATGAAAACATGGGCCGCAGGCAGGCGCTGACCGAGGCCGAGCGGCTGCTGACGCTGGTCCGGCTGCCTGACGCCCGGGCGCTTCTGGGCCGTTACCCGCATCAGCTGTCGGGCGGGATGCGGCAGCGGGTCATGATCGCTATGGCGCTGGCCTGTCGTCCGAAACTGCTGATCGCGGATGAACCGACCACGGCGCTGGATGTGACGGTGCAGGCGCAGATCCTGACGATCATGCGCGAATTGCAGGCTGAACTGGGCATGGCGATGATCTTCATCACCCATGACATGGGCGTGGTCGCGGAAATCGCCGATGATGTGGTGGTGATGTGGAAGGGCAAGAAGGTCGAGGAAGGCCCGGTCGATCAGATTTTCGCCAATCCGCAGCATCCCTATACCCGTGCGCTGCTGTCGGCGGTGCCCCGGCTTGGCTCGATGACCGGGCAGAGGTTTCCGCTGCGCGAGCCCTTGACCGTGCTGGAGGATGGCCAGCCCCGGCTGGTCGGCGAGACCCGGCAGCAAAAGACCGCCCGCCATGACGGCCCGCCGCTGTTGCAGGTGCGCGATCTGATGGTGCGTTTCGACCTGAAAAAGAATTTCCTTGGTCGCCCGCTGCGGGTCTGCAACGCGGTCAACCATGTCAGCTTTGACATCTTTCCGGGGGAAACCCTGTCGCTGGTGGGGGAATCGGGGTCGGGCAAATCGACCATCGGCCGCACCATCCAGCAATTGCAGCAGCCGGTTTCGGGGCAGGTCATCTTCGAGGGCCGCGACATGGCGACGATGAGCCGGGCCGAAAGGCAGCGACTGCGGCGCGATGTGCAATATATCTTTCAGGACCCCTTTGCCTCGCTCGATCCCAGAAAGTCGGTCGGCTGGTCCATCGCCGAACCGATTCGCACTCACGGAATTCTGGATAACGACCGGGCGATCAGGCAGCGCGTGGGCGAGTTGCTGGAACGTGTCGGGCTGCAACCCGACATGGCCAGCCGCTTTCCGCACGAGTTTTCGGGCGGGCAGCGGCAGCGCGTCTGCATCGCCCGCGCGCTGGCCTCGAAACCCCGCCTGATTATCGCGGATGAGGCGCTGTCGGCGCTGGACGTGTCGGTTCAGGCGCAGATCATCAACCTGTTCATGGATTTGCAGCAAGAGGACGGGCTGTCCTATCTGTTCATCTCGCATGACATGGCGGTGGTCGAGAAGATGAGCCATCGTGTCGCCGTTCTCTATACCGGGCAGATCATGGAACTGGGCAGCCGCGCGCAGGTGTTCGAACAGACCGCCCATCCCTATACCCGCAGGCTGCTGTCGGCGGTTCCCGTGGCCGATCCCGGCGTGCGCCGCGACCGCCCGATGCTGGAGGGCGAGATCCCCTCGAACAGCAGCCCGGCGGGAGAGGCACCACCCCGCATCCCGCTGCGCGAGATCGCCCCCGGCCATTTCGTCGCCGAAGGCTTCAGCGGCCCCGCCACCCTGACCGAGATTCCCGATACCGCCCCGCCCGTCATTCCCCCGGTGGTGGCCACCGGCACCAATCAGACAACACCGACAGGAGCGTAACCCGATGTCACTGACCCCGAAACTGAAAGCCGCCGTCGCATCGGCCCTGCTGGCGACGACCGCAATGGCCGTGCCCGCACTGGCCGAAGGCAAGCTGACCGTGTCCAGCCCGCAGGATCCCGGCTCTTGGGATCCGATCGACACCTTTCTGGTGAACTGGGCATCGGCCGCGACCAATATCTTTGACGGGCTGACCTATCGCGGGCCGGATATGGAACTGGTCCCGGCGCTGGCCGAATCCTGGGAAGAACTGGACGAGGGCACCCGCATCCGCTTTGTGCTGCGTCAGGGTGTGACCTTCCACAATGGCGAACCCTTCAACGCCGAGGCGGTGAAATTCACCTTCGAGCGTCTGCTGGGCGACGAGGGCGCGAAAGGTCCGCAGCAGTCGAACTATACCGCCATCGAAAGCGTCGAGATCATCGACGATTACACCGTCGATTTCCACTTGTCGGCGCCCGATCCGGTGCTGTTGACCAAGCTGGCGGGCTATGGCGCGATGATCGTGCCGCCGAAATATGTTTCCGAGGTCAGCGAGCAGGAGTTCAACCTGAACCCCGTCGGCACCGGCCCGTTCCGGGTCGTGTCCTATGATCCCAAGGTCTCGCTGAAGATGGAAGCCTTTGAGGATTTCTGGGGCGATCAGGCGAAGCTGTCCGAACTGGAATTCCGCTTCATCACCGAACCCGCGACCGCCGTGGCCGAATTGCAGGCGGGCCGTGTGGATGTGGTGATTCCGCCGACCATTCCGATCTCGATGATCCCGACCATCGAGGCCGATCCGAACCTGACGCTGGCCACCGCGCCGGGGCCGACCGTCTATTCGCTGCGCTTCAACACCCGCGACGGCATCACCGCCGATGAAAACGTCCGCAAGGCGATGATCATGGCGGTGGATCGCGACACCATCGTGACCGAGATCCTTGGCGGACAGGCCGAGGTGATCGCCAGCCTTCAGGGCAAGCTGTCCTTCGGCTTCGATCCCGATCTGGAGCCGCTGCCCTATGACCCCGAAACCGCCGCGCAACTGCTGGCCGAGGCCGGCGTGCAGCCGGGCGCGACCGTGCAGATCGATATCCGCGGCAATGACGCGAGCTTTGGCGAAGTGACGCAGGCGGTGTCCGCCTATCTGTCCACCGTCGGCATCAACGCGACGATCACGCCATACGAGACGAACACGCTGCTGAACGACATCATCCCGCAGGGCAAGACCGGCGCGATGTTCCAGCAAAGCTGGGGCGGCTGGACCTTCGATTACGATAACACCGCCTATTCGATGTATCACACAGGCGAGAAGTGGAACCCTTATGACAGCGATCCCGAACTGGATGCGCTGCTGGAAAGCCAGCGCCCGCTGACCGACCGGGCCGAGCGCGAGCGCATCCTGCGCGAAATCGCCGCCTATGCCGCCGATCGTGCGCTGGAAATGCCGCTGTATAACCTGAACGCGATCTATGGCGTCAACAACCGGGTGCGGAACTTCGATCCGGCGCCCGACAACCGCATGCGGCTGAACACGGTCGAGGTGGAATGACAATCCGCTGCCCTCCGGCGCGTCCGGGGGGCAGGCCCAACCGGCAAGGAAGCGCAAGGTGATCACCTTCTTATTGAAACGGGTCTTGCAGGCGGTGTTCGTCGTTCTGGCGGTCAGCCTGATCGTGGCCTTCGCCATCCGCCTGACCGGCGACCCCGCGTTGATGATCGCGCAGGGCGCGACCAATATCACCGAGGCCGATCTGGTCCGCATCCGCGAGGGTCTGGGTCTGAACCAGCCCTTCCTTGTCCAGTATCTCAATTCGCTGAAGGGGCTGATGCTGTGGGACTTCGGCAACAGTTTCGTGGGCGGCACGCCGGTCAATCTGCTGATCGACAAGGCCCTGCCTGCAACGCTGATGCTGGCCTTTGCCTCGCTGCTGCTGTCCATCGTGATCTCGATCCCGCTGGGGATCAAGGCGGCGGTGTCGCGTGGCAAATGGTCCGATCAGCTGATCCGCATCCTGTCGCTGGTCGGGCTGTCCTTCCCCAACTTCTGGCTGGCGACGATGCTGGTGCTGATCTTCGGCATCACGCTGAAATGGCTGCCGCCTTCGGGGATGAGCGGCTTCGAGAGCTTCATCATGCCCGCCCTGACCATGGGCGTGATCCTGACCGCGACCAATGTGCGGCTGGTGCGCACGACCATGCTGGAGACGCTGAACCAGCAATATATCATGGTCGCCCGCGCCAAGGGCCTGTCGGAAAGCAAGGTGTTGTACAAACACGCGCTGCGTAACTGCGCCATCCCGCTGATCACCTATTTCGGCCTGCAATTCGGCGGGCTTCTGGGCGGCATCGTGGTGATCGAGCGGGTGTTCAACTGGCCCGGCATGGGCACATTGGCCTTTGATGCGGTCGCGGCGCGGGATTATCCGGTGTTGCAGGCGGTGATCATGATCCTGTCGCTGCTGATCGTCGCGGTGAACCTGGCCGTCGATATCGCCTATGGCCTTGTCGATCCCCGCATACGGAACGAATAAGCCATGAGTGCAACTGTTCAGAAATCCCCGCGCCGGAAGCTTGCCTCGCTGGAACTGGTGATGGGCGCGGTGCTGATGGTCACCATCATCGGGGCGGTGCTGCTGTCGGGCTGGCTGTTTGCCGATCCGGGCAAGATATCGCTGTCGGCGCGGCTGGTGCCGCCGTTCCAGAACCCCGAACATATCTTCGGCACCGATGCGCTGGGGCGCGACATTCTGGCCCGCGTCGCGAATGGCGGCTGGATCTCGTTGCAGGTGGGCTTCATCTCGGTTCTGGGCTCGGTCGTGCTGGGCGTGTTCATGGGGCTGATCGCGGGCTATTATCGTGGCATCTGGGATGTGATCGTGATGCGCTTTGCCGATGTGCAGCTGGCGCTGCCCTTCATCCTGCTGGCGATCACCTTCGTCGCGATCCTTGGCGGGTCGCTGACCAATACGATCATCCTGCTGATCGTCAGCCAGTGGGTGCAATATGCAAGGCTGGTGCGCGCTGCCGTGCTCAGCCTGCGGGAACGCGAATTCGTGCTGTCGGCCCGCGCCATCGGCGTGTCGGACCGCAATATCATCCTGCGTCACATCCTGCCCAATCTGCTGGGGCCGGTGGTGGTGCTGATGACGCTGAATGTCGCCAACAACATCCTGCTGGAAAGCTCGCTGACCTTTCTTGGCCTTGGCGTCGATCCGACGATCCCGTCATGGGGCGGGATGCTGGCCGAGGGGCGGACCTATCTGCAAACCGCATGGTGGATCTCCGTCGTGCCGGGGATGGCGATCCTGCTGACCGTCTTTGGTCTCAACCTGCTGGGCGACTGGCTGCGCGATATTCTGGACCCGACCGGAAGGACGAACCGTTGATCCTGTTCGAACAGGGCTTTGCCCCCACGCTTCAGACGCTGACCGGCACCCTGACGGCCGAGCGGGTCGAGACATGGACCTTTGACGACCGCCAGACCCGCCGCCGGGCCGAGGCCGAGTTCTTTGCCGAAAAGGGTATCCGGGCGATCTGCCGTTCGGCCTACAAGCCGCTGGTCTGCGCCTTCCGCGAGGAAATCCGCACCAGCGGGCTGATCCGCGCCCGCATCACCTGTCCGCGCCATCCCGATGCCGGGGCGCGGCGGTTCCTGTTGGAAACCTATCCTCTGGCCGCGCTTTATCCCGATGTCGCGTTCGAGTTCTCCGAGGGCGAGCCGACCGGTGATATGCCGCGGTATCACCTGCGGCTTGGCTATGCCGACGGGACCGAGACCGAGCAGAGCGTGCTGGCGCCCAATCGCAGCCATTCCGATCACGCCGGCAACCGGGTGCTGTCGCCCTGCGGCTGGCTGATCGCGGACGGAGAGGGCAGCGCGCTGGAAACCGATTACGAGGCGCTGTTCCACCAGACCGTCGAGGCGATCAAGACCGCGCCCTGGCAATCCGAGCCCTATTTCGCGGAACTGAACATCGCTGTCAGCTTTCCCGCGCAGGACGAGGATCTGGGTCACGGCGATGAGGTTCTGTCGCTGACCGAGGCGCTGCACGAGGATTTCTATTTCTCGCTGCTGGAGGTGTTCCAGATCCGCTCGGGCCGTCCGATGGGCGACCGGCGGTTGCAGCCGGGCCAGATCGTCCCCGAGATCCGCTATGGTCCGCCCGCCGTCCGGGTCGAGCTGCGGCCCCATGACGCCACATCATTCTCGACCCATATGCAGCCGCTGGAAACGGCGGGGCGGGCGCTGTCGCAGGTGCAGATCGCGGCGGAACTGGATCGGATACCGGGCGAACGGTTTCAGGCCATGTCGGTCGCGGGCCGTCCGGTCGTCGCGCTGCATCATCCGGGCAGCGACCGGGCGGTGATGATCTCGGCCGGGCAGCATGCCAATGAAACCTCGTCACCGGTGGGGGTTCTGCGTGCCGCGCACCGGCTGATGATGCGGCAAGGGGCGCATTTCACCCTGTCGCCGCTGGAAAACCCCGATGGCTATGCGCTGCATCAGCGGCTGATCGGGGACAATCCGCGCCATATGCACCATGCCGCCCGCTATACCGCGCTGGGTGACGATCTGGAATATCGCGAGGGTAAGCAGCTGTTCGAAAAGGCCATCCGGTTGCAGGCCGAGGCCCGCGTCGATGCGCTGCTGCACCTGAACTTTCACGGCTATCCGGCGCATGAATGGACCCGCCCGCTCAGCGGTTATGTCCCGCGCGGGTTCGAGGTCTGGACCCTGCCCAAGGGCTTCTTTCTGGTCATGCGGCACGCGCAGGGCTGGGACGATCCGGCCCGCAGGCTGATGGAGGGCGTCACGCGCCGCTTGCAGGACGTGCCCGGCCTGCGCGCCTTCAACGATGCCCAGATCGCGCTGTTCGAGCTTCACGCAGGGGAAACCGGGTTCGAGATCATGAACGGCTTTCCGGTGCTGATTTCCCATGATCCGCGCCACCGGGTGCCGATGACGCTGATAACCGAATATCCCGACGAAACGGTCTATGACGACGCCTTCCGCGCCGCGCACGAGGCGCAGATGGCCGCCGCGCTGGCCGCCTATGACGCGCTTCAGGAACTGCCCGAAGCGTCGTTTCCCAATGGTGCGATGGTCTGACGCCATGACGGAAATCGACCTGAACAGCGATCTTGGCGAAGGCTTCGGCCCGTGGCGGATGGGCGACGATGCCGCGATGCTGGCCGTGGTGACCAGCGGCAATATCGCCTGCGGATTTCATGCGGGCGACCCCTCGGGCATCCTGCGCACGTTGCAAGAGGCCGCCCACCGAAATGTCGCGGTTGGGGCGCATGTCGGTTACCCCGATCTGGTGGGCTTCGGTCGCCGCCGGATGGAACCGTCAAGCGACGAACTGACCGCCGATTGCCTCTATCAGATCGGGGCCTTGCAGGGGCTGGCGCGGGCTGCGGGAACCGTGGTGCGCTATGTGAAACCGCATGGCGCGCTTTACAATACGATGGCGCATGACATGCGGCAGGCCGATGCGGTCATTGCCGCGATCCGCGCCACGGATCCGGGGCTGGCCCTGCTGGCGCTGTCGGGCGCGCCGGTCGTGGCCCGCGCCCGCGATGCCGGTCTGCGGGTGATCTGCGAGGCATTTGCCGACCGCGCCTATAACCCCGATGGCACGCTGGTCGGGCGTGAACATCCCGGCGCGGTGCTGCATGACCCGGCGGACATCTCGGCCCGGATGGTGCGGCTGGTCCGCGACGGGGTCGTGACTGCGCTGGACGGCACGCCGGTCCGGCTGGAGGCGCAGTCGATCTGCGTTCACGGCGACAGCCCGGCGGCGGTCGCCATCGCCACAAGGCTGCGGGCCGATCTGCTGGCAGCGGGCATCCGCCCCGGTGCCTTTGCCGCATGACGGAAGGGTCGCGGAACATGCGTTTCCTGCCTGCGGGTCAGGACAGTCTGCTGGTCGAGTTGCCGGACCTGCCCGCTGCGCTGGCGCTGCTGGATGCGTTGCTGGCCGCCCGGCTGCCGGGTCTGCGCGATATCATCCCCGGCGCGCGCACCGTTCTGTTGCGTTTCGATCCGTTGCAGGTGACGGCTGCGGCATTGGCCGATCAGCTTTGCGTGCTGCGGGTCGGGCAGGCTCTGGCCCGCGCCGGTCAGGTTTTCGATATCCCGGTTCACTATGACGGCGAGGATCTGGCCGAGGTCGCGGCCCATCTGGGCTGGTCCGTCGCCGAACTGATCGGGCGGCATACGGATGCGCTTTATACCGTGGCCTTTACCGGGTTTGCGCCGGGCTTTGCCTATATGACCTGCGACGATCCCGACATCGTGGTGCCACGGCGCAAGTCGCCGCGCGTGCGTATCCCGGCGGGATCTGTGGCGCTGGCGGGCGAATTCGGCGGCATCTATCCCTCGGACAGTCCGGGTGGCTGGCAGTTGCTGGGCCGGACCCCGCTGCGGATGTGGGATCTGGCGCGGGAACGTCCGGCCCTGCTGGCGCCCGGAGATCGGGTGCGGTTCCGCGACATGGCCAAAGGCGCGACGGTTGCGGTCGATCCCGCGCCGCCCGCGCCGGTCACACCCGCAGGTGAACCCGCGCTGACCATCACCCGCGCCGACCGTCCGGGGCTGTTTCAGGATCACGGGCGGCCCGGTCTGGCCGGGCAGGGGCTGTCGCAATCGGGTGCGGCGGACCGCGCCAGCCTGCACGCGCTCAACCGCTGCCTTGGCAATCCGCGCGACATGGCCGCCGTCGAGATCGCCTTCGGCGGTTTCGCCTGCCGCGCCGATCAGCCGGTGACGGTGGCGGTCAGCGGCGCGCCTTGCCCGCTGAAGGTCAGCGGCCCGAAAGGTGACTGGCATCCGCCCATTGGCCGCGCCTTTGCGATGGATGCGGGCGACGAGTTGCAGCTGGGGCTGCCCGCGCGCGGTGTTTACAGCTATCTGGGGCTGCGCGGCGGGTTCGGGGTCGATCCGGTGCTTGGCTCGGCCTCTTGCGATACGCTGGCGCGGCTGGGGCCTTTGCCGCTGCAACCCGGCGATGCGCTGGTTGCGGCCCACCGTCACGCGCTGGCGGTCGATCCGCTGCCGCCCGCCGCCGCGCCCCTGCCTGCCGCAGGCGAAACCGTGACGCTGGATATTGTCCCCGGCCCGCGCGACGACTGGTTCACGCCGCAGGGCATCGACACCTTTCTGACTCAGCTTTGGCAGGTCACGCCCGAAAGCAGCCGCGTCGGCAAGCGGTTGCAGGGGGATCGCCGGATCGAACGCAGGGATGATGCCGAACTGGCCAGCGAGGCCACCGTGCCCGGCGCCATCCAGATCCCGCATAGCGGCCAGCCGGTGCTGTTTCTGGCCGATCATCCGCTGACCGGAGGCTATCCGGTGATCGCCGTGGTGGCCGCCCATCATCTGGATCTTGCCGCGCAGCTGCCCGCAGGCGCGCAGGTCCGCTTCACCCCCATTCCCGCCAGTTTCACAAGAGTTGAGCCATGAAAAAGCTGCTTGTCGCCAATCGCGGCGAAATCGCTCTGCGGATCATCCGCGCGGCACGGGATCATGGCGCGGCCTCGGTCGCGATCTATTCGGACGAGGATGCCGGGGCGCTGCATGCCGAACTGGCGGATGAGGCATGGGGGCTGGGGACGGGTCGGGCCCGCGAAACCTATCTGGATATCGACCGGATCATCGGCATTGCGCGGCGCGCGGGCGCGGATGCGGTGCATCCGGGCTATGGCTTTCTGTCCGAACGGCCCGAATTCGCGCAGGCGGTTCTGGATGCCGGGATGGTCTGGGTCGGCCCTCCGCCCGCCGTCATTGCCGCCCTGGGCGACAAGATCGAGGCCCGCCGCATCGCGCAGGCGGTCGGCGCGCCCCTGGTGCGCGGCAGCGACGGCCCGCTGACCAGCGGGGCCGAGGCGGTGGATTTCGCCCGGCAGGTGGGCCTGCCCATCGCGATCAAGGCGGCCTTCGGCGGCGGCGGGCGGGGCATGAGGATCGCGCGCGAGATGGACGAGGTGGCCGAACTGTTCGACGCCGCCACCCGAGAGGCCACCGAAGCCTTCGGTCGCGGCGAATGCTATGCCGAGCAATTCCTTGACCGCCCCCGCCATATCGAGGCGCAGGTTCTGGCCGATCGGCATGGTCATGTCGTCGTTCTGGGCACCCGTGACTGTTCGCTGCAACGCCGCAACCAGAAGCTGGTCGAGGAAGCCCCGGCCCCCTTCCTGACCCCCGATCAGCGCGACCGCATCCACAAGGCCGCCGCCGATATCTGCCGCCATGCGGGCTATGTCGGTGCCGGCACGGTCGAGTTCCTGATGTCGCAGGACGGCGTGATTTCCTTCCTCGAGGTCAATACGCGGTTGCAGGTCGAACATTGCGTGACCGAGGAAACCACCGGCATCGACATCGTGACATGGCAGTTGCGGATCGCCGATGGCGAGGCCCTGACGGTGACGCAAACCCCGCAACCGCTTGGCCATTCCATCGAATTCCGCATCAATGCCGAGGATCCGGGCCGTGGCTTTCTGCCGACGCCGGGCCTGATCCGCCGCTTTCGCGCGCCCGAAGGGCCGGGGGTCCGGCTGGACAGCGGGGTCGGGGCCGGCTCGACCGTATCGGCGCTTTATGATTCGCTGATGGCCAAGCTGGTGGTCACCGGCCCGGATCGCGATACCACCATCCGCCGCGCCCGCCGCGCCCTGTCGGAATTCGTGATCGAGGGTCCGGCCACGGTTCTGCCCTTCCACCGCGCCATCCTGCAGGAACCCGATTTTACCGCCGAGACCGGCTTTCGCGTCCATACCAACTGGATCGAGACCGAGTTTTCCGGCCTGCCGCCCGCAGATCGCGTCCCCCCCGCTGATCCGGCGCTGATCCGCAGCTTTGTCGAGATTGACGGCAGGCGGCACAGCCTTGCCCTGCCTGCCGGGCTGTTTGCGCAGATGCCCGGGGCCGATGACACCACGCCGCCGGTTGAGGCGGGCGATGATGGTGACATCCTTGCCCCGATGCCCTGCCTGCTGCAAAAATGGCTGGTGGCCGAGGGCGAAACCGTCGCGCCCGGTCAGGCCGTCGCGGTGATCGAGGCGATGAAGGCCGAAACCCCGATCACGGCCGGGCGGGCCGGGCAGTTGCACCGGATCGCCCCCAGCGGCGAAACCCTTGCGGCAGGCGCGCGGCTGGGGCTGATACGACCCGCCCCGGCATAGCGCGTCACGCGGATCCGCCATCCCGTTCGGCAAAGACCCAGTCGCGGAAGGCGTTGGCCTGGGCCTGCATGGAGTTGGCGGCCAGCGGTCCCCACAACAGGTAATAGCCGTATTCCTCCAGCACGCTGATGCGGGACAGGCGGATCAGGTGCCCGGCCTCCAGATCCTGCCGGATCATCGCCTCGGGGCACAGTGCCACCCCCTGACCGGACAATGCGGCGGCGCGCAGCAGGTTGAAATCCTCGAAAACCGGACCGGGGGGCGGGGCATCGCCCAGCCCGGCGCGGTCGAACCATTCCTGCCAGCCCGAGGGGTCGGTGTCATGCAGCAACCCCAGTGACGCCATCGCCTGCACGGGATCGGCATCGCCAAGACGCGCGGCCAGCGCCGGGCTGCATACCGGAACCGAGTCGCCGGGCAGAAAGGGCTCTGCCCCGATACCGGGCAGGGCGGGCATGCCTTTGGCGAAAACGAAGGCAAGGTGGACATCCTGAAAGTCGATGTCGTGGCCATGCATCGCATAGATGATGCGGATGTCGATTGCCGGATGGGCCTTGCGAAAACCCGCCAGCCGCGGAATCAGCCAGCAGACCGCGACCGAAGGGATCGCCGCAACGACCAGAGGTTGAGAAATCCTGCGGTTCTTTGCCCGCTGACAGGCGGCCCGGATTTCCCCAAAAGACAGCGAAAGCGTGCGGGCCAGATCTTCTGCATGGGGCGCGGGACGCGGGCGGTTGCCGTCGCGGAGGAACAGCGGCGCACCGAACCAGTCCTCCAGATGCCTGATCTGGTGGCTTATGGCGCTTTGGGTCACGCAAAGCTCGTCTGCGGCGGCGCTGAAGGAACCGTTGCGGATAACGGCCTCGAACGCGCGCAGGGCATTCAGCGGCAGAAGTGACGACATATCGGGCACATTATTTTTTCTCATGTTGCCGTGAAAAACCCTCTTTTGACAAGCCCCCAGCTTCGGCGGACTGTCAGGGCAGGGGCCCGGTGCGGGCATCATCACAGGATCAGGGCATGGAACGGGAACGGCTTCAGAACTATGTCGGCAACGGCGCGCAGGTGCAGCCCACCTTTTCGGCGGCAGAGATGCAGCGGCGTCTGGACGGTATCCGCAAGGCGATGGCGGATCAGGGCGTCGATGCGGCGCTGTTCACCAGCTATCACAACATCAACTATTACGCGGATTTCCTGTATTGCCAGTTCGGGCGGCGCTATGGGCTGCTGGTCGATCATCAGGTGATGACCTCGATCAGCGCCGGGATCGACGGCGGCCAGCCTTGGCGGCGCACCTTCGGCGGGCGCAACCTGACCTATACCGACTGGCAGAAGGACAATTATTTTCACGCCATCCGGCAGTTGACAGGCGGCGTGAAACGGCTGGGGATCGAGTTCGACCATGTGAATATCGACCTGTTGAACCAGCTGAAATCCGAATTCCCCCATATGGAATTCGTCGATATCGCCCAGCCCGCGATGCGGCTGCGCATGGTCAAATCGCCCGAAGAGATCGCCCATATCGAAAAGATGACCCGCACCGCCGATATCGGCGGCGCGGCGGTGGTCGAGGCGGTTCAGGTCGGCGTGCCGGAACACGAGGTCGCGCTGCATTCCACCGCCACCATGGTGCGAGAGATCGCCCGCATCTGGCCCCATGCGGAATTGCTGGACACATGGACGTGGTTCCAGTCCGGGCTGAACACCGACGGCGCGCATAACCCGGTCACCTCGCGGCGGATCGAGAGGGGCGATATCCTGTCGCTGAACTGCTTTCCGATGGTCGCGGGGTACTATGTCGCGCTGGAACGCACGCTGTTTGCCGAAACGGCCTCGGACCAGCATCTGCGGCTGTGGGCGTTCAACTGCAAGATCCATGATCGCGGCAAGGAATTGCTGGTGCCGGGCAACCGGTGCAGCGATATCGCCCGCGAGTTGAACGAGATGTATGCGGCCGAGAACCTGCTGCAATATCGCAGCTTCGGCTATGGTCACAGCTTTGGCGTGCTGTGCCATTACTATGGGCGCGAGGCCGGGCTGGAACTGCGCGAGGATTGCGACACCGTGCTGGAACCCGGCATGGTCATCAGCATGGAGCCGATGATCACCATCCCCGATCACCTGCCCGGCGCGGGCGGCTATCGCGAACATGACGTGCTTGTCATCACCGAAGACGGCAACCGCAACATCACCGGCTTTCCCTATGGCCCCGAACATCTGATCGTGGGGCCGAAGGTCAGGGCCGCCAGCTAGGATCAGGGGGGGCGGCGCGATCAAAGCGGCGCCCCTGTTGCTTCAACGGCCCCGAACGAAGGGCTGCCCGCCGCCAATGATGCGGCCAATGAAACATCCAACACGGGAAACACGACATGAAGAAATATCTCAGTCTCACCACCGCGCTGACGCTGGTGGCCACCGCCAGCGGGGCGGAAAGCATCACCATCATCTCCTGGGGTGGCACCTATGCCCACAGCCAGGTCGAGGCCTATCACAAGCCCTTCACCGCCCAGACCGGCATCAATATCGTCTCGGTGGACAGCGACAATCCGGCGACGCCGATCAAGGCGCAGGTCGAGGCGGGCAATGTCACCGCCGATGTGGTCGATGTCGAATATGCCGATGCGGTCCGCCTGTGCGACGAGGGCATGCTGGAGGAAATCGACCCCTCGGTGCTGCCCCCCGCCCCGGACGGCACCCCCGCAACCGATGATTTCCTGCCGCAGGGGCTTAGCGAATGTGCCGTCGGCTCGATCGTGTTTTCGACGATCTATGCCTATGATTCGACGAAGTTCCCCGACGAGGTGCCGCAGACCATCGCGGATTTCTTCGATACCGAGAAATTCCCCGGCAAGCGCGGCGTGAAAAAGGCGCCCAAGGCGTTGCTGGAAATGGCGCTGATGGCCGATGGCGTGCCGGCGGATCAGGTCTATGATCTGCTGTCCACCGATGAGGGGATCGACCGCGCCTTTGCCAAGCTGGACACGATCAAGCGCGATATCGTCTGGTGGGAAACCGGCGCCCAGCCGCCGCAGTTGCTGGCCGATGGAGAGGTGGTGATGACCGCCGCCTATAACGGCCGGATCTTCAACGCCGCCGTGACCGAGGACAAGCCGTTCGAGATCGTCTGGGACGGGCAGGTCTATGAATACAACCTGTTCGCCATCCCAAAGGGCGCCCCGAATCCCGAAGGAGCGATGGAGTTCATCAAGTTCGCGACCGACACCCAGCGGCTGGCGGATCAGGCGCAATGGATCAGCTATGGCCCGGCGCGGCAATCCTCGGCCGGTCTGGTCGGCCTCTATCACGATGGCAAGACCGAGATGGCCCCGCATATGCCGACCAGCCCCGAGAACATGACCAACGCGCTTGGGTCGTCTTATGATTTCTGGGTGGATCACGAAAGCGAACTGATCGAACGCTTCAGTTCCTGGCTGACCGCCAGCTGACGACGCCGGGCATCGAGGGACCGCGCCTCAGGTGCGGTTCTGCAGGTGCATGAAGGCTGCCACGGCTGCGATCAGTTGTTCGCGGGTGCGGTCCTCGGCCCCGGCGCGGCCAAGACCCTGCTGGGCGGCCATTGCTGCGCGCATGAAATTGCGGAACTGAGTGCGGATATGGTTCAACGCCGCCCCGCGCTCGCCCGCGGTGCTGAGGATGGCGGGACGCACGCGATTGATGGTCCGCATCAGCTCGGCGGTGGAAATGCGTCTGCGCGCGCGGTTCTGCGCGGCATTGGGCCCGGCGCTGTCGCTGCGCCGTCCGGCGTCGTAATCCATCGTCCGCCCGGTGCCCTGACCGACGGCGAAATTCAGGTCGCCCGTGCCGGCAAGGCGTTCGGGCAGGCTGCTGGCGCCCGCACGGGTCGCGGCCATTCCTTCGGGGCTGAAGGCCGTGGCCCCGATCAGTCCGCTGGCAAGGTTCTGCGTCGCGAACTGACCCGGGCCGCGCGCCGCCTCCATCAGCCGGATCTCGGCCGAGCGCACACCCGCCCATGCCGGATCCGTCTTGCCCCGGCGCTGACCGAGATAGGTTCCCACTCCCAGCGGACCACCCCGACCGGGCCGGTTCATCCGGTTCTGGATCGCGGAATAAGAGCCGCCATGCCTGACCTCGCCCGGCCGCACCGCCCAGGGGGCGGCGGGGTTGTCGGTAAAGCGCGACTGCACCGGAAAGCTGCGGGCGGGTTCGCTGCCGACCGCGGCCATGGTCCGGTTCACATTGACCGACGTGTATCGATGCTGCATCGGCGTTTCGGCAATCCCGCGATAAAGCTGGACCCGATCCGCATCGGCAAGGCTGGAATTGACCGATCCGGTCCTGCGCGCCGTGCCCAGTTCGCCCTCGATGTTCCGGCGCAATTCCGGGTTGGCGGCATAGCGTTGCTGGAAGAACCGATCTTCCGCCTCGCGCAGGATGGGTTCCAGCATGCCGCCCAGTTGCTGGGCGTCGATCTCTTCGATGCGGGCGGTCAGTTCGGTCGAAGGGTTGATCGACAGCCGGATGCTGCGCCCGGTCAGCGCCAGCGTCGTCAGCCGCCAGCGCAACCGCCAATAGGTCATCTGCAACGACAGCCTTGTGCGTGACGCGCCGTTGCGCAACAGCCGCCGCACCGCCGGGTCGATCGCCGCTTTGGCGCGGTTCAGCCGCTCCAGATTGCGGCGCTCGCGTTCCCGTCTGCGGCGGGCGTCGGGGGTCTCGCGCCGGCGATCGCGATTGCGGTCCCGCTGCTGGTTGCGCCTTGCGCGGCGGCGGTCGGACGCGCGCTGGCGGCGGCGCGCATCCGCCGCGGCGCCGCGTCGGCGATTGCCCGATCCCGGCGCGTCGCGCCCGTCGTCACGTCTGGCGCGGCGGCGCTGCCCGGCCTGTCGCCGCGCCCGTCGCCTTGCCATATATTGGCGGAAACGCTGCTGGATGCGGGCGATGATGCGGCCGAAGGGGCGGGCGATGGCGCCCAGCAGGCGGCGGATCAGCGCGTCGATGCCAAGGAAGGTCAGCACCATGTCCACCGCCGCGACGATGCCATGCGCCAGCGCGCGCGCAAAGGCCGCCGCGCCATTGCCCGGCGCCGCGACCTGCATGACGAATTCCAGAAACGCCCGGGCGGCGGAAAACAGCGATTGCACCAGCGACCATGCCGCGCGGATGGCGTCGATCACCGCCATGATCGCGCCCGCGCCCGGAATCAGCTTCAGCGCCAGCTGAACCGCCAGCCATGTCATTGCCGCCGCCGCCATGGCGGGCATCAGGGCGGGCAGGTTCTCGGTGATCAGGCCGATCATGCTGGAGGCCAGCGCGGTCAGCATCTCGACCCAGTTGGGCGGCAGGTTCATCAGCAGTTGCAGGCCCGGCACCTTGTTGAAGAACCATTGCTTGAAGGCCTCTTTCAGCGAATCCCACAGGTGGTTCTTTACGCCCTCCTGCGCCTGCGATCCGGCGGCGGACAGAAAGCGCCCGACCCCCATCCGCGTCACCCGCGCCAGCAGGGCCATGAATTCGCCCAAGGCATCCGCGATTGCCTTGATCGCGGCGGCGATGCGATCGACCAGCCCGGCATTCTCGGCCTGGATCTCGGCCAGTTTCGCGTCCATCTCGCGGATTGCCCGTTCGCGTTCGCGGTCCAGCGCGGCCAGTGCGCTGCGCTGCGTGGCCTCGATGCGGCTTTCCATCGCCTGAAACTGCGTCCGGGCGCGGGTCAGCGCCGCCTGTGCCTCGGCATCAAGGTTGCCCTTGTTCGTCTCGGCCAGCTGGTCGATGGCGGTCTTTGCTTCGGACAGGATCGTCTTGCATTCGTCGATGGTGCGCTGGATGCTGGTCCGGATCCCGGCCAGCAGGGCGTCGATATCGGCGATATACTGGCTGCGGTGACGGTCATAAAGCGCCTTGACCTCGGGCAGGCTGTTGATCGACAGCACCCAGTCCCGCGCCCGGTTGTAAAGCCCCCGCGCCCCCGAATAGCGCCGCGACTTGAACGCTTCCAGATCGGCGCGCACGCCCGAGGCAAAGCTCTCCAGCCGCTGGCCCTGACGGTCGCGAAAGCCCTGCACTGCATCGCTTTCCAGCGTGCCCAGCCTGGCGTTCACCTGCCCTTCGGCGGTGGTATAGGTGGCGTTGATCTGTTCGGCCAGCGTGCGGGCGCCGGTCTCTTCGCCCAAGCGGGCGCCGGTCTGTTCGCCGCTGACCGCCTCCTGCGCGGCATCGCGCCCGGCCTCCATGTCGGCGGTGCTGTCGGCTTCGGTCGCGGCCAGCCCCGCCGCGGCCTCTTGCGTGGCGGCGGATTCGGTCGCGCGGGCGTTGGATGCGGCGCTGTCCACGTTTTCGTTCAATTCGTCCTTGTCGTCGCCGATGGCGCGCAGGGGGCCTTCCTCGGCCTTGGCCAGCGTGGCGTCGTCCACGTCATGTTCGGCCAGCGCCGCATCGGCGGATTCGCGGAATTCGCTGGCGTCCAGCGATTCCTCGGGCACCGGCGCGGGGGCCGCCCCGGTCAGGCCGGGGGCGGGGGTCGATGGCGCCGCGACGGGTTCGGTTTGCGGCACGGCAGGGGGCGGCGCGGCACCCTGCGGCGGGTTCTGCACCCCCGCCATCGAGGATTGCACCGGGGCGGCCTGCTGGCTGGCCTCGGCGCCGACCTGCTGGCTGATCCGCTGACGGGTGCCCGCGCCACCGGGACCGGCGAAATTGTCCAGCTCTTCGATGGTTGAAGGCGCGGCGGATGCCAGCGCCGCCCCCGCCCGCTGCTGTGCCGCCGCCGCATCGGGGGCGGGAATATCGGCCCCGGACAGGGCGGCCGCCTGCTGACCCTGCCCATCGGCCTCGGCGGCGTTCGGGGCGGGTTCCGCCGCTGCCCGCGCCGCCTCGATCCGCGTATCCGCGCCTTCGTTCACCTGCAAGGCTTCGGCGCGGCGGGCCAGGCGCTGTCGGGCCTCGTCAGCCGCAGCCTCGCCCCGGTCGCCAAGGTCCTGACCGAAACGCTTTGCCGCGCCGCCACCCCTGCCGCCGCGTTGCGCCCGCGCACCGCCCTTGCCCGGCGCGGATCTGGCCTTCGGCTTTTCCGTCTCTGGCTTCGGCGCGTCCCTGGCCATCTTCTTGGGCGTGCCCTGCGTGGCGGCGGCTTCGCCCGCCCCGGCAGACGCACCGGCGATGGTAACCGAAGGGGCAGGTTTCGCCTCGGCCCCGGTGCCGCCGCGCGCCGTCTGGGCCTCGTCGGGGGCCTTGGTGGCGGGGGCAGCGGCGCCGGGCTTGGTCAGGCCCGAGATACGCCCGCCCGCCGCCGACACCTGCGAGGTCATCACCGGCGTCAGCACCGGCACCGATCCCGGCGCGACGGCACCCGGACGGGCCGGGGCCTGCGTCATCGCCCGCGAGGCAAAGGGCGCCGCCCCGGCCAGCGCGCGGCGCATGATCCGGCCCCGCAGCGATTGACCCGCCGCGCCGAGCTGCGCCCGCCCCCCGGCCAGCACGGTTGCGGCGGCGGTGTCGGCGGCGCTTTCGGCAGCCTCTCCGGGATTCGAGATCAGCGATTTCGCCTGCACCGCGCCGCCGCCGCCCGAACGGCGCTGCTGCACGACATGGGCCAGCTCATGCGCGATCAGGCTGTCGCCCGCCTTCGATCCCGGCTGATAGCGGCCCGGCGCAAAGGCGATATCGCGCCCCGAGGTCAGCGCCTCGGCCCGCATCCGCCCCGTCGCCTGCGCCGCCGCGCCACCGGTATGGATGCGCACATCGGTGAATGAAGCGCCAAAGCCCGTCTCCATCCGCGTGCGCAGATCCGCGGGCAGGGCCGCGCCGCCGACAAGGCTGCGTTGCAGCGCGTTCAGCGGCTGTGGGGTGCTGTCATGGGCAGGCGGTGCGGGTGCAGGCGCAGGGGCCGGGCTGCGCGAGGCTGTGACGGAAGGGGTTGAAACGGGGCCGGTTCTGGTCTTCATCCCGCGCCCTCCGCCTGATGCGATGCGCGGATGGGCGGAAGTGGACCAAACCTGCGAATGATCCACTTCCAGGGACTTGAACCCTTCGGCAATTGCCGACCAGTCATCGACGACTCGAACGCGGCTTCCCGGATCGAGGTCCCCTTCAGCCTAGCATTTCCGCGGTCCTTTTCCAAAGCATATCTCCGCTCAGGGCAGGGTCGTGGGGCGGCTGGGCAGGCCCGGACCCGAATAGGCATTGTCGGCGAAAGCGCCGATGAAGATGTCGGGGCGGCCCCAGCTTGGTTCGTCATTTCCAAGGCTGACCCAGCGGATCCCGACCGAGGTGCCGTGGCAGAAATTCCCCCGGACCTCGACCAGCGGGCCGAACCAGCCCCACAGGCGGATGCCGTCGCAATCCAGTCCGATCGGCCCTTCGCCATCCGCCAGCGGCATATAGGCGGGGTCGATGATCTGGTTGCCGTTGATCCGCGCCGACAGGGTGCTGCCGATCCAGATGCCGCCGCGCTGGCGGGCCTGCCACGGCAGGCGCAGCCCGATGCGGTTGTCCTGCACCTCGACCGCATGCAGGAACACGAAATTCGACTGCTGGCGCGTGGATCCGGCGACGCGGATCCCCTGGGTAAAGCCCGAAATCCGGTTGCCCCGGATGCGCGCGCCTTGCCCCGGCTGTGTCAGCAGCGCGGCGACCGGGCGCGGCAGCGCCTTGCTCCGTACCGGCCCACGAGAGGCGGCGACCGTGATCCCGGTGCGGCCATGTGTCACCGCATTGGTGGCGATCAGCCCGTCGCGCAGGGGCTGGAACGACGGTCCCATGCCGGTCGGGATGGTCACGGGCGAAGCGAGGCCGAACACCGCGCGGGCAAGGTTCTGGCGGAAGTCGCGCAGGTAATTGTCCATGATCTCGGGCGGGAAGGTGCCGCCGCCGGGGGGTTGGTTTGCTCTGGCGATCCGCTCCCACAATTGCGCGTCAAGCGAGACATGCGTGGTGAAGCTCAGCGTATCGCGGCCCCAGATGCCGTTCGCCATGACGATACCGTGGCGCGCGACGATGGGCGGGCCGTGCGGCGAGGCGAAGGAAAAGACCGGGCTGCCGACGAAATCGAAGCCGCCATCGCCTCGGTGCAGGGTGATGCGGTCGATCAGCACCTCGCCGGTGGCGCGCAGGGTCTCGGCCCCAAGGGCCAGATCGGCGTCGAAGGCAAAGACCTCGGGCCGGGTGGCGATCACGTTGTCGCAGATCTCGGCATGGCCGGGATCGGCGGCGGTGACGCCGCTGTCGAATTGCCCAAGGCTCAGCGTGCAGCGCCGCATGGCGAATGTGCGGGTCGGGCGGCCCGGTGCCGAGACCTGCCGGATGGCCGAGGGGCCGGGTCCGTCAAGGCCGGCCGCCGTCACGCGGATCTGGTCCAGCCGTACCTCGGCGCAATCGACGAAATCGATCACCGCGCCATCGCCCGCCGCCATCGCCTCGACCGCGAAATCGCGCAGATCGACCGAGCGGCAGCGTTCAAAGCGGATGATCCGGCGCAGGTTGCCGCGCAGGATCGTGCCCGGCCCGATGCCGCCGACGATCAGGTCGCCCTTGTCGGCCACCACGATGGTTTCGGTCAGATCGCGCACGCCCGCGTTCAGGCAGATGCGGGCATTGCCATCCGCCGGGATCGTGTCGATCACCGTCTGGACCGGGGCGCCGGGCGGCACCGCGATTTCGCCGCAACCGTCCGACAGGCGCAGGAACAGCTCGTCCAGCGCCTCTTGCACGGTATCGGCCCCGGTGCCGACGCGGGTGCCGTCATAGGCGGTGAAATCGGCCTCTTGCTGGCACAGCTTGCGACTGCGGCTGTCCAGCCATGCGCGCAGGATCATCGGCGTGGCGGCCGCGTCGCGTTCCAGCAGGGCCAGCGGCGCGAACAGGCGTTCGGGGCCGTGGGCGGTGGTGACGGCGGGGCCGTTGGCCTGCGGGGCCAGCACGCGGGCCTCGGCCTGCCACCAGTCGCCCGGCTCGAACGCGCCGTCGATTTCGGCGATCAGCCCGTCCTCCAGCGGCAGGGTGGCCGCGCCGGTGCCGGGGCGTTCCAGAATGCCCGACCACAGCCGCAGTTTCAGCCCCTCATCCCCCAAGGGCGCGGGGTCGAAGGGCGGCGCGGGGGTTTCCGTCAGCGCATCCAGCAGCCGGAATTCGCGCAGCGATCCGGCGACGACATCGCCGCCGTCCAGCCGGAACAGCATCCCCTGCATCCGTTGCGGACGGCGAAACCCAAGGGCATTGACCGCGCCGGGTGCGGCATCGCCACGTTCGATCGCGTCCGAGGTCAGCTCGACCAGATCACCCGCCCGCAGCGGGTCGTTCACGCCGATGCGGATATGGGTGACGGCCGCGCCCGGCGGCTGGTCGGGCATCAGTGTGCAGGGCCACAGCCCCGCCGCATTGTCGCGCGACCATTTGAACCGGGTCAGCGCACCCGCCCCGGTCGTGACCTCATGCACCGCCAGCCGATACAGCCGGTTTTCCGTGCCGCTGTAGCCGCCCGGCACCGGCAGATCGCAGGGATCGGCGGCGGCAGTGCCCGCGCTGGTCCCGAAACTGACGCGGCCCGTCGGCAGGCTCACGCGGGCGAAGGCCCCGGCGATGGCGGCGGGCTCGGCCAGGCCGGTGACAGGGGCCAGCTTGACCTGCGCCACCAGTTCCGAGCGGCTGGTCGTCTCGCGCCCCGGCCCCAGCGCCTGTTCGCGCAAGCCGGGATCCTCGACGGCGGTGACGACACGTTCGGACAGTTCCAGATAGGCCGCAAGCCGCGATCCGACCGCCCCGCCCGAGGCCGCGCGCAACTGATCCGCCGCCGGGCCGGTCAGGTCGGGCCAGACGGCATCGGATGCGGTGGCCAGTAGCCCGCCGATCTGAAAGCCGCCCGCGCACCAATGCAGCACGGCGGCGGCATCTGCGGGGGCCTCGGTCTCGATCAGGGCCAGCCAGCAGGGCTGCGGGCCGGCGGCGAACACGGTCTGCGCGCCGTTCAGCGTGACCGGGAATGGCGCGTAATCGCCGCCCGCCGGGATGTTGACGGGGGTGCCTGCGACGCTGACCGTCACCGCCTGATCGGCGCGCATCCAGACCCGGCAGGGGGTCGGCGCGTCCAGCGGATCGCGCAGCGGGATGGTCACCGTGCCCGCGCCGCCATTGATCTGCAAGCCCGGCAGCCGCTGCAGATACCGGCGCGAGAAATCCCGCACCGCGCTGGCCCCGCCTGCCACCTGCGGCATCTGCCCCAGCACCGGGTCGAACATCGCCAGCAGCCGCCCCGGCGTCACGAAGAATCCCAGATCAGTCGCGCCGCTGTCGCAGGCCACATGGGCCAGCCCCTGCCGGTCGATCCGGTCGCTGGCATCCATCAGCGCATGCAGGTCGCTGTCGAGGATCGGCGCGCCCTGTCGCGGCAGCACCCGCCTGTAATCCCGTCCCCGCTTGGCGTCAGGCCGGTGTCCGCGCGAAAAGTCCCCTTCCATGGCCTGTCCTCCCTGTCATCCGCCGCGCAAGGGCGGCACGATTCCTGTGCGGCCGGGCATCATGCCCGGGCCACGATTCCCGTCCTCAGCCCCGCAGGCGTGTGTTCGGCCAGACGCCGCCCCAGCCCCGCGTAAAGTTCCCCCAGCCTTGCCGCATTGAAGGCGCCGATCTCTCCGCCATCCGAGGCGCCGGTCAGTACCCGCCCGTCGCCCTGCGCATCCAGCCGCAGAAAGGCCGGGTCGCGGCGTTCGCGGCTGACAAAGGGCGGGCGGATGGGCTGGCCGGTTGCGGGGTCGGTTTCCAGCACCCGATGGCGGCGCGGGGTCTGGCTGCCCGCACCGACCAGCGAATAGCGCAGGCAGCCCCGAAAGCGTTCCTGCGCCAGCAGCAGCCCCGCGACGATGGTGTCGGACAGTTCGGCCTGCCCGATTTCGACCCGGCCCAGCAGGGTGGCGCGTTCGGTGGCCAGTCGCGCCAGCGGTGCCAGCAGCGCAGACTGGCTGTCCTCGGCGGCGGTGATGATGGAATCGGTCAGTTCGACCTCTCCCGGCTCGTCGATCTCCAGCGGGCCAAGCAGGCAGCGCCGGATCGCGGCGCGTTCGACCCCTGCGGCCTCGAACAGGTGCAGATGCAGGGTGATGTCGGCGCGCAGCACGCTGACGAACCCCAGCAGGATCTGCTGTGCCGGGGGCAGGTCCAGCGTGGTCCCGGCGGCGCCCGCGCGCGTCAGGGCGATGCCGCCAAGCGTCAGCGCGTCATAGCTGGCCGCGCCGGGGGTCGAGCTGGCGATCTGGATCACCGGACGCTCGAACGGGGCGGCGCGCAGTTCCAGCCGGGTGGGGGCGGCGGGCCAGATCAGCGTCTCGGCGGGATAGAAGCCGGAATCGACGATCTCGATGACCTCTTCGGGCGCGGTGGCCGCCGCCAGTGCCTCGGCGACACTGCGATGCAGCGGCAGGTCCAAAAGCGCGGGCGAGGCGGCACCACCCAGATGCCCCTGAGCCGAGACCAGCCGCGTCGGCGCCGGGCGCAGGCCCAGCCAGCGGCGGTGATCGACGGGCAGCGCGCCGAGGGGCATGGTCGCGCCCTCTTGCAGGTCCACGGTGACCGGATCCGGCGCGGCAATCCCGGCAGAGGGCGGATGCGGCACCATCCCGTCGCCGGTATTCATCGCGAACAGCCCGAAACGCGGGTCGATATCCAGCCGTCCGGGCCGCGTCGGTTCCAGCACATCGGGGCCGGATTCGTTCTGCCACGCGCACAGCCGCCGCCAGCCCGCCTCTCGCCGTCGCATGGTCAGCGGGCCGGGCAGGGGGGCGGCATCGCCCAGCCCGCGCCGCATCGGCGTCGTCGTCCCCGCCAGCCAGGTCGAGCCATCCGCGCCCACCTGCACCGCCACGCTGTGCCGCGCCAGCGCCGGGCCGCGCGGCCAGAAGGCGCTGCCATCGGGCGCGGTCTCGGCAGTTTCCGAGGCGATGAGTTCGGGCAGATGGATCAGCACCGCGCTGCCGTTGAAACCGGTGAATGCGACCTCGGCCGGAGTCAGGATCGCGCTGTTGACGCTGGATTCAAAGCGCAGCGACAGCGCCAGATCGGACGGCCCGGCGGCCATGATCGCGCCCAGCTGGCCGAACCGCGCGGGCAGAGCGGGGGCGGCCAGCGGCACGCCGTCGGCACCGATGGCGGACCATTCGGCGCTGCGCGGGTCGGGGCCGGTCCAGTCCAGCCGCAGCATCGGCGCGAAATGGCGCTGACCGGCGAAGAAGGACAGCGCAAGGACCAGTGCGCAGCGGGTGGCGGGGGTTGCGGGCAGCAGACCGCTGGCCCGCAGCACATTGCCGCCATGCAGGACGGCGGGCGCGGCACCGGGCGCGGCCAGTGCCGGGGCAAAGGGGGCGCGTTCGGCGCTGCCTGCGGCCTCGGGCCAGACCGGACCCGCCGGGTTCGAGGCCAGCGCGCGGGCCGGCAACGCGCCCGCCACCAGCGGCAGGGGCTCATGCAGCGAGCCGTCGGCGCCGATCCAGTAAAGCCGCTCTCCGGTGATGCGCTGTTCGGGGATGCGCAGATACAGCCCGCCGCGCAGATAACCCGCCCGCGCCAGATCGGGCGGGGTCGCGGCGCGAGCGGCGGCGGCGGTGCTGCCCGCCACCTCGATCACCGTTGTCCCGATCATGCGGCTGGCGGCGGGGGCCTGCGGGCGCAGGCGCAGCAGCATGACGTGATCCCCGGCCACATCGCCCGCGCCGGGCGCGGTGCCGGTCACGCCCGCCGGGCCGATGGTGATCTGGCCGCGCATCTCGGCCAGCGCCAGATCGGGCAGGTTGCCGGTCAGAGGGGCGGCGATCAGCCCGATCTCGACCGGGCCGGAACAGCGCCTTGTGTCGGTCTCGATCAGGGTCAGGGTGGCGGGACTGCGGCCAAGGGCATTGTCGGCGGGCGCGCGGCTGGCGCTGCGCTGCACGGGTGTTGCGGGCCGGGATGCGGCGGCGGGAACGCCGGTCAGACGGACGGCAAAGCGCCCCTCGGCCCCGAACCATGCGCCGGGATTCTCGGCGAACAGCCCATCGGGCAGGCGGTCGGTGCCGGGGCGGTCCTCCAGCCCCGCCGCGCGTACCCGCAGCGCCCGCCACGCATTGTCCGCATCAAAGGCAAAGCGCCGGTCATCCGCGCCCGGCGGCAATTCGTGACAGGCCGCGTGGCGCAGGGGGTGAAGCTGCGTCGGAAAGGCCCAGTGGATCAGGTGGCGGGGATGGACATGGCCGGAATCGGGGCCGATGGGCCGCGGATCGAACAGCCGCATCAGCCCGGCCAGCGGGCCAGAGGCGCGGTCGGCGGTCGAGGCCGGGCGCAGATCGGCCATGACCCGTTCGGGCCGGATCAGGTTCAGGTCCTGCGTCAGGATCAGCGCCTTCCAGCCCTCGGCCAGCGCCACCTGCCGGTCGGACAGGATCCGCGCCATCTCCTCCAGCATCAGCGGCGTGCCCTTGCGCCGCCGCCAGCCCATCGCCGCGCCAAGGTTGCGCCGGTTGGCCTCGGCATCGCGAAAGACCAGATCCAGCCCGATCGAGGCGGCCAGCGCGGGCAGCATCTCTTCTCCGGCGCTTTCGATGAACAGATCGGCGTAAAGTTCCTCGACCGACTGGCGGGTGGCGGCAAGGGGGGCGGCCAGCGCCTCGATCATGGCCAGAAGCTCGGCCGGTTCGGGCGGCATGGCCTGCGCGGCGGCGCGGTCGCGGCGCTTGTAATATTCGGGCACCAGCGCATAAAGCAGATCGCGCGTGCGGTTCAGGTGGTCGCGGTCATAGGGATAGCTCATGGCGCGGCCCCCAGTTCGGTGCGGTCCAGCGCGCCCGGCTCGACCATCTGGATATCCAGCGCCGAGGGTTCAAGCCGCAGCCATTGCCGGGTGCTGGCATGGATGATGTCGGCGACCTCGGGGCCGCCCGGCTGGGCCAGCCGAAAGCGCAGGGCCAGCACGCCGCTGATGCCGGGGCGTTCCAGCAGCCGCGCATACAGACCCGACAGCGATTGCGGCGCGGACAGTTCGCGGCCCGCGAAGGTGAACAGGCCCGGCGCGTCGGATCCGCCCAGCAGCACCGTTTCGGCGTCCAGCCGCACGGCCTCGGCCAGCCATGCCCGGTCACGCTCTATCCGCAGGGTCAGGGTGATATCGACGGGTTGCGGGGCGGTGACGATCAGCGCCAGCCCGGTATCGCGGCGCGCATCCAGAAAGGCGGTGAAGGCGGCCAGATCAGCGGGGCCGCCGCCTTCGGCATCGGCGGCGACCAGCTCGATCCCCGCGCCGTCGCGCCAGCGGGCCGAGGCGCGGCTGATCCCGGGATAGAGCAGCGCCAGATCGGCGTGATCCTCGACCGAGACCGCGCGGTCAAAGACCCGGACCGGGCGCGTGGCCTGTCGCGCAATGTCATCGGCGCCTGCGGGATCGGCGCCGCCCGCGATGGGCAGCGGGTTCGTCACGCCCTCGATCAGCGGCGATGCCTTGCGGATGCGGCTGAGCCTGCCGGCGCCGGTATTGCCCGCCAGCCCCAGCCCCATGCGATAGGCGGCGGTGACATTGCGCCGGCCCGAGGGCGGGATGGCGCCGCGCCCTTCGCCGCCGAAACGGATGCGGACCTCGCCCGCCGCGTCGGTCTGCGCGACATGGGTCCGGGCATCGGGGCTGGCCTCGTGGAAATCCGGGGCCAGATCCCACAACACGCCATCGACGCGGATCTGCAACGCCATGCGGGGGCCAAGCGCGCCGGGCAGGCGGGTGACGGGGGCGTGTTTCAGCGCGAATTCCTGATGCGGCGTGACCCCGTCGGAACTGCCGAGGATGTCCTCTTTCGCCTCGCCGTGGCTGACGCGGATGACATTGCCCAGCACCTCGACATCGCCCATCGGCCAGTCCGGGGGGAAACCGCCCGGCACCTCCAGCCGCAGGGTCCAGAGGCTGCCTGTGTTTGGGGGCTTGATCGCGGCGAATGTGGCCTCGCGCGCCTCGCCGGTCGAGACGCGGCGCAGAATCGCGGGACGGCCGGGGCGCATGGCGGACAGATCGGCCGCGACCTCGAATTCCGGCTGAAGCGGCGCAAGGTTCGGGATCATCGGCAGGGGGTGCAGTATCTCGGACCAGCCGGTCAGAATATGGGCGTCCAGCGGGAATTGTGTCCAGACCCGCGGCGGCATCGCGGGCGACAGCATTGCCAGTTCCAGCATGGCCACACGCCGCGACAGCGCCGTTGTCGTGACGGTCCGCTGGGTCGTGACGGATACCGTGCCCGCGCCCGGTGCCGTCGAGGTCAGGATTCTGGGTTGTTCGGTCACCTCGCGGCGCAGGAAGGTCACGACGGTCTCGCCCAATGCGGCAAGGCCATAGACATCGGCCCGGTCGAGGAACAGCACCACCACCCTGTCGCCCGGCGCGGGCGGGTCCTTCAGCGTTTCCGACAGCAGCAGCGCATTCCCCGTTGCGGTGGGCTCGGTATAACCGAAGCCGGTGGTGCCCGTCTGATCGTGGGACGAGACAGGCGGGGGATGACCCGGTGTCGCCAGTCTGTTGGCGGGCCACAGCGTCGCCGGCGCGTTCCAGCCGAACAGCCGCAGGTGATGACGCGGACGGGCAAGGATGCGATAGCCGGTCTGCCAATCCGCCGCCGTGCCCGCACCCGCAAAGGCATGCCCGCCAATATGCTGCAATGCGATCTGCGGCGGCTGGCTGGCCTCCATCGCATCGGCGACACGAAAGACGCCGGTGCCGCGCGCGCCTTCAAGAATGACGATCTCATCGCGGGACAACCCGTGGCGCTTGCTCAGCCGCAGCGTCAAGGCACCTTCGACCGTCTGGACGGGATCGAAGATTTCGGCCAGCGCCGGGCGGATGGCGTTCCATTGCGCATCGACGCGGGCCTTGGCCAGCGTCTCGAAGGTCTGCGCTTTGGCCTCTCCCAGCGGCGAGGTCTGCAAGGCGAAACCCTGCGGCAACTCGCCCGACAGCCCGGGCTTGACGGTGAAGGCCGCCAGTCCGGTCGCCGCCGCGCCGGGGGCGGGGCTGTGCGCCAGCTTGCGGGCGTGCCGGGTCAGGTTCCCCGCCAGCCGGGCCGAGCCGAGGCTGGCCTCCCGCGCATAAAGGCTTTGATGTTCGCCAAGGATATGGGCGATCAGCGCGGGCAGTTCGATCAGCGTGCGGGCAAGGCCGCGCCCCTTGGCCGGGATCTCGATTCCGTGGTGGTCGTGGGCGACGGTTTCGGCCAGCGCGACCAAAGCGTTGAAATCCGGCCCGAAATAGCGGTCGCTGCCACGGGGCGAGGGGCTGGGGCGATGGATCGGCGGACGGGACATGGTGTCACCCTGTGCTTGCGGGTTCGGGGGCGGGACCGGCCAGAACGAAGCCCTGACCGGGCGGCGGCGTGTCGGTGCCCATGACCGTGACGGTCAGGCGGCCGCGTTCGGGATGCGCCTCGTCGCCTGCGAATTGCGCGATCTCGGTCGGGCCCAGTTCGATCACCTGCGCGACCTGCGCCGTGCCCGCATGGTGCAGGGGACGGAAGGTGGCGGCCTTGACCGCGCCGACGCCCCGGGCGCGGGCCGCCGCCGCCAGCAGGTCGGGCAGGCGGATGCTGTCGCCAAAACCCCGGCGCGAGGGGTGGAAGAAGCCGGGCCGGGCGGCGCTGCCCGGCGCCAGCGCATCGCGCAGATTGCGGCGGATCGCGGCGGCCCCGGCGCTGCCGCGCGGACAGACGATCAGATGCAGGTCCAGCGCGACATAATCCGGCGCGCCCAGCACATGCTCTCGCCCCGCCATGCGCAGCACATCGAGGCGGGCATGGACCGCCGCCGCCGTCGCCCCGTCCAGCCGGTCACCCTCGTCCGGGGCGCACAGGACCATGATCGTGTTGAACACCCCGCCCAGAGGCTTGGCGGCGGCGCGGGCGATGCCGGGCACATCCTCGGCGGCGCGGGCATAGTCGTCGGCGGTGACGCAGCGCGCGCGGGCGGGGTTGCGGATCGATTCCGGGATGAGATCGCGGGCCACAGCGGTCGAGACCCGCGCCCGTCCCCCCGTCGCGGGCAGCAGGTTGGTTGCGGCAACCGGCGCCAGCGCCGCGAAATCCGCCGCCGCCCCGGCATCGTGGCCACCCGGCGCGCGCGCGCCCGTCAGGGCGAAGGCGCCAAGGTTGCCCGCCTCGGCATCGCCTTGCCGCCAGTCCAGCCGGATGCGCTGATGCGCGGGCTGGTTGGCCAGCGCCCGCGCCCCGGTTCCCGGCGGCAGCGGCACCGCCCGGCCACGGTTGCCATCGCCGAAGGTCAGCCAGACCGAGCCGTCCTCTTCGGTGTCGGTGGTGAAGTGACGGTCGAACCCGGCCGAGTTCATCAGCGTCGGCTGCCATTGCCATTCCTCGGCCCCGATATGCAGCCGGACCGAGGGGCGGCCATCCGCATCCGTCAGCACCTGCGCCTGCGGCGTGCGCAGCGCGCGGATCATGGGCTGGCCGGTCACAAGATCGGTGGCTGTGACCAGATCCTGACGGCTGGCGCCCAGACCCATGGCCGCGCCTTCCTCGTTGGCGGCGCTGACGGGGGTGCCGTGGATCGCCTCGACAAGGTTCGCGGTAATCAGCAACGGTGCGCCATCGGGATCGGACCAGGGCCGGAAGGGGGCGGGCAGGGGCGCGGCCAGCTCCAGCCGCGTCAGTTCCTGCGACAGCATATGGGCCGGGTCCGAGGGGTCGGCCACCCATCCCGGCTGGCTGATTTCCGACAGGGCCGCGATCCGGGTCACATGGGCCGTGCGCCCCTGCACCAGCGCGATGCGCCGACCTGGCAGCAGATGCGCGCCCCAGCCCCACAGCAGCAGATCGCGCGTGCCTGCGGGCAGGATCGCGTCGGGTGCGCCGGGCCATGCCGCCAGCCGCAACTGCCCCCGGTCGCCGTCGCGCTGCAAGCCCGCATTCCACGCGGCGTCCAGCATGGCGGGGGCGGTGCTGGTGAAGGTGGCGGTGATCCGGCCCATGCCCTCTTCGCGCACGAATCGGGTGCCTGCGGGCAGGAAACCGGCGCGGCCCGGTGGCAGGTCCACCGCGACGATGGCAAGGGCCGATCCGCCCTCGTCCAGCGACAGGCCAAGCGCCGCGGCATGGCGGGCCAGCGACAGCCTTTCGCGGGCGGTGTCGATAAAGGCCTCTTGCGCGACGCGGTCCTGATGCAACGACAACATCTCGGCATGATGGGCCAGCAACTCGATCAGCATGGCCTCGGTCGAGGCGGGGTTGCCGCCTGCCCAGTTCGGATCGGTGGCGGCGGCCCAGTTCTGCATCACGGCAAGGAAACCGGCGAAGTCCTTGGTGGCAAGGTCGATGGCGGGTTGCGGCCCGGCGGGCGGCGGCGGCGGGTCGGGTTCGCGGCAATCGCCCGCCGGACAGGCGACGAAAAAGTCGAAACCGGCCTCGGCAAAGAACGGGTCCAGCGGGTCGTCGCCCCCCGACAGCAGCCGCACGCGGGTCTGGCCGCGCGGACCCTGTGCGGCAAAGCGCAGGGTGATCTCGGCATCATCGTCCGATATGGGCATCACATCGGTTTCCAGCGGCAAGCCATCGGGCGCGGTGACGGCGATATCGTCGGGCAGGATGCCGGATGCGGGTATCGCCAGCCGCACCGTCAGCGCCACGACAAAGCCCGGCGGCGGCGGCTCCGTGAATCCCAGCGCGACGATGCCCTGCCAGCCCGGGCCGATCTCGGCATCGCCCCATTGCAGCCCGAATGCGCCCGGATCGGTCATAGCACCACCTCCAGCCGGTGCGGGCTGCGGTCGGCATGCAGCGCATAGTCGATGGCGACGAGGATTGTCCCCTCGCCGCCTTCTTCGACCGTCAGATCCTCCAGCGTGACCTCGCCCGCGAAGACCGCATCGAGGCTTTCGCGGATGCGGTATTCGATGGCCGACAGCGCCAGAGGAGAGATGTTCTGGAGCACCTGCGCATCCAGCCCGGCGCCGAAACGCGGGCGCATCACACGCTCGGCCGGGCGGGTGAACAGCACGGCCATGATGCGGTCGCGGATATGGATATGGGGGTCCGGGGTTTCGGCCAGCCCCTCGCGGCGCAGCCTTGTGCCGGCGCGGACCAGCGACGGGCCAAGGGCGAAGGGATCGGCGATATGTCGGGGCATCTGCGTCTCCTTTCAGGTCACGGGCGCGGGGGACATGGGCGGCGGAAAGGTCACGATGGCCGACATGGCCTGCGCCTGCAGCGCCGCCGCGATCTGATCCGCACGCGAGGATTGCGCCGCGTCGAGGTCGGCCAGCGCCGCCGTGATCGCTGCCCCTGCGGCTGCGGTGGCGACCGGCGGTGCCGCCACGCCGGGGCCGAAGGACTGCCCGGCGACATAGGCCATGAAGGACAGCGCGATCCCCTGACCGGCCCCCGCCGCCGATCCGGCCTGAAGGACCGGGATCAGCTGCCCCTGCAACTGGCTTTTACGCGCCGATGCAGTGGAACAGGGAATGCCCGCCGCCATCGCCATGCCGAACCAGTCGGCAATCGCCCCCGCCAGCGCATCCGCCGAGGCCGGGGCGTCGTCCTTGAATTCGCCGTCCTCGTCGCGGGGCAACCATTGCGACTGAAGCGATTGCGAAAGCGTGGCAGAGACCAGCGGCATGACCTATTCCGTTGTTGAAACCTTGCTGAGATGGCTGGAACTCATCGGCTGGGCGGGCGGACCCGAGGGGCCGACGCCGGTGGGATGGGTGTGGCTGTTGAAGAACTCCATGAACGTGTCGCCAAGGATCACCGATTCCGAAGCATTGCCGCCCAGTCTGATCTTGTCGGCGGTGATCGTGACTTCGCCCTGACCCGAGATGCGGATCTCTGCCCCCGAGGCTTCGGCGATGACGATCAGCCCGCCATCGTCGTCAAGGCTGATGACATGGCCCGCCTTGCTGCGCAGGATCACAAGGCCGGGCGCGGCAGGGCCGTCGGGGCCTTCGGGCGCTTCGGTGCCGGTGGCAGTGCCCAGATCGTCCTGCCCGCCGGTGCTGTCGGGCGCGCCCCAGAAGGTTCCGGCCCAGATCGGGCGCATCGGATCACCGGCCTCGAACTCGATCCAGACGGTGTCGCCGATCTCGGGCAGGGCGAAAAACCCGCGGTTATGGCCGCCGCCCCAGGGCAGGCAGGGCAGCGCCCAGCCGCAATCTTCGTCCTCGCCAAAGACTTCGGGGACGCGGGCGCGGATGCGGCAGATCTGTCTGGGGTCGTCGCGATCGGTGACGATGCCCGCATATTTGCCATAAAAGGCGGGGCGGTCCGCCTCGCCCAGCAGCGCGGCCAGCGCGCGCAGCAGATCGGGGCTCAGCCCCTCTGCCGCCAGCATCCGTCCGAAATCCACCCGTGATGTGCTGGTCATGCCGGGGGCTCCTCTTCCGCCGATTGGCCGAAACTTTCGCCGCCGCGCCGGCCCATCGCGTTCGACAGGGCCGAGAACCGCTGAACCAATGTGCCGCCGGTCATCTCGGTCGTGACCTCGCGGATGTAGTAGGTGCCGCTCAGCCGGTCGCCGACGCCCTTGATCAGCGCGGTGCGATGTGCCCGCAGCAACCCGCGATAGCGCGCCGGGTCCAGTTGCCCGCGCGCCTCGATGGCCAGATGATCCTCGGCCCCGCGCCCGCCTGCATGGGCGCCCATCGCCGCATCGCGGGGCAATGCGCCACGCTGGAACCGCACCGAGCCGGTGGCGCCCGCGCGCATCAGCCCCTGCGCGGCCTCGGCGGTAAAGAGATCCTGCCCCAGCACCTCGTCCTGCGTATCGCCGCCCGCGCGGACCATGCGCTTGGACACCGCGTCGATGCCGTGGGCCAGCCGCTTTTCAGGGCGGTCGAGGCTGGCGGCAAAGTCGATCCAGTCCAGATTGGCATTTTCGCGCAATATGGTCAGATCGGCCTGCGGTTCTGCGCCCAGTTCGCGCGGGTGGAAATGGCAGACAGGCTCGCCCGACGCGGGATCGGGTTCCAGATAGGTGACGAAACCGTTCCGCGCCGCCAGATGACGCAGAAAGGACCAGTCGTCGGCGCGCTGGATCAGCAGCATGTCATCGGCGGCCAGTTTCGCATCGGTGTCCTGCGCCTCGACCGTCAGGCCATAGCGCCCGGCGATTTCGCGCGCGGCATCGGAATCACCGGCATCGGGATAGCTGGCGACGCGCTCTTGCGCCGCCATCAGCAGGGTGGCGTCCCGGGCCAGAACCTCCAGCCATGAATTCGCCTCGGGTTCCTCGAAATGTGGGCGCAGATGCGAGAGATAGCCGGAAAACACCACCTGATCCGCCCCGCCCGGCGCGGCCAGTGTCAGGCGGATTTCCGCGCCCGGCTCGAACGGGCTGTCATCGAGGATGTCATAGGTTCCGTCCGCCCCCTGCCGCAGCCCGATACGCAGCGCAAGGCGGGCGGGCTGATTGTCGGCCTCGGTCAGTTCCAGCGTGGCAAGACGGCCCAGCAGCGCCCCCGAAAGCCGGGTTCCGTCGATGTCGATGGAAAAGCGCGGCGTGGCCATGACACCCTCACTTGTCCGGCGGGATCTGCACCGGCGCGCCGGGCATCACCGCATCGAAGGGGTCCAACGCCTGCGCCGCATCGGCGATGCGCCACAGCCTGGCCGGGTCGCGATAGTAGCGCGCGGCCAGCGTATCCAGCCGGTCGGTATCTGTGGCCCGGGTGGCAAAGACCGCCGCGCGGGCAGGGCGCGGGGTCAGGCCGATCAGTTCGACCGGCGAGCCATCGACCCGCACCCACGGCACGCGCTGGGACGTCGCGTAACGGCTTTTCTTGTCGATGCCCATCGGTCCTCCTATTGCGGCAGGTTGATGTTGGTGCCCTGATCGGCGGTCGTATCCAGATAGAGCCGCGCCATCTTGCGGCGGTTCGCGGCGGTGAAATTCAGCGAGGATTGCACACGGGTATTGTCGCGGGCCTCGGCCTCTCCCAGCACCTCCAACCCGACCTCGATTTCGGCGCGGACAGGATAGAGCTTGCCGTTGAAAAATGTTTCCGAAATTGCCATGCCGGTGATCTTGACCGGCACCACGCGCCGTTCGCCCCAGATGAACAGCACGATCGGGCGGCGGCCGCGTGCGCGCACCGGTTCGGTTCCGTCCGAGGGGGCCTCGGCCTCGCTTTCGACGGGATAGAGCAACTCCTCCAGCGCCGAGATTTCCGGCATGACGCCGAATTCCACCGGCAGCGAGGAATTCGCCTCGACCCGGTCGGCCAGATCGAAACGCAGCATGACCGACAGGCTTTCCTTCAGTGTGCCGGACGAGGAATCCGCGCCCTGTTCGCCGCTGCTGCCGCCCGATCCCTGTGCGCCGGGTTCGGCCCCGCCTTCGCCGCCCTGCGCCTGTTCCAGCTGCAATTGCCGGGTCAGCGATTCCGGGTTGAAACGGAAGGGGATGAAGCTGGACATGGTGGCGGTGTCGTCGGGGTTATAGACGGCGAATGCGCCCTGGGTGAAGTTGATCGCGTCGCTCATCGGGCGGCCTCCCATCCGGCGCGGATCGCGGTTTCCAGCCGCGCGGCCAGCAGAGCCTCGGCGCCGGGCGCCAGCAAGTCGCGGGCCGGGCCCAGATCCAGCCGCAGATCGCCCAGGGCTTCGTTGCCCGCAGGCAGTCCGGCCAGTCGCCGCGCGGCGCGGGCAAGGGCCTGTTCGATCACCGCGCGCAGCCGGGTGGCATCCTCGGGGTTGGCGCCTTCCATGGCGATCTCATCAATGTCGATGACCAGATCCGCGGCGGTGTTCATTGCGCCTCCTCCAGCCAGCGGGCCAGCGGGCCAAGGTCTTCGGCCCCGCGCGGCAGCCCGGATTTTTCCAGTTCCCGCAGCACGGCGCGGGCAAGATGGCGCGGCCCCAGCCGGGCGCGTTCCGCCGCCGCCAGATGCGCCGCCGCGACGGCGGCATTGCGGATATTGCCGCCGGCAAAGCGGAACCGTTCGGCCAGCATGCCCACATCCAGCCCGTCCTCGCACCAGTCGGGCAGGGGCAGGTTGCGCTGCCACAGCAACTCGCGTTCAGCCCGTTGCGGCATCGGAAAATCGACGATGAACTGCATCCGCCGGGTAAAGGCGGGGTCCAGATTGGCCCGCAGATTCGTTGCCAACACGACGATGCCGCCGAAGGTTTCCAGCCTTTGCAGCAGGAAACCCACCTCGATATTGGCATAGCGGTCATGCGCATCCTTGACCTCGGACCGTTTGCCGAAGATCGCGTCGGCCTCGTCAAAGAACAGGATGCCGTGACCTGCCTCGGCATCGTCGAAGATGCGTGACAGGTTCTTTTCGGTCTCGCCGATATATTTCGACACCACCTGCGACAGGTCGGTGCGATAAAGGTTCAGCCCCAGCGCATTGGCCAGACAGCGCGCGGCAAAGGTCTTGCCTCCGCCTGGCGGGCCGGAAAACAACAGGGTCAGCCCCTGCGATTCACCGGCATCCAGAGGCACGCCCATCTCGGTCCAGACCCGCGTGCGGGCAGAGCGCCATGCGATCGCGTCGGCCAGCTGGCTGCGGATTTCCCGGCCCGCGACCAGATCGTCCAGCGTCACGTCCGAACGGACATTGGTCACGAACGGCCCCATGCGGCGGGCCCCTGCGGCGCGTATGGCGGCGGTAAAGCGTTCCGGGCCCGGCTGGCCGTCCGGGGCATCGCCCGCAAGGCTGCCAAGGATTTCGGCCTCTTGCCGGGCGGCGATCAGCTCGGCAAGCGTCAGCTGAAAGCGCGGGGCAAGCGCGTCGGCGGTGGCCGCGTCGATCCCGGCGGCGTCCCATGCGGCGCGGGCCTGAGAGGGCGTGAAGACAGGCGCATCGATGGCGCGCAGCTGCCCGGCGTCGAAACGGTCGGGGGCCAGCAGGATCAGCGCGCCCGGCCCCTGTCGCGCGGGGATGCGGGGCGGGGCCTCCAGCGCGAACAGATCAAGGGCAAGGGGCGGACCGTCATCCTCGGGCACGGGCAGGGCTTCTGCTGGGCGCAGCGCGACCAGATCGAAGCCGCGCGCGGGGGTCAGCGCGGCAAGGTCCATCGCCAGTTGCAGCGCCATCCGGCGCGAAGGGCTGCGCAGCCAGATGATCCCGTCGGCGGCCAGAATGTCGGCCGCCGCACGGGCGGGCTGGGCCATGACCGGGCGATGCGTGGCGGCGATGAGGTCGCCCTGCGCGCGGGGCTGGTGGCGGAAAGTGCGGGCCAGCCCCTCGGGCGTCAGCCGCAGCCCCCATTGCGCGGCGGGCAGGCAGGTGCCCGGCGGCGCGGCCAGTCCGATATGGCGGTTGTCGCCGGGTGCCGTCAGCGCCGCTGCCAGCGCCCGGTCATGCTCCACCCCCAGCCCCGCCGCCGCGATCCGCGCAAAGACCGCAGGCGTCGGCAGATGCAGCCCGGCATTATCGGCAAGGATCGAGAAGGCGGCGGCGGCCTCGGGGAAGCGTTCGGCGGCCAGCGCGGCGGCCTCGATCCAGCCGGTCAGCGGCAGCGGCCATTCAGCGGCCAGAGCGGCCAGAGGTTGCCAGTCAGCGGCGGGCCAGCTTTGGGCCTCATTGTCCTGAAGGTGATGGGCGACGGCCAGCAGCGCGGCCTCTCGCATCCATTCGGCGGGTCTGCCCCCGCCGGCGTGGGCGTTCATCACGGTCATGGCGCCACCTCGACCGGCACGGCGGGGGTAAAGCGGTTCGGCCCCATGCGCAGCGCCGCCAGCATCGGAATGGCGCGCAGCCCCGCCCCGTCCAGCGCCGCCCGCGCCACCACCACCTGAGCGGCGGTCACGGCAGTCGGCGCCAGTTCGATCACCTCCAGCGGCGACAGGATGCCGCGCGCGGGCCACAGAAAGACCTGCGCGGCCCCGGCCAGATCGCTGCCGGTCAGGACCAGATCCGCGCCGGGGGCCAGCGGCGTCAGCGGCGCGTCCAGCGCGGGTCTGCCGGTGGTGATGGTCAGGGAATGACGCTCGGACCCGCCCTCGGGCGCGATCAGCACGATATCCAGCGCGCCGGGATCGGCGCCGGGCGGGCAGGTGGCGAAGATATGGCCCGATGCGTCGGGACGGGCGATCTGATCCGGGCCAAGCGGCGGGTCGGCAATCGCAAGGCTGCTGGTGCCGATGCGCAATTCGGTCGCATTCGCGGCCTCGGCGGTTTCGATCCGCAAGCGGCGGCCAGCGCCAAGCGGATTGGGCAAGGCGCCAAGGATCGCCGGCCGGGTGATCGGGCGCGGCCCGACCAGCCGGACACCGCCCGGGGCGACGATGTCGGGCGCGGGCAGGGGTGGGTTCAGCCGTTCCAGCTGCACCGGCCCCAACTCGACCAGCGCCCATGGTCGAAGGCGCATTTGCAGCGGCGTGAAAATCTTCTCCATCAGATCCGCCGCGACCGGAACCAGCGTGACCGTCATCCGCCCCTGACCCGGCACAGGGTCGATATTGGCCGAGGCGGGGATCGGCATCTCGATGACCGGATCGGTCTCGATCACCTGCAGCGCCTGCCCCAGCCGGTTGAGCGCCTGCACCGGCTCCCCCGCGGGCGAGGTGCCATAGGCGGTGACGACGAAAAAGGCAGACAGCGACAGCGGCGGGGCGCGGCGCTGGCCGTCCTCGCCAATGAACCAGTCGTCGTTGCGATGCGTGGGCTGCGGCGTGACCCATAATTGCGAGACGCGGATCGCCTCGCCCTGCGCATTGGCGTTCTCGATCGGCGGGCCTGCGGCGATATCGCCCAAAAGCGGCGCGATCCCGGCCTTGAGATGGGCGGCAAGGGCGCGGCCCGCATCGTGAAGATTGGTGAAACGCGCCATCTCAGCCTCCGACCGGGCGAGGGATGGAATGGCCACGCCCCGCGCGCCGGGTGGCCGGGGCAAGCAACGATTTGCGCGGCGTGCCGGGGGTCTGGCGGGCCTCGCGCGTGACGATGGTCAGCGCCCCGATGCGGATGCGGACCTGCGGTTTGGCGGCGGGTGGCGTGGCAGGCAGCGGCGCGTCGGACGGGCGGGCCGGACGCAGGCTGGCGGGTGCCGCGCGTGGCGGTGTGGGCGCTGGGGGTTGTGGTTGCTGTGGTGCGGGTTTGGCGGCTTTCGTCGGGGTTGCGGGCTGGTGGCGGGCCGCTGGTTGCAGGGTTGCAGGCAGCGGTTCCGCGCGACGGGAAAGCGGTTCCGGCGCGGGCGTTGCGGGCTGGGGCTGCGCCGGTTCCGGTGTCGCGGGCGGGTGCAGTTTCAGCCGCTGCGCGGTGGCGGCAAGGCGTTCGGGATCGGCGGGCAGGGGCGGCGCCTTTGGTGTGGGCGCAGCGGTTCGCGGTCTGACAGGCGCGGCGGCGCGAAAGCCGGTCAGCACCACGCGCGAGGTGATCGGCGCGGGCGGCTTTGCGGGTTGGCGCGTCTGCGTGGGCTGTGCCGGGGGCGGGCGGTTTGGCCCGAAGGGGCGGGCGGCTGGGGCAGGGGTTTCCTTACCGCCGCGCCATCTTTGGCATGCGCTGGGCGGGGTGGTTGCGGCTGGGTGGTGGCGATCTCTGGTGCCGATTTGCGGGCTGGCGGCGGGTTCGCCTTTTTCGCCGTTGCGGGGGACGCGGCGGGTTTGGGCGGCGGCGCGGGCGTCGTGTCGCGCCGTGTCGTGGGCGCGGCTGATCCGGTGTGATGCTGGCGCGGCGCTGGTGGCGCTGCTGCCGCCCGTTCGGGCGGGGCCAGGGTTACTGGCGCTGGCGTTGGCGTTGGCGTTGGCGTCGGCATAGGCTCGGCCGCGGGGCGCAGGCGAGGGGCGGGCGCCGCGCCTGCGACGGGTCCGATCAGCGATGTCAGCCGGGGCGCGCGCATCACGAGACCTCTGCCAGCGTCTGCGCGGCAAGGATGCGGCGCAGATAGTCCTGTCGGCGCGGGCTGGGCAGGCCGAGGATCTCGGCCTCGGACCAGTGATAGCTGCTGGCGATCAGATGAACCTCGTCCAGCAGCCTTGCCGCGCGGCTGCGCAACTCGGTATCAAGGAAATCCGCCACATCCAGCGGCAGCACCAGTGCCGCGCCGCAATCGGTGCAGGATGTGCCGATCTCCAGCCCCAGCCCGGCAACGGCGCTTTCCAGCGCGGCGATGGCGGTGTCGCGGTCGGGGCCGGTCAGCCGGGCCTCGGCCTGCGCCGGGCCCATCCCGGTGGCCTGAGACAGCAGCGCGATCAGCGCGGGCTCGCCTTGCAAGCCGCGTTCCTCCAGCGCGATCAGATCGGTCAGCCGCAACGGCCCAAGCGGCGTGCCGTCCAGCGGCAGCGCGGCCGAGGGCTCGCGCGGCAGATCATCCAGCGAAAAGGCCAGCGCATTGCCCGTGCCGCAACTGTCGCAATCGGTCTCGGATTCGATCTGCGGCCCGATCAGCGCCCGGCGCAGCGACAACAGCGCGTCCTCCCATTCCGCCAGCGTCAGCGCCGCCAGCGCCGCGATCCCGCGCCCGCCGACCGAGGCGGCAAGCGCCGCCAGCCGGGTATGGGGGCCGCCCGCGGGATCGTGAAAGGCGATCTCATCCTGTCCGGTCAAAACACGCACTGGATACTCCTCTCCCGGCAGGCGCTCAGGTTTCGGCAGGCTCGGTCACCGCCTCGTCGAGTACGAAATTCTCGTACTCGATCTTCAGCGACTGGATCGCGACGGCATTGGCATTCGCGTCCATCTCGGGCAGGGCCTGAAATTCGCTGGCCCATGCCCGGAACAGGTTGAAGGCCATGACCGGTGTGCCCTGCATGTTCAGCACCTCGACCCGGACGGCCTTGCGGTAATTGACAAGGCTGTTTGCGGCCTCGCCCTGCGGGTCGTTCACCTGATTGGCCCATTCCAGAAACTGCCGGTCATGGGTCAGGCCGGATTCGAAGGTCACCGGCTCGAACTTGGTGCGTCCGGGCATCTTGCGCACGATCCCCGCATCGGCAGCCGCGCGCCATTCGATCGCCTCGGTCGCCTTCTTGATCGCGGACATCTTGGACAGGGCGGCGACGACCCGCCCGTCCCATGTCACGCGGAAACGGAAGTTCTTGTAGGGGTCGATACGATGGGCATTCACGTTGAACATCGGCATGACGCCACCTCCTTTTCAATCGCCCGCGCCTAGCGCCGGGTCATCTGGCTGAGGGTTACGATGACGAATTCCGCCGGTCGCAGCGGGGCGAAACCGACCTGAACATTGACGATCCCAGCCGCCTGATCGTCGGGCGTGGTGGTGTCGCTGTCGCATTTGACGAAATAAGCATCGCGGCTGGTCGCGCCGGCAAAGGCGCCGTTGCGGAACTGGGCTTCCATGAAGGCGCCGATGGTGGCGCGCAGCGCGGCCCACAGCCGCTCGTCATTGCCCTCGAACACGGCCCACTGGATGCCGTGAAAGATCGACTTGCGCAGAAACATCGCGGTGCGGCGGACGTTGATATAGCGCCATTCGGTGGTCGGACGTCCGGTGCGCCCGCCCCAGACCACGCGGCCCGCGCCCGGCACCGTGCGCAGCGCGTTCAGCCCGTGCGGGTTCATGCGGTCCTGATCGCGGTCCAGCACCTGGAAATCCAGACCCACCGTGCCCGCCAGCGTGGCCTCCAGCCCCGCCGCGACCTTCCAGACCCCGCGCCGCCCGTCGGTGCGCCCGTAAAGCCCGGCGATATGACCCGCCGCCGGGATCGCACGCACCGGGTCGCGGCCCAGCCCCGCCGGATCCGGCACCACGATGCGCGGCCAGTAAAGCGCGCGGAAATCCGATCCGGTGATGCCATTGCGCGCCTGATCCACCGCATTGCCGACAGGGTCCTCGGCCGCGGTCGAGCGCGGGGCATCGGCGACAAGGAACATGTCGCGCTGCGGCCGGGCCTCGACATAGGCCAGAACGGCGTTGATGAAACCCGCATGCTGGGCATTGTTGGTCGCGCTGAGCAACCCGTCCGAGGCGCAGACGATCAGCGCCGCGTCGTCGATCCCGTCCAGTGCCGACAGCGCGGCGGCATAGCCGGTGACGGCGAAGGTCGCATTGCCGCCGGTGCCCCCGGCCAGCGGGACGCCCGGAGTGGCCCCTGTCAACTCGCCCTGATTTCGCGGGCGGAACGCCACCGGAGGGTCGATATCCGCCCAGCCCAGAAAGGCCGAACGGGCAAGCTGGTCCAGCATGTATTTCTCATCCGCCGGATCGGGGGACAGGCCCTCGAACCGCTCGGCCTCGGTGAAATTCGCCTCGCCCACGGGCCGGTGGAAAACCACCAGATTGAAACGTCCGGGATCGGCATCGGTGCTGTCGGCGATGGCCACGCGCAGCGCGTTGCCCCATGTCCCGGCACCCCGCGCGCGCAGGCTGGAGGCCGTGGTCGCCCCGCCTTCGCCCAGCAGGATGCCCTCGGCGCCCGCCGCCATGTTGACCGGGCGGATCGCCGGGCCGGACCAGCGGATGTCGGGATCATCGGCCAGCCGGGTGATGACATTGTCCGCGTCGTCATCTTCGGTGGTCAGATTGGTCAGCGTGGGATTGGTGCCGCGATTGGCAAAGCTGGTGCCGTTATTGGTCGAGATCCGCACCGTCAGGTTGAAATGCGCCGCATCGCCATCGGTCGCATTGGCGATGACGATCTGGATCTGCTCGTTCGCGGCGGGGGCGCGGGCCTGCACGATCCGCGCGGTCGTCCCGCCATCATCGGCCACGGTGATCGCGCGTTCGGCATCGACGGGCAGGCTGGCAACGGTCGCCGCCGCATTGCCGACACCTGCGGCAAGGCGCAGCACATAGGCGCGCGGGCCGCCATTCTCGAAAAAGCCCTTGATCGCATAGGGCAGCAGCAGCCGTGCGGTCGCGGCGTCGCCCTCATCGCGGAAATAGCCGCCGAAGACGCGCTGGAACTGGATTTCCGACGAGACGGGCGTGGGGCCGGTCGGGCCGCGCTCGGTCTCGCCGACGAAGACGGTGACGGCGGTGGGCGCGGCCTCGATCGCGCGCGCGCCGCCGGGCGCTTCGCGAACATAGACCCCCGGCGTAAGAGGCGTAGTCATGGTGCATGATCCTCGCTGCTTGTCGGCAGCGGTCCGGGGACATGATAAGCCTGAGCAGAGACTGCATCTCTGCCTGTCCGCGCCGTTCCCGACTCAGAGAAATTCGATTGTCCGATCCTGGCTGTGCGACCACGGGGGCCGGGCGCCTGCAAACGCATCGTTCCGGCCAGCGCCTGTCCGGAAGCGTGACGCCCGATCTTCCGGCTTTCCGGAAGGGTCAAAAGCCTTTTGGTCCTGCCACTTTCAGGGCCAGAGCCCCTGAATTCCGAAGGGCCGCATGAACCCCTCGTTTAATCCAACAGGGTCATCCCAAAGTCTGATTCTGTCAAGTCAGAAGGTGGTTGAAACGAACATATGGCCAATTCGGGCAAGGCGAAAATTTTTTGCAATCGCGGGGGGTTGCGCAGGGCGAAACCGTAACTTCCGGCATTCCATGCCCGACCTCGCCCGTCCGGACATGGAAACGAAAAACGCCGCCCCGAGGGGCGGCGTTCATGGGAAATCCGGTGGGGGCGATCAGAAGCCCAGACCGGCATATTTCGATTTGAACCGCGACACGCGACCGCCGGTATCCATCAGCTTGGCCGAACCGCCGGTCCATGCCGGGTGCGAGGTGGGGTCGATGTCCAGCGTCATGGTGGCGCCTTCCGCGCCCCAGGTCGAGCGGGTCTGATAGGTCGTCCCGTCGGTCATCTTGACTTCGATCAGGTGATAATCGGGATGGATGTCTTTTTTCATCTCGTGACCTTTCAGGCTTTCGCGTCCGACAGGGGACGGTAGTTGGTCTTTTCGGCGATCCGGGCCGATTTGCCGCGACGCTCGCGCAGGTAATACAGTTTGGCGCGGCGGACCTTGCCGCGACGCACGACCTCGATCGAATCGACATTGGTCGCATAGAGCGGGAACACACGTTCCACGCCTTCGCCAAAGCTGATCTTGCGGACGGTAAAGCTGGCGCCGATGCCGCTGCCGCCCTTGCGCGAGATGCAGACGCCTTCATACATCTGCACACGGGTACGGGTGCCCTCGGTCACTTTATAGCCGACGCGGATGGTGTCGCCGGCCTTGAAATCCGGGATGGTCTTGCCAAGCTCGGAAATCTGCTCGGCTTCAAGCTGTGCGATCAGGTTCATCGCTGTGATCCTTCCTATGCTCGCGGTGGTCCCGCGATTGGTCTGATGCGCCCGAGAGCTGTCGGTCCTTTGCCGGGTCCATATGAGTCGCCTCATATGCCCGCCACAGGTCGGGGCGGCGTTCCTTGGTCAGCCTTTCGGCCTCACTGGCCCTCCAACGATGAATGGCCGCGTGATTGCCGGACAGCAGAACCTCCGGTATCTCGCGGCCTTCCCATTGGGCGGGCTTCGTGAACTGGGGGGCCTCAAGCAGACCCCGGTTGCCGATGGAAAAGGATTCCTCGGCCAGCGAATCCTGATTCCCCAGCACGCGCGGTATAAGCCGGACCGTCGCGTCGATCAAGACCTGAGCCGCGATCTCTCCGCCGGTCAGGACATAATCGCCGATACTGACCTCTTCGACATGGTGGGCGTCCAGAACGCGCTGGTCCACGCCCTCGAACCGGCCGCAGATCAGGGTGACGCCGGGGCCGTCCGCCAGCGCGCGGGCACGGGCCTGCGTCAGCGGGCGGCCACGCGGCGACATATAGATGACGGGCAGGCTGTCCCCCGCATCGCGCAGCGCCGCGTCCATCACATCGGCGCGGATCACCATGCCCGCGCCGCCGCCCGCGGGCGTGTCGTCCACGTTGCGATGACGGCCGATGCCGAAATCGCGCAGCGGGATGGTGCGCAGGTTCCACAATCCTTGCGCCAGTGCCCGGCCGGTCAGTGACAGGCCGAGGATGCCGGGAAACGCCTCGGGGAACAGGGTGACGACATTCGCCGTCCATGCGCCCCTGACCTGCGGTTCGCCCATCAGTTCACGCGGGCGCAGGCTGGCCGAGATGGTCAGCCTGCCGTGGGATTTGGGCGTATCGCTCATTCGTCGCTGGCCGGAGGGTCGGCGACGATGCGGCGCGCGCCGAGGTCAACGGTCGGGACCACGGCGCGGGTGAAGGGCAGCAGCAGGATATCCTTGCCGCCGACGACTTCCAGAATATCGCCCGCGCCGTGATCGAAAATCGCCCGCACGCGGCCCAGCACCTGCCCGCCGGGATCGACAACCTCCAGCCCGATCAGATCGGCATGATAGAATTCATCGTCCGGCAGCGAGGGCAGGGCCTCGCGCGGGGCCCACAGCGTGGTGCCGCGCAGCGCCTCGGCATCCTCGCGGGTGGCCACGCCCGACAGGCGCGCGCCAAGGCCGCCGGTGACCGGGCGGGTCAGCCGGATGGTAAAGCTGCGCTTGCCGTCCTCGGTCCAAAGCGGGCCATAGCCGGAGATGTCCGCAGGCTCGGCGCAAAAGCTTTTCAGCCGCACCTCGCCCCGGACGCCAAAGGCTCCGGCGATCGCGCCGACGCAGATGCGGTCTTGTGCCATCGGACCCTCGCGGACCAAAGGCGGGGTTGCCCCCGCCCGCAGGATCACTCGGCGGCTTCTTCTGCCGGAGCGGCAGCCTTGGCGGCCCTTTCTTCGGCGCGCTTCTTGGCCTTGTCGCCGGGCTCACCCTTTTTCAGGTTCTTGCGTTCGGCCTTGTCCTTGGCGCCTGCGGCTTCCAGGAAACGTGCCACGCGGTCGGTCGGCTGCGCGCCCTGGGCCAGCCAGTATTTCACACGCTCGACATCCATCTTGATGCGGTCTTCGCTGTCCTTGGGCAGCAGCGGGTTATAGGTGCCCAGCTTTTCCAGAAAACGGCCATCGCGCGGCATGCGCGAATCGGTCGCGACGATGGCGTAATGCGGGCGTTTCTTGCTGCCGCCACGGGCGAGACGGATTTTCATAGCCATTTGTATTTCTCCTTTGAAATGGCGGTGTCGGGATGCGTCAGGACGCATCCTCCGATTGATAGATCTCGTGATGTCGGATCACTTCCGAGATCACGAAGTTCAGGAATTTGCGCGCGAATTCCGGGTCCAGATCAGCCTCGCGCGCGAGGTGTTCCAGCCGCTCGATCTGCCGCGCCTCGCGCGAGGGATCGGATGGCGGAAGGTCGTGTTCGGCCTTGAGACGGCCGACGGCCTGAGTGTGCTTGAACCTTTCGGCCAGCGTATAGACAAGGATCGCATCCAGCCGGTCGATGCTGTTGCGATGCTCTTTCAGCAGGTCTGCGGCGAGGGTGGCGGTATCGTCCATCGGCGATCACTTCTTGCCGCCGAACATGCCGGACAATCCGCCCGGCAGCCCGGCCTTGCCCAGTTGCCCGCCCAGACCCTTGGGGTCTTGCAGCATCTTCGTGGCCTCGGCCATTTTCGTCGGGTCCATGTTCTCCAGATCGGGCAGTCCGCCGCCCTTGCCGGTCATGGCGCGCATGGCCTGTTTCAGCATGCCGCCCTTGCCCATCTTGCCCAGCTTCTTCATCGTGTCGGCCATCTGTTTCTGCATCTTCAGCAGGCGGTTCAGTTCGGCCACGTCCATGCCCGCGCCGCTCGCGATGCGCTTCTTGCGGCTGGCTTGCAGGATCGCGGGATTGGCGCGTTCCTTTTTCGTCATCGAATTGATCAGCGCGATCTGGCGGCGCACGGCGCTGTCGTCCATGCCTGCGGCTTCGGCCTGTTTGGCCATCTTCTGCATGCCGGGCATCATGCCCATGATCGACTGCATGCCGCCCATCTTCTGCATCTGTTCCAGCTGGCCCTTGAGGTCGTTCATGTTGAACAGACCCTTCTGGAAACGCTTCATCATGCGCTCGGCCTGTTCGACCTCCAGCACTTCCTGCGCCTTTTCGACCAGGGCGACGATATCGCCCATGCCGAGGATCCGGCCCGCCACGCGCTGCGCGTCAAAGCCCTCCAGCGCGTCCATCTTCTCGCCCAGACCGACGAAGCGGATCGGCTTGCCGGTGACCGCGCGCATCGACAACGCAGCGCCGCCGCGCCCGTCGCCGTCCATCCGGGTCAGCACGACGCCGGAAATCCCGACCTTGCCGTCGAATTCGGTCGCCACGTTCACCGCGTCCTGACCGGTCAGGCCATCGACGACCAGCAACGTCTCGCGCGGGTTGGCGATGTCGCGGACCGCCTGCACCTCGTCCATCAGCACCTGATCGATATGCAGACGCCCGGCGGTATCCAGCATATAGACGTCATAGCCGCCAAGGCTGGCCTGCTGTTTCGCCCGCTGCGCGATCTGCACCGCCGTCTGGCCGGGCAGGATCGGCAGGGTATCGACGCCGATCTGCTGGCCGAGGATTGCCAGCTGCTCCATCGCGGCCGGGCGCTGGGTGTCGAGGCTGGCCATCAGCACGCGTTTCCTCTCGCGGTCCTTCAGGCGCTTCGCCAGTTTCGCGGTGGTGGTGGTCTTGCCCGAGCCCTGCAAGCCCACCATCAGGATCGGCGCGGGCGGGTTGTCGATGCGCAGGGCTTCGGGTTCATCCTCGCCCTGCAACACCTTGATCAGTTCGTCATGGACGATCTTGACGACCTGCTGGCCCGGGGTAATGGATTTCGTGACCGCCGCGCCGGTGGCCTTGGAGGTGACGGACTTGACGAAACTGCGCGCGACGGGCAGCGAAACGTCGGCCTCCAGCAGTGCCACGCGGACTTCGCGCATGGCGGCGGTGACGTCATCCTCGGACAATGCGCCCTGTTTGGTCAGCCGGTCGAAGACGCCGCCCAAACGGTCGGAAAGGTTCTCGAACATGGCCGGGCCTCCTTAACGGGTCCAAAACAGGTTGGCCCCCGTGGGCGCAACGCGCTGACGGGGGGCGATCCCCGCGACGGACGGGGACCGGAAGGCTCTCCTTCCGGGAATCTGGGGGCTGATACGAAAAAACGGCCCCCGAGTCAACGAAGGCCGTGCGATAAACGCGCCATGTCTTACCGTCGCATTGCAGGACAAAGGGCAGCGCCCGGCCGAGGTGGGGGCAAAGCCCCCGCCTGGGGGCGGGCAGGGGCTGCCCGGCGTGCCGCCGGGCGGGGCATCGCAGGCCGGGGTCCCGCTCAGGCGGCGATCCGCTCCATTGCCTCTTGGGCGCGGGCCATTCCGGCATCGCGGTCCATTGCCAGCCGGTCGGCGGCGACGAATTCGACATCGGTGATGCCCAGAAAGCCCAGAATGAACCGGAGATAGCCCGAGGCGTGATCCAGATCCGAACCGAAAGGCGTGCCCGCCGCGCTGTAGGCGATGATGGCGCGCTTGCCCTTCAGCAGGCCCTCGGGGCCGGCCTCGGTATAGCGGAAGCTCTGACCCGCGCGGGCGATCTGGTCCAGCCAGTTCTTCAACTGCGCGGTCAGGGTGAAGTTATAGACCGGAGAGCCGATGACCAGAACATCCGCATCCTTGACCTCTTGCAGATAGGCGTCCGAGATGTCGATCAGCTTTTGCTGTTCGGCCGTGGGGTTTTCGGGGGCCAGACGCACGGCATGGAACCACTCGGTGTCGATGGCGGGCACGCCCTTGTTCAGGTCGCGATAGGTGACGGTCGCGGACGCGTCGGCGGCTTGCAGCCGGGCCACGATTTCGGCCGTCAGCTTGCGCGAGACCGAGGCTTCGCCGGTGATGGCGCTGTCGATGTGCAGGATATGCATGATTTCAATCCGATGATGGGTGCTGTTTTCTGTCAGAACCGATTTAGGGCTTTGCAAAGTCGAACGGAATGACAATAAATGCGCATATTCTGTGCAGGGGCGCACATGAAGGTTGAAAGCTGGGACGATATCCGTACGGCACTGGCGGTGGCGCGCAGCGGGACGGTCAGCGGCGCGGCGCAGATGCTGGGCGTCCATCATGCCACCGTCATCCGCCGCATCGACGCGCTGGAAGAGCAGTTGCAGGCGCGGCTGTTTCAGCGCCACCCGCGCGGCTATGCGCTGACCGAGGCCGGGCAGGCGCTGCTGAAGGCCGCCGAGCAGGCGGATGAGCGTTTTTCTCAGATGTCGGCGCAGATCGCGGGGGCGGGCGACCGGATCGAGGGCGACCTGATCATCACCTCGCTGCCGGAACTGGCCGATCTGCTGATGCCGCGGCTGATTTCGCTGATACAGCAGCATCCGGGACTGCGACTGCGCTATCTGACCGATCCGCGGCTGTTCCGGCTGGACGCGGGCGAGGCGCATCTGGCCATTCGCGCCGGGGCGCAGCCGACCGAGCCTGATTACGTCGTGCTGCCATTGGCCAGTACCAGCCATCACCTCTATGCCTCGGCCGGTTATCTTGACGCGCATGGGCCGGTGGATGATCCGTCCGGGCACCGTTTCGTGCTGCCGGGTTCCGAGGGGCGGGGCGCGCCCTATTTCAAGTGGATCCACGACCGCGTCAGCCCGGAAAACATCGTGATGGTCAGCAATGACGTCGCCGCGCGCGAGGCGGTCATCCGCGCCGGGCTGGCGATGGGCTGGCTGCCTGCGGGATCCGCCGCCGGGCTGATCCGGGCGATGGCGATGCCGGAATGGGATTCCGATCTGTGGCTGGTCACCCATGTCGATCTGCACCGCACGCCCAAGGTTCAGGCGGCGCTGTCCGCGCTGCGGGATGCCGGGCGGGGCTAGTTCATCTGGCTGGTGCGGAACAGCAGCCATTCCTCGATCACGCGGCCATCGGGCAGATGGCAATAGCCGACCTGACCGCCGGATTCGTTCTGAATGCTCAGCCTGCCGCCCTGCCTGACGCAATTGGCCGAGGCCGGGTTGGGCATCGACGCCGCCCGCTCTTCATCCGTCGGCATGATCGTCGATTTCACCGATTGCACCGTCCCGCATCCGGCGATCGCCAGAACCGGCAGCAGCAGCGCGATGTTGCGCATGGCCCGTATCTGCATGAACTGTCCTTCCCTTGTGGTCCTTGGCGCGATTGTGGACGGCAGGTCCGCCGGAAGGCAAGGGCCGCTTCCCTTCGCCGCATGGCTCGGCCACAGTACCGCGCAAGGAGGATGCCATGACCCAGACATATCCGATCAGCCGGTTTCCGGTTCCCGATCTGGCCGACCTGCCCGAGGATATCCGGCAGGCCATCGAAAAGGTTGCCGAGAAATCCGGCTTTGTCCCCAATGTCTTTCTGGCGCTGGCCCACAGACCGGCCGAGTTCCGCGCCTTCTTTGCCTATCACGACGCGCTGATGGACAAGGACGAGGGGCTGACCAAGGCCGAACGCGAACTGATCGTGGTCGCCACCAGCGGGCTGAACCAGTGCCAGTACTGCGTCGTGGCGCATGGCGCGATCCTGCGCATCCGGGCGAAGAACCCGCTGATCGCCGATCAGGTGGCGGTCAACTGGCGCAAGGCGGATCTGGATGCCCGGCAGCGCGCCATGCTGACCTATGCCGAGAAGGTGACGCTGAATGCCCAGCAGATCGGTGATGCCGATCATGCCGCGCTGGAAAGGGCCGGTTTCACCGCGGACGAGATCTGGGATATCGGCGCGATCGCCGCTTTTTTCGGCATGTCGAACCGGCTGGTCAATGCAGGCGACATCCGCCCCAATGACGAATTCTACATGCTTGGACGGCAATGACGGCAGGCGCCACCGAGGCCCCTGCCGCCCGGCGCGAGGCCCTGCGCGGCCATCTGGCCATGCTGCTGTTTTCGGCGCTGGTGGCGGGATCGTTCTCGCTGGGGGTGCGGGTGGCGAACCTGATCGCGCCCGAGGCCATCACGGCGGCGCGTTTCGTCATCGCCGCCGGGGTGATCGGTGGGCTGGTCGCAGTCGGCGGCGCGGGGCTGAACCGGCAGGCGTTTCGCGCGCCCTGGCGTTATCTGCTGCTGGGCGGGCTGTTCGCGGCCTATTTCGTGCTGATGTTCGAGGGGCTGAAGACCGCGCCCGCCGTCTCGGCCAGCGCCGTCTTTACCCTGACGCCGCTGATGTCGGCGCTGTTCGGCTGGATGCTGCTGCGCCAGCGGGTGACGTGGCGCATCGCGGTGGCGCTGATCCTTGGCGGGCTGGGCGCGCTGTGGGTGATCTTTGGTGGCGATCTGGCTGCGATGTCGCGGCTGCAACTGGGGCGCGGAGAGGCGATCTATCTGCTGGGTTGCGTGGCGCATGCGCTTTATACGCCGATGGTGCGCAGGGTGAACCGGGGCGAGACCGCGCTGGTTCTCAGTTTCGGGACCATGCTGGCAGGCAGTCTGGTGATGCTGGTCTGGAGCTGGCCGCAGCTGACCGCGACCGACTGGCTGCATCTGCCGGCGATCGTCTGGATCGCGATGCTCTATCTGGCGGTCTTCGCCAGCGCGGCGACGGCGGTGCTGGTGCAATATGCGGTGCTGCGGCTGCCGGCGTCGAAGGTGATGGCCTATACCTATCTGACCCCGGCCTGGGTCATCGCGCTGGAGGCTTTTCTGGGGCAGGGGATGCCCGGGCTGATCCTGCTGCCGGGCGTGATCGCGACGCTGGTCGCGCTGTCGCTGCTGTTGCAGGGCGACGAAAGGAGGGCACCGCCCCGCGACGGGGGCGATGCCGGAAAGGGTGTCAGCTGGGGCGGCCGGTGATGCGCGCCCACCAGCCTTTCGGGGCGCTGTCGCGGACCGGATGGCCGGTCAGGGCGATGCCCCCGGCGTCGATCATCACCCGGCCATCGCGAAAGCGGCGGGTCACCGGACCCTGCGCCTGCTGATAGCGGCCGATAGAGATGGCGGCATGGCCCAGATCGGGCGCGGCGACCGGGGCCAGATCGAAGATCGCGCCGGTGGCATGGGCGGGGATCAGCGGCACAAGGCCGGTCAGATGGTTCGGGGTCATTGCAGCACTCCTTTTTCGGTATCGGCAAAGGCGCCGTCATATCGGGGGTCGGATGTCCGGGCGCCCCGCGCGGTCGGGACGGCGGGTCTGCCGCGGAGGATCCGCAAGGCCACGGCGATGCGGTGGCTGATGCGGCCAAGGATGGCGTGGCTGATTCCTGTCATCGTCATGTCTGCTCCTTTCCCCATGCGGGCCGGGCTGGCCCTCTGGATGGGTTTATTACGACAAAGTTTGTCGTGTTAATCAAGAAAAAAGCGACTTTGCCGGTCGTGTTTCTTTTAACGTGTTTTTAAGGGCTTGCGGATTATCTGGCTTCCAGAGGTGAAAAAACATGGCGAATCACGGGAACAGGGCACGCGGATCGCGACGATGGGTCAATCAGATGCCGGGGCGGCTTTTCATCGGCTGGCGCTGTCGTTAGGTTCCGCCGCAAAGAACGGATCAAGGGGCAGCCGGTGGCGCATATCATCGTTGTTGGCAACGAAAAGGGTGGGTCGGGCAAGTCCACCACCACGATGCATGTCGCAACCGCGCTGGCGCGGCTGGGTCATCGCGTCGGCGGGCTGGATCTGGACGTGCGCCAGCGCAGCTTTGGCCGCTATCTGGAAAACCGCACGGCCTTTGCCGCACGAGAGGGGCTGGATCTGCCGACCCCGGTTCTGGGGGAACTGGGGCAGGGGCAGGACCCGCTGACCCCGGCGCTGACCCGGCTGGAGGCCGAGTGCGACTTCATCCTGCTGGACTGTCCCGGCTCTCATACCGCGCTCAGCCAGATGGCGCATACGGTGGCGGATACGCTGCTGACGCCGATGAATGACAGCTTTGTCGATTTCGACCTGCTGGCGCGGATGTCGCCCGAGGGCAAGGTGCTGGGCCCCTCGATCTATGCCGAGATGGTCTGGGCGGCGCGGCAGATGCGGGCACAGGCGGGCGCGGGGCCGATCGACTGGCTGGTGCTGCGCAACCGTCTGGGCACGCAGGCGATGCACAACAAGCGCAAGGTCGGCGGCGCGCTGGACACGCTGTCGAAACGGATCGGCTTTCGCGTGGCGCCCGGCTTTTCCGAACGGGTCATTTTCCGCGAATTGTTCCCGCGCGGGCTGACCTTGCTGGATCTGAAGGATCTGGGCACCGAACAGCTGTCCATGTCCAATATCGCCGCGCGTCAGGAACTGCGCGACCTGATCGGGGAACTGAACCTGCCGGGGGTTGCGGTCACATTTTAGGCATGACCCCGCGTCATCTCTGGCCGGGATTGTTGGATGGGGGTTTTTTGGACTATGTATGCGCCCTGACCCTTACCTTCGGCGGAGGCACATGCGCGCCCTGCTTATCTTCCTTGTCGCCGCGTGGCTGGCCTTGCCCGCCTTTGCCGAAGATGCCGCCCGGCAGGGCGGGACTGCGGACGAGGCCGCAGAAGGCCCCGCGATTCCGGCGGTAACGCTGGCCACCGCCGCCCGGACCGGGATGCAGGCGCGGGTGCCGGTGTCGGGCACATTGGTCGCGCGCCAGCCGGTGCAGGTCTTTCCGCAGGTGACCGGGCACGAGATCACCGAGATTCTGGTCGAAGCCGGGGACATGGTCGAGCAGGGTCAGGTTCTGGCGCGGCTGGACACGGATACCCTGTCGGCGCTGCTGGAACAGGCCGAAGCCGAATATCAGCGCGCCGAGGCGGGCGTCAGTCAGGCCGAAAGCTCGACCGACAGTGCCGCCGCCGCGCTGGTCCAGGCCGAGGCGACGCTGAACCGGATCCGGCGGCTGCGCGACAGCGGCAACGCCTCTCAGGCGGCGCTGGACGAGGCCATCGCGGCCGAGGCTGCGGCGCGGGCACAGACCGCATCCGCCGCCGATGGCGTGGGCGTGGCCAAGGCGGCGCTGGCGCTGGCTGCGGCATCGCGGCGTGTGGCGCGGCTGGACTTGCAACGCGCCGACATCGTGGCGCCGGTCGGCGGGCTGGTCTCGGCCCGCAATGCCGAACTGGGCTCGCTGTCGGGGGGCGGCGCGGACCCCCTGTTCACGCTGATCGCCGATGGCAGCATCGAACTGGCCGCCGAGGTGATCGAGACCGCGCTGCCCAGCCTGAAGGCAGGCGCCCCCGCCGAAATCAGCGTCGCCGGTCTGGGCCGGATCGAGGGCGAGGTGCGGCTGATCCCGGCCTCGGTCGATCCCGTCACCCGGCTGGGGCTGGCGCGGATTGCCCTGTCGCCGCAGCCGGGCCTGCGCAGCGGGTTGTTCGCCAATGGCTGGGTGATCACCGAGCAGCGCGAGGCGGTGGCCGTTCCCGCCAGCGCGGTCCTGTCCGACAGTGATGGCGAACGGGTGCAGGTGGTCCGCGACGGCGTGGTCGAGACGCGGCAGGTCCGCGCGGGCCTGCTGTGGCAGGGTCAGCGCGAAATTCTGGAGGGCGTGGCCGAGGGCGAAACCGTCATCGCCCGTTCCGGTGCGTTCTTCCGCGATGGCGACCGGGTCCGCGCCGCCCAGCCACAAGGCGAGGCCATGCAGCCGCAGGGCGATGCCCAGACGGCCCGCGAGGGCGCCGATGACATGGCGGACGGGACATGAATTTCGCGACATGGTCCATCCGCCACCCGGTTCCGCCCATGGCGCTGTTTCTGGTGCTGCTGGTGGTGGGGCTGTTCAGCTTCAACCGGCTGGCGGTCACGGCCATGCCCAATATCGACCTGCCCATCGTCGAGGTCACCATCGCCCAGCCCGGCGCGGCCCCGGCCGAGCTGATCACCCAGGTGATCCAGCCGCTTGAGGACAGCATCGCCTCGGTCACAAATGTCCGCCATATCAGCGCCACCGCCTCGGACAGTGCGGCCTCGATCACCGTCGAATTCGAGCTGGAGACGAACAGCGACCGCGCCGTCAACGATGTGAAGGACGCGGTGGCGAATGTGCGCGCCGAACTGCCCGACAATATTGTCGAGCCCATCGTGCAGCGGCTGGATGTGACCGGCTATCCGATCCTGACCTATGCGGTCAGCGATCCGGGGCAGAGCATCGAGGCCGTGTCGAAATTCGTCGATGACGTGGTCGGGCGCGAACTGACCACCGTCAGCGGCGTGGCCAGCACCACCCGCATCGGCGGGGCAGAACGTCAGATCAAGGTCGAACTCGACCCCGACCGGCTGCTGGCGCACGGGCTGACGGCGGCCGAGATCTCGAACCAGCTGCGGGCGCGCAATATCAATATGGGCGGTGGTCGCGGCGATCTGGCGGGCACCGAATATTCCATCCGCACGCTGGGATCGGCGGTCAGCGTCGAGCAACTGGCGGCGACGCCGGTTTCCATCGCCGACGGGCGGGTGATCCGGCTGGACCAGCTGGGGCAGGTGATCGACGGCGCCAGCGAGGAACGCAGCTTTGCCCTGCTGGACGGCCAGCCGGTCGTGGCTTTCGGGGTCTATCGTGCGACGGGGGCCTCGGATCTCAGCGCGGGCGACGGCGTCAAGGAGCGACTGGAAGAGCTGCGCCAGCGTTACCCCGATGTCTCGATCAGCCTGATCGACGACGCGACCACCTATACCGAGGCCAGCTATCACAGCGCGATGGACACGCTGTATGAGGGCGCGGCGCTGGCGGTGATCGTGGTGTTCCTGTTCCTGCGCAACTGGCGCGCGACACTGGTTGCCGCCGTGGCGCTGCCGCTGTCGATCATCCCGACGTTTTTCGTCATGCACTGGATGGGCTTTACCCTGAACGGCATCAGCCTGCTGGGGATCACGCTGGTCACCGGCATCCTTGTCGATGATGCCATCGTCGAGATCGAGAATATCGTGCGCCATATCGGCATGGGCGTGCCACCGTACGAGGCCGCCGAGGAAGCCGCCAACGAGATCGGCCTGACCGTGATCGCGATCAGCCTGTCGATCGTAGCGGTCTTTGCGCCGGTCAGCTTCATGGGCGGCATCGCCGGGCAGTATTTCAAGCAGTTCGGGCTGACGGTGGCGGTTTCGGTGCTGTTTTCGCTGCTGGTGGCGCGGATCATCACGCCGATGATGGCGGCCTATCTGATGCGCGGCACCGTCGCGGCCGAGGATCAGCAGGACGGTTTCATCATGCGCCGCCTGATGGCGGTGGTGCGCTGGACCATGCGCCATCGCGGGCTGACGCTGCTGCTGGGGCTGGGCATCTTTGCCGGCTCGATCTTTTCCGCGACGCTGCTGCCGACCGAGTTCATCCCGGCCTCGGATGTCGGGCGCAGCCAGATCGTGGTCGAACTGCCGCCCGGCTCGACCATTTCCGATACCGAAGGCGCGGGCCGCGACCTGACCACCAAGATCCGCGAGACGCCCGAGGTGCAGTCGGTCTTTGTCTATAGCGACGGCGCCGACGTGACCGAGGCGCGGGTGATGATCAACTATGGCAAGAAGGACACGCGGGAACGATCGCAATTCGCGCTGGAGACCGAGCTGAAGCAGCGGCTGGCCGATACGCCCGACATGCGGATCAACTTCCAGAACGAGAACGGCGAGAACGACCTCTCGATCAGCGTGCTGGGCGAGACCGAACAGGCGACCGCCATTGCCGCCGAGCGTCTGGCTGCCGAGATGGCCCGCCTGCCGGTTCTGGAAAATGTTTCCAGTTCCGCGAACCTGCAACGGCCCGAGATCCAGATCCGTCCGCGCGCCGATCTGGCCGCGCAGCTTGGCGTTTCGGCCAGCGACATGGCGCTGACCCTGCGGGTGGCGACGCTGGGGGCCGATGATGCCGAACTGGCGCGCTTCACCACCGGCGACGAGCAGATCCCCATCGTCGTCCGGCTGAACAGCGAGGCCCGCGCCGATCTGATCGAGGTCCAGAACCTGCGCGTTCCCAGCGCCAACGGGCAGATCCCGCTGGTCTCGGTCGCCGATATCTCGTTGTCGTCGGGTGCGGCGCAAATCGGGCGCTATGACCGGCAATACCGCACCACGGTCAGCGGCAATCTGGCTGACGGGGCGCTGCTGGGGCCGGTCAGTGCTCGGGTGACGGCGCTTCAGGAACAGATCGAACTGCCGCCCGGCACTTCGATCCAGACGGCGGGCGATGCCGAGATCATGGGCGAGGTTTTCGAGGCCTTCGGCACCGCGATGGGGGCCGGGATCCTGCTGGTCTATGTGGTGCTGGTGCTGCTGTTTCACAATTTCATCACGCCGGTCTCGATCCTGCTGTCGCTGCCGCTGGCCATCGGCGGCGCGATCCTGGCGCTGTTCGCGACCGGGCATTCGATCAGCATGGCGGTGGTGATCGGTTTCCTGATGCTGATGGGGATCGTGACGAAGAATTCGATCATGCTGGTGGAATTTGCGCTGGCCGCGATCGAGGCAGGCACACCCAAGCGCGAGGCGATTCTGGATGCGGTCCACAAGCGCGCCCGCCCCATCGTCATGACCACAATCGCGATGAGCGCGGGCATGGTGCCCTCGGCCCTTGCCACCGGCGAAGGGGGAGAGTTCCGCGCACCGATGGCGATTGCGGTGATCGGCGGGCTGGCGCTGTCCACGGTTCTGTCGCTGCTGTTCGTGCCCTCGCTGTTCTCGCTGATCCACGGCGGCCAGAGCCGGATCGGCGGATGGCTGGGCCGGCACATGGGGCTGAACCGGGCGGCGGGTTAGGCTCCATCCCTGCAAATTTTCGTTGTGTGCCAGCGTGTTGAGTGGTGCGCCTTGGTTATACGAGACAAGCGATACTTCTGGCTGGGCGCGCGACAGATGCGACGACCATCGCAAGTCCTGTCGCATCGGGAACGCATTCGGTCGGCTGATGGACAGGCGCGGCGGCGCGACCCGCAATCATCCGTCTGAAAATGGCCCGGTCGGGCGAAATTTCCCCTTTTCAAGCCGCCCCGCGCGCGGCATAGTCCCGGCATGACCCGGATGCTTCATATTTCCACGGCCTCGGACGCGCCATTTGGTGCGCGGTTTGCCGTGAACCTCCGGGGTCTGCTGCTTCTTACGCTGCGCTGAGCGGGTCTTCCGGGCCGCCGCTCAGTCAGGATCGTGCCCGGCCATCCCGCGACATATCCGTAAGAAAGCAAGACAGATGACCGACAAGAACCGCGTCTATATTTTCGACACCACCCTGCGCGACGGCGAACAATCGCCCGGCGCCACCATGTCCCATGCCGAAAAGCTGGAAATCGCCGGCATGCTGGACGAGATGGGCGTGGACATCATCGAGGCAGGCTTTCCCATCGCCTCGGAAGGCGATTTCGCCGCCGTGTCCGAGATCGCCCGGCGCAGCCAGAACAGCGTGATCTGCGGCCTCGCCCGCGCGCAACTGCCCGATATCGACCGCTGCTGGGAGGCGGTGAAACACGCACGCCGCCCGCGCATCCATACCTTCATTGGCACCTCGCCGCTGCACCGCGCCATTCCCAATCTGGACATGGACCAGATGGCCGAGCGGATCGAGCAGACCGTGACCCATGCCCGCAACCTGTGCGACAATGTGCAATGGTCGCCGATGGATGCCACGCGGACCGAACACGACTATCTGTGCCGGGTCGTGGAAATCGCCATCAAGGCGGGTGCCACCACGATCAACATTCCCGACACGGTGGGCTATACCGCGCCGCGCGAATCGGCCGATCTGATCCGCATGTTGCTGGAACGCGTGCCGGGCGCGGATAAGGTGATCTTTGCCACCCATTGCCACAACGATCTGGGCATGGCGACGGCGAACAGCCTTGCCGCGGTCGAGGCCGGCGCGCGCCAGATCGAATGCACCATCAACGGGCTTGGCGAACGCGCCGGCAATACCGCGCTGGAAGAGGTGGTGATGGCGATGCGCGTGCGCCACGATATCATGCCCTATGATACCGGCATCGACACGACGAAGATCATGGGGATTTCCCGCCGCGTCGCGCAGGTCTCGGGCTTTCCGGTGCAGTTCAACAAGGCCATCGTCGGCAAGAACGCCTTTCTGCACGAATCCGGCATCCATCAGGACGGCGTGCTGAAGAATGTCGAGACCTTCGAGATCATGCGCCCCGCCGATATCGGCCTGAACGAGACCAATATCGCCATGGGCAAGCATTCCGGCCGCGCCGCCCTGCGCGCCAAGCTGGCCGATCTGGGTTATGAGGTCGGCGACAACCAGCTGAAGGATGTCTTTGTGCGGTTCAAGGCTTTGGCCGACCGCAAGAAAGAGGTCTATGACGACGATATCGTTGCCCTGATGCAGGACAGCGCCGCCAATACCGAGGACGATCACTTGCAGGTCAAGCATCTGCGCGTCGTCTGCGGCAGCGACGGCCAGACCGCCGATCTGACCATGATCGTCGGGGGCGAGGAAAAGACCGTCCATGCCAGCGGCGACGGTCCGGTGGATGCCTGCTTCAACGCGGTGAAGCAGATATTCCCGCATAACGCCGTGCTGAAGCTGTATCAGGTTCACGCCGTGACCGAGGGCACCGACGCGCAGGCCACGGTATCGGTGCGCATGGAAGAGGACGGGCGCATCGTCAACGGCCAGTCGGCTGACACGGACACGATCCTTGCCAGCGTCAAGGCCTATGTCGGCGCGCTGAACCACCTGATCGTGCGCCGCGCGCAGGCGGGCAAGGACGACAAGCAGATCAGCATGTATTCCCACTGATCCCGGCAGGGGCTGCGGACCGGTCCTGCGGGGCCGGTCTCAGCTGGTCGAAGTCGAAGCCGCGCAAGAAGGGAAAGCTGCGGCGGATGTGTTGGTTGAATCCACGCGGTGTAAGCTTTCGGAAGGGTGGTGGTAATTTTTCCAGATTCAGTTCGCGAGAATCCGAGTCCCATTTCATCACCAGCGCACCAACGGATTCATGATCGAGAAAGTTCGTCAACCTCTTGGCGATGGCGAAGTGGCCGAAGCTGAAGATGCTGCGCTTGGGGCTTGAGAGCTTGACCGTCAGTCCTGCGCCGAGAAATGGCATGCGATATTCCAGATAGTACTTGGGCATGTCGTTGCAAAGCGCAACGGATATGCCGCGCGCCGTGCTGATCGCACAATCCTTGAAACCCTCAAGCCGACGCATGCTCCGGCGCAGACGCGGCGCAAAATCCACGTCGATCGCATCATCATCGTCCAACCGGAATTGCCACAGGTTGCCTTCGGATTGCTCGTGAAAAGCCATCAGGTTACCTTCGAGCGCCTCACCAAGGCGGGGCACCTCGGTCCACAAGACCTGAAGTCGGTCATGCGGATTACACAACGCCTCCAAACGTTCGCGCCAATGCGCGGGCATTCGTGGAGAACTGACGATCAGAAAGGTGAAGTTCGGATCGTCCTGCGCAAGAATTGACGGAAGGCAGATGTGTTCGAATGACAGGAAACGGGCACGCATCCGCTCTTCAGTGTACAGTTCCGCCGCGACTGTGTCCAACCGGGATTCGCTGATCGTCTTGTCGGATCTGAACTCTTGCCAGTCGCCAAGACCAAGATAAGAAAAACGACAAATTCCTACAATCATGGGCTGAGACATGCAAAGGGTTCCTGAGTAGGGCAATCCTCCGTCATTTGCCCCGTCGGTGTCCATTTTGCGATGGCGCGCATATGACGATCATAGGGGCTTTCGTGTTGGGTGCCGGGCTTTTATATGGGACAACGCCGCCTGGACCCGGACGATTCCGTTCGGGCCGCGCGGATGAGGCTTTGAAAAACGGGCAGGGCCGGGTGACAACCGGCGCGAAAGGATACGGGCATGGCATTTGGCGGTTTGTTTTCGACCGATATCGCAATCGACCTCGGCACGGCGAACACGCTGATCTATGTCAAGGGCAAGGGCATCATCCTGAATGAGCCTTCGGTGGTCGCCTATCACGTCAAGGACGGCAAGCGGCAGGTGCTGGCCGTGGGCGAGGACGCCAAGCTGATGCTGGGCCGCACGCCGGGCAGCATCGAGGCGATCCGTCCGATGCGCGAAGGTGTCATTGCCGATTTCGACAGCGCCGAGGAAATGATCAAGCACTTCATCAAGAAAGTGTTCAAGCGCACCAGTTTCTCCAAGCCCAAGGTGATCGTCTGCGTGCCGCATGGCGCGACCCCGGTGGAAAAACGCGCAATCCGCCAGTCGGTGCTGTCGGCGGGCGCGCGCAAGGCCGGGCTGATCGCCGAACCCATCGCGGCGGCCATCGGCGCGGGGATGCCGATCACCGAACCGACCGGTTCCATGGTCGTCGATATCGGTGGCGGCACGACCGAGGTCGCGGTGCTGTCGCTGGGGGATGTGGTCTATGCCCGCTCGGTCCGCATTGGTGGCGACCGGATGGACGATGCGATCATCAACTATCTGCGGCGCAACCAGAATCTGCTGATCGGCGATTCCACGTCGGAACGGATCAAGACCTCGATCGGCACGGCGCGGATGCCCGATGACGGGCGCGGGGCCACGATCATGGTACGCGGCCGAGATCTGCTGAACGGCATCCCCAAGGAAATCGAGATCAGCCAGGCGATGGTGGCCGAGGCGCTGGCCGAACCCATGCAGGCCATCGTCGAGGCGGTGATGGTCGCGCTGGAGGCTACGCCCCCCGATCTGGCCGCCGATATCGTGGATCGTGGCGTCATGCTGACTGGCGGCGGTGCGATGCTGGGCGAACTGGATCTGGCGCTGCGCGAACAGACCGGGCTGTCGATCAGCCTTGCCGATCAGCCGATGAGCTGCGTGGCACTGGGCACCGGCAAGGCGCTGGAATTCGAAAAACAGCTTCGGCATGTCATAGACTACGACAGCTGAGGCCAGCCGCGCGGGGATTTCGCCAATGGCGCGCAAGGGCCCGGATTTCGTCACGCCGTTACGGCGCATCCTGATCGCTCTGCTGGCCATTCTGCTGGTGGTGCTGTTCCTGTTCTGGCGCATCGACAGCCCACGGGCTGAACAGATGCGCCATGCGCTGATCGACCGCGTCGTGCCCGGCTTTGAATGGGCGCTGGTGCCAGTGACGAAATTCGGCCAGATGGCAGCCAGCTTCCAGTCCTATGCCCGGCTTTACGAGCAGAATCAGGAATTGCGCCGCGAATTGCAGCGCATGTCCGGCTGGAAAGAGGCCGCCGTGCAGCTGGAGCAGCAGAATGCCAAGCTGCTGGCGCAGAACAATGTGCGGATCGACCCGGCGCTGACCTCGGTCACGGGGCGGGTGATGGTCGATTCCGGCACCGCCTTCCGCCAGTCGGTGCTGCTGAATGTGGGGCAGCGCGACGGGATCGTCGATGGCTGGGCGGTGATGGACGGGCTGGGGCTGGTTGGGCGGATCAGCGGTCAGGGCCAGCGCACCAGCCGGGTGATCCTGCTGACCGATCCGTCGTCACGGCTGCCGGTGACGATCCAGCCTTCGGGGCAGCATGCGCTGCTGACCGGCGACAATACGCAACTGCCATTCCTCGACTTTCTGGAAAACGCCGATGATGTCCGGCCCGGCGACCGGGTGGTGACCTCGGGCGATGGCGGGCTGTTCCCGCCGGGGCTGCCGGTCGGGCAGGTGGTGCTGGCGACCGATGGGCGGATGCGGCTGCGCATGGCCGCCGATTATCAGCGGCTGGAATTCCTGCGGGTGCTGCGTTCCCACGGGGCCGAGCCTCTGGCCGATATGGGTGCGCTGATCCCGCCCGACGATCTGGGGCTGATCGGGCCGCAACTGCCTGCCTCGCCGGTGGATGCGGCGCAGGCGTCGGACCCGCTGTCGGACGGAACCCGCAATGATTGAGGGCGCCTCTCGCCATGCGGTTCTGGGCAGCGTGCTGGTGGCGCTGTGCTGGCTGCTGCTGCTGTTTCTGCGGATGCTGCCGGTCACCGGTGCGACCAGCGGCTGGCCCGGCGCCGATCTGGGGCTGTGCCTGCTGTTCGCATGGGTGCTGCGCAGGCCCGACCAGATCCCGGCGCTGGTCATCGTCCTGCTGGTGCTGATCGAGGATCTGCTGCTGATGCGGCCTCCGGGGCTGTGGGCGCTGTTCGTCCTGCTGGGGACCGAGGCCGCCCGACTGCGCGAAGCCCGTTGGCGCGATCAGCCATTCGTGGTTGAATGGCTGCGGGTCTCGATCCTGACAGGTGGCATGATGCTGGGCTTTCGGGTGGTGCAGTTTCTGTTCCTGCTGCCGGTTCCGGCGCTGTGGCAGGTGACGCTGCAATTCATCGCTACGATGGCCGCCTATCCCGTCGTCATCCTGCTGGCGCGCTGGCTGGTCGGGTTGCGCCACGCGACCCCCGCCGAGGCCGAGATGATGAGGCATATGTGATGAAGAAATCCGCGCGCGAGATTTTGGAAAGCGGCCGCTCGATCCGGCGTCGCGGGCTGATGCTGGGCGGTATCCAGCTGGCGGTGGCGGGCGCGCTGGGGATGAAGCTGCGCAGCATGCAGCTGGAACATGCCGAAGAATACCGGATGCTGGCTGATGGCAACTCGATCAAGATCCGGCTGATCCCGCCCGCGCGCGGGCTGATCCACGACCGCAACGGGCTGTTGCTGGCCGGGAATGAACAGAATTACCGCCTGACCATGACCCGCGAAGAGGCGGGCGGGGATGTGCTGCCGGTGTTGCGGAAACTGTCGAACCTGATCCCGATGACCGACAGCCGCATCGCCGAATTGCAGGACGAATTCATCAAGCGCAGCGCCATCACGCCGATCGTGCTGGCCGACCGGCTGAGCTGGGAGCAGTTCTCGTCCATCGCGCTGAATGCGCCGTCGCTGCCCGGCGTCACGCTGGAGGCCGGGCTGTCGCGCGCCTATCCGCGCGCGGGCGATCTGGCGCATGTGATGGGCTATGTCGGGCCGGTCTCGGATTATGATCTGGAACGGATCGAGGAACCCGACCCGGTGCTGATGCTGCCCGAGTTCCAACTGGGTAAGGTCGGCGTCGAAAGCAGGCTGGAGGAAGCCCTGCGCGGCAAGGCCGGTGCCCGGCGGGTCGAGGTGAACAGCCGTGGCCGCGAGATGCGCGAACTGGGCCGGCAAGAGGGCGAGCAGGGCGCCACGGTGCAGCTGACCATCGATGCGCGGTTGCAGAACTATGCCGCGCAGCGCATGGGCGAGGAAAGCGCCGCCGCGGTCGTCATGGACACGCAGACGGGCGACTTGCTGGCCATCTGCTCGTCGCCCAGTTTCGACCCCAACAAATTCGTGCGCGGCATCTCGGGACCGGATTACCGGGCGTTGATGGACCACGATCACCGCCCGCTGGCCGACAAGACGGTGCAGGGGGTCTATCCGCCCGGCTCGACCTTCAAGATGGTGACGCTGATGGCGGGGCTGGAGGCGGGCGTCATCAATGCCGGGACGCGCTTTTACTGCCCCGGCCATACCGAGGTCGGCGGCCGCCGCTTCCATTGCTGGAGCAGGGGCGGGCATGGTTCGGTCGATGCGATCCAAAGCCTGGAACACAGCTGCGACGTCTATTACTATGAACTGGCGCAGCGAGTGGGCATCGACCGCATCGCGATCATGGCGCGCAAGCTGGGGCTGGGCGTGCGGCACGATCTGCCGATGTCGGCGGTGGCAACGGGCATCGCGCCGGACCGGGCGTGGAAGCGCGAACGCTATGATCAGGAATGGCAGGTCGGCGACAGCCTGAACGCCTCGATCGGGCAGGGCTTCGTGCTGGCCTCGCCGCTGCAACTGGCGGTGATGACGGCGCGGATTGCCAGCGGCCGCGCGGTCGAGCCGCAATTGCTGCGCAGCATCGGCGGGGTGCCGCAGCCCAGACCCGAATTCCCCGAACTGGACATTTCCGAATCCAGCCTGCGCATCGCCCGTCAGGGCATGGATGCGGTGATGAATTCCGCACGCGGCACCGCGCGACGGATGCGGATCCTGCCCGATGAATGGCGGATGGGCGGCAAGACCGGCACCAGTCAGGTGCGCAACATCACCGCCGCCGAACGCGCCCGCGGCGTCATCTCGAACGAGCAACTGCCGTGGAACCGGCGCGACCATGCGCTGTTCGTCTGCTATGCCCCCTATCAGGCGCCGCGCTATGCGGTGTCGGTGGTGGTCGAACATGGCGGCGGCGGCGGGGCCGTGGCGGCGCCGGTGGCCCGCGATATCCTGCTGTTCGCGCTGGCGGACGGATTGCCGCCACTGGATGCCGTGCCGCCCGAGCAGCGCGCCGCGATGGAGGAACGCCACAACGCCATGCATCTTTACACGCCCGAGCCGAAGTCGCCGGGCCGGTCACGGGCCTGAGCCGCGATGTCCTATCTTGATTATCAGGTCGCTCAGGTTCCGACCGGCATCCGCAAGATCCTGTATCTGAACTGGCCGCTGGTGTTTCTGCTGACGGCAGTGTCCTCGATCGGCTTTCTGATGCTGTATTCGGTTGCGGGCGGCGACGGTTCGCGTTGGGCCGAGCCGCAGATGTATCGTTTCGCCATCGGCATGGCGGCGATGATCGGGCTGGCCTTCGTGCCGATCTGGTTCTGGCGCGGGATTTCGGTCTTTGCCTATGTCACCTGCCTGTTGCTGCTGGTCGCCGTCGATCTGGTCGGAGAGATCGGCATGGGTGCGCAGCGCTGGATCGAGATCGGCCCGATCCGCCTGCAACCGTCCGAGCTGATGAAGATCTCGATGGTGCTGATTCTGGCCGCCTATTACGACTGGCTGGACCTGAGCAAGGTTTCGCGGCCGCTTTGGGTGCTGATCCCGGTCCTGCTGATCCTGCTGCCGGTGGGGCTGATTCTGGCGCAGCCGGATCTGGGCACCTCGGTCATGCTGGTGGCGGGGGGTGCGATCATCATGTTCGCCGCCGGGGTCTCGCTGTGGTATTTCGGCGTGATTGTCGGCATGGTCGTAGGGCTGGTGACCACGGTGCTGAAAAGCCGGGGCACCGACTGGCAGTTGCTGCGCGATTACCAGTTCCGCCGCATCGACACCTTTCTGGACCCAAGCGCCGATCCGCTGGGGGCGGGCTATAACATCATGCAGTCGCAGATCGCGCTGGGATCGGGCGGCTGGTCGGGGCGCGGTTTCATGCAGGGTACGCAGTCGCGGCTGAACTTCCTGCCGGAAAAGCATACCGACTTCATCTTTACCGTGCTGGCCGAGGAATTCGGCTTTATCGGGGCCTCGTCGCTCTTGACGCTGTATCTGCTGATCCTTGGCTTCTGCCTTTATTCGGCGCTGACCAATCGTGACCGTTTCGCCAGCCTGATGACCATCGGCATCGCCGGGACGTTCTTCCTTTACTTCGCCATCAACATGGCCACGGTGATGGGGATGCTGCCCGCCAAGGGCTCGCCCTTGCCGCTGGTCAGCTATGGCGGCACGGCAATGATCATCCTGTTGCTGGGCTTTGGCATGGTCCAGTCCGCGCATGTCCACAGACCGAGGTAAAGCATGAAGGTCCTGTTCGCCGCCCCCGATCACAACTGGTCGAAATGGGCGCCCGTCCTGCAGAAAACCTGCCCCGAGATCGAGCTGACCCGCGACGGCGATCCGGCCGAGATCGAGGCGATCATCTATGCCCCCGGCGGCGAGATCGAGGATCTGTCGCCCTATGTCAACGCACGGCTGGTGCAAAGCCTCTGGGCCGGGGTCGAAAGGATCGTGACCAATCCGACGCTGACCCAGCCTCTTGCGCGGATGGTCGATCCGGGCCTGACCGAGGGCATGGCGGAATATTGCACCGGCTGGGCGATGCGGGCGCATCTGGGGATGGACATCTATGCGCAGGACGGCGTCTGGCGCAACAGCGTGACCCCGCCACTGGCGCGCGACCGTAACGTGACGGTGCTGGGAATGGGCGAATTGGGCCGCGCGGTGGCCGCGATGCTGCGCGGGATCGGGTTCCGGGTAACGGGCTGGAGCGCCTCTGGCCGTCCGGTCGAGGGGATCGAGACGCTGGGTGGCGGTGATCTGGATATCGCGCTGGCCCGGGCCGAAATTCTGGTGACGCTGCTGCCCGACACGCCGCAAACGCGGGGGTTGATGGATGCGCGACGGCTGGCGACCCTGCCGCGTGGCGCGTGGCTGATCAATCCCGGTCGCGGCACGTTGCTGGACGATCAGGCGCTGCTGGCAAGCCTTGATCGCGGCCATCTGGGCCATGCGGTGCTGGACGTGTTCCACCAGGAACCGCTGCCGAAGGATCACCCGTTCTGGGCGCATCCGCGTGTGACGGTGACGCCCCATATCGCCGCCGAGACGCGGCCCGAAACCGGGGCGGTGGTGGTGGCCGAGAACCTGCGCCGCGCCGCACGCGGCCAAACATTGCTGCATCTGGTCGATCGCACGCGCGGTTACTGATCCGCTTCGGGCTTTCTGGTCGGGCCGCGCAATCTGGCGATCCGCGCGGCCATCTTCTTTTCGCGCCGCCGGTGATAGCGGCGCACCAGCGGCACCGTCGCCATATGAGAGAGCAGCGCCGCAATCCCCCCCAGCACCGCGCCGCCCGCCGCATAGGGCAGGAAGATCTCGTGCCAGAAATCGGCCAGCCCGTTCCAGTTGCTTATGCCGGGGCCGAACCATGCGACGACGTTATGCCATGTTTCGGCGGTGGCATGGGCGAATTCGCCAAAGATGAATTGCGGCGTCATCTCTCCGGGAAGGCCCAGCAGCTTGCGGCCCAATCCGACCGATGCCAACGCGATGAAGGGCGTGGTCAGCGGATTGCCGGCGAAGGTGCCGACAAAGGCCGCCAGCACATTGCCGCGGATCAGCACCGTCACCACCGCCGCGACGATGAAGTGAAACCCGTGCAGAGGTGAAAAGGACAGGAACACCCCGGCGGCCACGCCCCGCGCGATGCGGTGCGGCTGATCCGGCAGCCGCCGCAACCGATAGGCCAGATAGGTCGCCGCCCGCCTGAACCCGCCGCGCGGATAGACGATCTCGGTCAGGGTCTGGCGATAGGTGCGGGGATTGCGACGCTTGAACACGATCCCGATCCTTGAACTTGTGACGTGCAGCCGGGCAAAGCGCCGGACGGACAGGATGCGGCAGGGCGGCTAGGGTTTCAATCCCGGGTCGCGGATCCGCGACACCTGCGCGACATCGCTTTCGGCCTCCAGCGCGGTCAGCAGGTTGTGCAGATGTTCGCGGTCGCGCAGCTCGATCTCGACCTCCAGGCGATAGAAGTCGGGCTTGCGGTCGATGAATTCCAGATTCGAGATATTGGCCCCCTGCTGCCCGATCAGGGTGCAGATGCGGCCCAGCACCCCGGCATCGTGGCGGATGGTCAGGTGCAGGAAGGTCGAATAGGCGGGCGGATGACGCCCCTCGCGCCAGCGCAGATCGACCCAGCGGTCGGGGTGATCCTCGAATTCGGCCAGAACCGGGCAGTCGATGGCATGGATGACCACGCCCTTGCCGCGATAGGTGATGCCGACGATCCGTTCGCCCGGCAGCGGATTGCAGCAGGGCGCGCGGGTGAATTCCGCGTCGGCTTCCAGCCCGGCGATGGGGCGGCCGCCCTCGAATTCCGTCGGGTGATCGGCCAGATCGGGATAGAGGGCGGCCAGAACCTCCTTGGCGGAATTCTCGGCGCTGCCGATCCGGGCCAGCAACTCATCGGCGTTTTCCAGCCCCATCTGTTTGGCCGCGGTGCGCAGGGCCTTGTCGGTGACCTTGCGCCCGACATGCTCGAAGCTGACGCGTACCAGTTCGCGGCCCAGCCGGATGAAGCGGTCACGGTCTTCTTCGCGCAGGGACCGCCGGATGGCGGCCTTGGCGCGGCCGGTGACGACGATATCCAGCCATGTCGCCTGCGGTCGTTGGCCGGATGCGGCGATCACCTCGACCGACTGGCCGTTCTTCAGCCGGGTCCACAGCGGCACGCGGATGCCGTCCACCTTGGCGCCGACGCAGGAATTGCCCAGCCGCGTATGGATCGCATAGGCGAAATCAATCGGCGTGGCGCCCTTGGGCAGTTGCAGCACGTCGCCCCGGGGGCTGAAGCAGAAGACCAGATCCTGATACATCTCCAGCTTGACGTGTTCGAGAAAGTCGTCGTGATCCTCGCCCCCGAAACGGTCGTTCAGATTGGCGATCCAGTCGGCCGGATCGACCGCAAAGGGGTTCTTGGCCAGCACCCCGTCGCGATAGGCCCAATGCGCGGCCACACCGGCTTCGGCGACCTCGTGCATCTGGCGGGTGCGGATCTGGACCTCGACCCGCTTGCCGTCGCGCCCCGACACGGTGGTGTGGATCGAGCGGTAGCCGTTCGATTTCGGCTGGCTGATATAGTCCTTGAACCGCCCCGGCACCATCCGCCAGCGGTGATGGATCACCCCCAGTGCGCGATAGCAGTCCATTTCCGAGCGGGTGATGATGCGAAAGCCGTAGATGTCGGAGAGGCGCGAGAAGGCAAGCTGCTTTTCCTGCATCTTGCGCCAGATGGAAAAGGGTTTCTTGGCGCGACCGAAAACATCGGCCTCCAGCCCTTCCTTTTCCAGTTCCGAGCGGATGTCGGTGGTGATCTGCCCGATCACGTCGCCGGATTCGCGTTGCAGGTTGACGAAACGGCGGATGATCGAGTTGCGCGCCTCGGGATTGATGACCTTGAAGGCCAGATCCTCCAGCTCTTCGCGCATCCACTGCATCCCCATGCGCCCGGCCAGCGGCGCAAAGATATCCATGGTTTCGCGGGCCTTCTTGACCTGCTTTTCCGGCCGCATCGAGCGGATGGTGCGCATGTTGTGCAGCCGGTCGGCCAGCTTGACCAGAATCACCCGAAGGTCGCGGGACATGGCCATGAACAGCTTGCGGAAGTTCTCGGCCTGCTTGGACTGGGCGCTGCTCAGTTCCAGATTGGTCAGCTTGGTGACGCCATCGACCAGCTCCGCGATCTCGGCGCCGAACAGGGCTGAGACCTCTTCCTTGGTGGAACGGGTATCCTCGACCGTGTCGTGCAGCAGGGCGGTGATGATGGTTGCATCGTCCAGCCGCATCTCGGTCAGGATGGCGGCGACGGCGATGGGATGGGTGAAATAGGGCTCGCCCGAATGGCGGAATTGCCCCTGATGCATCCGCATGCCGTATTCATAGGCATCGCGGATCAGCCCGGCATTGCAGCGGGGGTTATAGTTGCGGACAAGCGCGATCAGGTCTTCGACGTCGATCATTCCTGGCCGAAGACCTCTTGCGTTTCCATTCAGCCGCGCTGGCTGGCTTCCATCATCATGCGCAGCATCCGTTCTTCCGATTCTTCCTCGGCAGGTTTCGGATGATCGATCTCGGCACCCAGCAGCAGGGCCATCGCGTCTTCTTCGGGCTCATCGACCTCGATCTGGGTCTGGGTCGATTCGATCATGCGTTCGCGCAGATCGTCCACCGGCTGGGTCTCATCAGCGATCTCGCGCAGCGCGACGACCGGGTTCTTGTCGTTGTCGCGGTCAACCGTCGGCGAACTGCCGGCAGTGATCTCACGCGCGCGATGCGCGGCCAGCATCACCAGATCAAAGCGGTTGGGAACCTTGTCGACGCAGTCTTCAACCGTTACGCGGGCCATGAATCACCTATGGGGTTCGAATCGGATATCCGGGGCGAAGAGGGATAACTGATGGCGCTTTGACGAAATGTCAAGGTAAGGTCGCAATTTCAGCCACGAATCGGGGCCATTCCGGCCAGCGCATCGGCGGGCAGGGCAGCCAGCATCTGCACCGTGCTGTGCCCGGTCAGCGGATGGCGCCAGTCCGGCGCGATTTCCGCCAGCGGGGCCAGCACGAAGCCGCGGTCCTGCATCCGGGGATGGGGCAGGATCAACGTGTCGGGCGCCTCGCGCATCTGTGTTTTCAAAGGCAGCCCGATCCAGTGGCGCAGCGTCGATTCGTCAGGCAGGATTGTCCGGTCCAGTGCGATCAGGTCCAGATCGACGATTCGGGCGGACCAGCGGCCCAGACTGCGGTCCCGTCCCAGACGCGCTTCCAGCCGGTGCAGAACCGCCAGAATCTGCCGGGCATCCAGCGTCGTCTCAAACAGTGCGACCGCATTGACGTAATCAGGCCCCGATCCGGCAGGAAATGCGGGGCTGCGCCAGAAACGGCTTACAGCCCGGATTGAAATGTCTGGTTCAGTATGCAGTATGGTCAGGCTCGCAAGGAGGTTGTCTTTGGCATCGCCACATTCGGATGGAAGGTTTGCCCCCATCGCCATGATCCCAAAAGACAAGTTAAGATTGTTCATGGCTTGCTCTACACTCTTCCTGGGCTGATGCGGGCCCCACATAAAACCACCGAGGCATGTTTTACGGGACAGCGTCTCATTGAAGGCAACGAATGATGTTTTACAAGGATGATCGACTCGCGCTTTTCATCGACGGCGCCAATATTTACGCCGCCGCGAAATCGCTGGGGTTCGATATTGATTATAAATTGCTGCGGCAGGAGTTCGACCGGCGCGGCAAGCTGATGAGAGCGTATTACTATACCGCCCTGATGGAAGGTGAGGAATATTCCCCCATTCGCCCTCTGGTTGACTGGCTGCATTACAACGGGTTCTGCGTCATCACCAAACCGGCGAAGGAATATACCGATCAGATGGGGCGCCGGAAGGTCAAGGGCAACATGGATGTCGAACTGGCCGTGAACGCGCTGGAGCTGGCGCCGCGGATGGATCACGCCGTGCTGTTTTCGGGTGACGGCGATTTCCGGCCTCTGGTCGAGGCATTGCAGCGGCAGGGGGTGCGGGTCTCGGTTGTCTCGACCATCCGGTCGCAGCCGCCGATGATCGCGGACGACCTGCGCCGTCAGGCCGACAACTTCATCGAGCTGGACGCCCTGCGCGATATCATCGGACGCCCCCCGCGCGAGGTGCCCGAGGACGAATGATCCGGCGGGAAAAAGGCTTGTCGCGGGTGGCTTAATCGCCCGCGACCAAGGCCTGCCATTCGCCATCCGGGCCGATAAAGACCCGCCAGCCGATCCATCCGCCGAAATCGCGGAAACCCTGCAAATCCTCGACCGGGACCAGACGATAGGCATCGACCTGCTGCGCTGGCGTCAACTCGTTCGGGTCCATCTGCGACAGATAGGGCCAGGCATAGCTTTGCCCCTCGGCCTCGTTGCCCAGAACGGCGGCGGGCATTTCCAGCGCGTTTTGCAGGATGGCCAGAATCTCATACCCCTCGGGATCGCCCGATGCCTCTGCCAGCCAGGCGACCGGATCATCGGGCAGGCCAAAGCTGACCGTGGGCGTGCTGCCCTGCGCCTCGATGATGTCGCCCAGCCCCTCGATATCGCCGCTGCGGGCGACCGCGATCAGCGCGTCGCGGGTTTCCTGCACTTCGGGCGGCAAAAGGGTGGGATCCTCGACGATGTGCATTTCGGGGCCCTCGGCCCAGAGGGCGCTGGCGGCAAGGCACATCGGCAAAATCACGGCGAGACGCATGGGGGCGATCCTTTCACGGGTGGCGCCATGCTGAAGGCACGGCGCCCCTGCGGTCAACCCCGGCGGGTCAGACCAGCCGCCCTTCCTCCATCGCGGCGCGGATGAAGCCTGCGAACAGCGGCGCGGGGGCAAAGGGCTTTGATTTCAGTTCGGGATGCGACTGCACGCCGATGAACCACGGGTGATTCGGGTATTCGATCACCTCGGGCAGCTTGCCATCGGGCGACATGCCGGAAAACACCAGCCCGGCATCCGCCAGCGCCTCGCGATATTTCGCGTCAACCTCATAGCGGTGGCGGTGGCGGTCCTCCATCTCGGCCGCGCCGCCATAGATTTCGGAAATCCGCGACCCCGGCGCCAGCACGGCGGTATAGGCGCCCAGCCGCATCGTGCCGCCCTTGTCGTCGCCGACCTGCCGCTGCACCTTGTAATTGCCCTGCACCCATTCCTTCAGGTGATAGACCACCGGAGTAAAGCGGGTCTGCCCGGCTTCGTGGTCGAATTCCTCGGACCCGGCATCGGGCATGCCGGCCAGATTGCGCGCGGCCTCGATCACCGCCATCTGCATGCCCAGACAGATGCCCAGATAGGGCACATCCTTTTCGCGGGCATATTTCGCGGCCGTGATCATGCCCTCGGTGCCACGCTCGCCAAAGCCGCCGGGCACGATGATGCCGTGATAGCCGTCCAGCAGATGCGCGCCTTCGCCTTCCAGCTTTTCGCTGTCCACCCAGTCGGCCTTGACCCGCACGCGGTTGGCCATGCCGCCATGGGTCAGCGCCTCGGCAATCGACTTATAGGCGTCCTCAAGCTGGGTATATTTGCCGACCACGGCGATCCTGACCTCGCCTTCGGCATTGTCCAGCCGGTCCATGACATCCTCCCAGACGGCCAGATCGGGGCGCGGGGCGGGGCTGATCTGGAAGGCGTCCAGCACGGCGCGATCCAGCCCGGCGCGGTGATAGGCCAGCGGCGCCTCATAGATCGTTTTCAGGTCATAGGCCGGGATCACCGCATCGGGACGGACATTGCAGAACAGCGCGATCTTGGCGCGTTCCTTTTCCGGGATCGGCTGTTCGCTGCGGCAGACCAGAACGTCCGGCGCAAGGCCGATCGATTGCAATTCCTTGACGCTGTGCTGGGTGGGCTTGGTCTTCAGCTCTCCGCTGGCGGTCAGATAGGGCAGCAGCGTCAGATGCATCAGGATACATTCGCCGCGCGGGCGTTCATGGGTGAATTGGCGGATCGCCTCGAAGAAGGGTAGGCCCTCGATATCGCCGACGGTGCCGCCGATCTCGCACAGCATGAAATCGACCTCATTGTCGCCAATGGCAAGGAAGTCCTTGATTTCATTGGTGACGTGCGGGATGACCTGAATGGTCTTGCCCAGATATTCGCCGCGCCGTTCCTTTTCCAGCACGTTGGAATAGATCCGCCCCGAGGACACGCTGTCGCTGCGCCGGGCGCTGACGCCGGTAAAGCGTTCGTAATGGCCAAGGTCCAGATCGGTTTCGGCGCCGTCATCGGTGACAAAGACCTCGCCATGCTCGAACGGCGACATCGTGCCCGGATCGACGTTCAGATAGGGGTCCAGCTTGCGCAGCCTGACGCTGTAGCCGCGGGCCTGCAACAGCGCGCCCAGAGCCGCGGAGGCAAGCCCTTTGCCAAGGCTTGAGACCACGCCACCGGTAATGAAGATATAACGCGCCATGAAAGGTCCCCGTGAGCTGCAATGATTCGAAATTTGCGGGCCGTCGGACGACCTGCATCACGGGACTTGAGATATAGTCGATTCGCCCCGTGGCCGCAATGGACCGCAAGCTGATGTGGGGCAGGATAATATCCGCCCCAAATTATGGTATCGGCTTAGTTTCCGCTTTGGGCGGGGGGCGTGGCCGGGGTTTCCGCGTCAGCCGGTTCGGCAGCAGGTGCCGGTTCCGGCTGGGTTTCTGCGGCGGGCGGGGTGATGGCCTCGGCCTCGGGTGCCTCAGGCGCCGGGGTCTGCGCCGCGCCATTCGCCGCCTCGGGCGAGGGCGGCGTCAGCGGATCGCCGCCGGTCGTGGGCGGGGGCGTATAGGTCGGGATCGCCGGGCTGCTGTCTTCGCTTTGCTGCGCCGGCATGCCCAGCTGGTCCATGATCGAGCCGGTCGAGGTCTGCCGCGCGGCGATCACCGTCAGCGCCACCGAGGTCACGAACAGCGCGATGCCGAAAATCCAGGTCAGCCGGGTCATGGCATTGGCGGCCTGACGGCCGGTCATCAGACCACCGCCGCCACCGCCGCCACCCATGCCAAGGCCGCCACCCTCCGAGCGTTGCAGCAGAACGACGCCGGTCAGCAGCACCGCGAGGATCAGATGGATGGTCAGGACGACGTTTTCCACGGCATTCGGCCTTTCACTTTCGGACGGGCCTATCTAGTCATCCATGCAGATGATGGCAAGCCGAGTGTCCAATGAAGAACCCCACGGCAGGCGCATTGATGATTCAGGGTACCGGCTCGAATGTCGGCAAGTCGCTGCTGGTGGCCGGTCTGTGCCGCGCGGCGCGGCTGCGTGGGCTGTCGGTCGCGCCGTTCAAGCCGCAGAATATGTCGAACAATGCCGCCGTGACGGTGGATGGCGGAGAGATCGGCCGCGCGCAGGCATTGCAGGCGCTGGCCTGCGGGCTGGAGCCTGCGACCGACATGAATCCGGTGCTGCTGAAGCCCGAAACCGATACCGGCGCGCAGGTGATCCTGCATGGCCGTGCGGTGGCACGGGCGCAGGCGCGTGATTATGCAACGCTGAAGCCGCAGCTGTTGCAGGGTGTGCTGGACAGTTTCGCCCGCCTGCGCGCCGCGCATGATCTGGTGATCGTCGAGGGCGCGGGCAGCCCCGCCGAGGTCAATCTGCGCCCGCGCGACATCGCCAATATGGGATTCGCGCGGGCGGCGGGCGTGCCGGTGGTGCTGGCGGGCGATATCGACCGGGGCGGGGTGATCGCGCAGATCGTGGGCACTCGGGCGGTGATCGAGGCGGGCGATGCGGCGATGATCCGGGGCTTTCTGATCAACAAGTTCCGGGGCGATCCGGTGCTGTTACAGGATGGCTATCGGATGATAGAGGAACGCACCGGCTGGCGTGGCTTTGGCGTCGTGCCGTGGTTTCCCGGCGCGCATCGCCTGCCCGCCGAGGATGCGGTGGACCTGCGCGGCGGGGGCGGGCAGGGCGCACATGTCGTGTGCCTGACCCTGTCGCGGATCGCGAATTTCGACGATCTGGACCCGCTGGCGACCGAGCCGGGGCTGCGTCTGACCATGCTGGGGCCGGGCCGCGCGATTCCGGGCGATGCCGATCTGGTCATCATTCCGGGCACGAAATCCACGCGCGGCGATCTGGCGTTTCTGCGGCAGCAGGGCTGGGATATCGACCTGACCGCGCATCTGCGGCGCGGCGGGCATGTGCTGGGCATCTGCGGCGGTTATCAGATGCTGGGCCGGGTGATTCGCGACCCGATGGGCTTTGACGGCCCGGCAGGAGAGACCGAGGGCCTTGGCCTGCTGGATATCCAGACCGAGATGGCGGCAGAGAAGCGCCTGACCCGCGTTCAGGGCCGCGCGCTGGGGCAGGAAGTCACCGGATACGAGATCCACATGGGCCGCACCTCGGGCCCCGACTGCGCGCGTCCCTTTGCCCATATCCCCCGGGCGGATGGCGCGATCAGTGCCGATGGCCGGGTGAGCGGCACCTATCTGCACGGGCTGTTCGCCGATGACGGCTTCCGCGCGGCCTGGCTGGCGCGGCTGGGCGTGGCGTCGGCGCCCGGTTACGCGGCGGGGGTTCAGCAGGCGCTGGACGATCTGGCCGCGCATCTGGAGACACATCTGGACGTGGACGGGTTGCTGGCGCTGGCCGGCTGACCGGATCCCGGACGCGAAGTTGATCCGTGCGGTGCTGGACTGGCGGGCGCGTCCGCGCTAGGGCAGGGGCATGGAACATGCGAAACCGCCTTTGACCCTGTATCTTGCCGCGCCGCGCGGGTTCTGCGCCGGTGTCGATCGCGCGATCAAGATCGTCGAGATGGCGCTGCAGAAATGGGGCGCGCCGGTCTATGTCCGCCACGAGATCGTGCATAACAAGTTCGTGGTCGATTCGCTGCGCGCGCAGGGCGCGGTCTTTGTCGAGGAACTGGATGAATGCCCCGATGACCGCCCGGTGATCTTTTCGGCGCATGGCGTGCCGAAATCCGTCCCGGCCGAGGCGCAGCGCCGCAACATGATCCATGTCGATGCGACCTGCCCGCTGGTCACCAAGGTTCATGTCGAGGCCGCCCGCCACCATGCCGAAGGGCTGCAACTGGTGATGATCGGCCATGCCGGTCACCCCGAGGTTCTGGGCACGATGGGCCAGTTGCCCGAGGGCGAGGTGATTCTGGTCGAGACGGTCGGGGATGTGGCGACCATTGCGCCGCGCGATCCGCAGCGGCTGGCCTTCATCACCCAGACCACGCTGTCGGTCGATGATACCGCCGAAATCGTCGAGGCGCTGAAGGCGCGTTTCCCGCAAATCAGCGGCCCGGCCAAGGAAGATATCTGCTATGCCACCACCAACAGGCAGGCGGCGGTCAAGGCGGTGGCCGACAGGATCGACGCGCTGCTGGTGATCGGGGCGCCCAATTCCAGCAATTCGAAACGTCTGGTCGAGGTCGGGCGGGCGGCGGGTTGCGCCTATTCGCAACTGGTGATGCGGGCCGACCAGATCGACTGGCGGGCGATGGACGGGGTGCGCGCCGTGGCCGTGACCGCCGGTGCCAGCGCCCCCGAAGTGCTGGTGAACGAGGTGATCGAGGCCTTTCGCGCACGTTACGACGTGACCGTCGATGTGGTCGAGACCGCGCAGGAGAATGTCGAATTCAAAGTGCCCCGCGTGCTGCGCGAATCGGCCTGATTTTGCGTCCTTTGCATGATTGCGGTGGCGGTGCCCTCGCCTCTATGCTGCGCGGGCGGGCTGCCGCGCCAAAGGGAGGATAACCGACATGACCGTCTTTCTGATCGCCGAGGTGAAAGTCACCGATGAGGCGTGGATACCCGATTACGCCGCAAGGGTGCATGACATCGCCGCCCGGCATAATGGCCGCTATCTGTCGCGCAGCGGCAATATCGAGACGCTGGAGGGCACGCCCACCGACGTCACCCTGATCGCGCTGATCCAGTTTCCGTCGCGCGACGATGCGCTGGCCTTTGCCAATGACCCCGAATATGCGCCGTTCGGCAAGGCGCGGCAGGAGGGCTCGATCAGTCATTTCCGCCTGATCGACGATACCGATGTGGCGGGCTCGATCCCCTATCTGCCCAAGCCCGCGTAATCGCGTCATACCACCAGCTTGCGCTGGCAGCGTTCCACCCGCTTGGCTATAGTCCCGCCCGGACGCCGCCCCTTTGGCGGTCTTGCGCGGACGGGATGGGAAATGCAGCCTGAGACGATGCCCCTGACGGGCGATAATCCGTGGCCGCCGATGGCGACAGGGGCTGTTCTGGCGTGACGGAACTGTTTGCATGGACCGATGGCGCGTGCAGCGGCAATCCCGGCCCCGGCGGCTGGGGCGTGCTGCTGCGGGCGATGGATGGCGAGCGCGTGGCCAAGGAGCGAGAGCTTCAGGGCGGCGAGGCCATGACCACCAATAACCGAATGGAGCTGATGGCGGCGATTGCCGCGCTGGAGACGCTGACCCGGCCGACAAGGATCACCGTGACCACCGACAGCGCCTATGTGAAGAACGGCGTGACCCAGTGGATTCATGGCTGGAAGAAGAACGGTTGGAAAACCGCCGCGCGCAAGCCGGTCAAGAATGACGATCTGTGGCAGCGGCTGGACGACGCGCAGCGCCGCCACGAGGTCATCTGGGAATGGATCAAGGGCCATGCCGGCCACCCCGAGAACGAGCGCGCCGACGAACTGGCCCGCGCCGGGATGGCACCCTTCAAATGAGCCTGTGGGACCAGATCAATCCGGCCGCGCTGATCTCGGTGCTGGATTACGGGGCGGTGTTGATCTTTGCGCTGACCGGGGCGCTGGTGGCCAGCCGGGCGCAGCTGGATCTGGTGGGCTTTGTTTTCATGGCGGCGCTGACCGCTGTGGGTGGCGGCACTCTGCGCGATCTGATCATCGGGCGCGAGACGGTGTTCTGGGTGGCGCAGCCCGCCTATGTGCTGCTGGCCGCGGCGGCGGCGATGGTCGTTTTCTGGACCGCGCATCTGATCGAGAGCCGCTATAAATGGCTGTTGTGGCTGGACAGTCTGGCGCTGGCGGTGGCCATGGCGGCAGGCGTTGCGGCGGCGCGCGAGGCCGGGTTCGGCCCGGTCATCACCGTCATCATGGGCGTGGTGACGGGCACCTTTGGCGGGCTGATGCGCGATGTCGTCAGCAACGAGGTGCCGCTGGTGCTGAAGCAGGGCGAGCTTTACCTGACGGCGGCTTTTGGCGGCGCGCTGGTGGCGGTGGTTCTGGAATATCTGGGGCTGGCCCTGCCCCAGACGCTGATACTGGGCGCGGTCGTTGTCTGGGGTCTGCGGGCGGGCAGCCTGACATGGGGCTGGAAGCTGCCGGTCTATCGCCCGCGCCCGCCGCGCGATCACGGCTGAGCGTCAGCGCAGGATCGGCGGGCCGGGCTGGCGGTTGCGCTCTGATATATCCTCGACCCCCATGCGCAGCCCGCGTCCGATGCGATGGGCCAGGGCCGACCATGCGACGGCGGCCTCGGGCGTGACGGTGCGGCGCAGGGTTTCGTCGAACAGCGCCAGCCAGATCGGGAAGTGCTGGCTGCGGACATCGCCGGCCGCCAGATGTACCTGCATCGGATTGCCGTCATAGCCCGGCTGATGAAGGATCGCCCGGCGCCAGAAACCGGCGATCTTTGCCTCGTGCGCTGGCCAGTCGGTGACGTGACCGGCGAAGACCGGTCCCAGAACCTCGTGCCGTCGGATGGCGGCATAGAAGATGCGGACGACGCGGTCGATATCGTCCTCGGAGATCAGGAAACGTGGCGGGATCATGGCGTGGCCGGGCCTTCTGTGTGGTCTTAGGCTGAAGGTGGGCCGCCGGGGTCGCGCGTGCAAGTGCCGGTTTGACGCAGAGGGGGGCGGCTGTTATGTCAGCCGCCCGGTCGCAGCCCACCCGGTCAAAACAGGAGCCTTAGATGAGCCATTATACCGACGCGCTGACCCAGTTGGGCGCGAAAACCCCGCTGCCGCAGCATCCCGATCAGGCGGTGCTGGAGCGGGTGCCGAACCCGCAGCCGGGCGAGGTCTATGCCGTGCGCTTTGCCCAGCCGGAATTCACCAGCCTGTGCCCGATCACCGGCCAGCCCGATTTCGCGCATCTGGTGATCGACTACGTGCCGGGCGACTGGCTGGTCGAGTCGAAGTCGCTGAAGCTGTATCTGGGCAGTTTCCGCAATCACGGCGCCTTCCACGAGGATTGCACCGTGGGTATCGGCAAGCGTCTGGCCGCGCTTCTGTCGCCGCTTTGGCTGCGCATCGGCGGATACTGGTTTCCGCGCGGCGGCATGCCGATCGACGTCTTCTGGCAAAGCGGTGCGATGCCCGAGGGGTTGTGGCTGCCCGATCAGGGCGTGCCGGGTTATCGCGGGCGGGGATAGCCGGGTCCGGGTTGTTGGGGGGCTGTCCCGAGGTTGCACCATGACGTCGGCCAACTGGGGACCCATCTCGCCGACGTCATGGCCGCCTGCAACTTCGCGCGCAGGCTCAAGACCCTCGCCAGCCATGGTCCTTGAACCGATGGCGGATCCGGGGCGGCCCTCACGCCCTACGAATGCATCCGCAAGATCTGGGCTTCAGAGCCAGACAGATCCACCCAGATTCGTTCCACCAGACACCGGGACTGAACAACCAAGAGCGAACCCTGTTACTATTTCACAAATGCTTCCGGGGCGGACACGAACTATTCCACAGTCACCGATTTCGCCAGATTTCGCGGCTGATCGACGTCGGTGCCTTTGGCGACGGCGGTGTGATAGGCGAGATATTGCATCGGGATCGCATAGATGATCGGTGCGAAGGCGCCACCGCCTGTGGGCAGGGTCAGGGTGGCCTGCGTGCCTTCGGATGCCTCGCTGATACCTGCGGCGTCGGACAGCAGCAGGATCTGGCCGTGGCGCGCCATGACCTCCTGCATGTTCGAGATGGTCTTTTCGAACAGCGCGTCGCGCGGGGCCAGCACCACCACCGGCACATTGCGGTCGATCAGCGCGATGGGGCCGTGCTTCAGTTCGCCCGACGCATAGCCTTCGGCGTGGATATAGCTGAGCTCCTTCAGCTTGAGCGCGCCTTCCAGCGCGACCGGGAACAGCGCGCCCCGGCCCAGATACAGCACATCCTGCGCCTGTGCCAGCCAGTCGGCCTGCTGGCGGCAGGCATCGGCAAGGCCCAGGGCCTGTTGCACCAGTCCCGGCACCGCGCGCAGATCGGCCAGATGGGCGGCCAGCGCGGCATCGTCGATCCGGCCCCGGTCATGGGCGGCCTTCAGTGCCAGCACCGCCAGAACGGCCAGCTGACAGGTGAAGGCCTTGGACGAGGCCACGCCGACCTCGATCCCCGCCAGCGTCGGCAGGGCGACATCGCTGTCGCGGGCGATGGCCGAGGTGCCGACATTGACCAGACCGACGCTGCGGGCCACGCGCGGTTTGGCGTAATGCAGTGCGGCCAGCGTATCGGCGGTTTCGCCTGACTGGCTGATGGCGATGAACCAGCTGTCGGGCGACAGGGGCGGTTCGCGATAGCGGAACTCGGAGGCCACGTCGATGTCGCAGGGCAGGCCGGCCAGCGTCTCGAACCAGTATTTCGCGACATGACCGGCGTAATGGGCGGTGCCGCAGCCGACCAGCGACAGCCGGTCCACGGTGCTGAAATCCAGCCCGTCGGGCAGGACGATCCGGTCCTCCTTGACGTAGTGGCTCAGCACGTCGCCCAGCACCACTGGCTGTTCGGCGATTTCCTTGGCCATGAAATGGCGGTGACCGCCCTTGTCGATGGCGGTCGCGCCCACGTCGATGCGGCCGGTCTGGCGGCTGACAAGCGCACCCGTCGCGTCATGGATGGTCACGCCCGCGCGGGTCAGCACGGCGTGATCGCCATCCTCCAGATAGGTGATGCGATCGGTGAAGGGCGACAGCGCCACCGCGTCCGAGCCGATGAACATCTCTCCTTCGCCATGACCGACGGCCAGCGGGCTGCCCTTGCGGGCGGCGATCATCAGATCGCGCTGACCATCGAACAGGAAGGCCAGCGCGAAGGCGCCATGCAGCCGGGCCAGCGTGGCGCGGGTGGCGGCCAGCGGGTCCATGCCCTGATCCAGATGATGGGCGGTCAGCAGGGCGACGATCTCGGTATCGGTCTGCGATTGCGGATGCAGGCCAAGCGCGATCAGTTCCTCGCGCAGTTCGCGGAAATTCTCGATGATGCCGTTATGGACGACGGCGACCTTGCCCGATTGGTGGGGATGGGCGTTGCCTTCGGTCGCCGGGCCGTGGGTGGCCCAACGGGTATGGCCGATGCCGGTCAGGCCGGTCAGCGGTTCATGCACCAGCAGGTCGGAGAGATTGATCAGCTTGCCCACCGCGCGGCGACGGTCCAGCCGTCCGGCTGCGTCGATGGTGGCGACGCCCGCGCTGTCATAGCCGCGATATTCAAGGCGGCGCAGCGCATCCACAAGCTGGGGCGAAACCTCGTGATTGCCCAGGATGCCGACGATACCACACATGTCAACGCTTCTCCTTTTTCGCGCGCAGGGCTTCCATCAGGCGCAGCGCCAGTCCCGGCTTGGTAAGTTGACGCGCACGGCCCAGTGCCAGCGCGCCATCCGCGACGTCCTCGGTAATGACTGAACCGGAACCGGTCATGGCATCCGCTCCGATCCGCACCGGCGCGACCAGCATCGTGTCGCTGCCGATGAAGGCGCGCGGGCCGATCTCGGTGCGGTGCTTCATCACGCCGTCATAGTTGCAGGTGATGGTTCCGGCGCCGATATTGCTGTGCTCGCCGATATGGGTGTCGCCCAGATAGGTCAGATGGCCGACCTTGACGCCCTCATCCAGCACCGAGTTCTTGATCTCGACGAAATTGCCGACATGGGCATCGGTGCCCAGTTCCGCGCCGGGGCGCAGCCGCGCGAAGGGGCCGACCGTGGCGCCTTCCGAGATATGGCAGCCGGTCAGATGGCAGAAGGGCAGGATCTCGGCCCCCGATTCGACGGTGACGCCGGGGCCGAACACCACATTCTGGCCGATGATCGCATCGCGGCCGATCACCGTATCCAGCGCGAACCAGACCGTTTGCGGGTCCGACAGCGTCACCCCGTCATCCAGCGCGGCGCGGCGGGCGCGGGCCTGAAAGGCGGCCTCGGCCGCGGCCAGTTCGGCGCGGGTGTTGATGCCCAGGGTTTCCTCTTCGTCGCAGGTGACGACATCGGCGCGGCGGCCCTCGGCCCGGCCCAGTTCGACCAGATCGGTCAGATAGTATTCGCCCGAGGCGTTGTCATTGCCCAGCCGCACGATCAATTGCCGCAGCAGGGCCGCGTCCAGCGCCATCACGCCGGAATTGCACAGCGCGATGCTGCGGGTGGCGGCATCGGCGTCCTTGTATTCGACGATCCGTTCCAGCCCGCGAGAGGTCACCACCAGCCTGCCATAGCGGCCCGGATCCTCGGCCTCGAAGCCCAGCACGACGATATCGGCGGGGTGCGAGGCCATCGCTGCCAGCGTATCCTCGCCAATGAAGGGGGTGTCGCCATAGAGCACGATCACCTTGCCCTCGAACCCCTCCAGTTCGGGCAGGGCCTGACGCACGGCATGGCCGGTGCCCAGCTGTTCGGTTTGCAGCACGATGCGGGCGTCGGGTTCCAGCCCGGCGACGGCGCGGCGGACCTGATCGGCGCCGTGACCGGCGACGACGGTGATCTGTTCGGGATCGAGGCTGCGGGCCGCCGCCAGCGCATGGCCGACCAGCGGCACGCCCGCCAGCCGGTGCAGCACCTTGGGCAGGTCCGATTGCATCCGGCTGCCCTGTCCGGCGGCCAGAATGACGATTGCGACCGGGTTCTTTGCCATGCCTGCCTCATTACCGGTTTCGTTTCCTTGCCCGGCGTTCTAATCGGGGAATGCCTTGGGCGAAAGGGTGAGAATGTTCACCTTTGTTTTCGGATCATTACACGGAGGGCAGACATGGCCGGAACGGTGGTCTTCGATCTGGATGGAACGCTGGCGGATACGTCTTCGGACCTGATCGCGGCGGCGAATGCCTGTTTTCAGGCGCGCGGCCTTGGTTGCCTGCTGGACCCGGCAGAGGATGCGCTGATCGCCTTTCACGGCGGGCGGGCGATGTTGCAGACGGGTTTTGGACGGCTGGGGCCGGATTACCTGCTGCCGCCCGGTGCCGTGGACGAGGATTATCCCCGGCTGCTGGATCATTACGCCAGCGGCATCGCTGTGCATACGCGGCTTTATGACGGGGTCGAGGCGGCGCTGGAGGCGCTGGCGGGTGACGGCCATACGCTGGCTGTCTGCACCAACAAGCCCGAGGCGCTGGCCGAGACGCTGTTGCGGCAACTGGGGGTGCGGAATCGTTTCGCCGCGCTGATCGGGGCCGATACGCTGCCGGTGCGCAAGCCTGATCCGCGCCCCTATCGCGCCGCGGTCGAGGGCGCAGGCGGGCAGGTGGCCTCGTCCTTTCTGGTGGGCGATACCGAAACCGACCGCAAGACCGCGACAGCCGCCGGGGTGCCGGTGGCGCTGGTCGCTTTTGGGCCCGAGGGCGAGGCCATCGCGCGGCTGGCGCCCGAGGCATTGCTGACCCGTTTCGCCGATCTGCCGGAACTGGCCCGCGACTGGCTGGGCTGACCGGGTCCGTCCATGATCCTGTCCGGGCGTGATCGGGTTCGGCGTGGCGGGGGGCTTTGCCCCCAGCCTTGAAGACCCCTCGACGGGGTCTTCAAGGCTTCCCCCAGGATATTTGAACACCAAAGATGGGTACGGAACCTATTCCGCCTGATCGGCGGGTTTGGCGTTCAGCAGCCCGTAATTCTGCTGGCCGATGGTGTCGTAAAGTTCGATCTGGGTTTCGAGGAAGTCGATATGGCCTTCTTCGTCCGAGATCAGGTCCTCGAACAGCGCCTTGCTGACATAGTCGCCGACGCTTTCGCAATGATCGCGCGCCTCGATATAGAGGGTGCGGGCGTCATGTTCGCCGGCAAGGTCTGATTCCAGCGTTTCCTTGAGGTTCTGTCCGATCCTGAGCGGGTCAAGCTTTTGCAGGTTGGGGTGGCCTTCGAGGAAGATGATTCGCTGGATCAGCCGGTCGGCGTGATTCATTTCCTCGATCGATTCGGCGCGGGACTTGTCCGCGATGCGCCCATAGCCCCAGTCCTCCTGAAGACGGTAATGCAGCCAATACTGGCTGACCGCCGTCAGTTCAGACCGCAGCGCGGCGTTGAGATATTCGATGACCTTTGCGTCGCCCTTCATCCTGGCTGTCCTTCTTGATAGCTGGTTTGGCCCGCAGAATTGGCGGGGCTACGCCCAGACTATCGCAATGGCGCATCGTGTCCAGAAAGAGCGGCATGCATCCCCCACAATCGGCGCGCTTGCCAAGTGCGTGGTAGATCTTGCCCGGTGTGATGATCGTATCGGGGTCGGCCGTGCGCATCCATTCGATCGCAGCGTGAATCTCATGGTCCGAGATCTGGGTGCAATGGCAAACGATCATGGGTGCCTCTCCTCGATGGGCATAACCTAGGGATTCTGTCAGAGATGTAAAGCCCGAGTTTTATACTTGGATAATCACGGCTGCTTGACTGGGTCTCTGCGGCGGCGCAGAAGCCCGGCCCATGAAACTGTCCGATTTCGATTTCGACCTGCCATCCGATCTGATCGCGACCCGTCCGGCGCGGCCGCGCACATCCGCGCGTCTGCTGCTGGCCGAGGGGGGCGCGGGGATCGAGGACCGCCGCGTCAGCGATCTGCCCGATATCCTGCGGCCCGGCGATCTGCTGGTGCTGAACGACACGAGGGTGATCCCGGCGCGGCTGACCGGGCAGCGGCACCGCCAGACGGTGCAGGGCGAGGTTGTCGCGCGGATCGAGGTCACCCTGCTGGAGCCTGCCGCCGATGGCTGGCGCGCACTGGCCAAGCCCCTGCGCAAGCTGCGCGAGGGGGAGGTGATCCGATTTGGCGATGCGCTGTCGGCCACGGTCGCGGGCATTGCCGAGGGGGAGTTGCAGCTGCGGTTCGACGCGCAGGGCGATGCCTTTGACACGGCGCTGCAAAAGGTCGGGGCGATGCCGCTGCCGCCCTATATCGCGGCGCTGCGGGCGCCTGATGAGCAGGACCGTCACGATTACCAGACCGTCTGGGCCCGGCATCAGGGGGCGGTTGCCGCGCCCACCGCCAGCCTGCATTTCGATCAGCCGTTGCTGGACCGGCTGGCCGCGATGGGTGTCGGCTTTGCCCGGGTCACCCTGCATGTGGGGGCGGGCACCTTTCTGCCGGTCAAGGTCGAGGACGTGGCCAGCCACCGGATGCATGCCGAATGGGGCGAGGTGCTGCCCGATGCCGCCGACGCGATCAATGCCGCGCGGCACGAGGGGCGGCGGGTCATCGCGGTCGGCACCACCGCGCTGCGGCTGATCGAATCGGCGGCGGTGCCGGGGGGGCGGGTGGCGCCCTTTCGCGGCACCACCGACATCTTCATCCATCCCGGATATCAATTCCGGGTGACCGACGGGCTGATGACCAATTTCCATCTGCCCAAATCGACCCTGCTGATGCTGGTTTCCGCGCTGATGGGGCCGCAGCGGATCCGGGACATTTATGACCATGCGGTCGGGTCGGGTTATCGCTTTTTCAGCTATGGCGATGCGTCGCTGCTGATCCCCTGAAGGTCGCATGCGGGACTGGCCGCAGCGGTCCCGGCAGGCTAGAGGTGGGGACGGCAGTTCGGGCCGGATGGAAGGCGCAAGATGATCACCGTTCTGAAAACCACCTGGCCGCTTTTGCTGGGGATTCTGCTGCTGATGGTCGGCAACGGCATGCAGGGCACTTTGCTGGGCATCCGTGG